>JAZNQF010000080.1:0-73944 GCA_045590055.1 Acutalibacteraceae bacterium
AGAAAATAAGCTCGTTGAATTATCTATGGATTTCGCTATTAAGATAATTAAACTCTGTGAAACGATCAAAGGCCATTATTCTCTTGTCAATCAATTGGAGCGTTCTGCCACCTCAATTGGTGCAAATATCCATGAGGCAAACTATGCACACGGAAAGCCCGACTTTATTGCGAAATTGCAGATTGCCTTAAAAGAGTGTTATGAAACAGAATACTGGTTAGAATTGTTTGTTAAATCGGAAATCCTGAATCGAGAAGCCGCAGTTGATCTTTACAATCAATGTGGTACAATTCGCCGAATCCTTATCGCCTCCATCAACACAGCAAAGGAGAGTTCAAAATGACCTATGGCATCATTGATAGGAAGAACCATAAATGTTACACCTATGTGAGCAAGGTTTTTCAGGCAATTAACAATGCGCAACTGCAATATAATTGGCTGATTACGGATTGCGTATGTTATCCGCAGAACAACGATATCGAAAAACTGCTTAATCAAGAATACTGCTGGCTAACCGGTGATGAATTATCTGCCATAATTGAACAAGAAGATTTTCAATGGATTTGGGGTTGCCTTTGCGGGTTTACAAAAGATATTACGATGGAAGAAGTACTTAAATACCCGTTGCCGTCTGCGGAAGATTATAATGGATACTATCAAAATCCGGTGTCTCTCCAGCATCCGCTTTCCTCTGTTGAAATTGTTCCTTCTGATAGTTCGTGGACTCTCATTATTAGTAAAGACAAAAATATCATAGACAGTTATCTGAAAAGATATCCTAAATGCGAAGAGTTACTCATTGTCAACCAACGGTAATTTTTACACTACTTTTGCTTACTTTTACCTCGATTTTGCTCCGTTTGGTTACTCTTAGGCAAAAAAGAAGTAACTTTTGTCTGCCAAAAGTTACTTCTTTTTTTATCCAAGCCGCAGACTTGGCATATCATCGCCGCAGGCGCATATCATCAGCCGAAGGCTGTATTAACTGCGGCTTGATGAGATACAACACTGCGTGTTGATGATATGCAAGGCTTCGCCTTGATTGATTGGCAAAAGTATGATATAGTATTTTTAATGAAAGACTATGATTTTTCTTCCTGAGACACCTATATGAACAGATTTGACAAAGGAGTGTTCCTGATATGAAAACCTTTTTGTTTCAAGGCGATTCAATAACAGATGCAAGCAGATTTGATGAAGAGCAGTTCAATTTCGGCCTGGGTTGCGGTTATGCGCTTCTTCTTGCTTGTGAATTTGAAAGGAATCACAAAGGTGAAATCAGATTCATCAATCGCGGCAAAAGCGGAGACAGAATCACCGATGTTTATGCACGAATCAAAGAAGATATAATAAATTTAAAACCTGACGGTATGTCAATCCTCATTGGTGTCAACGACGTTTCTCACGAGCTTACCATGAACTGCGGAGTCAGCCCCCAAAAATTCAGAATGATTTATGAGCTGCTTGTCGAAGAAATCAAGGAGAGCTTGCCTGAAATCAGAATTGTAATTTTAGAGCCGTTTGTTCTGAAAGGTACTGCCACTGAAAAATTATGGGCTGAGTTTAACTCCGAAGTAAGAAAAATGGCTGAAATATCAAGGCAGATTGCAGAAAAATACGGCTTTGATTTTGTGCCGCTTCAGGATAAGTTTGATGAATTGTCAAGTGACGGTGACAGCGGATATTGGAGCGTTGACGGCATTCATCCCACTTCTGCAGGACATCAGGTGATTAAAGAGGAAATGCAGAAGTTTATTGCAGATTTCATAAACGGGTTCTGAGCTTAAAGCAAAAAGAGCAGGCTCAAAACCTGCTTGATGCATAACAAATTATTGACCTTTTCGCGTTTCTCGGCCGAATATGCACACTGTTATACTTCTCTTACGAAAAAAGCACCTTTTGCCCGATGTGACAAAAGGTGCTTTTCTTACTCCGCTTTCGGCGGTTTTTCAAGTGAAAGCTTGCCGAGCTTACCTGCACGGTATTCGTCAAGCAGTGCGCAGGATGCACGCTGAGTGTCAACCTCGCCGCCGCGGATAAGCATTCCGCGTTTTCTGCCGATGAGCTCAAGCAGTTCATAGCTGTTTTCAGCTTCGTCAATGTCTGCCTGAGTCAGCTTGTAGCGCTGAGTCAGCAGTTGTGTATAGTCGCGCGCAAGCACGTCAATGAGCCTGCAGGCGATTGTTTCACTGTCGAGAATTTCATCTTTCACCGAGCCGATGAAAGCGAGCTTGTCGCCAACCTCAGCATCGTCAAACTTGGGCCAGAGCACACCGGGGGTGTCCAGCAGTTCAAGTCCGTTGCCGATTGCAAACCATTGATTCTGGCGTGTGACACCGGGTTTGTCGGCAACCTTTGCCTTGGTTTTGCCTGCCATACGGTTGATGAATGAGGATTTGCCCGTGTTAGGTATGCCGACAATCATCAGCCTGAGCGGCTTGCCTGCCATACCGCGTTGTTCGTTTGCTTCAATTCTTTCTTTAAGAACATCCTTAACAACGTCGCTGAAAATGCCGAGGCCTTTGCCGCTTCTGCAATCAACCGCAAGGGCGCGCTGTTTTTCACCTTTGAAATAGTTAATCCAGAGTTTTGTTGTTTTATCGTCGGCAATGTCTGCCTTGTTGAGCAGAATGATGTGCGGTTTGCTTGCTGTAAGCTGCTCAATTTCAGGGTTTCTGCTGCTCATGGGTATTCTTGCATCAAGAAGCTCAACCACCGCATCAACTGAGGACAAGCCTTCTTTGATGAGCCTGCGGGTTTTTGCCATGTGCCCGGGAAACCATTGTACCGTTTGTTTCTGACTGTCAGCCATGCAAATCCGTCCTTTCTGTTGTTTGATATTTAAAACAAAGGAGACGAAACAGTTGTTTTGCCTCCTTAATGTTGTATTTCAGTGTACCTTCCATTCGCTGAACGGAACGAAACCTGCTGTGCCGTTTTCTTTTTGCTCAATGATTCTGTATTTCACAACACCGAGAACGTAGTCTTCATCGATGAAGCCGATTGAAGACGAGCGGCTGTCGGATGAAAACTGGCGGTTGTCACCCATAACAAAAATGCATCCTTCGGGTACTGTCAGAGGGAAAGAAACGTCACTCTCGTTTGTGGTGGGGTTGTTGATGTAGGGCTCGTTGAGGAGTGTGCCGTCAACAAAAACTTCACCTTTGCTGAAATTAATGTCCACCGTCTGACCTTCAGTTGCAATAACGCGCTTTACAACGGGTTCGTTGAAAGCGTTGGGCTGGGTGCTGATGATGATGTCGCCGTATTTGACGTCTCTGCTCATTTCGCTGATAACCAGCCAGTCTTTGTGCTGAAGCGTGGGGAGCATTGACGTGCCGACAACGCCGACGAATCTAAAGGCAAAAGTGAAAATCAACATGATTGTTATGACTGCCGCAGACATAACTGAGGCAAAGTCATAAAAATTGAAGATAACAGCTTCTTTGAAACTTCTTTTCTTTTTTTCAGGCTCAACAACGTGGTTGAGCGCGGTGTTTTCATCCATGCCGAATATGCCTCACTTGTGAAAATGTTGATGTGGTTGCCGCAGAGAAGAAAAAAGAGCAATGTTTGCACATTGCTCTTTTGCCTGTTCGTTTCTCAGCGGAGCTTCTGCTGAACCTTTGCAGCCTTACCGACTCTGTCACGAAGGTAATAGAGCTTGCTTCTGCGAACTTTACCGAGTCTGACAGTTTCAACTGCTTTTACGTTGGGGGAGTGGAGAGGGAAAACTCTCTCTACGCCTACGCCGTAGGAGATGCGTCTAACTGTGAATGTCTCGGAGATGCCGCTGCCTCTCTTAGCGATAACAGTGCCTTCGAAAATCTGGATTCTTTCCTTTTCGCCTTCACGGATGTTTACGTGAACTTTGACTGTGCTACCGATTTCGATTTTGGGTGTTTCTGCCTTGAGGCAAGAGTCTGAGATGAGTTTGAGTGCGTCCATGATAAAAATCCTCCGTTTTTTTGCAGCGTTCATAACGTTCAGACGAAAGAGGACCGCCTGCTTAATGATTTACATTAAACCTCGCCGCGTTGCGACGGATACAAATGCTTTGGTATGATACCACATCTTAAACCAAAATGCAAGTGTTTTTTCAAATATAATTAAATAAATTCAAAGCTTAATTTTAATCGTTGCACATTTTGATTGTATGTGTTAAAATCATTCGGTAAAGGGTCCTCAAAAAGGAGAGATAAAAACTTGCAAATTGTTGAAATGAATGAAGCTCTGCTTACGCAGGTGGCGGAAATTGAAGCTGAATGCTTTTCAGTGCCGTGGAGCCGTGAAATGCTGCTGCCTGAGCTTTCAAATCCTCTTGCCCGCTTTTTTGTTGCGGTTGAAAACGGCAAAGCTGTGGGCTATTGCGGAATGCACAACGTGGCAGGCGAGTGCAGCATAACAAACGTTGCGGTTTTGCCGCAGTGGCGAAGAAAAGGCATTGCCTGCGCTCTTGTTGAAACACTTGATGGCCGCGCGCGTGCGGAAAATGCGGATTTCATTACCCTTGAAGTGCGCGAAAGCAATTTGCCTGCAATTTCACTTTATGAAAAGCACGGCTTTGAGCGCGTGGGCGTGCGAAAAGGATATTACACCCATCCCACCGAAAATGCAATACTTATGACTAAATTCTATTCCGAAAGGTCAATATAAAATGAAAATACTTGCCATTGAATCCTCTTGTGACGAAACTGCCGCCGCCGTTGTTGAAGACGGCAGAAAAGTGCTTTCAAGCGTTATCGCGTCACAGGTTAAGGAACACATCATATACGGCGGCGTTGTTCCGGAAATAGCCTCAAGACGTCACAGCGAGGCAATTTCTCACGTTGTTTCTCAGGCTCTCCGCGATGCGGGCGTGGAGCTTCGCGACATTGATGCGGTTGCGGTTACTCACGCGCCCGGTCTCATTGGAGCGTTGCTCGTCGGTGTCAATTATGCAAAGGGGCTTTCCTATGCGGCAGGTTTGCCGCTTGTGCCCGTGCATCACCTTCGCTCGCACATTGCCGCAAACTATCTTTGCCATGAAAAGCTTGAGCCACCCTTTTTCTGTCTTGTTGTCAGCGGCGGTCACAGCCACATGGTTGAGGTCAGGGATTACACGGATTTCCGTGTTGTCGGCAGAACACGCGACGATGCCGCAGGTGAGGCTCTTGACAAAGCGGCAAGAGCAATGGGCTTTGCTTATCCCGGCGGTCTCAACCTTGACAGAGAGGCGAAAAACGGCAACCCCAAGGCATATAAATTTCCGCATCCGCGTGTTGACGGCTGCCCGTACGATTTCAGCTTTTCAGGTTTGAAAACCGCAGTTATCAACACAATACATAATGCGAAGCAGAAGGGTGAGGAGCTCAACATTGCAGATTTGGGTGCATCGTTCATGTATGCGGTTGCAGGCTGTCTTACTGACAACCTTGAAAAAGCGGCAACCGACCTCGGCTATGACAAAATTGTACTTGCCGGCGGTGTATCCGCAAACTCTGTGCTCAGGGCAAAAACAGAGGCTCTTTGCAAAAAGCACGGCTGGCAGCTTTATCTGCCTGAGCTTTCCTTGTGCGGAGACAATGCGGCAATGGTTGGTGCGCAAGGGTATTATGAATTCCTTGCAGGTAATACAGCCGGGCTTGATCTTAATGCCACGGCAAGTATGTCAATTGAATAAACCTCTCAGTTTTAAATTTCATTTTAAGTCAACAGCTTATCATATAAATGTGCGGCAGATTACCCCATACAGTCCTCTTTTTCCTTTTTTTGAGAAAACCCTCTTTAACTGCCGCACTCCTTTTATCAATTATTCGGCGGCGGCAGGAAACTACCGCTGCTTTTTCAATCAACCATATAGAAATTTAACACGAAAGGGTGATTTTTTTGCGTTTGCTGGTTGCCGAGGATGAATATGAGCTTTCACGAGCACTTGTTACAATCCTCAAGCATAACAATTATTCTGTGGATGCTGTGTATGACGGGGCAGATGCTCTTGATTACGGGCTTTGCGAAAATTACGACGGCATTATACTTGATTTGATGATGCCGAAGATGGACGGACTTTCAGTGCTCAGTGAGCTTCGCAGGCAGGGTGTATCAACGCCCGTGCTGATTCTTACTGCAAAGTCGGAAATTGAAGATCGCATCGTTGGGCTTGACACAGGCGCAGATGATTATCTCACCAAGCCATTTGATATGGGCGAGCTTCTCGCGCGCATAAGGGCTATGACAAGAAGAAAGGCGGAGTTTTCGCCCAATCTTCTCAGTTTTGCAAATATGACACTCAACCGTGAAACCTTTGAACTGACGGGTGCTCGTGGCTCCATAAGGCTCAGCGGCAAAGAATACCAGATGCTTGAAATGCTGATGAGCAATCCGAACAGAGTTATTTCCACAGAGCATTTCATGGAGCGCATTTGGGGTTATGACTCCGAGGCGGAAATCAACGTTGTGTGGGTATATATTTCATACCTTCGCAAAAAGCTTATTTCTGTGGGGGCGGACGTTGAAATCAAAGCCGGCAGAGGCATCGGTTACACCTTACAGGCTCAGACGGGGGAAAGCACGTGATAAAAAAACTGCACAGAAAATATATCATAATCACAATGTTTTGTGTTTTCGGGGTTATTGCCACGCTTACGTGTTTGATGAATTATGCGTATATTTCAAAAACCAACGCGGAAATCCGTACCACGCTTGACACTCTTTGCGAAAACAACGGCACCTTTCCACAGACAGACTTTGCATATCGGTACTTTTTCGGCTTAGGCGGTCTCAACGAGGAGACGCCGTTCAAAACACGCTACTTTTATGCTCAGACGGATTACTCAGGCTCAATTGCATACATCGGGCTTGACCGTATAGCTTCGGTTTCCACAAACGAAGCAATTGACCTAACGTACAAGGCACTCAGGAGGGGTGAAAGGTACGGTGAAATCGGTGTTTACCGTTACGCTGTGGCGGATAAATATTTCGGCAGACTTGTGATTTTTGTGGACTGCACCGAGCAGATACAGACGCGGTCATTTTTGTCTGTTGTGTCTGCAATTATTATTGCGCTGATTCTTCTGATGCTTTTCTTCCCGGTGTATTTTTTAACGAAGCTTGCAACCTTACCCGTGGCAAAAAGCATTGAAAAACAGCGGCGGTTTATTACGGATGCGGGGCATGAAATCAAAACACCGCTTGCAATTATTTCGGCAAACGTTGATGTGCTTGCTTTAAGCGGCGGGGAAGACAACGAGTGGATACAAAGCATCCGCAACCAGACGCGCAGACTCAGCGGACTTGTCAGCGACCTTGTATCGCTTTCGCGTATGGATGAGGAAAAAACGCAAGAGGAAAAAGCGCGCTTTTCCCTCAGCAATGCCGTGACGGAAACAGCGGCTGATTTTGAGGTGCTTGCCCACTCGTGCAACAAGAGCTTCACCGTCAACGTTCAACCGCAGATTGATTATGTTGCCAACGAAGCTCAGATACGCAGGCTTGTATCGATTCTTTTCGATAATGCCATCAAGTACTCCAATGACGGCGGCCGCATTTGTGTGACGCTGTGCAGGAAGGGCAGGCAGATTCTTTTTGAGGTGTACAATACCTGCCCTGAGGGCTTTGATGCAACCAATCTTGACAACCTGTTTGAAAGATTCTACCGTCCCGATTCCTCACGTTCAAGAAAAACGGGCGGCTTCGGACTCGGGCTGTCAATTGCAAAGGCAACGGTTGAATCAAACGGCGGCAGAATCTCCGTGCGCAGTGAGGACGGCAAGAGCATCATTTTCACGGTGGTGCTGTGATGGCGGATAAATACAAATGCACCCCCTTTTGAGATTAGGGGGTGCAAATTGGGTTTAGGGGGGTGCATTTAGATCCATCTGTCCTTTGGATGGGATTTATACCACTCCTTTAACCATACTTTTTCACCAAAGCCATTCGCAGTTTTATCCGTTCTTGCTTGATTACGAATTTCTTTCAAAGCGGCTTTTCTGTAAGCTTTATCGCAATTCATAACCTCAAGAACATGGTGTGCGACCCAAATTCGGACGCCAGCATTTTCGTGAGAAAGCATTTTGCAAAATTCACTTTTAAGTTCTGGATATTTTTGCTCAATCTCAGCAGCAATCTTACGCATTCTGGTTACTTTGCGATTGTGTTCTTTTGAAAAGTCTGCGAAATATGCCTTTTCACTAAATTCTTTAGGAAACACAACATCAGTCACTAATGCAAGATATTCTTGAATTAACTCCACACAATCACCGCCTTTTTTCTATTATACCATAAAAAGAAAATAACCGCAACCTTGTATCACGTTTGCGGTGGAAAGTGAAATATTTGCCTTGCGGCAAATGTGAAATAATGACCTGCGGTCATTGTGAAATTTGATGCTTTCGCATCAAGTGAAATGAAATAAATCCACTCACGCCCGCGGGCATTTCGCACGCCGCAGGCGTATTTCACGCACGAAGTGCATTTCACAAATCCCGCAAGGGATTTATTTCGTTGAAAAAGACCTATGCTTTGTATCAAAGCATAGGTCTTTTTCTTTGCCTAAGAGTAACCAAACGGAGCAGAATCGAGGTAAGGGTAAGCAAAAGTAGCGTTAACGATATTCGGCACAAAGCAAAGATAAATTTTTGATGAAATCGGGTAAGTATGTTTGATCGATACAATTTTCAAAATTTAGTTTTTGTACAAACCCGTTGCGACCGTTTGAAGACAACTCGCCTCTTATACGAATGTGTCCGGATCGATCTGCGCTGAATTCAACGAATTGTCGTTCACCGTATGGTTCTTGGATGAGCGCTGTGCCATTTAATGTTTTGTAGAGAGAAGATAAGGAGTCAACAAAGGCTACAAACTCTTTTATATCTATATCCATATCGGTGTTAGCGCAAAACCCGTCACTATTAACGGAAATGGTAAGAATTGTGTTGGATGTATATGCAATATCTGTTTCGAAAACTTTTAGCAGGAAGCAAATATCAAAGTCCGCACTTTTAATAGAATATTCCATTATTTGTTGTTCTCCTTTGCTGTGTTGATGGAGGAGATGAGCATTCTGCGAATTGAACCACAGTCATGCAAAGCTTTCTTCGAAACATCATCAGTGATAATACCGGCTTTTTGTGCTATTTCAATCCAATATTCTGTTTCATAGCACTCCTTTAAAGCAATTTGCAACTTGGCTATAAAATCGGGGCGGCTGTGCGCATACTTGGCCTCACGGATATTTGCACCAATGCTTGTCCCGCTTCTTTCAAGTTGATTTGAGAGAGAATAATGCCCCTTGATGTTTTCAGTTAGTTTTAAGATTTGAATTGCAAATTCTGTTGACATATCTGCAAGCTTGTTTTCAGCCACCGCAATCACCTCTTCGGCTACATTATATCACAAATTTCAATGATTTTCAATGAAATCGCGCAAAGCGCGATGAAATCCGAGCGAAGCTCGGATGAAATCTGCTTCGCAGATGAAATTAAATCCGCCCTTCGTCCCAACGAAGTTGGATTTCATCACGAAGTGATTTCATCCCACGTTAGTGGGATTTATTCCGTCTGTAAGGACGGATTTAGTTGAAAAGAACCCACACTTGTCGTAGACAAATGTGGGTTGTTTTCTGGCGGAGACGGTGGGATTCGAACCCACGGGGGATTGCTCCCTAACTGATTTCGAGTCAGCCCCGTTATGACCACTTCGATACGTCTCCGGATATTTACAACTTCGTTATTCTACCAAAGTATCAATTGTTTGTCAATAACCAAGGCGGATTTTCGTGCAATCTTTGAGACGATATAACAACACAGAATCTACCTTAGCCGAAAATCAACGTCTGCGAAAAATACACAAGCTCGCCCGAGGCATTGAAATATACACCCTCGACACCTTCACCTGAAGCAAAGTGGTGACTGACATTGGCAATCGGATATACAACCGCATCATTTATAAGCTTTTGCTCTGCGGCAAGAAGCAAGGCTGTTTTTGACTTCAAATCGGCTTTTACAATGCTTGCAATGTGGGAGTCAAACTCCGCATTGCTATAGCCGGCAATGTTGCCTTTTGCCTGCGTGACGAAAAGAGAAACCGTGTTGAGCGCAAGCGTTGACTCCGCCGCCAAAGGATAAAAAACGAGCTGGTATGACTTGTTTTCAACGCGTTTTTTCATCGTCTCAGCGTCAACCGCTTCAACGTTGATGTTGCATGAAATGCCGAAAAGCGCCTGCCAATCCTGCAACGCGGTTTTTACGGCGGTTTCGTCATCGGTGGAGCAAAGCACGGTCAGCGAAATTTTGTCAACATTCAACTCCTTGAGCGCGGTATTCCAAAAAGCCTTCGCCTTTGCGTTGTCGGGCTGAATTGTTGTAATCGCGCCGGCTTGTGAACGGTAGTTGCCGCTGTTTGCAACGCACGTTTCGGGAATGATGCCGTCCGCTTTTTCCATGCCGTTGAGAAGTAAATCGGCATTGAGCGAGGTGAACAGCGCAAGTCGCAGGTTTCTGTTTGATGCAATAGTGTCTGTGCAGTTGAAAAACAGTGATTTAACAATGTTTTTGTATTCATAAACAGTGAGCTTTTTGTTTTCGGCGGCTTGTGCGGCAAGCTCCTGAGTGAGCGGTGCTACGGAATACGTGCCCTTTTTAATCTTCTCAAGTCGCGTTTCTTTCTGGTTGTTGATTGAAAAATATACAGAACTCGCCGTAGCCTGAGCTTCACCTGCATAGACGTCACTCTTTTTTATGGTGAGCTGGGCGTCCGAAATCCATGAGCTGATATAAAACGGACCGTTTGAAATGAAATGCTTTGAATCAACGCCGTATCTGCCGCCCGTTTTTTCAAAGAAAATGCGGTGGCACGGCATGGCAACAGGGGTTGTGAGTGTATAGAGAAAATCGCTGTCTGCAGTTTCAAGGTTGATTACCAGCGTTTTGTCGTCCTTTGCATACACACCGAGTTGCCCGACGGGTACAGTGCCGTTGAGTACTGCAGCTCCGTTTTTGATTGACGTGAGGTCGTGTGCATAGGCTGAGCCGGTTGAAGCGGAAAGAGCCCTGCCGAAAGCAAACACAAAATCGTCTGCGGTAACACGGAAATCGTATGCTTGCTCAAAGTTTTCCCCAAGGAAATCTTCAGCAGAGGAGGGGACACGCCACATGGCGTCATCACGCAGCTTGAACGTGTATGTGAGACCGCCGTCTGACACGTCCCAGCTTGTTGCAACACCTGGTGCGATGTTGCCGTCAGCATCAAGGCGCACAAGCCCCTCAAAGCAGTTGGCCACGATGATGCGGTTGCCCTCACCCGTAACAATTTGCGGGTCAAGGTAGGTGGGTAAAACGTCAATCGGGTATACAACCTGCTTACCTTCGCCTGTGTCTTTTGAGCAGGAGCAAAATGTCAGTATCATCAAAACTGCAACAAATGTGCTGAGAAGTTTTTTAAACATAACTTATATTTAACCGGCAAAGAATCGCCATATTCCTTTCGGGTTTTGTTGGTGCTCAGACCGAAAAAACGGTTTAAGCTCAAGTATTCTGAAAAAATTGAATTTTACGGTTAACATTTTACAGTATATCTGCTATAATTTCAATACAAAAATCAGATTTGATGATTACGGAGGTAAAAATGAAAGATACATATTTGCTCTATATACTCATTGTTCTCACACTTGCACTCATTGGGCTTTGTGTGCTTGTGCTCACAAAAATCAAAAATCTTTCCGCTGAAGGAGACGGCTCGGCTAAGGGGTTCTTTGATTCTATGCTCAAAACCGTCGGCGAAGAATTCTCACGCAGTCGCTCCGAAAACCAGAATGCACAACGTGTGCAGAGGGAGGAGATGACACAGTCTCTCGGCCGCATTGAGCAGAAGCTCATTGCAATGAATGAGGATAACTACCGTCAGCGCCTGAGCATGAACGAAACCCTTGCCGCAGGTCTTGAGAATATCCTCAAAAGCACCGCTGCGCAGAGCGAAAGGCAGACCGCAACCGTGCAGGCGGCAGTTGAAAAAATGCAGCAGAGCAACGAGCAGAGGCTTGAACAAATGCGGGTCACCGTAGACGAAAAGCTCTCCGCCACCCTTGCAACAAGGCTCGACAGTTCATTTAAGTCGGTGTCCGAACAGCTTGAAAACGTTTATAAATCACTTGGCGAAATGAAGGTTTTGTCCACGGGCGTTACAGATAACGTCACCGCGCTCAACCGTATTCTCACAAATGTCAAAGTACGCGGTACGTGGGCAGAAGTTCAGCTCGACGGAATACTGAGTGAAACAATACCCGGAATGTACGAGCGCAACGTAAACACGGGCGATTCGCGCGAGCTTGTTGAGTTTGCCGTTAAAATACCTTCGTCTGATGATAAGGGGAAGATCACTTATCTGCCCGTTGATTCAAAGTTTCCTGTTGAGGATTACGTCCGCTTGTGCGATGCCGCCGACAGAGGCGACCGTGACGGTGTGAACGAAGCGAGGAAAGCACTGTCAAGACGCGTTCTTACCTTTGCAAAAGATGTTTCAAAATATATCAACGAGCCTGTCACAACACCCTTTGCAATCATGTATCTTGCAACCGAGGGGCTCTACAGTGAAATCATCAATTCACCCGACGGTATTGCAGAGCGTGCACATTCCGAGTTCGGAGTAATGATTGCCGGTCCGAGCACAATCACCGCCTTGCTCAACAGCCTTGCGCTCGGTTTCAGGGCCATGGCAATCAACGAAAAAACAAGGGAAATCCGCACACTGCTTGCAGCCGCAAAAATGCAGTATGACAAATTCGGCGACCTTCTGCAGAAGGCAAGAAAGAAGATTGACGAGGCTGGTAAAAGTCTTGATGATGCTCAGTTCCGCAACACGCAGATTCAGAAAAAGCTTCGCGGAGTTGAGGAAATCGACTCCGGAAGCGCGGCGGATCTGTTGGGTATAGAAGAATAAACTGCAACGCCCGATTTCGTATAGCTTTTGTTTGTATGCGCAATAGGTTTTTTAGCGTATTTTACCGTGACAGAGTTGCGGTGAAATACGCTTTTTGATATAAACGGTGCTTAATTTAAAAAACATTAAAACAAATTCCAAATTATAGATTACCAACAGAATGGCGGTTTGTGTTTGCAAACATGCAGTAAGATAACAAACTGACTGTTGAAAAACTAACTTTCGGTATGATAAAATGACCAACGAAAAATAAATGTCGGTGTATGTCTGCCGGCTCAAAAACGGAGGAATTTGATATGTCAAAGATCGAAAAACCCGCTATTCTTGCATGTGACAGTCTTCTGCCCTCAGGCGACTACAACTGCTACGATTACTACATCGCAAACACAGAAAAGTTTGGTTGTGACTATGTTGCATTTCAGCACATGGGCCGCGATCACATGCGTTCAGAGTTTATCGCTGATATCGAAGCTCTCAGTTACTATTTTCAGAATGACCTCGGCTTCAAAAAGGGCGACGTTTACTCAGTATTCATGCCCAACAACGCAGAGTGCATGACAATCTTCTATGCTCTCAACAAGCTCGGTGTAATTGTAAACTTCATTCATCCGCTTCTTCCTCCCGACGTTCTTCTTGACACCATGCAGTTCACACGCTCAAACGGTGTTGTTATGCTTGAAAGCTTCGTTCCCAGATACATATCCGTCATCAAGGAACACAACGTACCCGCAGTTGTTGTATGCCCTGCAATGTATGCAATGCCTGCACAGGCAAAGGGTACCGTAAAGCCAGCAGAAGACGTTGCAAAGCTTCTTGATGATAACGGCATCAGCTGGATCGGCTATCCCGAAATCGTTACAAAATATGCAGGCAAAACCGTTGACGGTCTGCACAACAACCCTGAAGACATCGCAGTTTATCTCAACGGCGGCGGCACAACAGGCAAGAGCAGAACAATCATGCACAACAACAAGTGCCTCAACGAAATCATCACTAAGATCGGCGGAAACATCGAGCCTATCGAAAATCCCGGCTCATGCCATAAGGTTGTTTCCCTTCCCTTCTTCCATGCATACGGTCTTGCAGCAGGCGGTTTTTCAACCCTCGTAAACGGTGCAGTTCTTGTGCCTATGATGCGCTTTGAAGCTGACAAGTTTGTTGAACTTCTCCAAAAGCTCAACTGCTATGAAATCGTTGGTGTACCCAACATGTATAAGAAGCTCCTTGCAGAGCCCGGCTTCGCAGGCGAGCACCTCAGCCGCATTAAGTACATGTTCGCAGGCGGCGACTATGTTGCTGAAGATTTCTCAAACGAATTCACCGCAGTTATGGAAAAATACGGCTCAGAAGCAAAGCTCCTTGCAGGCTACGGTCTCACAGAGGCTTGCGCTATCGACTGCTCAAACACCAACTGGGAATACAAGATGGGTTCCGTTGGTAAGCCTCTTCGCGGCAACATCGCTGAAATCTGGGACGAAAACTGCAACAAGCTTCCCAACGGCGAAATCGGTGAAATCGTATTCACAGGCTCAACCGTAATGGTTGGTTACCTCAACCACGAAGGTATTGAAAATAAGGGCGTATATATCGACGAAAACGGCACAAGATGGATCCGCACCGGTGACTGCGGCTTCATGGATGACGAAGGCTTCGTATATTTCCGCGGCCGTGAAAAGAGACTCATTGTCATCTCCGGTTACAACGTTTTCCCGCATGACATCGAAACAACAGTTATGACTCTCGGCTATTTTGACGAGTGCTGCGCCGTTCAGGGCTACAAAGACGGCAAGGAAATCGTAAGACTTTACTGCGTACTTCACGATAAGGATGCAGACAAAGCTCAGATTGAAAAGGATGTTATTGCACTTTGCGAGAATAAGCTCACTATCTTCTCCGTACCGCGTGACATTCAGTACATTGATGCAATTCCGCGTACCCGTATGGAAAAGGTTGACTTCATGAAGTTAACCGAAACCAAGCCGCTCACATAAGAGGGCTTGTTGATAAACGCACATTATGTCATTTTTTTGCCCGCTCGGAGTACTGTTGTACACCGTCGGGGCAAAGAAAATGCCATCCTGCACATTTCTCAACAACCCCGTGGCTTGCTGATAAACGCGCAATAGGTCATGTTTCTTTCTCGCTCGGAGTACTTTTGTACACCGTCGGGGCAAAGAAAATGCCGTCCTGCACATTTCTCAACACCCCCTCGGCTTGCCGATAAACGCACAATAGGTCATGTTTCTTTCTCGCCCTGAGTACCCTTGTACACCGTTGGGGCAAAGAAAATGCCATCCTGCACATTTCTCAACAACCCCTCGGCTTGCCGATAAACGCGCAAAAATGATACAAAAAAGTCCAAGGTGAGAGCCTTGGGCTTTTTACATGATATTGTCATTTTTCAGCCGCGCGGAGTACCCTTGTACACCGTCGGGGCAAATAAAATGCCATCCTGCACATTTCTCAACACCCTCTCGGCTTGTCGATAAACGCGCAAAATTAAAAATGCCCGAAGCTGTGTGTTTCGGGCATTTCTATATCACTCTGATTTGTCAGTTCACAATTTCACAACCGCATTCACTCGGCTTGCAGATGAAAACATCCTTGAAATCTTCTGCAAGCTTGTCTTTGCACAGTTGAGCGTCCTTTTCGTTTTCAAATATGCCGAAAACGGTGGGACCGCTGCCGCTCATGCACGTTGCGATTGCTGAACATTCGCGCATAACTGCCTTGATGCTTGCCCTTTGCGGCACGTCAACAACCTGCTCAAAAACGTTGTTGCACAGTGAGCAGATCATTTCAAAGTCGCCGTTGTCCGCGGCGTGAAGCATGGCCTCTTTGTCAAGGTGGCGTATGTGCGGCGCGTTGTCATAGTCGCCGTATGCCTTGGGGGTCGAAACGTTACATTCAGGCTTGCAAAGCACAATGTGGCAAGCCTTCAGCGGCTCAACAGGGGACACAACTCCGCCTGCCGCCTGCACAATGCATGTGCCGCCGAGGATGCAGAAGGGTACATCTGAGCCAACAGCTTTGCCGATTGAAAACAGCGCGGGCAGGCTCAGGTTTGTGCCGTGTAGCTTGTTGAGTGCAATAATCACTGCCGCCGCATCTGCGCTTCCGCCGGCAAGACCGGCTTCGTGCGGAATCTGCTTGCTGATAGCGATTTCAACACCGTTATTCACGATGCCTGTTTTCTCGTAAAAAGCAACCGCCGCCTTGTACGCAGTGTTGCGCTCGTCGCAGGGCACACCGTCTTTATTGCATATAATTGTGATTTTTCCGTTATCCGTCAGTGAGACTTTTACCGTATCATAAAGGTCAACCGATTGCATGAGCATGAAAAGGCTGTGGTAACCGTTTTCGAGTTTGCCCGTAATGTCGAGCATTAGGTTGATTTTTGCATAGGCTCTGACTTCAACTTTCATTGTTTGCACCCCTTTGAATCGGATTACATCTGCAATAATACCACGCGGAAGATGTGATGTCAAATCTTATATTGCGGTGCTTTGGGAGGACATATTGCTTGAAAAAGCGCATTTATCAGACAAAAATTTTAATTTCTGTTTATAAATGCACTTATATTTCTCTTTTGTGTCTTGTAATATTCGAAAAAACATTATATACTTAAAGCAGTTTGAAAAATTGCACAAGGATGAACGGAAATGGAATTGGATCAGATCAAGAGTCTTAAAAATATGATAGACTTTGCCGATGAACATTTTGCGGGTGAAGATTTTATCAGGTATAAGGTTGATGGGGGGCTTGCCTCAAAAACTTATGCCCAGCTTAAGTGCGCCTGCGATGCTTTCAGCAGAATGCTTGAGGCAAAGCAGCTCAAGGGCGCTCACGTTGCCGTTGTAGGTCCCACTTGCTTTGAGTGGATTGTTACATATCTCGGCACGGTCAATTCCAACAGTGTTATCATCCCCCTTGCCGCAAACGAGAGCACGGAAATGAACTGCAAACTCATGGATTTTGTTGACACCGATGTTTTCGTTTTTGACAAAGCACATGTTGAACTTTATCACGCCGTAAAATCAAGCCTCTCCAACATCCGCTTTTATATTTCTCTTGACGGCGCAGTTGAGGAAGAAGGCGTAATTTCCTTTGCTGATATTATTGAAGAATTTGCCGGCGTTTATAACTATGAGCCCGATGAAAATGTGATGTGCACCATTCTTCTCACATCGGGCACAACGGGCTTCCCGAAGGGCGTTATGCTTTCGCACCGCAACCTTGTTTCTGCTGCAATGAGTGTGAACGAAAACTGCACCGCAAGGAGTGTGCTTTCCTGCCTTCCCATTCATCATGCATTTTGCTTCAACACAAACTTCCTCAAGCTTATTTTCCGCGGAGCAACTGCCTGCATCAATGACAATCTTATGAATCTGCTTGCAGATATCAGACTTTTTTCACCGGACAGCATTGTTGTTGTTCCTCAGCTTGCAAAGAAGCTGATGGAAGGTGCAATCATGTTTTCCAAGGCTCATCCCGAATTTCCCGTCAGCGATGCAGTGCATTCCTTCTTAGGCAACAGCGGCAAAATCATCTCAGGTGGTGCGCCTCTTGATGCAACCCTCAGCGCACGCTATAACGGTACGGGGATGCTTGTGCTCAACGGCTACGGTATGTCTGAATGTGCACCCTGCATTGCAAATAACACGCCCAACGATTACCGCCACGGCTCTGTAGGTAAACCAATACCGTGCGTACAGACAAAGATTGAAAACGGCGAGCTCCTTGTCAAGGGCGACAACGTAATGCTCGGCTATTATAAAAACCCCGAAGCCACCAAGGAAGCCTTCACAGACGACGGATGGATGCATACGGGTGATCTCGGCCATTTTGATGAAGACGGATATCTCTACATAACGGGCAGATGCAAAAACCTCATTCTTCTTGACAACGGCGAAAACGTCTCAGCCGAATTCCTTGAGGAACGTTTTTCATCCGAGCCGCTTGTTGCGGAGGTTGTGGTTTACGGTGAGGACGGTGCAATCTGCGCAGAACTGTTCCTTAACCACGAACTGATGCAAAAACAGAACATAACTGACATTGACGCTGAAATGATGGAGCTTCTTTCAAGGGTAAACAACGGTTTACCGCCTCATCAGCGCATTTCAACCTACGTTATCCGCGACATTCCGTTTGAGCGTACCGCATCACAGAAGATAAAAAGAATAAGCGGCAAACCTTCAAGGAAGGCGCCCCGTGTTGAACCCAAGACGCCTGCAGAGGTAAGAGTCTGCAACGCCGTCAGGGAGATTCTTCTCAAGGATACTGTTGGCACAAACGAAAACTTCTTCGCAATTGGCGGCGACAGTTTGTCAGCCGCTGAGCTTGCAGTCAGCCTCCACGTCAACACTCAGGTGATTTATGACAATCCCTTCCTCAGCTCACTGGCACTTGTTGTTGAAAAAACAATGGCAGATGAGGATATGGTACGCCCTGACGTCAACGGCATCATCAAAGCATCAACCGATGAAAGGGTAGAGGAGTATAAATGTGTTCTTCTCACCGGTGCAACAGGTTTTTTGGGTGCGCACATCCTCAAAGAACTCACGGAAAGAAATGTGAAAACCATCTGCCTTGTTAGGAATTCCGAGCGCTTCCTTTCTCAGCTTGAGTATTATTTTGATGATATTGATATATCAAACGTTACCGTCATCAAGGGCAACATTGAAAACACACACCTTGGTTTGTCTGCAGACGTTTATAACTCACTTGCATCACAAGTGGATGCAGTGTTCCATGTTGCTGCAAACGTTCACCATGCAGGCGATTACCTTGAACTCAAAAAGACAAACGTTGAGGGCACGCAGAACGTGATTGATTTTGCAAAGGCGGCAAATGCGGTGCTTCACCACACGTCAACCGTCAGTGTTCACGGCTCTGCAACCGTTGTGCAGGAAAACAGAACCGCTGTTTTTGATGAGTTTACCCTCAACATCGGTCAGCATTTCTATGACAACGTATATATCCACAGTAAATACCATGCGGAAGAAGCGGTACTGCTTGCAAGGCAGGAAGGTCTCAAGTCAAACATTTACCGTATCGGTAATCTCACGTGGCGTGCAAGTGACGGCAAATTCCAGCGCAACAATGAAGAAAACGGCTTTTTGAGCCGTGTGCGTGCAATGATGAAGCTCGGCATGCTTAACGACAACATGGATACCTATCCCATGGACCTCACTGCCGTTGATGAATGTGCAAAAGCCTTTGTAAGCCTTGCTTTTGCAGGCCACACAAACGAGATTTATCATCTTTATAATCCGAATTATCTCAAAACCGCAGAGCTTTTCAATGCTCTCGGCAGGCAGTATAAGCACGTTTCTACGCTTGAAACAATTGAAACTGTTTTTGCCAATACGGACGACCGCGATATCAGAGTTTATCTGTTCTACATGATTATTTCAGGTCGCTCTGCATATATCGATACTCGTTGCACCTTCACCGTTGAAAGAATGGCTGAGGTCGGCTTTGAATGGAGCAAGCCTGACGGCAGATATATGAATCTTGGCGGCCATTGCACCGATTTTGATGAGTATGAAGTCAAGCCCATGCGCACATGCGGCGGTGCACTCACTCCGATTCAGAAAATTGCATTCGGCGGTCTGCAGGACGCTCAGCTCGGTGAAACCGAACTGTTCACGGGTGAAGCTTCACTTTCTGAACTTGCAGAAAGAGTCAGCGCGGACGGTGTGAGCAACCCGTTGGTTGTCACCTTCAACGCGGCGCTTAACTTTGAAAACGTGAAAACTCTGCTTTCCTCTTTCGGTAAATACACGGCGTACACTTCAATCAACGGTGAGCCGACAGTTGAGGATACGGAAAACTGCCTGCTTGCTTATCAACAGAATGATTGCGACGGTGTTGTTGCAATCGGCGGCGGATCTGTTATCGACTGTGCAAAAATTACGGCTCTGTGTGCCGCAAACACACACAAGCAGCTTGATGACCTCAACACCTTTGCCGTCAAAGCAAACCGTTGCGTGCCGTTTTACGTTGTACCCACAACTGCAGGCACGGGTTCCGAATCTACGGTATTCGCCGTAATTACCGACACAAAGGAGCACAAGAAAAAGGCGTTCGCCAGCGATAAATTTATGCCTTACGCGGTTGCGCTTGATGCGTCACTCACGCTCAGCGTGCCCGAATACGTTACTGCATGCACCGCCATTGATGCTCTTTCACATGCCGTTGAAGCTTATGTCAGCACCTTTGGCGTTGCCTTTGAGCAGGACAGAAAGTTGGCTCTTGTTGCTGCACGTAAGATTTTCTCAAGCCTTGAAAAAGCATGCAATAACCTTGACGATATTGCCGCCCGCACTGCCTTGCTTGAAGCCTCACATGAGGCAGGCGTTGCTTTCAGAAGAATCAGCACGGGTTACATTCACGCGCTTGCACACAGACTTGGTGAGCTTTATAATCTGCCTCACGGTGCGGCAATTGCAAGTGTGTTCACTTCAGTGCTCAGGGCTAACATGCCTGAAATTTGCAACGACCTTGCAAGCATGGCTGTATACTGCGGAATCTGCGAAGAAAGCGCAAACAAAACTGCAGATGCCGAAAAGTTCATTGCCGAAGTTGACCGTCTTATTGCTTGTGTCGGTATCGACAAAAAAGCAGTTGCTTTCAACGAAGCGGATGCACAGGAGATTGTGCTTCGTGCGCAGGAGGAAGTCAAGGTTGTAGGTTATCCCAAGCCGTTTTCGGACGAAAGCCTCACAAAGCTTTTGCTTGACAATTTCAGATAATATTACGGGCGGTCTTTGCACAGACCGCCCGTCAGACTGTCGATAAAAGCACAAGAACAACAATGCTGTTTTTTCGACAACCTGACGGGAGGTCTTTGTATAGACCTCCTATTTTATCTTTTGATTAAAACGTATAATTGACAATGGCTTTCAGCTTTTGTATAATAAGAAGAACAGATATTGAAAGGATGATTTTTTATGAGCGATTTTTATTCAATCGGTGTCGATTTCGGCACACTTTCGGGCCGTGCCGTGTTGGTTAACGTTAACACCGGTGATGAAATATGTACAAGTGTTTTTGAATATCCTCACGCGGTTATGGAAGAGCAGCTTCCCTGCGGTAAAAAGCTTGGGCAGGACTTTGCGCTTGAGCATCCGCAGGATTATCTTGACGTGCTCGCGCACGTTATTCCCGACGTGCTTAAGCAGTCAGGCGTTGATGCATCACAGATTATCGGCGTAGGCATTGACCACACCGCATGCACCGTGCTTCCCGTTAAGGCAGACGGCACACCTCTTTGCTTCCTCGATGAATACAAGGAAGAGCCGCATGCATACATAAAGCTGTGGAAGCATCATGCCGCTCAGCCTCAGGCAGACAGAATCAATGAGCTTGCCGCTGAAAGAGGCGAAACGTGGCTCAGCCGTTACGGCGGCAAGATTTCTTCCGAATGGCTGTTTCCAAAGGTAATGCAGGTTGCTCAGCAGGCACCCGAAATTTACGATGCGGCAGATAGGTTTGTTGAAGCAACAGACTGGGTTGTTTGGCAGCTCACCGGCAACGAAACACACAACTCCTGCACCGCAGGCTATAAGGCTATCTGGAGCAAGAGCGAGGGTTATCCTTCAAACGATTTCTTCAAGGCTCTCGACCCCAAGCTCGACGGCATCATTGGCACAAAGGTGTCAACTGATATTCTTCCCCTTGGCTCAAAAGCAGGTGAAATCACCGCAAAAGCGGCAGAATTTACAGGTCTTAAAGAGGGTACACCCGTTGCAGTCGGCAATGTTGATGCACACGTTGCACTTCCTGCCGTCGGCATCACGGATGCAGGCAAGCTCCTTATGATTATGGGTACTTCAACCTGCCACATTCTCATGGACTCAAAAGAACACATCGTACCCGGTATGTGCGGCGTTGTTGAAGACGGCGTGCTTGCCGGCAAATTCGGTTACGAAGCAGGTCAGTCCTGCGTAGGCGACCACTTTGACTGGTTTGTGAAAAACTGTGTTCCTGCACGCTACGTGGAGGAAGCGAAGGCCCAGGGTGTCAACATTCACAAGTATCTGCGCGAAAAAGCAAAGAAGCTCAAAGTCGGCGAAAGCGGTCTTGTTGCACTTGATTGGTGGAACGGTAACCGCAGTGTGCTTGTTGATGCAAACCTCACGGGCATGATTCTCGGTATGACTCTCCTGACCAAGCCTGAGGAAATCTACCGCGCACTTATTGAAGCCACCGCATACGGCACACGCATGATAATTGACAACTTTGAGGAAAACGGAGTTGCCATTGATGAGATTTTCGCCGCAGGCGGCATTGCCGATAAGGACGAAATGATGATGCAGATTTATGCAGACGTTACGGGCAGAACAATCAAAATTGCCGCCTCAGCACAGTCACCCGCACTCGGTAGTGCAATTTTCGGTGCCGCCGTTTCGGGCAAAGTGACCATGGAGCAGGCAATCAGAAACATGGGCAAGGTCAAAGACGTTGTGTACAAGCCGATTGCAGAAAACAAGGCAGTTTACGATAAACTCTATGCCGAATATAAGGTGCTTCACGATTATTTCGGCAGGGGAGCAAACGACGTTATGAAAAGACTTAAAAAAATTGCAGGCGAAAAATAATTTGATTGAGAGGGGTACAATATGATTTGTAAAACCTGTTCAAGTACAATACCCGACGGTGCTGCAGTTTGCCCTATTTGCCGCAGCTCCGTTCAGCAGGAAAACTCACACTATGAACAACCGCAAGCTGATTACGGCAACACTCAGCAGTACTATGCGCCGCAACCTCAGCAGAACAAGCCTGTAACAAGCAAGGTTTGGCTCTATGCCGTATTTGCTCTTTCTGCGTTGACGGGCAGTGTGCTTTCACTTGTTCTTGCCGCAATCGCACTCATTCTTTTTGAGCGTAAAGTCCTGTTTGCTGAAAGAGGCGACTTCATGCAGGTTAACTACTATGACGGGCTCATCAAAAAGCTTGGCATAGCGGCATGGGTTCTGTTTGCTTTGCAGGCGGTATTGATTATTGCTTCAATTGCAATACTGCCGATGCTGGTTGTACTTTCAGAGGAATTCTTTTATGACGATTTTTACTACTACGGTATAATGTCAGCGCTGATGTAACCTACGCACAATAAATTAACCACCGATTCAGTTAACGAATCGGTGGTTTTGCTGTTTATTCTTCTGTGTGTTTATACACAAGTCCGCCCACAACGTCGGGGCAGTTTGTGATGATGCCGTCAACGCCGTGGCGGATCATTCTTTCAATGCTTCTTACCTTGTCAACTGTCCATACGTTCACTTCAACGCCTGCATCGTGCGCATTTTTGACATAGTTTTTGTTGATGTATACCTCGTGAGGATGAAGAGCATCGGCGCCGATTTCCTTTGCAAACTCAACGGGGCGGCGGAACATTTGCATTGACGTTGATCTATCGGGGCTGTAAAGGAAGCCTGTTTTGCAGGTTTTGTCAATCTGTTTTGCCTGAACAAGAAGCTTGGGGTCGAAGCTGGAAATAAGCAATCTGTCCCACAAACCGTGCTCTTTAACTGCGGCAATTGTTTTCTTTACAATGTCCGTCTCAGCGGCGCGGGGGCTTTTGAGCTCAATGTTGAGTACGGAGATATTCGTTGTCTTTGTGAATTCAAGAAACTCGTCAACCGTGGGAATTCTTGTGTCCTTGAATCTCGGTGCAAAATAACTGCCGAAGTCATACTCCTTGAGCTGTTCAAGCGTCATTTCGGAAATTTCACCGTTGCCGTTTGAGGTTGCCTCAATTGTGTAATTGTGGCAGATAACCAGAACACCGTCCTTTGTCATGTGAACGTCGGTTTCAAAGCCGTCTGCATGCAGAGCATTTGCCATTTCAAATGCAGGCATGGTGTTCTGCGGAGTGTACACGTTGGCACCGCGATGAGATATGATTTTTGGCATTGACATAAAGTTTACCTTCCTTTATCTTCCGATGATTTCGCAAAGCAGTTGGGGGTTGCGCGTTGTGAGGTTGTCAGCTTGAAGGGGGAGTGCAGCTCTGATTTCTTCAGAGGTGGACGGTGTCCAGAGTGACACAGGATAGCCTGCGGCTTTAACTGCTGAAACAAGCTTGTATGATACCCTTGAAGCTCTGGCGTTGAGACCGACTGCACCTGATTTTTCAATGCGGCTGATGACGGATTTGATGTAAGCTGATGATGTGTTGATCGGCTTGACAATGTCAATGTTGAGATAATAGGGGATAAGGGGACATTTTTCTTTTGCGGCTTTTGCATCGCTGAATCTGATGCCCGTGAAGAAGATGCGCTCGGACAAGCCGTATTTTTCAGCAAGGGGCTGAATCTGTTCAAGATAGGTTGTGTCCTTAACGTCGATGTTGATAACAAGCTTGTCATATTCTGCAACGGCGGCGAACGCTTCTTCAAGCGTTACGGGTGTTGCGTTGGCAGTAACATCGTCGTGTGAGAGCACTGCAACGTTGTTCTGGTCGTATCTCAAATCAAATTCAACAATATCGGCACCGTTGCCCACACCTGCGTGTATGGATTCGAGAGAATTCATTGCTGTGTCCATGCATCCCGTGTGTGCCGTAACGGTGAGACCTTCATATTTGTTGCATTTGCTTTTGCATGAGCAAACGGCGGGAAGGTCCTTGTCTTTTGAAGCGAGGCGAGCAACAACAAATGAGCAAAGTCCGGTTATTGCAACTGCGGCCAATGTTTTTTTATAATTCATGTTCTTCTCCCCAATATAAAAACTTACAGTATTATATCTTTTTTACGCGGTTGTGTCAAGTCACACTTCGTCATAGTAAAGTGCACCTTCATACACGCTGATTTGAGCATCTGTGCCGATAACAAAGGCTTGCTTATCAATTTTGAGCGCGGCGTTTTCCTGCGTGTAGGCACAGTTTTCAAGCTTGCCGTTAACATAGAGCTTCAGTGCTCCGTTGCGTTCGCGCACCGCTGTAATAACAGCGGCTGTGTTCGGCTGAAGGCGTACTTGTACCTGCAAGCTGCAGAAGCTGAATACGACGGTGCCGTCAACTTCTTTTTTTAGCACAACGTCTTCACCCTGAGCGAACAGTGTGCCGCTTGTGCCTTGCGGTACGTCTGCTTTAACGGCAAAGCCATGCTCTGTGTTGAGCAGATTGCCCGTAACAAGCACGGTTTCGGGCGGTGCGTCAGGTATACAAAGCAGCTTGTTTTCACCGAAGCTCATGAAAATGCTTTGATGTGCTTCAAGCGTGACCTTTACACTCTCGTTGTATGAGTATGCCCCGATTTCGCTGCCGTTGAGCACGTCTGTGCACAAAAGATTATGCGCTGACGAGGTTACGCCGTTTCTTTCGTTGAGCGTAAAAGTGAAGGCTTTTGTTTTAGCTGACGGATTACGCAATGCAACAATGCCGCAGTTGTTTTTCCAACAACTGTAGCCGTATATGTCACCGCTTTTGGGGCTGTTGCCGATGAAACGCGAGGTGGAAAGAACGTGGCTGTATTTTTCCGCCCATTCAAGCACGGCGGCATTATATGCCCACTTTTCGTCGTCCATCATTGTCGGTGAATAATACAACTCCCAGAATGCAGTGCCGCGGCACGCGTTGAACAACAGAAACTCAAGGAAATCCTTGCCGCTCATGCTGACCTTTGCCGTGGTTGCATATATCGGGTCGTGATTGTAAAGGTTTGACTGCGGAAAACGCAGTTGACGTACGTTGTAGAAATCGTAATATCTGTCGTCGCGGTAGGTGAGCATGCGGTCTTTGTCGTTTCCGCCGAGGTTTTGCCCGAAAGACGATTTATCACAGAAACCAACGTCGTTGCTGTTCTGAATCCACACGCTGTTCACCCATTGCAGAAACCATGGACTCGGGTTGACGTAGCAGGTGGTATTAAGCCAGATATCCTGCCTCGCTTCACGCAGTGCGGTGAAAATCTTAATCCAGTTTTCCCAAAGGTCTGTGTAGAAAAACGCATGGTTTTTACCACCGGTCATGTGCCCGTGGTTTTTGTGCTCGCACGTGGAAAGGCAGAAGCCGTCAAGCTTCCAATAGCTCAAATCAAAGCTGTTTGTGAAGTTTACAAGAAGTTGCCCGAGATGCTTCTGATAAGTGTGGTCAGCGGCACAGATGTCGCGCATCTTTTTGTTGGCGTGGCCCATTCCTGCTTTTTCAATGTTTTGGGCAAAGGAATAGACCTGATTGTTATATCCGCCGCGGGGACCCAACCAGAGACCGAAGGTGGAGCCGAGTGAGTGAGCAAGCTTCATTGACGGGAAAAGCTCATCAGGAAACTTCTTGTTGAAGCCCCAGAAGTTGCCGTCGTAGTCATTCCAACCGTCATCTGCAACAAAAGCGTCAAGCGGTCGCACACCGAAGCGGGCGCAACCTTTGTCAATTTGAAGGAATGATTTTTCAAGGCTCGCATCGTCAATGTCGTACATGTAATCGTACCATGAGTTATACTGCCGCCTGAAAGGTGACGGCACAGCGATGGTGCGTATATACTCAAAAAAGTCAGCGGTGATAACCTCGGTGTTGTCACTTGAGGCGCAACCTGCGATGCACGGCCATGAGGTGAACACGCCGTTTGTGCAGATGTCGCAAAGCGGTCTGCCGTTTGCATATTGAAGGCTGACAACATTTTTTCTGAGTGAATTTCTTGCGGCAGGAAATTCACAGCCGAAAAACATGGAGTCCACATACACGGGTTGACCGTACATCAATTCCTCATTTGAGGTGGAAGCACAGCTTTTCTGTTTGGGTATTTGCCATGTTTTAAGTGTTGAACCGTAACCGAACAAATCAATGCTGATGGTTTCGAGCTTTGCAGTGCACTTGTCTGCTCCGGCTATGCTGAGTTGCTGGCGGACATATCTGTCATTGTTGCCGAGGGTGACGGTGAGTGTAACGGTGAGCTTTGCACCTGAAACGCTGATATCTTCAAACACAAAGTCAACACGGTCGGAGTTTGTGCCTTCTTCTGTGACGGTGCGGCTGAGTGTCATGTTGCCGCTGCCGAACTTCTTTTTGGGGAATCCGCTGAAAACAAGTTCAAATGCTTTTGATTTTGACGTGGGAGTAAGGACTTTTTTTGAAATAAGGTTTTCAATTTTGCCAACATTAAGTTTTTTCCCGTGGGTTAAAAACTCACGGGAAATAAGGCTGTTGCTGATTGTAATTTTGTTGTCGTTTTTTGTTATCATAATCAGATATACCTTTCAATCCATTTGAGAACGTCGGATTCAACGGTTGCAACGGTGTCGCTTTCATTGAGAATCTCATGTCTGCAGTTGTTGTAAAGTGTCATGCTTACGTCTTTGACACCTGCGGCTGAAAGCTTATTCTTAACCTCTTCAATACCCTTGCCGTAGTTGCCGACGGGGTCGTCCTTGCCTGCAATGAGGAATACGGGCAGGTTTTTGTTCATTGAGGCATACCATTCCTTTGATGAAACGTATCCGAGCAAACCGAACATATCTCTGTAGCCGTAGGCGGTGAAAAGGAAGCCGCAGTATTTATCTGCAATGTATTTATCAACGATGTCAGTGTCCTTTGTCAGCCAATCAAAAGGTGTTCTGCCTTCAAACTTTTTGTTGTATGCTCCGAAAGCCATGCCGTTTATGAGGTTGCTTCTGTGATGGTCTCCCTTGAATTTTGCAATCAGCTTTGCAACTGCAATGCCTGCACTGACAGCGGGGTTTGCGCCTGCAGTGCCGCAGAAAATTGCGCCTGTGATATCGTTTGCGTATTTTGCGGCATAGCTCCTTGCAACAAATGAGCCCATTGAGTGACCGAAGAAAAAGTAAGGTGCATCGGGATACTCTTCTTTTGCAATAAGGGTGAGCTTGCGGCAATCCTCAACAAAGTTTTTCCAGCTACCGTCAGCAGTGCCGAAAAAGCCAAGCTCGCTGTCGTTTTTTATGCTCTTTCCGTGGCCGACATGGTCGTTGACAAAAACCGCAATGCCGTTGTCACAAAGGAAGCTGATGAAAGCTTCATATCTTTCAAAATGCTCAGCCATGCCGTGAGCAATCTGCAAAACGGCACGCACGGTAACACCGTCGGGCTTGTAGCTCGCGGCGTGAATGTCGCAAAGACCGGAAACTGAGGGGAAGAAAAACTCGTTTTTAATGTATGACATTGAAAACATCCTTTCTTGAATTAAATATCAGAGGGTTTCGCCGTTTTCAATTGCAGAAATTTGGTCTACTCTGCGCTGATGTCTTCCGCCTTCAAACTCAGTTGAAAGGAAAACGTCAACAAGCTCGCATGCAAGGCCTGCGCCAACAACTCTGCCGCCGAGGCAAAGTGCATTTGCATCGTTGTGAAGCCTTGTGAATTTTGCGCTGAAATAATCTGAGCAGCATGCCGCACGGATACCATTGACCTTATTTGCTGCCATGGAGATGCCGATGCCCGTGCCGCAGCAGAGAATTGCTCTTTCACATTCACCGCTTGTTACGCTCAGGCAGGTTCTTTGTGCAATTGCGGCATAGTCAATTGATTCGGGTGTGTATGTGCCGAAGTCCTTGTATTCAATGCCTTTACTGTCGAGATAAGTTTTAATCTCCTCTTTGAGTGCGAAACCGCCGTGGTCAGCTCCTAATGCTATCATGTTAATCCTTCCTTTCGGTATTTTGTCTTTTTTTCAGCTCGCGCTCCGCCTGCGGAACACGAAGATATACGGGCGTGAGTTGCCCTGCATCAACAGGGGCTTGGATTTCCAACTTCTTTTCTGCACACAGACCCACACAGCCTGCATGCTGGAGGACGATGTGGGCAGGGGCAAGGTGTGCGTTTTTGAGCGTGCATTTGTCAAAACAGAGCTTCGCGCCGTCACCGACGAAGTAAATGTCGCCCTCTATGTTCTTTAATCTTTCAAGAAGCTCGTCAATGGAGATTGCCTCGTCTTCGCTGAGACGTTCAATGCAGTTGCCGTTGATTGCAAACGAAGCGGTATACACCTGGTTGCATCTTGCATCCATTGCGCACACTGCGATGCAGTTGAAGCCCTGAAGTGACCATGCAATTGCTTCAAGTGTTGAAATGCCGATGCATTTTTTGCCCAGCGCATCTGCAAGTCCCTTGATTGCCGCAACGCCGATTCTGACGCCGGTGAATGAGCCGGGACCGTGTGTGACGGCAAAAACGTCAACGGTGGAAAGGTCCGTATCTGCATTTTTGAACACGCCGTCAATCATGGGTATCAGCGTTTTACTGTGTGTGAGCCCTGCATCGCTGTAACATTCTGCAATGATTCTGCCGTTATCCGTCAAAGCGGCGGAGGCTGATTTTGCAGAACTGTCAACAGATAAAATTCTCATATTCTCCGCATCCTTTCACGGTGATTTTTCGTTGATTTTCTTCTTCGGTACGTTCAACTGTGACTTCAAAGCGGTTTTCGGGCAGAGCACCTTCAATGTTTTCGCTCCACTCAATGCAAAGGTAAGCACCGTTTTCAAGGTAGTCGAAAAAACCCGTTGAATATAAGTCGTCCCATGTTTCAACGCGGTACATGTCAAAGTGATAAAGTGGGGGATTGCCGCCGTAATCGTGCACAAGTGCAAAGGTGGGGCTTGTGACTTCACAGTTGAGCCCGAGACCCTTGGCAAAGCCTCTGACAAATGCGGTTTTACCCATACCGAGACCGCCGAAAAAAGCTACGGTGCAACCCTTTGGCATTTTTTGCGCAAGGGTTGAAGCAAAAGCCTCCGTTTCGGCAGGGCTTGACGTGACAACGCTGAACATGAAAACACCTCAAAAACTGAATATGGAAGAATTATAGCATAAATATAACTGAAGTTAAAGGGTTTTGCTTGAAAAATTCACATATACATATTATAATGTCAAAAACAGTGCTTTTTACCAAATAATCGGATTGGATTGAATATAATGCGAACATTGAAAAGGATTGTCAGGGAGACAGATAAAGTCCTGCTTCTTATCTGCATGCTTCTGTCTGCTTTTGGTACACTGATGGTCACAAGCACCACATACCGAAAAATTGCCGAAGGCAGTTGGATATCAAGAGACGGCTACGTTATGCTTTTGGCCTTAGGTCTCGGAATCGGCGTGTGTCTGTTTGTGTCTTTCATTGACTATGATTTTATGCTGAAGCTATGGCCTGTTGTTGCCGCAGGCTGTGTTATTGTTATGCTGCTTTTGTTTCCTTTCGGCAGCTCACCGCAAGGCAGAGACGATGCTATTTCGTGGTTTAAAATCACCGAGACGTTGTATTTCCAGCCGTCAGAGGTTGTTAAAATCGGTTTTATCATCACGTTTGCATGGCATCTTGAAAAGGTTAAAAGGGACATAAACAGTTTGCTCAATGTGTTTTTGCTGTGCGTTCATGCAGGTATACCCATTGTGCTTGTTGTGCTCACGGGTGACCTCGGCTCAGCACTTGTTTTCATGCTGATGTTCATTATTCTCATGTTTATTGCGGGTGTTCATTGGCTTTATTTTGTTTCGGGTGCGGCAATCTGCTGCGCCGCAGTGCCGGTGATATGGTACAAGGTGTTCGGCACAATTCAGCGCAACCGTTTCCTTGCGCTGATATATCCCGACAGATACCCCGATGAAATCTATCAGCAGCAACGCGCGCAGACCGCAATCAAGGCGGGCGGACTTTTCGGTCAGGGCTTGTTCAGCGGCAAAAGCACGCAATCTGGCGCAGTGCCTGAAATTCAGAACGACATGATTTTTGCGGCAGTGTGCGAAGAGCTCGGCTTCATCGGTGCAGTTGCACTGATTCTGTTGTTTATGGTGTTGATTGCGCGTATCGTCTACGTCGGCAAACGTTCCGGTAGTTTTTCAGCGTTTCTTATGTGTTGCGGTGTTGCGGTTATGATAGGCGGTCAGGCAATCATCAACATCGGCATGTGCACCCAGCTCCTGCCCGTAATCGGCATCACGCTTCCGCTTATAAGTGCCGGCGGCTCATCGGTTATCTGCACATATCTTGCAATCGGTGTTGTGTTGAGCGTTTACCGATACAGTTGCGTGCAGAAAACGCCTGACGATTTCAGGTATCGCCGCATAAGCACACCTTTTGAATAAAGCGCACGCGGCTTATAACAGCCGCGGCGTTCAATTATAACTATAACGAATTACATTTTGGAGGAAATACAATGTTTTTGTGCTACAGAAAGCCTGCAGAAATGAGCTACTACGGATGGGAAAACCAAGCACTGCCTCTCGGTAACGGTAAAATCGGTGTTAAGGTTTTCGGCGGTCACAACTGCGAACTTCTGCAATTTAACGAAAAATCTCTCTGGACGGGCGGCCCCGCGGTTGAAGGCTTCACCCACGGCGTTGAAAGACATGACAACGGCAAAGCTTTCAAGGAGATACAGAAGCTTCTCAGTGAAGGCAAAAACGAAGAAGCGCGCAAAAGAATGGTTGATTTGCAGGGTAACGAAAGGGGACTCGGCGCATATCAGGCATTTGGTAGCCTTTATATGATGTTCGGCAACGAGGCGGCGGTTGATAACTACGTGAGAGATCTTGATCTCGACACCGCATCTGCAATGGTGTCATACAAGTCGGTTTCGGGTGCACAGAACAGGCATTATTTTGTCAGCTACCCCGACAATGTTTTTGTGGGCAGAATTGTACCTACGGATGAATCGAAAATTACTTTTGATATGTACGTTGTGTCTGAGCAGAAGGGCATAATCGTTGCAAAAGATAACACCATCAAACTGACGGGCACAGTCAACGGCAACGTCGGACTTGAGGCTGAAGCATCAGCGGATAAGAACGACATGCAGTATGCGTGTGTTATCAAGGTTATCACCGAGGGTGGCGAAACACTTGCAACAAAGTCAGGCCACATCTACGTTAAAGAGGCAGACAGTGTTGTTATCATAATGAGCCTTGCAACCGATTATAAAAACGAGTATCCTCATTACAAGAGCGGTGAAGATCCCGTTGAGGTTGCAAGCCGCACGGTTGAAGCTGCGGCCGCAAAAGGCTTCAAAGCACTTTATAAAGCACACCTTGATGACTATCAGGCAATTTACAACCGCGTTCAGATTGATCTCGGTCAGGAGGAGATCAAATATCCCACCGATTACATGCTTAAAAAGTATAAGCGTGGCGGCAAATTCTCAAAAGAGCTTGAGGCACTGATGTTCCAATACGGTCGCTATCTGCTCATTTCCTCATCGAGAGACGGCTCTCTGCCTGCCAACCTTCAGGGTATTTGGAATGCAGTTAACAATCCTTCATGGAACTGTGACTACCACCTCAACGTTAACCTGCAGATGAACTATTGGCCTGCGCTGACCACCAACCTTTTTGAAACCACACCGCCCCTTATCGACTATATTGAAGGCTTGCTCAAGCCCGGCAGATACGTTGCCAACACCACACTCGGCATTGGTGAAAACCTGCCCGACGGCACACCTGACGTTGAAAAGGCAACGGGCTGGATGGTACACACACTCAGCAATCCGCTCGGCTTCTGCGGTCCCGGCTCAAGCTGGAAGTGGGGGTGGGCACCTGCAAACGGCGCGTGGCTGATGCAGAACATCTATGATTGCTATGCCTTCACGCGTGACATCGACCTGCTTGAAAAGCGTATTTATCCCATCATGGAAGAATGTGCGTTGCTCTGGTCACAGATTCTTGCTGAGGACAAAGCAACGGGCAGACTTGTCAGCTCACCGTCATTCTCACCCGAACACGGCCCCGTTACTGCAGGTAATACATACGACCAGACAATCGTTTACGGCCTTTACACCGACGTGATTGATGCTGCACACGACCTTATAGATGCAGGCAGGGGAGAGGCTGTAAACAAAGCTCTTATCAAAAAGCTTGAAAAACAGCTTCCCATGCTCAAACCGTTCAGCATTGGCAAAGACGGTCAGATAAAAGAGTGGTTTGACGAGGACAAGTTTGACAGAAAATTCAGGAAGCTCAACAATATCGACAGAAAGCACAGGCACATTTCACACCTTGTCGGTGTTTATCCTTATCAGTTCTTCACAAAAGAACAGCACGACCTTTGTGCCGCCGCAAAGCATTCACTTGTTGAACGCGGCAACAGAAGCACAGGCTGGGCGATGGCAATGCGCTTGCTTTGCTGGGCTCGTCTCGGTGATGGCGGCATGTGCGCATCTGTTATCAATGAGATTTTCAAACACGGCGTGCTTGAAAACATGTGGGGCACACATCCTCCCTTCCAGATTGACGGCAACTTTGGATTCACCGCAGGTATTGCAGAAATGCTTGTTCAAAGCACAAAGGATTGCATCTATCTGCTTCCTGCAATGCCGCCCACGTGGAGAACGGGTAAAATTACGGGTATCAAAGCCCGCGGTAATTTTACCGTTGACGTTGAGTGGGAGAATTTCAAGCTGAAGAAAGCAACAATCCTCTCAGTTATGGGCGGAAAATGCTCCGTATTTGTTAACAACGAGAAGTTCAAGGTTATTGATACCGACGAAGAAACCGTTGCAATTGAGTTTGACGATGGCCACGGCACGTTTGAAACAGAGGCAGGCAAGACCTATTACGTTGTGCCGATGTTTGAAACTCAGGCTTTCAGACAGAACATTAAGTAAAAATGTAAATTCGGATATTTCCACGCTGACTGCGTTGAAATATCCGAATTCTTTTGTTATGGGGTATAATGAATGTAACTTTCCGAGAAACAGTTGGCAAGGATATGTTTTGAAAAAGTTTAACACGAAAGTGAAACTATACCGGTGAGGTCAACAAATCGGATATCCATGCCCATATAAGGAATCTGTCAAAAAGCCAAAACTCTTGTGATGTTGGATAAACCCTATCACTTGAACCCTCAAAATCAGAATATTCAGTTATTAGAGTAAATCCCAAACTTTTATAAGTAGCGTCTCCGACACTACCGCTGTAGTTTTCTTCAATAACGATTAATGGTTCTGCAAGTGGATTTTTTGATAATCTTATAGATTCTTCAACAATAAAAAATGTATAAACCAGAATAACGGAAAGTATTATAATTCCTGTTGTTTTTATGACTTTCGTTTTCATATAAAATACTCCTGACCTACATTTTCTTGTTTATCGAAAAAATCATCCCACATCACCGTAGGGTTCGGGTTATACTCGTCACCCTACTCAACCTCAATCTCAACTGAGCCTGTTTTTTCAAAGTTGTTCAGGTCAAAGCGCTGAATAAGCGTGTTTGAAAGAGTGTAAACAGATTCACCGATATACGTGCCTCTGAAATAGTCCGTGATGTCCTCACCGTGAACAAAGCCGTTGTACTTTTCAAGTCCGTTCTTGTTTACCTTCAACGTCATGAAGGAGTAAGTGTCGCCTGAAATGTAGTCTCCGTTCGGTGCGTATCTGTGAATCTGAAGCGGAATGCCAATCAGCCCTTTTTCCGCATAGAACATAAAGGCCTTCGGGTCGTTGTTAATTGACGTGTAAGCATATTCAACTTCAATGTTGTTGATTTCAAACGGCTTTTCGGGGTTGCTTATGTCAAAAAGTGAAACCTTAACGGGTGTATAACCTTTGTCGTTTGCTTCACCGTAACCGACGCCGACCACAAGTCCGTCACCTACGGGGTGCAGATAAGTTGAAAAACCGGGCAGCTTAACCTCACCGCGTACGGTGGGGTTCGTTGGGTTGGAAAGGTCAATCACGAATAACGGGTCTGTGTTAACGTAGGTTACAACGTATGCCGTGTTGCCCATAAAGCGTACGGATTTGATTTCCTCATTGTATGCAAGGTCTTCAACCTTACCGACAATGTTCAGCCCGCCGTCAAGCACGTATACACTGCTCACGTCAATGTATGTGCTGAAATCGTACGCTGTTGTTGCAATGCGGAAATATCCGTTGTATTCATCCATTGAATATTGATTGAGACAGTAACCGGGTACAATACCTTCAGCCTTGAAGCTGAGCTGAGTGCCGTTGATTGAAAAAGCCTTGATTTTTGTGTTATCTCTGTCTTTTTCATATACGTTTTTGGTGAGATACATGGTGTTTTGTGTGCAGTAAACGTCAGATGCACTGTCAAGTGCGGCAAGGCTTGAAACCTTGCTTTCGAGCTGTGCCGTGTCAAATGCAGAAATAATGGCATAGGTCTGCGCATCGGGAGCACCCACTTCATCCCAATGGATGTTCACGCCTTCAACGCGCTCACCGTCAACTGTGGGTATGCAGTCTTTTTTGACTTCTTCCTCGGTTTTTGTGTAAAGGTCGGGGTTATACTCTGTTACAGTGTACACAATTCCGCCAACCATTCTTGATGAAATCATATGACCGTCCTGATTGAAGCGGCGCATTTCCTTGGGTGCGCTTCTGTCACTTACGTCATAAGTGATAACAACCGTGTCTCTGTCGGGGGAGTAAAATGAGCAACAACAGTAAAGTCCGTCAACAACCTTGTAATTGTCGTTTGCGCCTATCCAGCTGTTGCACAGAACAACCAAGGTGTCACCGTTGAGGTAGATGTTGGATACGTACAGATTCGTGCCTTCTTCGGCGTTTGCATCAGCTTCAATTTTTATTTGAGATACCGTGTTCATCCTGTCGGCATCAACAATGCTGATAACTGAGCCGCCGTTTATCGTGTACAGATATGTGCCGTCGTTTTCAATTATGTCTGCCTCGTCAACACCGTCAACCTGAGTGTTTGTTTCACCGTGGCTGACATTCTCTCTGTTTGCGGCGGCACCGTTAACCGTGCCCGTTGTGATTGTAGCATCTTTCATATCGTCGGCTGAGAAAAAGAAATCGCCGTCGGCTACCGATACCGTCCAGCCTTCTTTGAGCGTAGCTTCTTCCTTATCGATCTCTTTTTTTAATGACAGAAAATGATTTTCGACTTTCTTGTGCATACTGTCGTCGATTTGTAAGGTTGCGGTTGTTGCTTCATCTGCAAGTGTTGTCTGCTCAGTCGGCTGAATGGTGCTCGGCCGAGTGCGCGTGAACGGTATGTTTTCAACCGCAATTGCACCTGCAAGCAGTACCGCAAGTGCGGCGGCAACCGAAGCAATCCTCTTTATCGTACGTGATGTTTTTTTCTCCTGCATGGGTGTAATACCCTTTGATTTGATAAGCTCAACGGCACTTTCTTTTGAAAGTGACTCGGGACGCTGAGCGTTTGAATTGTTGATTCTTGCGAATATATCCTCGTTGTTCTGATTTTTCACGGTTAACTTCCTTTCGTTGTTTTTTTCGGATATGCGGTTATAACGGAAAATGAGCGTTTGTGTCTGTTAGCTTTTTTCTCAGCTTTTCAGCGGTGCGTGAAAGCTTTGAGCGTACCGTGCCCGAAGGCAAGCTGAGCATCTTGCCGATTTCCGAGCTGTTGTAGCCGTAAATTGCGCTCAGGAGCAGTATTTCTTTTTCTTCATCCTCAAGTTGCAGCACAGCTTCGCGTAATGCAAGCTCCTCGTCGCCAATGAAGTCCGCAGAAGTATCTTCCGCTTCGTCTTGAGGTAGCGTTGTGTTCCTCTGCGTGATTTTTTCACGCAGAATATGCTTGCAGCAGTTCACAAGAATTTTGAAAATCCACGGCTTGAAGCTTTCGGCTTTTTTCAGCGCGCTTATTTTTATGTATGCGTTGCAAATTGTTTCCTGAACGGCATCCTCAGCCGCTTCCTTGCTTCCAAGATACCACAAAGCATAGCGATACAATTCATCGGCATACGTTTCATACAGTTCGCCGAAGGCTTCTGCGTTGCCGTTTTGCGCTTGCTTAACAAGCATTTTTGTTGATACGCTCATTCAATCACATCCGTTTCACATATATAGAGCAAAAAAACAGCGTTAGTGTTGCATGTTACATAATAATTTTACAGAATTTTCTCTGAAAAAACAATACGCACGTTGCAAATAATACTATCGGGCATGTGTGCCAAAAATTCAGGAGGTGTACCATGGATAAAGAGAAGAAGCGCAAAAAGCGCAATCCCGACCTTGTTGAAGAAATCATCTGCGCGTGGAAAAATGAGGCTAAAGATCCCTCGGATGTTCTCGGCTCATACATCGGCATGACCGCCGACGGTTTGCCGCCCGTGCAGGATGCTGATGACCTTTGAATTAAAGCGACACCTCCATTGTGAAGTGTCGCTTATTTGTGGTGCCTGCTTGATATTCATTAATGTGTGTGCTATAATTGTTCAGCAAAAAAGTGAAAGGAGCGTATGTATAATAACATACGCACAAAAGAAATGAAAAAAGATGTTGTTATTGTAGGCGCAGGCCCCGCAGGTATTTTTACAGCACTTGAGATTATCCGGAAGGGCGGCAAAAAAGATATACTCATAATTGAAAAAGGTGTTGCGGTTGAAAAAAGACGTTGCCCCAAGACGAAAACAAGGGAATGTGTTAACTGCAAACCCTATTGTCATATAACAACGGGCTTTTCTGGTGCGGGCGCATTTTCTGACGGCAAGCTTTCCTTCAGTTATGAAGTCGGCGGTGATTTGCCGTCTCTCATCGGTGAGGATTTTGCGCAGGAGCTTATCAACTACACTGATTCAATCTATCTTGAATTCGGCGCTGATGAACATATTGAAGGTCTTGGCAACTCGGAGGAAGTTAAACAAATCCGCAAGCGTGCAATTCAGGCAGGTCTCAAGCTTGTTGACTGTCCTATCCGCCATCTCGGCACAGAAAAAGCACAGGATATTTATTACGCCATTGAACAGTATCTGCTCAACAACGGCGTTGAAATCATGTTCGGATGGGAGTGCACAAACCTCATTCTTGACGGTGAAAAATGCCTTGGCGTCAGTTGCTTTGACGGCAGGAAAGATATGGATGTTTATGCCGACCACACCGTTGTTGCAACGGGTCGCAGAGGAGCAGACTGGCTTGAACGTATATGCGAAGAAAACCATATTGCACACAAACCCGGCACCGTTGACATCGGTGTAAGAGTTGAAGTTCGCAACGAGGTTATGGAACGCGTGAACGCGGTGCTTTATGAATCAAAGCTCATTGGCTATCCCAAGCCCTTTAAAAACAAGGTGCGCACATTCTGTCAGAATCCCGGCGGCTTTGTCAGCCAGGAGAATTACGACAACAACCTTGCCGTTGTAAATGGTCACTCATACAAAGAACTTAAGTCACCAAACACCAATCTTGCAATTCTTTGTTCACACAATTTTTCTGAGCCGTTCAATCAGCCGATTGCATACGCGCAGAAGGTTGGCGAGCTGACCAATATGCTGGGTGCAGGTCACATTATGGTTCAACGCTTCGGTGACATACTTGACGGTAAGCGCACGTGGCAAAAAGAGCTCACACAGTCAAACGTCAAGCCCACCCTGCAGGATGCCGTTGCAGGCGATATAACCGCCGCAATGCCTTACAGAGCGATGATGAACATCATTAATTTCATTCAGGCGGTTGACCATGTTGTGCCGGGCTTTGCATCATACGAAACCCTGCTTTATTCACCCGAGCTGAAATTCTACTCAAACAGAGTTAAAATGGACGCCGATTTCAACACAAACATCAAGGGCTTGCATTGCCTCGGTGATTCAAGCGGTTGGACAAGGGGTCTTATGATGGCTTCCGTAATGGGAGTACTGATGGGCCGCAAACTCATCGACTAAGGGTGAATGCTCGTTTTTCAGCACCTTTGAGCGCTTTTTCTTCTTGAAAGGCACACGGCCTTCCTGCGAATAAAAAACACTCAAATGCACTAAAACTCGGGCATCCACGATGCTTCGGGTTTTAGTTTTTGCCCGATTTTCAAAGCACCTTTGCGCGCTTTTTCTTCTTGAAAGGCACACGGCCTTCCTGCGAATAAAAAACACTCAAATGCACTAAAACTCGGGCATCCACAATGCTTCGGGTTTTAGTTTTGCCCGATTTTCAGCACCTTTGCGCGCTTTTTCTTCTTGAAAGGCACACGGCCTTACTGCGAATAAAAAAACACTCAAATGCACTAAAACTCGGGCATCCACAATGCTTCGGGTTTTAGTTTTTGCCCGATTTTCAGCACCTTTGCGCGCTTTTTCTTCTTGAAAGGTACACGGCCTTACTGCGAAAAAAACACATAGAATTAAATCTCAACTATATAAAAACATGGTGCATTCTGTTTTTTCGGAATGCACCATGTTTCTGTTTATAACTTAGAACTCCACCACACCGTCAAAAATCATGCGGGTTGAACCCGTAAGAAGAATGCCGTTGTCTGTGTAATTAACGATGAGGTCGCCGCCTCTGAGTTTTACGGTTATGTCCGTGTTCTTTTTGCAAAAGCCGTTTTCAACCGCGGCAACAACTGCGGCACATGCGCCGGTGCCGCAAGCAAGGGTTTCACCGTTGCCGCGCTCCCACACGCGCATTTTAAGCGTTGTTTCATTCACCACGCGCACAAATTCTGTGTTCACTCGTTTTGGGAAGATGGGAGCGGTTTCAAACTGCGGACCTATTTTTGCAAGGTCAATGCCGTCAACTCTGTCGCAGAAAACAACACAGTGCGGGTTGCCGACCGAAACGCAGGTGATATTATACTGAGTGCCTGCAATCGTCACGGGGTAATCAATTGCGGTTTCGGTGTTGAGTTTTGCAGGCAAGCTGCTCACATTCAGCTTCGGCATACCCATGTTTACACACGCGGAAGAAACCTTGCCGTTCATTTTGTAAAGGCTGACTTCCTTCACACCGCTTGCTGTTTCAACTGTAACACTGTCACCTGTGGCAATGCCGTTGTCGTGTATATATTTTGCAACAGAGCGGATTGCGTTGCCGCCCGTTTTTGCTTCGCTGCCGTCTTTGTTGAAAACGCGCATTTTTGCATTTGCTTTGTCTGATATTTCAATAAGCACAATGCCGTCACCGCCGATGCCATGGTGTCTGTCGCACAGTTCAACACACAACGATTCGGGGCAGGTGATGTCGCCCGAAATGTTTTCAACAATAATATGGTCGTTGCCTGCAGTTTCCATCTTGGCAAAGTAGAAACGCTTTCTCTTTTCGCGCAGGTTGTTGATGTCAACAAGCTCCGTGTTGTGCTGGTTGAAGCGGCTTGCAATAATGTCAGCGAGCGCATTTGCCGTGTCAAGTGACGTGAGGCAGGCAATTGAAAGCTGAAGTGCACGGCGGTGCAGTGTAATATAGTCACCCATGGTCGAATCGTACAGAGCACCCGTGTATACAACATAGAAAATCTTACCGCTTTCAAGCAGCTTGAAAATCTCGTCACTTTCCTGCATGCCCTTAACGTACGTTACGTCAATGCCGAGCTTTGAAATTGAATCAGCAGTGTCTTTGGTTGCATAAAGCTTCATGCCCAGGTCGTCAAGCTTTTTGGCAAGGGTAACAACCTCAATCAAATCATGCTCGTCAACGCTGAGAAAAACACCTGCTTCATTTTCTGCAGAGGGCATGCGCAGGTCAAATCCTGCAGAGGTCAGCCCTTTGAACAACGCTTCCGTGAGTGTTTTACCGATGCCGAGGACTTCACCTGTTGACTTCATTTCGGGGCCGAGGATAGAGTTGACATCCATCAGCTTTTCAAATGAAAAAACGGGCACTTTAACCGCAAAATACGGCGGTGTTTTGTAAAGACCCGTGCCGTAGCCGAGGTCCTTGAGCTTTTCACCGACCATTACCCTTGATGCAAGGTCAACCATCGGTACGCCCGTAACCTTGCTTATGTACGGTATTGTTCTTGAAGCTCTGGGGTTTACCTCAATAACGTGCAGCTTGTTATGGTATATGAGGTATTGAATGTTTACAAGACCCTTTGTTCCGAGTGAAAGCGCGAGCTTTTCGGAGCAGTCGATAACATCCTTGAGTATCTTGTCGTTAAGATTGAACGGGGGATAAACCGCAATCGAGTCACCGCTGTGCACGCCGGCTCTTTCAACGTGTTCCATGATGCCGGGAATCAGCACGTCTTCACCGTCGGAAATAACGTCAACCTCAAGCTCGGGACCCATCATGTACTTGTCCACAAGTACAGGGTTTTCAATCTCACCCGAGAGTATGATAGTCATATATTGCTTTACGTCCTCGTCGCAATGGGCAATCGTCATGTTCTGGCCGCCGATTACGTAAGACGGACGAAGCAGTACGGGATAGCCGAGCTTGTTTGCGGCGTCAAGAGCTTCCTGCATTGACATAACACCCATACCGCGCGGACGGCGGATTGCAAACTTTTCAAGCAGAGCATCAAAACGCTCTCTGTCCTCTGCGGTGTCAATGCCGTCAGCGGACGTGCCGAAAATCTTTATACCGTTTTCATCAAGGAACTTTGTCAGCTTGATTGCCGTTTGCCCACCGAAAGCAACCACAACACCTTCGGGCTTTTCAACCTCAATTACGTTCATAACGTCCTCGGGTGTCAGCGGCTCAAAATAGAGTCGGTCTGCTGTGTCGTAGTCAGTGGAGACGGTTTCGGGGTTGTTGTTGATTATGGCTACGTTGTAGCCGAGCTCCTTGAGTGTCCACACGCAATGCACGCATGAATAGTCAAACTCAATGCCCTGACCGATTCTTATCGGTCCCGAGCCGAGCACGATGATGTTTTTACTGCCGCTTTCTATTCTTTCACGTGCTTCACATTCGGTGTCATACGTGGAATAGAAATACGGTGTTACCGCGTTATACTCAGCCGCACAGGTGTCAACCGTTTTATATACGGCGCTTCTGTGCTTTACCTCTTTTGCGCCCGAAATTCTTTTGAGCGCCGCATCGGTGTAGCCAAGCTTTTTGCCGCGCAGATAGTTTTCGTCAGATATTTCGCCCTTTGATTCAATCTCTTTTTCAAAATCGGCAAGGTTTTTCAGCTTGTTGATAAACCAGCGGTCAATTCGTGTAACCTCGTGTATTTCATCAACCGTTATGCCTGCTTTGATTGCTTCAAACACCGTAAACAGACGCATATCATCCATGTCAGCAAGTCGCTCACGCAGGCCCTTTTTGCTTTTTGGTTGTGCATTGAGTGTGTCAAGTGAAATCTCTGCACCGCGTACGGCTTTAAGAATTGCCATTTCAAAGCACGGAGCAATTGACATAACCTCGCCTGTTGCCTTCATTTGTGTGCCGAGTTTTCTGTCGGCATTCACAAATTTATCAAAAGGCCACTTCGGGAGCTTGACCACAACGTAGTCAATTGAAGGCTCAAAGCATGCACAGGTAACGTCGGTGATGTCGTTTTTGATTTCGTCGAGGTTATATCCCAAAGCAAGCTTGGTGGTAACCTTTGCAATCGGATATCCGGTAGCCTTGCTTGCAAGGGCGGAAGAGCGTGAAACCCTGGGGTTTACTTCAATAACGGCATATTCAAAGCTGTTGGGGTTAAGCGCAAACTGACAGTTGCAGCCACCCACAATTTCAAGCTCCGAAATAATTTTGAGCGATGCCGTACGAAGCATCTGATATTCTCTGTTGGAAAGTGTCAGCGCAGGCGCAACAACAATGCTGTCGCCCGTGTGTACGCCCACGGGGTCAAAGTTTTCCATGCTGCAAACTGCAATTACGTTGCCCATGGAATCACGCATGGCTTCAAATTCAATCTCTTTCCAGCCGAAGATGTATTTTTCAACAAGAATCTGCGTGATGGGGGATAGATCCAGCCCCGTTCTTGCAACAGTGCGAAGCTCGTCCTCATTGTATGCAACACCGCCGCCTGCACCGCCTAGGGTGAATGCAGGGCGGATAATAACAGGGTAGCCGATTTCTTCTGCGATTCTGACGGCAGTTTCAATGTCGTTTGCAATTTCCGAGGGAATGCAAGGTTGACCAATTCTCTCCATCGTATCACGGAAGATCTTGCGGTCTTCTGCCTTGTCAATAGCCTCAGCGCTTGTACCCAAAAGCTTTACGCCGTGCTTTTCAAGGTATCCGTCCTTGGAAAGCTGCATGGCAATTGTAAGGCCTGTCTGTCCGCCGAGACCTGCAAGCAGACTGTCCGGTTTTTCTTTTTCAATAATGCGCTTGACGGTCTGAGCAGTCAGCGGTTCAAGGTATATTTCGTCTGCGAGTGCCTTGTCTGTCATAATTGTGGCAGGGTTTGAGTTGACGAGAACAACGTTAACACCTGCCTCTTTGAGTACACGGCAAGCCTGGTTGCCTGCATAGTCAAACTCAGCCGCCTGACCGATAACAATGGGACCCGAGCCGATGACGAGAACTTTTTTGATATCCTTATTCAGCGGCAACGCGCTCACCTCCCATCAATGAAACAAAGTGGTCAAAAAGGAAAGACGTGTCTGTCGGTCCCGCGCATGCTTCCGGGTGGAACTGCACAGAGAAAGCCTTGATGTCAGGATACTCAATGCCCTCACACGTGCCGTCGTTCGCGTTGACGAAGCTTTGTACCGCGTCAACCTTAAGTGTTGAAAAATCAACCTCAAATCCGTGATTCTGGCACGTTATGTACGTTCTGCCGCTTTCGGTGCATCTCACGGGTTGGTTTGAGCCTCTGTGCCCGTGGCGCATTTTGCACGTTTTTGCTCCGTTTGCGAGCGCAAGAAGCTGATGCCCTAAACAGATGCCGAACATGGCTGCCTTGCCCTTTAAAAGCTTAATCTGCTCAATGCAGTAGCTCAGCTCAAACGGGTCACCGGGACCGTTTGAAAGCATAATGCCGTCTGGGTTTGTGGCAAGTATATCCTCAGCATTGGTGAATGCGGGCACTTCTGTTACAAGACAACCCCTTTTCTGCAGTTCTTTAACAATGTTGCCCTTTGCGCCGTAGTCAATGAGTGTAACGCGGTGCTCTGGCTTTGTGTCAAGCGGATATACGCTGATTTCGTCGCAGGTTACATCTTTGACTGCATTTGTGATTGCGTATGCCTTGATTGCATCAAGGTTTTCGGGTACCTCAGAGCAGATTGCGGCATTCATAATGCCCTCAGTGCGCAAAATGCGCATCAACTCCCTTGTGTCAATGCCGCTGATGCCGGGCACACCGCTTCTTTTGAGAAACTCGTCGAGGTTATATTCGCAACGGAAGTTTGAGGGGGTATTGCACCATTCGCGCACAACAAGCCCCTTTACGCCGCATTCGCCCTCAAAGTCTTCTTCAATTATGCCGTAATTGCCGATGAGAGGGAAGGTCTGCATCACAATCTGACCGTAACAGCTCGGGTCGGTGAGTGTTTCAATGTAGCCCGATAAGCCTGTTGTAAAAACAAGTTCACCTATGCTGTCAATGTCCGCGCCAAAGTGTTCGCCCTCAAAAATACGTCCGTTACTTAAAACGAGATATGCTTTTTTCAAGTCAATCATCTGCCTTTATTTCTGCGTTATATGGATAATGCTCCATGAGCTGAAGCTTGAATTTGTTGATTGAGTGAAGTCGGTCAATTCTCTGCTTGGTGGCTTCGTCTTCACACACACCCGTGCGGATATACTTGTCAAGCACGGCATAAGTGAAGCCGAGATTATCCTCGTCCGTTTTGCCGCAAAGACCGTCAGAGGGCACCTTGTCAACAAGATTTACGGGCAAACCGAGGCTCCTGCCGATTTCTTTGACCTCCTGCACGGTGAGCATTGAAAGGGGACTGAAGTCACCCACGCTGTCGCCGTATCTTGTTGAATATCCAACCCAGTCCTCCGAGAGATTGCACGTGTTTGCAACCCTGCCGTTATACGTCTGCGAAACAGCGTAAACCGTTGCCATGCGAAGCCGAGGCGGCAAATTAACCGTTGCCTGACGGCTCATTTCGGGCATCTGTTTATTGAGTTCATTCACAAGTCCGTCGTAGCAATCACGGATATTGACCGTTACGCTTTTTATGCCAAGGTGCTCAACAAGCTGAACGGAAGCGTCAATGTCGCTTTGCTCACCGTTTGGCATGAGCACACCGATCACCCTGTCTTTACCAAGTGCTTCGACGCACAGTGCTGCGGTAACGGAGCTATCCTTACCGCCCGAAATGCCAAGCACTGCGTTGCAGTCCTTACCGTTTTTTTCAAACCATTCTTTTATCCATTCAACTATTTCTTGTGTTACTTTTGCTGCATCAAAGTTCATGGAAATCACTCCCTTGGGATTCTTAACTGTATCAGACAAAGATTTCTGCGTTGAAGCCGAGCAGCTCCTTGTTTTCTTCGAGTATGGGGTTGATATAATCCCTTATGAAATCTTCGGTCTGTTCTTTTGCACAACCCGTGAAGCCGTCACCGCTTGTGACTGAGTCAAGCTCCTGCTGAGTGAGACTAAACCTCGAATCTGCCGCGATTCTTTCAAGCAGGTCGTTTTTTGCACCGTTGAGCTTGATATTCTTTGCCACATCAACGGAGTGTTGACGGATTGCCTCATGCAGTTCCTGCCTGTCTCCGCCTTTTTTGACGCCGAGCATGAGGATGTTTTCTGTTGCCATGAAGGGCATTTCTTCTCTAAGGTGAGCTTCCACAACCTTGGGATACACCGTGCCGTTTGAAACAACGTTGATGTAAAGCGCAAGAATCGCATCAACCGCAAGGAACGCTTCGGGTATGGAGATACGTCTGTTTGCGGAGTCGTCAAGCGTTCTCTCAAACCACTGTGTTGCCGCAGTAATTGCGGGGTTGAGTGAGTCTGTCATAACGTATCTTGCAAGGGAGGCAATGCGCTCGCTTCTCATGGGGTTGCGTTTGTATGCCATGGCAGAGGAACCGATTTGCTTGTCCTCAAACGGTTCGTCAAATTCTTTGAGATGTGAAAGCAGACGGATATCGTTTGAAAACTTTGCCGCACTCTGAGCGATAGAGCAAAGGGCGGTCATCACAAAATAGTCAACCTTCCTTGAATAAGTCTGACCCGAAACTGCGGCAACCTTGTCAAAGCCCATTTTTTCTGCAATGAGCTTTTCAAGCTGCTTTACCTTTTCCGTGTCACCGCCGAAAAGCTCAAGAAAGCTTGCGCCTGTGCCGGTTGTGCCTTTGCAACCGAGAAGGCTCAGCCTCGAAAGCTGGAAATCAAGCTGTTCAAGGTCGTAAATTAGGTCCTGCGCCCAGAGGGTTGCTCTTTTGCCCATTGTTGTGGGCTGAGCCGCCTGAAAATGTGTGTATGCAAGAGAGGGGAGGTCCTTGTGCTTCTGAGCAAATGCACCAACGGCGGCAATGCAGTTGATAAGCTGTTTTCTAATCAGCAGCATGGCTTTGCGCATGAGGATAATATCGGTGTTGTCACCAACGTAACATGATGTTGCACCGAGGTGGATGATGCCCTTTGCGTCGGGGCAGCAGTCACCGTAGGTTTTGATGTGTGACATTACGTCGTGGCGAAGCTGAGCTTCATAAGCTTTTGCCGCTTCAAAATCGATGTTGTATACGTTCGCTTTAAGCTGCTCAATCTGTTCGTCGGTGATTTCAATGCCGAGCTCTTTTTCGCTCTCGGCAAGGGCAACCCACAGTTTTCTCCAAGTGGAAAACTTTTCATTATCGGAAAAAATATGTTTCATTTCTTTGCTTGAATATCTTGTGCAAAGAGGGCTTACGTAAGCATCGTGCATTTTGAACACTCCTTGAAAATGAATTTTATTTCATTGCGGCGGCATATACCGCCAACTATTTATGATATCCCAAAAGCGAGGCTTAGTCAATAGATATCCATACAATTATAGAGCGAACAGGCAGGTTTTTACAAATGTGTATGCTGAATATATAACCGCGCAGTGCAGAGCATATATATAAGCACAACAAATTAAATAAGAAAGCGGTGGTAAGCATGGAAACAGAAAATGCCGTCATTGATATTATTTCCGAAAAATTCTCAATTAAAAAAGAAAAAATCTCAGCCGCCACAACCATGCGAGAAATCGGTGCGGACAGCCTTGATGTTGTGGATGTTGTGGCTGAGCTTGAACAGAAATTTGCAATCAGAGTCAGCGACGATGAAATTGATGCAATCCGTACGGTTGCTGACATGGCTGAATGTGTCAGCCGTCACCTTTAAAGCTGAAAGCAGGGGAGTTGCACACTGCGGTGCATGCAACTTTCCTGCATTTTATTTGCATATTTTTATGAAAAAGGAAAATATTTTCAAAAATCAGTTGATTATTGGTTGGAAATTGTATATATTAATTACTATATATTTTCGGAGGTGTTTTTTTGAGTACGGTAAAATTGATGGATATGCACACCCACACCGATAATTCACCCGACGGAACACACTCAACAATGTTCATGTGCGAAACGGCGATGCTCAAGGGTCTCAGGGCAATTGCTTTCACAGATCATTATGATTTCACTCAGTTTGAAGAGTTGAACTATAAAAAGCGCAGTTCTTACGCTTTTTTTGACATGGCAAAGGCGCGCGCGGCTTTCACGGGCAGATTGCTTGTACTCACGGGCATTGAGCTTGGTGAGCCGACGTATGACGAAGGGTTTGCCGCAGAAGCACTCAAGAGGGATTATGACATTGTGTTGGGCAGTATACATAACCTCAGGGACAAACCCGATTTCAAATTTATTGATTACTCAACAGTTGACGTCAATGCATATTTGGCTGAATACTTTGACGAGGTGAACACCCTTGCAAAGTGGGGTGGCTGCAACGTTATTGCGCATCTTACCTGCCCTTTGAGATACATCACGGGTAGGCAGGGGATTGAAGTAGAGCTCAGCATTTTTCAGGATAGAATTGATGAAATACTCACAAATATCATAAAAACGGGCAAGGCGCTTGAAGTCAACACCTCGGAGCTTTTCAACTCATACGGTCACACCATGCCGGATGAAAACATCATCAGGCGTTTCAGGCAGCTCGGCGGTGAGTATGTCACGGTAGGCTCGGATGCCCACAAAGCAGAGCAGGTTGGCAACGGCATTGATGAGGCTGTTGGAATAATCAGAAGCTGCGGATTTAACAAGCTGACCTTCTTCCAAAACCGCGAACCTATGCAAATTGATATTTAAGGAGAGCAGAAAATGGCTCAGGAAAGCAACAAGACTACACAGGGTCTGCAGATTGACAAAAAGACGATTTTTACGGTGACGGGTCTTCTCGTGCTCATTATGATTTTTGCAGGTATTCTCACTCAGGTTATACCGGCAGGTGAATATAATGTTGACGCTGAGGGTGCCATCATCAACGGTACATATCATACGGTTGAATCCGATTATCAGTTCTGTCGTGTGTTTATTTCGCCGGTTGAGGCGTTGGTGCGCGATACTTCAAGTGCATTGACGGGCGTAGCAATCATTCTTTTCATCATCCTCATCGGCGGCACCTTCCTTGTGCTTGACAGAAGCGGTGTGCTGAAATACATAATGGTGACCATTGTGGGCAAGTTCGGCAACAAAAAATACACACTGTTGCCGCTGATTGTGCTTGTGTGTATGGCGATGAGCTCCTTCGTCGGCATATTGGAGGAATCCATAACCCTTGTACCGCTTGCGGTTGCAATTTCGCTGGCTCTCGGCTGGGATTCGCTTGTGGGTCTTTCGTTCAGCCTTGTGTCAATTGCCTTCGGTTATGCTGCGGCAACGTTCAATCCGTTCAACGTTGTTGTTGTTCAGTCCATGTCCGATGATCTTACCCTCTTTTCGGGTACGCTTTACAGAGTGCTCGTTTTTGCCGTCGTTTACCTGGTATTCCTTGCCTTCCTCATTCCTTATGCAAAGAGGATTGAAAAAGATCCGAAAAAATCCGTTGTATATGAAAACGATATTGCACTGAGGGAACGTTTTCTCGGTGAACAGGACGGTATTGCGGGCAACAAAACCCTCGGCAAAGCAACACGCACTTTCCTTCTTTGCATCAGCGGTGTGGTTGTTGCAACCGTGCTCACCTTTGTTGTGAGAAATTTCATCGAAAATGATGCAGTTGCAGATATCATCAGCTATATTCCCATGGTTGCTATGGCGATTCTTTTCACCGTCGGTGGCATCAGGGCAGGGCATATTGCAGGCATACGCGGCAAGGCACTTGCCCATGGCTTCTGGGAAGGCGCAAAGGCAATTCTTCCTTGTGCACCGCTCATCCTTCTTGTTGTCAGCATCACGTATATTCTTAAAGCAGGCAAGGTTATCGGCACAATCCTCAACTACGTCTACGGACTGATTGACAACATGAGCCCCTTTGTTGCAATCCTTGTTATCTTTCTGCTTGTGCTTGTGCTTGAATTCTTCATCGGCAGCGGAACCGCAAAAGCCTTCCTTATCATGCCGCTTATGCTTCCTCTTGCTTCAATGTGCGGCATTTCTCATCAGAGCATTACACTTGCCTTCTGCTTATCAGACGGCTTCGGTAACATACTTTTCCCCACAAGCGGCATCATGCTTGTAGCAATCGGCATCATCAATCTCTCTTACGGCAAATACATGAAATTCATGTGGAAAATCTTTGCGGCTGAGTTTGCCGCAAGTGCCGCGCTTATGCTTCTTGCAATAGCTATCGGATATTAATAATAAATGAGCCTGACGCGGTTGCGTCAGGCTCATTATTATATGTTTAATTTCAGTTTGCTGCGGCAAGTGTTACAAAAGGATTGTCCAAAATATCAAAACCGCCGAAAATGTTGTTGAATAATTTTTCAATGTTGAGGAAGATTTCGATGATTTTGTCAAACATCTGGCGGAGCTGACCTGCTATGCCGTAGCCGTCAATGTTGAGGTCGATGTCGCCGAGTGCTCCTGCAATCTGATCGAAAGCGTCGGGCCCTTCGGTGACCTCGCCGATGTCGCCGTAGATGTAGCCGTCATCGCCTACGGAAGTGTCTGTTGTGGTGGATTCTTCTGCAAATGCACAAATGCCGATTGAGAAAACTGACACGAGCATGAGCATGCAAAGCACGAGTGCCGTAAACTTTTTCATAGTACAAGTTCCTTTCTATTTATGCCTATGTGCAAATTATACCAATATTTTTGCAAGAATACAAGAGGTATTTTTCATAATATTTAGCGTGTGCTTTTGTCACCAACATAAAAAGGTGTTGCCGGCAAACAACACCTTTTATCTGAAGCAGACGGCACCCTGCGGCACAAAACAGCTCCCCTTGAGCACGTGAAACTCACACACGCACCACTGCTTTTTCCGTCTGCGAAAGCGCTGTGCGGACAAGTATGACTTTTGCGTTCGTCGCTTTCAATATTCAAGTGTGTCCCGCACAGTTCATTTTATGACAGAGAGATAAACATTGACATAATTGTGAATTTGAGGTTATAATTAAAAATACATTTTTAGGCATCGGTTATATACACAATTGCCGTAATCACGGCGGCTTAACGGTGTCGCTGATGTGAAAAAACAAATTGGAGATGTGTGAAATGAGCAGAAGAGTCGGAATAATTTTTGCAGACGAAATGGAATATGTGCCCTTTGAAAAGTACGCCGAAAAGCTCGGTGGCACAAAGACCGAAACGTGCGGTTTTCGCGGCATTGAATGTCAGGTTGGCTCTGTGAAGGTGCTTGCACTTGAAAGCGGTATCGGCAAGGCCTGTGCCGCTTCAGCGTGCGCGGTGCTTATTGCGGGCTTCGGTGCTGATATTATACTCAACGCGGGGCTTTCGGGTGCTGTAAGCGCTTGCCGCAGGGAAGATATAATTGCAGGCAACAGCTACGTTGAATGTGACATGGACCTCACCGCAATCGGATATGCACCGGGAAGTAAGCCGGGTTGCCCGATTGTGTATGAAGCGGACGAAGCGTTGCTTTCAATTTGCAAGGAGCTTGGCATAAAGGACATGAGGCTCGGTACGGGTGACGTGTTCCTTGCGGATAAGGTTAAGAAGGAATATTTTTTCAATACCTTTGCAATCAATGCTTTTGACATGGAATCTGCCGCAATTGCATGCGTGTGCCACAAGGCAGGTATACCTTTTATCAGCCTGAGAAAAATCAGCGACGATGCCGATGACTGCGCAACAGATGACTACCGTGAAATGAACGATCGTGCAGAAGAATCGCTCACTCAGGTGCTTGACAAGGTGCTTGCCAAACTCTGCTGAGACCGCAAAAAACGGATATAGACAAAAAATTCATATTCACTGAATAAATAACCGAAAATTATGCCGAAAAATTCAAAAAACACTTGAATTTTTGAAAATAGTTTATTATAATTAGTAATGATTTAACATTGAGGGATTTTCGTCTTATTTTTCCCGGAAAAGAGGTTTTAGGTTTGTCTGTAGCTGATTTGCACTGTCATACAAAGTTGTCCGATGGCACACTGGGTATTGATGACCTTGTAGTTTTAGCCAAGAAAAGTAATATTGATACCATAGCCATTACCGACCACGACAGTCTGGCCGGCACAGTAAGAGGCAAGCTCATTGGTGAAAGATACGGCGTACGTGTTATCCCCGGAGTTGAACTTACCGCAACCGATAAGAAGCGCGGTTCAAAAGCGCACATTCTCTGCTATCTGCCCGAAAAGCCTGACAGGCTTGAAGGTCTTTGCCGCAGGAATTCTCTTATCAGAAAAAAAGCATCGCAGTTTATGCTCATCAAAGTTGCACAGAAGTTCCCCATCAGCCCTGAATTTGTGCTTAAATGCGCCTCTGGCTCAACAAACATCTATAAACAGCATATCATGCAGGCTCTTATGGAAGCAGGCTATACCACCACAATTTTCGGTGAACTTTTCAATCGCCTTTTCAAAAAAGATTCGGAAGAATCTGTACTCTTTGAAGTAGAATATCCGTCGCCCGAGGAAACAATTGAAGCTATTCACGAAGCAGGTGGCATTGCAGTGCTTGCACACCCTGGTTTCTACAATAACTTTGAACTTCTTGAGGAGCTCATCCCTTGCGGGCTCGACGGCGTTGAAGTTTGGCACCCCGAAAACACACCTGAGCAACAGGAGAAGCTGCTTGCAATTGCAAAAAAGCACAAGCTTCTCACCACGGGTGGCAGTGATTTCCATGGTGCATACAATGCATATCCTCTTAAGCTCGGCGATTGGTCAACACCTGACGAATGTGTTGACGCACTGTTGAATTATCAGGCAAAACAACGCAGACAGCAAAAACGGGCTCTTGCTAAGCAAGCAGAAAATCAATGAATTGGCAAGCGGCAGGTTGTTTCTGCCGCTTGTTTAATATAACCCACACGCAGAAAGGCGGTTACACAATGAATGATGATGTAAAAATCTATAAACCCAGCACAAATGCGGCGGATCAGCACGATTTGGGCGACATCCTTGAATCTGTTGGCAAGCAGCGTGCAAACGGCAACGTTGAAAAAGCGCGTGAGCTTGGCAAAAAACTTGCTGAGATTACACCTACCGGTGAGAATTCGCAAATCAGAATTGACCTCAAAAGTGCGCTCAAACCAAAGTTTTTTGCTCCTACCGTACTCTACCAGATTATGGTTGTGATGATTTTTGCGGCGGAAGTTGCACTTCAGCTTCAGCTTTCGTCAGAGCTTCTTGCAACAACGGCATCAAATGCATTGCACGATAGTTTGCGCAATAACAGAGGTGATTTCTATCGCAACATTTCCGACGGTGCGGCATTTTCTTTCTATTACCTTGCTGTTAAAAAGGGCGGAGACATTGAGCGCAACATTGGTGAGGCTTTTGCCATGCTCTGTTCTGTTGACGACAACGAGAGCTTCATTGAGGCAGGGCAGACAGTGTACCGTTTGACTATGGAAGCAATTTCGGCAGAGATTGAAGCAATCGGTTTCGAAAACATTTAACGGGGGATTTTTATGAATCACGTTGAAAAAGCACGCGAGTTGTTCCTTGCGGGGTACAATTGCTCGCAGGCTGTTTTTGCAGCTTTTGCAACAGAATACGGCATTGATGAAAAAACTGCGCTCAGCATTTCGTGCGGTCTCGGCGGCGGAGTCGGAAGAATGCGCGAGGTGTGCGGAGCTGTCGGCGGAGCATCACTTGTTTTTGGCTTGAAGTACGGCGACGATAAAAACGTTGTCTACCCCAAAATGCAGGAATTTGCGCAAAGGTTCAAAGCTGAAAGAGAAAGTATAGTCTGCCGTGAACTGCTCAAAAACGTTAAAGTGACGTCGGGTGCTCTTGCGCAAGAGAGAAATGATGCGTACTATCGCGAACGCCCGTGTCTCGGTGTGGTTGAGTTTGCCGCATCAATACTTCAAGATATGCTTGACAACTGACTATTCGGTGGCTTAAATGAAAAAGGATACTGTTATATTTGACCTTGACGGCACTTTGCTTGACACACTTGACGATCTTGCAGACAGTGTTGATTCTGTTATGAAAGCGTTTGGCTGGCCCTCTCACACGCGTGAGGAGATCAGGAGCTATGTGGGAAACGGAGTGCGTAAGCTTGTTGAGCGCAGTGTGCCTGACGGTGAAGAGAATCCACGTTTTGAAGAAGCCTTTGCTTTTTTCAAAAGCACTTATGCCCAAAATTGCAACGTAAAAACGCATTTGTATGACGGCGTTGAAGAAACAGTGAATGCACTTGTTTCAAAAGGGTATAAGCTTGCAGTGGTTTCAAACAAAAACGATGAAAACGTGAAAACGCTGTGTGCGCATTATTTCGGAGAAAGCATTCCTTTTGCTTTCGGTCAGAATGATTACATGCGTAAGAAACCTGCACCCGATTTGACGGAGTATGCAATCAACGTGCTTAAAAGCGAAAAGGGCAGGGTGGTGTATGTCGGTGACTCTCAGATTGATGCTGAAACCGCCTTGAACACCGGAATAGACTGCGTGCTTGTGAGCTGGGGTTTTAGGGACAGAGACGTGCTTGAACCACTCAGGAGCATTGCTGTAATTGATGCGCCGTGCGAGTTGCTGAGAGTGCTCGGTGAAACCTGATTTAAACAAAGAATATGAAAACAGCGATGCTTCTGGTGAAGTATCGCTGTTTTTGCATTTATTGTGCCGCAACAAAAAATTGCAGGATTGCAATTATGAAAAGATGCAGCGGATAGTATAAATAGAAAAACCACTTGTTGAAGGAGCCACCCTTTCCTTTTTGACCGTTGTAAAGCAATAACAACGGTATGCAAAGGAAAAGACCGAACATATACAGTGATGACACCCATGAACTGTTCCACACAAAATAGGCGATGCATGCAATTGCCGCAAGTGAAAAATAAACACATTGCTTGATTTTGCTGTTGCCTGCGCGCATGAACACAACCGTGAATAGGGGGGCGAAGAATATCCAATCACAGAAAAGACTTGCAAAAACGAGTGCCGCTATGCACACAAAGCTAAGCAGCTTGTTTTTGAATTCACCGCAAATGAGCACACACAAGCTGATAAATAACGTGAACATCATGTTGAAATCAAGTGTGTCCCACGTGTGACCGTGTACGAGTATCCACGGCACCTGAGAAATTACGGCGAAGAACAATAGCCTTATCGCATACTTTTTCCTGTTTGTTGTATGGCGGAAGCCCTGAGCGAGAAAAAAGCACATTACCGGCGCGGTTATTCTGCCGACGATGTGGAAAATCTGCGCAAGAGGGGAACTGAAATCAAGGAAAAACCACGCGACATGGTCAAGTGTCATTGCAATAATTGCAATGTATTTCAACGCGTTACGGTCAAGACCCGATTTTTTTACTTTCATAGCGCAGCACTCCGTTAGTCGAGGTCAATGACAGCCTCTCTGTCACAAAGGTCGTTGTTGTAAAGCAACGGCTCAACAAGGGTACGGACGTTTTTTGCGCCCTTGAGGAATTTGCCGATGTCGATGTGTACCACTTTGAGAATTGAATCGATTTTTTCAAGTACGTGCATTGTTGCAGCATATTGCGGTGTGTCAGGCGTATAGGGTGCGTCGCCGCCGAAAAGGTGAGCCACAAGCGAAACAATGAAATCCACAACGCGCTCGTTTTTTTCAGTCTCGCTCATACGCGCACAGATGTTGCCGCCGCGCTTTTTGTCAGCCTTTGCCGCAACTTTGCCTACAGTGAGGTTGTTGAAATACTTTGCAACGGGCTTGATAACAATACCGAGCTTTTTGCCCGTGCTTTCTTTGATGCTCATTGCACCTACCATGGATGCGAATTTATCTGCGTCGTTTGCGGCGGCATCAAGTATACCTCGTATCATGCCGAAAAACTGATTCTCCATGGCTTCGTAAAGCGGCAGACCGTTGATGGTGAGTGTAGATTCTTTTGCAAAATCCACGGTGGAAACTTCAATTCGGTTGCTGTTTTTGTCGCAAACAAGTTTTCTGTATGTGCCGGGGAAGCCAATAGTGCTTGCGGTGGTGATGTCATAAAACGTCTTGCCGTTGTCAAGCTTTACGCTTGCAATATCCTGCATGTGCGTGTGACCTGTGAAAATGAAAGATATACCTGCATCACTGAGCTGTTCACGTCTTTGCTTGTAGCCACCCATCATGTCACCTTCGCTTATTGTGGTATAAAACGGAGAGGGGGTAACAACGGGATGGTGTGTCATTGTGATGATGAACTGGTTGTTTTTGCGTGCATCCTCTGCTTGCTTGAGTATCCAATCGAAGCACTCGTCCGAAAAGCCGCTTGCGCCGTTGAGGTTGGAGTCGTCGTTGAGCGCAAAAAGACGGTAGCCGTCGGCAAGCTGAACGATATATGACATGCTCTTTTTATGTACTGCAATGGCTTCGTCCGGGCCGAATTCGCGGTAAAGCTCAAACAATTCTTCTCTTTTGTAAGCGGGTACTGTGATGTTGTCGTCTCCTTTATATCCGCGTGCAAGGCAGTCTTGCTTATAGTCGTGTGTGGCGGTGAGTACGTAAACTTTTTTGCCTGCCTCTTTGAGCTTGCGAAGAAGGTTGATTACACCGTGATGTGCGGCTTTTTCGCCTTCGCTTGTCACATCACCTGAGACAAGAATTATGTCGCTTTGTGTGTCGGCGGCGAGACGGGCGAAACAATCCTCGAGAATAACTCCGCTTTCGGCAAGAAACTTCTGGCTTTTGGAAAGTGCACGCTCGTATGCCTTGCCGCTTGTGCCGGTGCTTTTGTCGTAGTAATGAATGTCTGATATAACGTTGATTGTAAGTTTTTCTGACATGGAGGTTACCGACCTTTTCTTTTTGTGATGATGACAAGCTGTTGTCAATTTTTTCTATTATAACTTCTATATGCCGTAAAGTCAATTTGATTTGTTTTATCACCTTAGGATTATATAAAAATGAACAAAATGTTAATGAAAAAAGCGAAATTTGCAGTTTCTGTGCAAAAGGTGCACAAACTGTTTGAAATGTAATTAAAATTGTTAAAACTGCTTGCAAAAAAAATGGTAACATGCTATAATCCAAAACGAAGGATTAGAAAATCCAAAAACAAGGAGGAACAAACAATGAAAAAACTCTTAGCAACACTTCTTGCCGTCATGATGATTTTCGGCGCATTCGGCGTAGTAGCCTCTGCAGAAACTTATGTAGACAACGGCTATAACTACACAGTACCCGAAGACAAAGTTCTCGTCGTTATGAATTTTGTTGACTGCTCATCAAAGGCTGCAATCACAAACCGTTTCAATATGGACACACTTACATATGAAACATCAACTGTTGAAGGCGGCGGCTACGCTTACTTCCTCGTAACAGAAGGTCAGTCTTACACTCTTCCCTCAGTTAAGGCTCCCGACGGCTATGACTTCACAGGTTGGTATTGCAACACCACTTATGAGAGCAAGGGCGCAAACAGCCCCATCTACACAACTGAAGAAGACGGCGGCAGAATCATCCAGTACATGGTACAGACCGAACCCTCAGAGCCCGAAACAGACACACTTGACACCATCATGGGCGTTCTCGTTAAGGTTTTCGGCGCAATCCTTGGTCTTTTCCTTGGTGACATGACTCAGGGTCAGGAAATCGTTTCCAACCTTCTCGGCTCACTCTTCGCATAATCTGAACATAATTTTACGGCTCCCTCACGGGAGCCGTTTTTTGTGGCTGTTATTAAGTTAAACAACCCGTGTCGGCTGACACGGGTTGCTCTTGTTACATGTTTTCTTTCACAATCATAAACGCCAATTCCTTGAGCTGGTCAAGGTTTTCAAGTGTGCACACCTGCTTTCTGTATTTTGCCGCATCGCGTATATCTCTGATATACCAAGCGGCATGCTTGCGCGCTTCTCTCATGCCGATTCTTTCACCTTTGTATTCGCAGATTTTTTCGATGTGCCTGAGCATAACGCACATTCTTTCGCTGACGGGCGGCTCAGGCAAGAGCACACCGTGGTTGAGGTATGCTTCAATCTGCTGAAATACCCACGGTCTGCCAAGCGCACCTCTTCCAACCATGACGAGGTCGCAGTTTGTGTCTTCAATCATTTGTGCGGCAGAAACTCCGTCGGTTACGTCACCGTTCGCAATTACGGGTATGTCAAGTGCTTGCTTAACCCTTGCAATTATCTCTTTGTCAACGGGAGGGGAGTACATCTGCACCTTTGTTCTTCCGTGTACGGTTACGGCTTTTGCGCCGTTTTTCTGCGCGATGAGTGCAATTTCAACCGCGTTGATGCTTTCGCTGTCCCATCCTGCGCGAATCTTGACGGTGACGGGTATGTTTACCGCGCATGAAACCGCAGAGACGATTTTGCCCACAAGCTCGGGCTTTTTCATCAATGCGCTGCCGCCGCCGTTGCCCGCGATTTTCGGTGCAGGACAACCCATGTTAATGTCAATTATATCAGGTTTGAATTGCATGGCATACTCAGCTGCCTGCGCCATGATTTCGGGTGAATCGCCAAAAAGCTGAATTGCCGCAGGGCGTTGCTTTTCGGATATTTCGAGCAGCTTGTTGCTTTTTTTGTCATGCATGGTGATGCCTTTGCATGACACCATTTCAGTTACGGTGTATGCCGCACCGTATCCTGCGCAAAGTTCCCTGAAAGCAAGGTCTGCAACGCCTGCCATTGGTGCAAGGGCGGCACCTTTGCCATTTATTTCTACGTCTGAGATAAACATAAACAATACCTCTTTTGAGTGCTGAATCAATCTTCTGCAAATTTTATCACATTTTTTTGAACATTTCTATACGAAGCGGAAAAAATGTGATACAATAAAAGGTGAAATATTCGTATAATGGAGGATTTCAAGTGAGACTTCTTGTTATTGACGGCAACAGCATTGTCAACAGAGCCTTTTACGGCATTAAATTGCTCACAACAAAAGACGGTCGTTTTACAAACGGTATATACGGCTTTCTCAATATTCTCATCAAGCTCAGAGAGGAGTGTGAGCCGGACAGAGTTGCGGTAGCTTTTGACCTTAAAAAACCTACCTTCCGTCACGGTATCTATGACGGTTACAAAGCCGGCAGAAAAGGCATGCCGCCTGAGCTTGCTCAGCAGATGCCCGTGCTCAAAGAACTGCTTGTGAACCTCGGTTACACTGTTGTTGAGTGTGAGGGCTATGAGGCAGATGATATTCTCGGCACACTCTCTGCAAAATGCAAGGGCGAGGACAGATGCTTCCTTGCAACCGGTGACAGAGACAGTCTGCAGCTTGTAAGCGCAAACACAACCGTACTGTTGGCATCCACAAAAATGGGCAAAGCCATCACAACGGAGTATACGCCTGAAAAGGTGCGAGAGGATTACGGTGTGGAGCCGATTCGTCTCATCGATATCAAAGCGCTAATGGGCGATACGTCCGATAATATACCGGGTGTTGCAGGCGTAGGCGAGAAAACCGCAAAAGACCTCATTTCCCGTTTTGGTACGATTGACGATATATATGACAACCTCAGTACACTTGACATAAAAGAAAAGCTGAGAGAAAAACTCACTCTCGGCAAGGAGAGCGCTTACCTGAGCAGAACACTCGGTACAATCTGCCTTGAAGCTCCCATTGATACCGACTTTGACAGCTATACCGTAAGGCAACCCGATGCATTCAATTGCATCAACACGCTTGTTTCTCTTGAAATGTTCGGCATTATTGAAAAGCTTGGTCTTACCACAGAAATGACATCCTCTGCTAACGCGCAAGGCACGGAAACAGTGCGTGTTTGCGCACGAGAGGAACGCGACCTTTGTGCTCTTCTCGGAAGAATAAGAAAAAGCGGCAAAGCTTATTTTTACCCGTTGTTCAGAGGTTCTTTGCTGACGTCTTTGTTCTTCTGCGAGGATGACGGGGTTTGCTTCGTTAACAGCGATTGTCTTGATTACAACAGTTTCCTGCGGGATTTCTTTGCTGATTCAACGCCTAAATATACCTGCGAGACGAAACAGCTGCACCGCGCGGCGCTTTCAATGGGTGAAAACTTTTCAAATGTTGCAACGGACGTGGGTCTTGCAGGTTATATACTCAACCCGTCTGCAAGCGGATATGACGTGCTTCGCCTTTGCGCAGAGTACGGTGTTTGTGTGCCGGAGGTTGAATGTGATGAGAGCATTGCAACAGCAGCTCAGAGTGCTGCGGCTATGCCTGCTTTATGCATGAAACTCGATGAACTGATTGACAAGAATAAACAGCGTGAGTTGCTTGCAGATGTTGAGCTTCCGTTGGCGCGTGTGCTTGCGGATATGGAGCACAACGGCTTTCTTGTTGATAAAAAGGGTATTGAAGAATTTGGCGTGATGCTTGAAAAGCGCATTGACGAAGTCAGCGGCAGAATATATTTTCAGGCCGGTACACAGTTCAACCTCAACTCGCCCAAGCAATTGGGTCAGGTGCTGTTTGAGGAGCTGAAAATTCCCGGCGGCAAAAAGACGAAAACGGGTTGGTCAACCAATGCTGACGTGCTTGAAAACCTTGCGTATGATTACCCGATTGTTGCTGATGTGCTTGAATACCGCATGCTTGCTAAGCTCAAATCAACCTACTGCGACGGCTTGCTTAAGGTAATAGGCGATGACGGCAGAATCCACTCAACACTCAACCAAACCGAGACAAGAACGGGCAGGATATCATCAACCGAGCCTAATTTGCAGAACATTCCCGTTAGAACGGAACTTGGCAGAGAAATGCGGCGCTTTTTCGTTGCGCGTGAGGGTCACGTGCTTGTTGATGCTGACTATTCACAGATTGAGCTGAGAGTGCTTGCACACATTGCGCAGGACAAAGTGATGCTTGATGCTTTCAATGAGGGCGCGGACATACACACAATCACCGCGTCTCAGGTTTTCGGCATGCCGGTTACAATGGTTTCCCCGTTGATGCGAAGCAGGGCAAAAGCGGTCAACTTCGGCATTGTTTACGGTATTGGCGCATTTTCGCTTGCCAAAGACATTGGTGTTACACGCAAAGAGGCGGACAATTACATCAAGGGTTACCTTGCACATTATGCAGGTGTTAACGAATATATGGAGCGCGTAGTTGCTGACGCGCGTGAGAACGGCTACGTTGAAACCCTGCTTCACCGCAGACGTTATCTGCCTGAGCTTACCGCATCCAACAAGATGCTTCAAGGCTTCGGCGAAAGGGTGGCGCGCAACATGCCTATTCAGGGTACCGCGGCGGATATTATCAAAATTGCGATGGTCAGGGTTTATGAGCGCCTCAAGGAGCGCGGCTTGAGTGCAAGAATTATCATGCAGGTGCACGACGAACTGATTGTTGAAGCACCCGAAAGTGAAGAAAAAGAAGTTCTTTCACTTCTCACCGATGAGATGGAAAATGCATTCAAAATGGATGTTCGGCTTCTTGCAGAGGCACATAGCGGCCTTACGTGGTTTGATGCGAAGTAGAATGCCTGATTTTTCAGCATTTTTGAGCGCGTTTATTCGTAAAAAAATCAATATAAACGGAGAGTCTTGATTGCAGGACTCTCCGTTTTCTTTTTTTGTGGTTTAACGGTGGTGTTTCTGCGCTGTAACTGCACTTTCGTATGGGTGAAATTGCTGCCGAAACAGTGCTTTTTGCCGTCGTTGACAATAAGGCGGCGTTGTTTTGGCGACCGCCTGAAATCTGTGAAAAATACTGCAAAAATAAGCGAAAAAATCACCTCTTTTTTTGGTTATTACTATTGACTTTTAATTCTTATATCGTTATAATGGGTGCACAGGGGAAAGTCAAGTGCACTGTAAGTGTAGTGAAAGTGTAAATAAAAGTAAACTGCAAGTACACTCAAATGCAAAAATCCCCGAATAAAGCTCAAAAATCAAAGGGAGGTGCGGCATGAGCTTTTCAGGTACATATCTGCATACTGTGGACAACAAAAACCGAGTCTTTATGCCGGTCTCTTTCAGGGATGAGCTTGGCAGGAACATCAAAATCCGTCTTGTTATGGAGCCGATGCCGCATCTGCAGTGCTTCAACGAGTTTATGCTTGATGCTCAATTCAAGCATTATATGGAAAACTACGGCAATCAGCTCGGCTACGACATGGCAACGCTTGCTTTCGGTTCATATACCTACAACGGCCAAATTGACAATCAGGGCAGAATCACAATCCCTGCAGAGCTTAAAGAGCAGGCAGGCATTGAAGAAAATGTCTGCATCCTCGGCTCAATCGATGTTGTCAGAATTATGAGCCCTGAATGTAAGGACGAGCTTCTCGCTCAGATGAATGACCAGCAGCGCCGCGTTGTGTATGCCATTAACAAAGCAAACACAATGAAGCTTATGGGCATAGCCGACGGCACCGTTCAACTGTAAGGCGGTGGCTGAAATGGAATTCTCGCACATTAGTGTTCTGCTCAACGAGAGCATAGATTCACTTGATATCAAGCCTGACGGTATCTACCTTGATGCAACGGCAGGCGGTGGCGGACACAGCGCTGTGATTCTTTCAAAGCTTTCGTCCAAAGGCCGTCTCATTTGTGTAGACAGAGACCCAGATGCCATAAAGGTGCTCAAGGCACGCTTCGGCGATGACGAAAGAGTGATTATTGTCAACCGCAACTATTCCGAAATCTGCGATATTCTGCAGAGTCTCGGTATCAGCAAAGTAGATGGCATTCTCGCCGACCTCGGTGTAAGCTCCTTTCAGCTTGACACGGCAGAAAGAGGCTTCTCCTTCCACAACGATGCTCCGCTTGACATGCGCATGAGCAAAGAGGGTATGACGGCGGCAGATGCAGTTAACACACTCAGCGAAGCAGAACTCAGCAACATCATCTTCAAATACGGTGAAGAAAAATTTGCTCGCCGTATCGCCAAAGAAATCGTAACCGCAAGGCAACACAAGCCTATTGAAACCACCTTCGAGCTTGTTGACATCGTCAAAGCCGCTATCCCTGCGGCCGCAAGAAGGACAGGCGGTCATCCGTGCCGCCGCACGTTTCAAGCCCTCAGAATATTCATAAATGAGGAAATATCACGCCTTGCATCATCGGTAACAGACATGTTCGACTGTCTCAACGTAGAAGGCCGTCTTTCTATCATAACCTTCCACTCACTTGAAGACAGAACAGTAAAACAAACATTCGCATCCCTTTGCGAAGGATGCACTTGTCCGCCCGATTTTCCCGTTTGCGTGTGCGGAAATAAACAGAAAGCAAAACTTGTTTTCAAATCGGTTGCTCCGAGTGACGCGGAGATTGAAGAGAATCCGCGTTCAAGAAGTGCAAGGCTCAGATGCCTTTGCAGGACAGCTGAATAAAACGGCATTTTATTAAAAGAGAGGTAAGGGAAGATGGCTCAACCGGCAGAAAGACTTGAATTTCAGGATTATTTCGGTGCGAACTATCAGACTGCATACGAAGCGAAACCCAGAACTGTGGTAGAAAAAGAGCCTTCTATGACGGTTGTCAAGCCCCGTAAGCTCACTTTCGCTGAGCGCAAGCAGGAAGAAAAGCTTGGCAACAGACGCTGGTTCAAAGCTACTGCGATTCTTTGTGTCCTGTTCATTCTCGGTTCACTCAACATTGCAGCAATGACATATAACGACAATTACTACCGAGAGATTCAGGAGCTTAAATATTCACTTGAACTCAAACAGAGCGAATACGACCAGATTAACGCGAAACTTAACTCACTTGTTTCATACGACAGAGTTGAACAGGTTGCAGTTGAGCAGCTCGGTCTTATTAAAATCGACAGTGCAGACTGGGAATACATAAACCTTATGGACGGCAACAGCATTGTGGTATCTCAGGCTGATTGAGGTATATAAGCAACAAGCTGAAAATACAATTAACTGACATGCTATGGCGGGAGACGGAAACGGATATCCCGCCTGCCTTTCATAAAAAGCAGATGCGGTTTTTCTGCATGTATACCCAAGGAAACCTAAGGAGGTACGGATATGGCGGCAAAAACAGATAAGAAGTTCGAAAAGAGTGTTTGGGGCATAGTGGCGTTTCTTTGCGTCGTTATGCTGCTTTTTAATATCGGAAGCATAGGCCGCATCATTTTTGCTGACGGAGAAAAGTACCGTGCCGATGCTCAACAAACACAGCTCAAGGATACTCAGGTGTCCGCTCTCAGGGGTACGATATACGATTCAAACATGAATGTGCTTGCAAACAGCTCATATTCATGGAACGTATATATGTCTCCTTACATTATCAAAACAGACGAAACAAGACTCAAAATTGCGGAAAATGTATCACGCATACTTTCGCTTGATTTTGAAGAATTCTATGCCAAGGTGTGCGACACTGAGGATAGATACGAGGTTGTTAAAAAGCGCATTACCGCTACGGAGAAAACGCAGCTTTCCGAATTCATCGACTCAAACGGTTACGGTAACATCGTATACTGCAGCCCGGACTCAATCCGCTATTATCCCAACGGAGCGCTTGCCTCAACCGTGCTTGGTTTCATCAACTCAGACGGTGAGGGCGCCGCAGGCATCGAAAGCTATTACAACAGCACACTTACAGGTGTGCCGGGCAGAATCATAACCGCACAGAATGCAAATCAGGACGCGGTTGAATCGGATTACGAAACCTACATTGATGCCAAGCAGGGCGCCGGCGTTGTGCTGACACTTGACTCCACAATTCAGTACTACCTTGAAAAAGCTATGGTGCAGGGTACTGCAGATACGTACGCAAAGGGTGCTTACGGACTTGTGATGGACGTAAACACGGGGGCGATTCTTGCAATGTCAAGCCTGCCCACGTACGACCCTAACTCTGCTTATAAAATCTACGACGAGGCAACTGTTGCACAGATTGCTTTGATTGCGGATGAACAAGAGCGTAACACTGCAAGCACCAACGCTCTTTATGCACAGTGGAAAAATAACAACGTAACCTTCGCCTATGAGCCGGGCTCAATTTTCAAGGTTATAACTCTTGCCGCCGCGCTTGAAGAGGGTGTTGCAAGCGAATCTACGTCATACACGTGCACGGGCAGCTGCCGCGTTGCAGGCAACACAATCCGCTGCGTTAACAGAAGCGGACACGGCACACAAACGATGACCCAGGGTCTCATGAATTCATGCAACCCGTTCTTCATCACCATCAGCCAAAAGATGGATACAAGCACCTTCTATGAATATTTCAAAGCATTCGGTTTCACGGAGTCATCGGGTATAGACCTGCCCGCTGAATACAAACCCAAAGAGGGTGAAACAATCCACTATGAAAACAATTTCACCGTTTCAAATCAAGCAAGTAGCTCCTTCGGTCAAACGTTCAAGTGTAACGCCGTCCAACTTCTCACAGCAGTTTCTGCAGTTGCAAACGGCGGCACGCTCATGCAGCCGCACATCGTCAAGGCTACTGTTGATGCCGACGGCAACATTCTTTCAACAACTCAGCCTGTTGCAAAAAGGCAGGTCGTTTCCGAATCAACAAGCAAGCGCGTTTGCGCAATGATGGAGCAGGTTGTAACATCCGGTACGGGTAAAAACGCATATATCGCAGGCTACCACGTAGCAGGTAAAACCGCTACTTCACAGAAGCTTGACCAGGACGACAAAACCGCATACGTTGTTTCTTTCTGCTGCTTTGCTCCTGCAGACGACCCCGAGATTGCAATTCTCATCGTTGTTGACGAGCCGAGAGGGCAGTATCAGAACGGCAGCATGGTTGCTGCTCCCATTGCAAGAGAGGTTATGGAGCAGAGCCTTGAATATCTCAACGTTGAGCCTGAATACACAGCAAAAGAGCTTGCAAGCCTCAAATCAACCGCACCTGACCTTGTGGGCAGAACAGTTTCAAACGCTAAGCAGTATGCGGCAAATAAAGGCTTTTCAACCAAGGTTGTAGGCTCAGGAGATAAGGTTATCTCTCAAATTCCATCATCAAATGCATCAATTCCGGTGAACGGTGTAATTGTTCTTTACACAGAAGAAAACATCGATAAAAACATGGTTACCGTACCTGACTTTTCGGGTATGACCGTATCTCAGGTTAACAAAAATGGCGTAAACGCCGGTCTTAACGTTATATTCTCAGGTCCAACAAACTCAGGTGAGGTTGTGGCTTATAAGCAGAATATCGCCGCAGGGCAGAGCGTTGAGGCAGGCTCAAGCATCACGGTTTATTTCCACGCCACCAACGCGGGCGATGACTAAATACAAAACAAGCGCGAAATCTGCGCCGAAAGGAAGGAATATTATGTGGCTGTCTGAATTGTTGAAGCACGTTGATGCAAAAGGCAATTACAAGGACGTTGAAATTACAGGTGTCACAGAGGACTCAAGGCAATGCCGCGAGGGTTACGTTTTCGTTTGCACTCAGGGTGCAAACGTTGACGGACACAACTATGTACCTCAGGCACTCGAAAAAGGAGCCGTAGCAATTGTTGCGGCAAGAGACACGGGCGCTGAAAATCAGGTGCTTTGTGAAAACACACGCGAGGCTTACACCCTCATGTGTGCAAACTTTTTCGGCAATCCTGCCGAAAAGCTCAAACTTATCGGTATAACCGGTACAAACGGCAAAACCACAACGGCGTTCATGCTTTACGGCATACTCAGCGCCGCTGGTCACAAATGCGGTCTCATCGGCACAGTAACAAACATTATTGACGGTGAGCGTGAATACTCAGGACTCACAACTCCCACACCGTTTGAGCTTCAGCAGACCTTCAAAAAAATGGCAGACTGCGGCACGGAATACTGCATTATGGAGGTTTCCTCACAGGCACTTGTGCAGTGCAGAGTTGCAGGATGTGAATTTGAGGCGGCAGTTTTCACAAACCTCACACGTGACCATCTTGATTATCACGGTACACTGGAGGCTTATGCCGATGCAAAGGCAATGCTTTTCAAGCAGTCAAAAATTGCCGTAATGAATTATGATGATGAAGCAAAAGATAAAATGCTTGAAGGTTCAGCTTGCAAGGTGTTCACATATTCCGCAAAGTCTGATGACTCTGACTTCTCCGCAAAATACGTCCGTTTGCACGATACGGGCGTTGATTACACAATCGTCGGTGACGGCGGCATAATCAACAGAGTCAACGTATGTATGCCCGGTATGTTCAACGTCTACAACTCAGCGGCGGCAATTGTCTGCTGTGTTGCAGTCGGCATGGATATCTCCGATGCGTGTGAGTATATGAAAACCGTGAAAGGTGTACCCGGCAGAGCAGAAATTGTTGAAACAGACACACCTTACAGAGTTATAATTGACTTTGCACATACCCCCGACGGACTTGAGAATATCATTTCCTCGCTCAATAAATACAAAAAAGGCAGAGTTATTGCAGTTTTTGGTTGCGGCGGCGATAGGGACAGAACGAAGCGTCCGCTCATGGGCCGAACTGTCGGTCAGCTTGCCGATATCGCGGTTGTCACTTCTGATAACCCGAGAACAGAAGATCCTGATGCAATAATCAAAGATATCCTTGAGGGTATGAAAAATGTGACGATTCCGGTACACGTTGAAGCAGACAGAACAAAGGCTATCGCTTATGCGATGGGCATTGCTCAGGAGGGCGACATTGTTCTGCTTGCAGGTAAGGGTCACGAGGATTACCAGATAATCGGCACAACAAAAATACACTATGACGAACGTGAAATTGTAAAAGGAATTTTATCTGCAAAATAGGAGGACTGAAAAATGAACATTTTTTCTTCATCGGCATTGTCAGCCGTGGTTGCATTTGCAGTAACGGCACTTCTCGGCTTTGTGCTTATACCCATTCTTCACAAGCTCAAATTCGGGCAGACAATTCTTGTTGATATCGGACCCAAGTGGCATGCCAAAAAGCAGGGTACACCCACAATGGGCGGCTTCATGTTCATCATCGGTGTTATACTTGCCGTTGCAGTTGCCGCACTGACTTGCATGCTGACGGATTTTTCGCTTTTCTCTGAGTTTGATTTTGACAGAAACAAAGAAATAACAAAGCTTTGGGGCGGCATCCTTTTTGCAGTATGCTTCGCACTCATAGGCTTTGCCGATGACTACATCAAGGTTGTTAAAAAACGAAACCTCGGACTTACCGAGATACAGAAAACAATCCCTCAGCTTATTGCAATTGCTGCATATCTCAGCGGCTTGTGGATTTCGGGTGGACAGAATGACATCACAATGTTCGTTCCCTTCGTCGGCAATGTCAGAATGGGTTGGTTTTTCTGGATTTTCGGTATTTGTGTAATCTACGGTGCAATCAACGCAGTTAACTTTACAGACGGAGTAGACGGACTTTGCGGCAGTGTTACACTCACAGCAGGTGTTGCACTTGCTGTTATTGCAATGCTCAGGGAATACACCTCAATGACAATTCTTTCATGTGCACTTGTCGGTGCATGTGCAGGTTATCTTATTTGGAACCATTATCCTGCAAAGGTGATGATGGGCGACACAGGCTCAATGTTCTTGGGCGGCATTGTTGTTGCAATTGCTTACGGACTTGATTGCCCGATAATTCTGCTTCCTGTGGGCATTATATATGTAATAGAAGCTATGTCCGACGTCATACAGATAGGAAGCATCAAGCTTCGCCACAAAAAAGTTTTCCTCATGGCACCCATTCATCATCATTTTGAAATGAAGGGTTGGAAGGAAACCAAGGTTGTTGCGGTGTTCACTGCAGTTAACATCATAGGTGGCATTATCGGCGTTTTGCTGATGTATTTCGGCGGATACAAAATCTGATTTACCTTTATTTAAAACGAAAAATAAGGAGGCGCTGACATGCAATATAACGAAAGCGGTCGCACAGGATACAACACAAGGCAAGCGCGCGGTGCATCAGCACCTTCGTCAGCCAAGTCACCGCTGCGTCGCAATACGGCACACAGAGCGCAGTCATCAGGCAACACTCAGCGCGTAAATTACGGTCAACCGTCGGTTAATCGCGACGGGCAAAGGCGTGCGCCGCAGAACATGAGTGCAGATACAGCAACGCAGAAAATTGACCTCAGGAAGCTCAAAAGACGCTTTATACTCACCGGCTCGCTGGATGTTCCGTTCATAATTATCGTCCTTGCGCTTCTTACAATCGGTGTGCTGATGATGTTCTCGGCAAGTTACACTGCGTCTTATTACAAAAATGATGGCGATGCTTTCTGGTTTGTAAAAAAGCAGGCACTTTTTGCGGTTGCAGGTGTAATCATTATGCTTATCGTCAGCAAGATTGACTACCGCATATACAACAGCGGGCTTACTTTTCTGGCGGTTGCCGTAACCTTTGTTTTGCTGATTGTTGTTTTGTTCATGCCCGCAAGGGATGGATTCAGACGTTGGATACCTATAGGTCCGGCAAGCTTCCAGCCGTCAGAGATTGCCAAGTTTACGCTGATACTGTTGTTGGCGTTCATAATGTCGCGAACGCAGAAGTATATGCGCAGTAACGGCAAAATCTGCTTCAGGGCGATGCTTGACCAGAACTTAGGGCCCGTCTGGAACAACAATGAAAACGGTGTTATAAGGCAGAACTTTGCACTTACGGTGCTGTATGCGATGATTATTCTCATATACGCCGCGTTCATTCTTCTTGAAAAGCATCTTTCGTGTACCGTGCTCATTCTGCTCATCGGTATGAGCATGATGTGGCTCGGCGGTGTAAGACGTAAATGGTTCATCCTTGTTGGTGTGCTTGTTGCGGTGGTTGTTGTCACAATCTACCTCAAGCCCGACATTCTGCCCGAATACGCAACCGAGAGAATCGTTGCGTGGAAGGACAAAAGCTATTCTCCGCTGGATAAGCGCTGGCAGATTAACCAGAGCCTCAACGCAATTGCATCGGGCGGTCCCTTCGGTCTCGGCTTCGGCAATTCAAGGCAGAAGAACCTCTATGTTTCCGAGCCGCAGAACGACTTTATCTTTGCAATCGTCACAGAGGAGCTTGGTTTCGTGGGGGCAACGGCAATCATTCTTCTTTTTGCCGCACTTGTTTACAGAGGAGCAAAAATTGCAACCAACACCAAAGATGTTTTCGGTGCACTCTTGTGCATGGGCATCGTTCTTCAGATAGGTATACAGACCGCGCTTAACATCATGGTTGTAACAGACACAATGCCCAACACGGGTATCAGCCTTCCGTTCTTCAGCTACGGCGGCACGTCGCTTGTGATGCTGCTTGCCGAAACAGGTGTTGTGCTATCGGTTTCAAGGCGCTCAAACATCAACAGATAAGGGGATATATAAAATGAAAATAATCTTTGCCGCAGGCGGTACGGGCGGTCACATCAATCCTGCGCTCGCCGCCGCAGGAGAAATCCGCGAAAATTATCCTGATGCTGAAATTCTTTTCATCGGCAACGCAAACAAAATGGAAGCAAGGCTTGTGCCCGAAGCAGGCTTTGATTTTCGCACAATCAAAATTTCGGGATTTCAGCGCAAAATCAGCATACAAAACATCATTAGAAATATTATCACTGTGTTTTTAATTTTTACTTCAACGTTTCAGGTTAAGAAGATTCTCAAGGATTTCAAGCCTGACGTTGTTGTAGGCTTCGGCGGTTACGTCAGCGGCCCCGTTGTGCGTTCGGCCGCAAAAATGGGCATTCCCACCGCAATCCACGAGCAGAACGCTTATCCGGGCGTGACCAACAAAACGCTCGCCAAGGTTGTTGACAAGGTTATGCTCACCGTCGCGGATGCCGAAAAACACCTTCAGCCGAAAAATCCCTGCATTGTTACGGGTTTACCCGTAAGAGGTGAGTTGCTCAGGGCAGACAGGGATTTCAGCAGAGCCGAGCTTGGTGTTAAAGACGGCAGTACGCTCATTCTTTCAATGGGCGGCAGCCTTGGTGCAATGACCGTCAACGAAGCGATGGTCGGTTACATAGCGGCAAAAAGCGGCAACAAGAACCTGCACTTTATTCATGCCTACGGACAGTACGGCAAATGGGTACCGGACAAGCTCAAGGAAAAAGGCGTTGATGCATCCGTATGCGATAACGTTGAACTCAGGGAATACATCAATGATATGGCGCGTTGCATGTCTGCGGCAGACCTTGTTATCTGCAGAGCGGGCGCAAGCTCGCTGAGCGAACTGCAGGCAATGGGTAAGCCGTCTGTGCTTATTCCTTCACCAAACGTTGCGGAAAATCACCAATACCACAACGCTATGGCGCTTGTAAACAACGGCGCGGCGGTTATTATTGAAGAAAAACAGCTCACAGCAGAGCTTTTTGAAAAAACACTCGACGAGCTTACGTCAGACAAGGCGAAGCTTGAAGCAATCGGCAAAAATGCGCTTGCCATGGCAAAGCCGCAGGCAAAGAAAGATATAGCAGACATTATTGTGTCACTTGCAAAATAAAACGTTCAACTCCCGTAATGCATCGGTATTACGGGGGTTGTTATATTCAATGTGCAAAGAGTGGTGCAACGTCAATTTTTTATACGTGGTGTATGGTGCCGTTTTTAAATACGGCACAAATCACCTGTTTTTGCCTTTCAGCATAGAATAAAACGGATTACTTATTAGCTGAAAGGCGTTGATTTTTGTGAATAAGCTTATTATTGAAGGCGGAAAAAGTCTTTGCGGAAAAATCAGGGTGCAGGGCTCCAAAAACAGTCTGTTACCTATACTTGCCGCAACAGTGGTTGCAAAAGGAGAGAGTGTGTTACATAACTGCCCCGAGCTTACGGACGTTGAAGCAGCGGTGGCGATTCTCAGACACCTCGGTTGTAAGGTTTTGCGACAAAATGATACGTTGACTATTGACTCGGGCGCGATAAACCGTTATGATATACCTGAGACACTGATGAGGGAAATGCGCTCGTCAATTGTTTTTCTCGGCTCAGTTACGGCGCGTACGGGTATGGCGGTTCTGTCTGCACCGGGCGGTTGTGAAATCGGGCTGAGACCAATTGACCTGCACGTATCCTCGCTTAAAAAACTCGGTGTAACGTTCAAAGACAGTTGGGGCAACATCGAATGTTGCTCGAACGGCAGGCTCAAAGGCACAGAAATCACACTGTCGTTTCCAAGCGTAGGTGCAACAGAAAACATCATGCTTGCTGCTGCCACGGCAAACGGCACAACGGTTATCAACAACGCGGCAAGAGAACCTGAAATAGACGACCTTGCGGCTTTCCTCAATGCTTGCGGTGCTGATATTTCTGTTGACGGCACGGGCACTGTTGTTATCAATGGCGTTCAGTTTCTGCACGGCGCACACCACACGGTTATACCGGACAGAATTGTTGCGGCAACATATATGTCGGCTGTTTGTGCGGCAGGCGGCGATGTTTTGCTTGAAAACATTGATTCCCGCCATCTCACGCCGATTCTGCCTGTTTTTGAGCAGGCAGGCTGTGCACTTTGCGTGAGTGAAAGCTCCTTGCGAATTACATCACGCGGAAGGCCGAAAATGCTCAGAAGCGTGCGGACTATGCCTTATCCCGGTTTTCCTACAGATGCACAGGCACCCGTGATGGCAATGGCGTGTGTTGCAAGGGGAACGAGCGTCATTGTTGAAAACATTTTTGAAAGCAGATTCAAGCATGTCAGTGAGCTTGTGCGTATGGGCGCAGAAATTAAAGTTGAGGGCAGGGTAGCCGTTGTTTACGGAGTTGAGCGCCTTTACGGCGCAAAGGTTGTTGCAACGGATTTACGCGGCGGCGGAGCTCTTGCGGTTGCAGGGCTTGCGGCGGTCGGCACAACGGAAATCACGGGTGTCGGTCACATAGACCGCGGATATGAATGCCTTGAAAATAATCTGAGACAAATCGGTGCATCAATAATTAGAGGTACGTAAGATGAAAGATAATGAAAACAGAGGGCAGTCTGATTCCAGAATGCCTCCTTTGCCTGAATATCCCGGCGAAGATCAGTTTAAATGGTTTGAAGAACGTCGGCGTATGCTTGCTCAGGGTGTGATACCTGAAAAATCCGCTCAGGAAGAAATGGATGCGGCAAAGGGTAAAAAGCCCTTGGTTGACGACAGAATTCCCGTAGGTAAACAAAAAAGCGCCTCTGCACAAAGGCAGAGACCGCAGAAGAAAAAAGCAGACATTAAGCCCTTCATCCGGCGCGATAAAACCGACCGTCAGGCTTCACGTAAGGCTCCCGACGAGCATGAGGAGCAACGTGTGCGCAGGCAAGGCGGTGAGGTTCAGCGCAAACAGCAAGCTCAGCGCTCTGCTCAAAGGGAGCGGAACAACCGCACAGCTTCGCGTGAGCAAAGCCGTGATTCTTCAGCACAGAAGCTCCTGAATGAACGGCGTAAGGCAAAGCAGGAAAAACTTGAAAAGCAATTTGCCGGCATGTCGAATGATGAGCGTCGCCGTGCTCTTGCGAGAAACAAAAAGCTCAAAAAACGCCGCAGTATCTTCATCGGTTGTGTGCTTGCGGTTTCTGTTGTTTCTGCAATTGCTGTCGGTCTGTGCCTCACGGTGCTTTTCGGCGTTGAAAATGTGCTTGTTGAGGGCGAAACAAGATACACTGCAGACGAGATTATTGCCGTATGCGGCATTGTTGAGGGTGAAAACCTTTTGATGATTGACAAAGAGGCAATCAACGACGCGGTGTACGAAAACCTTGCGTATGTAGGTGGGGTTGTTGTTTCAAGGAAGTTCCCCGATACCGTGGTGCTCAACGTTACCGACACAAACGCTTGCTACGCGATACCCAACAGTGAAAACTATATTCTCACCGACGAAAACGGCAAGGTGCTTTCACGCATTGAACGTGAGATTCCCAACGGTGTTTGCGAATTGCGCGGTTTTGGTTTTGCAACTGCAGAGGTTGGCAAAATCATTGAGCCGACCGAGCAAAGCGCAGGTGCTCTCAACACGGCAAACTCACTTTATGCCACCGCTGAAAACTGCAAAATCAGCAGCATTACGTGCATCAGTGTTGAAAACAGCAACGCACTTTATCTCATTTACGAAGGTAGAATCAAGATTCACGTCGGCACTGCGGCAAAGGCGGAAAAGAAGCTCAGCCTCGCAAAGGGAATAATCGATAAGCTCAACTCCGAAAGTGCAACTCACACAGGTGTACTTAACGTTTCCGTAACGGGTAAGGCATATTTCAACTCAGGCAGTGTTGATGCGGAAGCCTCAACTGCAAAGGGGCTTGAAATATCGAAGACGCTTGAAACACCAAAAACAATCGAATAATGTTTACAGGCAAAAGGATGGCACCTTTTGCCTTTTTGATTTAAAAATTCAAGCGTTGCTTGAATTCTGTTCAACGGATGATTTATTGTGTTTTGTCGGGCAGTGGGTTATTATATGTACAGACCGGTCAATCAGTTTGAGTGAGGTGCTACAATGACCATTTATTTAGGTGAAAACATAAAAAGACTCAGGCGCGAAAAAGAGCTGACGCAGGAAACACTTGCAGAATTCCTCGGAGTGACGTTTCAAAGTGTCAGCAATTGGGAGCGTGGCGAAAGCTACCCCGACATCACGATGCTTCCCGAAATTGCAGGCTTTTTCAACGTCAGCATGGATGAACTGTTTGGCGTGAACAAAGCAGAGGATGAAGAAGAAATTGCCGCAAAACTCAAAGAGTATGACAATCTCACGGACAGTAAGCTGATGTGTGAAATTGTGGATGAGCTGAAGAAAAAGTTTCCCAACGATTTCCGCGTGCTGATAAGACAACTAAGTTGTCTCGTGCATTTTTCGGACGATCTGCCGCCCGTAGCTTCTCAGGTTGTTGCCATATATAACAGAATTCAGTCGGAATGTACGGACGACAGAATCCGCATCAAATCAAAGCGCGCAATTATAGAGTATTATCGCGCGATGGCTGAAAGAGGAGAGAGCGGCATCACCTTTGAGGATTGCCGCAGGGTAATTGCCGAAATGCCCGATATGCGCGACAGCAGAGAGATGTTCTGCTTTTTCGGTGAGCAGGAAGACCGCGGCTGTGACAAGGAAATCCGCAACACTCTTGAAGAGCAGTTTTTGCTTCTCAATACGGTTTACTCACATTATTTTCATTATAACGGATTCTTTTATGACCGAAGCTTTTCGGATGAATGGGTGCTTGCGGCA
>JAZNQF010000081.1:0-7499 GCA_045590055.1 Acutalibacteraceae bacterium
CATGGCTACGATCCGACTTGCGGATTCCGAGCTTTTTTATCAGATTTTGAGTAGTTGTGTTTATTTTATTTCCTGTTCTAAATCATCGAACAAATCGCTTGCCGTGAAAAAAGGCAAGGTGGTTTTTGAATTGAGCTGTTAAATGACATTCAGCTTCATTACTTCGCAATCCGCTTCAGATGCACTCCGCCATTTTCATTCAGCCATTTGCGGCATCTGTCATATTCGGGGAACACCTTGTATATTTCAGCGTAAAACTGCCGTGAATGATCCATGTGCTTTCTGTGGCAAAGCTCGTGCACAACCACACTGTCAATTATTTCATCGGGTAGCAGCATCAGCAGACAGTTGAAGTTGAGGTTGCCGTTTGATGAGCAGCTGCCCCAACGCGTGCGCTGACACCTTATTGTAATGTTGTTATAGCTGACACCGATTTTTGCGGCATAAAACCTCACGCGCTCGGGTATAACCGCTTTTGCCCTGAGTGCAAGAGTGCTCAGCTCCTCCTGTGTGAAAGGTTGCAGTTCATCCGCGAGCCGTTGCTGACGGTTGATTGCCGCCATGTGCTTGCTTATCCACTCGCGCTTAGCTTCAATGAAAGCAAAGATATCCTTCTCCTTCATGCGAAGCGGTGCGCGCGCAATTATTTCACCGGGCTTGAGCTGAATTGCAAGCGTTTTGCGCTTACTGCGTACAACCGTTATTTTTACGTTCTCCGTCGGACTCATTTTGTAAACCACCTTTGTTCGCCTTTACCATATAAACGGTATGAGTCTGTATTTTACCTTCTGTTTGTATTTACGGTAGCCGTCAAGCTCTTTTTCAAGCAAGGCTTCCTCATTTTTAAGCCTTTTTGCAATCAGCAACGGATACAAAAGAAAAACGATGAATGAAAACACCGAGCCTAAAACAAGCGGCATGGCAAGAAACAAAAGCAGGGTTGCACTGTACATCGGGTGCCTGACAATCCCGTACAGACCCGTGTCTATGACCTTCTGGTTTTCCTGTACCTCAATTGTACGCGAGAGATAAGTGTTCTCTCTGAGCACCTCGGCATAAAGCACATAAGCCACAAGGAAAAACACCGCCGCACCGATTGCAACGCCTTGGGGCAGAGGACACCAACCAAAACGATAGTCCAGCCCTGCAACAACAAAGCCTGCAATAAACATCAGTCCGCTGAGCTTAACCACGAGGCTTTGTTCACCCTCCTTTTCCTTTGCATTGAGCCTCTTTTTCAAGAGATCGGGATTCTTGAACATCATGACGATACCTGCAACGAACATCGGAATAAAAAGGATGCCCATAAAAAGCCAACCGTTGAAAAACGCAAGCGTGCCCGCGGGAAGAAATATCAACACCCCCACAAGAACAACACCGAGGGTGAATTTTAACAACGCTTGTAAAAAGAGTTTAGTCGTCATAGCTTACCTCGCAAAAGGGAATTTCGTATTCATTGTCAATAAGTGTGTATTGGGCGTTGTGCTTTTTTGCAAGCGCAAGAAACCGCGCGTTGTCATCAAGCACACTTTCTACAGTTAAATCATCGCAAAGTCGGTTTTCAATGACGTTTGCATACTTTTTAATATCTTCAAAGTGTTCTGTTATATATTTCTCGCTCATTACAAGGCAGCAGAATTTTATGCTTTTAAGGTATTCGCCGTCAAAATCTTTAGCCCAATCAAGAGGAATATAGCAGCCCTCGACAATAAGATTCTGTTTGTTTTCAATGGCGGTTTTAATTATTTCGCGCACAATCGGCCACAGATAGTCAGTGAGAGCCTTATCGTCGCTGAGAGGGGAGAGTGCTGTGTTGCCGCTGCGTATTAACCCCATTTTCAAGTGGTCAATTGACAGATAAGGATATTTATACTTTTCAAGCAATTTTTGCGCAAGCAGTGTTTTACCTGTGTGTGATGCGCCCGTGATAAGAATAATCATAATTCAGCCTTTCGCTCGGAAGCTTTGAAATTTGCGGAAAAAGTTGAAAATGCTTTGCTGAAAGCTTTATATATCAGCAAGCCCAGAATCGTGCCCGTGGTGTTTAATATGAGGTCGTCAACGTCGGTGCCTCTTGCAAGAAAGAGCTGGCTCAGTTCAATAAACAGTGAAATAAGAAAGCCTGTTGCAACAACTCTTTTGCCCGACACCTTCCACAAAAGCGCAACAAAGAATCCGATGGGCATAAAAATTACGATGTTTCCGAGGAAGTTTATCAAAAAGTAATTGATGTTTCCATGAACGAAAACGTCGTTATACGTTTGAACAAACACTTTGAACGGGATGAGGTTTGTTGTGTGCACACCGCTTTGAACAATGCCGAATCCGTTGACCCCGAATTCAAACTTAGGTATAACCGTTTGTGAAGCAAGCCCTGTGAGGAATGATACAAAGACAAGCAAAGCTGCCTCGCGGCATTTGTTGAAGGTGAGCTTTCTGCTTTTAATATAAACCGTCCTTGCAATTGCATAAACGGGTATGCTCACAAGCATGTAGGGCAACATGTTGATGATGTACCTGATAATCGCGCTCATCAGCTCAGCTCCTTATATGGCAATCAAAGTTTGTTATAGAAAACTGTTTCTTCAGCAGGTCTGTAAACTGTGTGTCTTTCATTCGGCACTGCATCGGGTGCAGGGTAACCCATAACAAGCAGAGCAACAGGTTCAATGCTTTCGGGTATTGCAAATTCTTCGCGTATTTTGAACGGGTTGAAATGCATAACCCACGTTGAGCCGACACCAAGCTCCCATGCCTGAAGCATCATGTGTGTTGTGATGATGCTTGCATCAACAATGCCGCTTTGGTTGCCGTCATAGGGTCTTGTCCAGCATTCGTCCTTGTTGTAGCAGATAAGTAATGCGCAAGGGGCATTGAAGTGACAACGTGTACATTCTTTGAGCTTTTTAAGTGTTTCGTCACTGTTGATAACAAGAATTCTCTGCGGCTGATAATTGCAGCCGGTTGGTGCAATGCGGCCTGCTTCAAGAATTTTGTCAAGCACTTCTTTTTCAATGGGCTTTTCTGCGAATTGGCGTACCGAATACCTTTCAGTTGCAAGCTTTAAAAAATCCATAATGTACTCCTTATTTTTAAGATGCTTATATTTTAGCACACAATGAAAAAGTTGTAAATTGCAAACAGTAAAATTTAGAATTGGCGGAAAAATGTAAGTTGACCGCTTCTTTCGCGCAGAGGTGTACATTCTACGAGTTGGTAAAACGGTCGGTATTAATGCAAGAATCGTACAAGGCGCAACGCTTTGTACGATTCTTTACGGGAGTTATTATATTGATAATCTGTGCCTTCGATTTGTTGATGGGTGCGTTTATTTGTTATATGATAATTTGTTAAGGATGGGCATTTCTGTCATACGAAGCCTTGCACAGCCGTACGGACAAAGCTCAACTTCCTGTACATCGGAAATCGGTGTTCTTGATTTTGGCACTGTTGCGCACACAGATTTGTACGGAAATTTAAGTCCCCAATTGATTTGTTGCATTTTTGCCTTGATGGTTACCGGCGGCTTCTCCTGCGAGAACGGAATGTCGCTTACGGTGTTGCGGATTACTTCAAAATCTGCAGATGAATAACCGTAGTTCCACGGCGTTTTCGGTATGAACTGATAATCACAATACGGAAATTTGCGCTCGACACCTTTTTTTACGTATTCACGCATTTTCTTTTCATAACTGATGGGTACACTGAAAAGTAAAGAGCCCATCTGCAAGGCGTAAAGGTCGTGCGGGCGCTTTTTGAAATGCGGTGTTGCCGTAAAGTCAAGCTCGATGACGGTTTCACCTTGTTTAATTGCAAATTCAAGGTTTTTTACAGCTGTGCTTTCTCCGTTAACCTTAAGATTTTTTGCAAAAGACGGAATGCGCACAACAAAACGGAAGTCCTTTTTTGCATCAATATTATAGCGCACTTTATTTTTAAACGGATAATTGGTTTCAAGCTTGATTGTCACCGCATCATCCTTAAGAATGCAGGGGAGCATAACCGCATTGATTATTGAGCCTTCGTTATACATGAAAGGTGTGAGTGCAAATTTGGGCCAGCCTTGACTGAAGTTTGCAGTACAACAGCCAAAATTCGGCTCAAGACCGAAAGTGTGTGCTTCGGGTCCGTTTGTGCTGAACGGAGCCATAATGAATGTCCTCTGACATGCAATCTGATTCACCATCTGTACGTATTGGTGTGTCCACATGTCTTCGCTGAGCGTGGCAGGCAAAGCGTTGAATGCAAGCATTTCAAGCCGTTCTGCCCACTTGTTGTCACCGGTGTGAGCGAAAAGCTCTTCGTATGAATACATTTGCTCAACAACTGCGCAAAGCTCGGTTGCTCTTGTCGGGTCAAGTCCCGAAAGCACCTCGTCACCTGTGAAGCCTTCAAAGGCGGTGCCGTTATGGCGGTCAAGAATTGCGCGAAGCTTCTCAGCGTTGTCGGTGTATTCCTCACCCAGCAAGCCGTGAGAAACGGCCTCGCTTTTAAGCATCATGGCTATGTTCACAATGTGGGTATCACTGCGCCATACGTGACTCGGGTTTCTCCAGGCGTTAACTGCCGTGTTATAGTCAAAGCCTTGCTGTTTTATGATTTTCGCAAGCTCTTTTATCCACTCTTCACCGTATTTTTCATACAGAAAATTGAGCGAAATGAATGTTTCAAACCATCTGAACTTGCCCCATTTGAACAGCTTGATTTCGCCGCTGCTGAGCAGTTCATAATAGTTCTTGTGTATATTGTAGATAACCTGCGGGATTCTTTCGTCACCCGAGCAATCATAATAAACCTTGAGTGTTTTTGTGATAAGCTGAACGGCCCACGTGTCATATTTTGCACGTTTTTCTTTTTCGCAAGGGCAAATCCAACCGTCGGCATCCTGAGCTGAAATAATTGCATCGATGTATTTTTTCACTGTTGCAATCATATCATCGTTTTCCAGCAGGTAGGCGAGGGGGATGAAGCCGTCAAGCCAATACGGCACTCTTTCCCAACCTTCACGGTTGCCGCCAATCCATGCACTGTCGCGGATATCGGGCCAGATCTTGTGCAGGTTACCGCTTAATCCTTCTGCCTGAATTTCAAGCTGACGGCGCAGCCAACCTTCAGGCTTCAGCTCTTTTGATGTATAGAAGTTCCACTTTTTCATATAGCCACCTCATTGGTATTGCTGTTTTTGGTCTCAAAGCCCTTTTTGGTCAGGAAATACAACGGAATAAGTGCGAATATGCACACTACGCCTGCCCAAAGGAACATGTTTTTTGCAGGAACAATTACCTCTGCATTTGCTTCATTTATGATTGTTTGTGCGGCACTGCGGCACGCCATATCACCGATAAACGGGCCGATAACCATAGGCAGAAGCACAACAAATATCATTCGTATGCCCTGGAACAAGCCTGCTTTGCCTTCGGGTATAAAGTCCTTGACAGCGGCGCCGAACAGAATGTTGATGATTGCATTGCCCAGAACAACGGGGAGTATGCTCAAAAGAATAACGTAGATGCTGGTGCTGGTTGAAAGAAGGAGAAAGCCCAAAGTCATAACAATAACGCTTGCGATAAGGCAGATGCCTTTTTTCTTTGTTGAGAACTTGAGCATAAATACGATACATGCAAGGAGCACAACGGCAACAATCAGCGCGGTTATTATAACGGGTGCTTTCAACAGATTGTTAACGCCGCCGTTATCGGGGATGACAACATATTGGACGTATGTAAGAAGGTAGGGGTAGAAAACCTGGAAGGAAATGATTGCAAAACAGAATGACAAAAGAGCAAGGTAAAGTCTGGCGTTTTCTTTTATTACGGAAGGCCTGAATCCGTAATACAGATCCGACCAATAATTTGACGAGGTCTCCCTTTCAAGTGTACGGGGAGGGTCTTTGATGAGGAAGAGTCCCAACACACCGCAAAGCGTTACAACAAGACCGAGAACGCCGAAGAAAAGCTTATAGCTGATTGTGCCTGCCTGTGCAAAGCTTCCTACGCCCGTTACCGCAAATGATGAAATTGTGCCGACAACGGACAGCACGGTTTCAACAATCGGCCTTTGTTTTGGTACGGTGATGTCAGTTACCCAAGCCTGAAAAGCGGCATCGTTACTTGTTGAGCCCATAAAAGTCATCACGATGTCCATAAGAATAACAAACCACACGGTACAGCCGAGGATTTTTGCTTCGTCTGAGAGGTTAAGCAGATTTGCAACGTTGTCTTTTGTTATGAAGCCGAACGTTGCCGTTACCATACCCCAAAGAATATAGCCGACGGAAATGAACATCTTACGGTTTTTCAGTTTATCACTTAAGGCACCCATTACAAATGTGGTGAGCACCGCCGCAATTGCTGAAAGTGCAACCATACGGGCAACTGCCGTGGTGGCTTCCATGGAGCCGAGAATGGCAGATTGCGAAACATCGGAGTATATTTCATTTGTGATGAAAGTGTTGAAATACATATTCTCCGTATTCCAGGCAATGCCGCCCATAAAGCAGAAGAGTGTGATAATAAACCAATTCTTTTTGCTTAGTTTTTCGTTGTTCATAGCGAGATCCTTTCATAATCTATGGGTATGTGAGGTGACTGCTGGTACAATGGAAACCCACCGAAAAGGCATTAAATCAAAACACCGACGACGGTTGATTTTTAGTCGTTTAAACCGACAATACCTTGATTTGTTATTATAACAAAAATAATACGTGAAGTCAAACAAAAAGGCGGTGTACAAAAAGGTGACTTCGTGATGCACCTTGCAACAAACAATTAGAACATCTTCCAAAAGGCTTGGGATAGCGTTAAGCATCTTTACCAAATGGCTACGGCAGGCAGTAAAGAGGCAAGACAGCTTGAAAGAGTCATGCATCAGTTTGAGAAGGCTTATAGGGAAGTGACGAAGTCAGGTGTAAAGGTTGAAGGTGGAACGAAGTATGCAGCTGAGTGGGTAGCATTCAAAACAAAGGTCAAGAACATTCTTAAAGCAAAGGAAACGTGCAACTTTCTTATAAAAGTGCACGTTAAGTCACTCAATATCCGCAAAGGTCCGAGCACGTCATACAAGGTTGTCGGCAAGATTACCGACAAAGGCACTTACACTATCTCCAAGACGAATGCAAAAGGCACTTGGGGTTACCTGAAAAGCGGTGCCGGATGGATTTGCATTAAGGATAAGTATTGCACGAAGGTGTAAGGCATAACTTTAATACAAAACATAGCAAACAGGGTACAGTCTAATTTGGCTGTACCCTGTTTTTGCTGTTTCTGTGCGTTGTACGCATAAATGAAAAATTATCAACTGTATTGTGCAGGTTTTTGACGAGTACTTTTGTAAGAAATGCGCCTATTTTACCCCATTTTATCAACTTAACCGCAACCAAAAAGAGATAAGAAAAAAGCCCGAAAATCCAGTAAAATCAAGGCTTTTCGGACTTTTAATTTTGGCAGGGGCAGAAGGACTTGAACCCTCGGCACGCGGTTTTGGAGACCGCTGCTCTACCA
>JAZNQF010000082.1:0-2738 GCA_045590055.1 Acutalibacteraceae bacterium
AGATTTTCGGCGAGCCAAGGCACAAAACGCAGCAAATCCTTGACGGATTTGCGAGTATTTTAACGAAGGATTGACGGAAATCCACCTGTAAAAAACGGGTTCGGATTATACCCGTCACCCTAGGGTGAACGGTATAATCCGTGTGTTGATTTTTCGGAAGAATTATTATACAATAAACATACAATTGATGTAAAAAGAGGGATAACATGGACTTCAAAGAATTCATGCGCGTAGCAAAGGTTGCTCCCGAAGCATGTGATACGGTTGAATATATGGACATCAGAAGCAGAGTGACGTCAAACGTATTGGTGAACTCTCAGCGTGAGATTCCACCCACAAGCTGCACATACAATGCCGACGTGACCAAATTTTGGGATGAATACGTAAGACTGAAAAACGAATGCGGTTATCCCCTTCCTTTTAACACGGTCATGATTAAACTGCTTGTTGAAGGGTTAAAAGTTGCACCAAGACTAAACGCACATTTTGATTACAACCACACGTCGTCAAGCGGCAGAATGATAATCAAGAAGCACATTGACGTTTCAATGGCGGTTTGCCTTGAAAACGGAGACACATTCCTTGTTAAAGTAAAGCAGCTTGAAGATAAAACGCTGAAAGAAACCGCCGAACAGCTTGAGGATATCAAGCGAAGGCTCAAAATCACAAACATGAAAAAGGCGCAGTTTCTTCTTGCGCGCCAGAGAATGATTGGGTATGCCGCAAAGGGTAAGCTTATTTCGACCTTCAGTCAATTCCGCGCCGCGTATTTCGGCAAGGGTAAAATTGCAAGGTTTTCTGATTTATTCAAGAAGAAAAAATCAGGCAGCGGCAAAAAATACGAAGGACTGACGGCAGACGATTTCACTGAAGGCACCGTCTGCTTCACAAATTGGGGCACACTTTATGACAATCTCAACGTGAACATCACATATATTCCTCCGTTTTATCCTCAGGTTTTTCTTTTCGGAATGGGCAGGGTCAGGGATGAAGAATTCATTTTCCGCAACAAAAAGGGTGAGGTTGACATCGGCGTGAAAAAAGTTTTACCGCTAACTTTGATTTTTGACCACAGAATCGGTGGAGCGGCAGACATCATGCCGTTCATTGAGAAGTTGGACGAAATCTTTGACAAGCCGGAGATTATGAGAACGTGGTGATAAAAGAACGCAAAAGCATCGAGCTTTTGCGTTCTTTCTGTTATAGGTTGATATAACCTCAATGCACCGCCCGCCGCCGAAATGTTTGTCTGCTACGGTAGCTTTGCGGCTTTCGCCGCGCTCCCCCGAAGACAAACATTGAGTTTTGCTCCACAAACCGCGGTTTCACATGCAACTGCGGCTTGTGGGGCAAAACAAATCAGCCGCCCACGGCGGCTGATTTCGGCGGCGGGCGGCGTGCAGTTACTCCTCCACGGTCGGCGGAATATATGCAGGCACAGTTTCTTCACCCGCATACGCCGCTGAGGTAACAACCACTATATCCCCCGTGAGCGGTGCATGGGTTGTAACCTCTGCAGTCGGCGGAATATATGCAGGCACTGTTTCTTCTCCCGCATACGCCGCAGAAGTAACGACCTGAGCATCACCGGTATATGATGGCGCCGCAGTGGTGCTGAACTCTGCAGTTGTCTGCACCTCGTCAGGATTATACGGAGCTGTCGTTCCGTTAGTATAAGCCTCGGTAACGAAAACCGACATATCAATCTGTTCAAGCGAAGCAACGTACTCAAAGAACTCATTGCACACTTCTTTTCCGATGTCAAACTCAATCACCAAAGTGTGTGTGCTGAAACTCACAATTCCGTTTGATGATACCTGAACAAAGAAATTCATACACTCTGTTGAAAGCGTAACCAATACACACGAATCATAATCAGACGATTCCACCGTTGCGGGATTCACGGGAATGCAGCGGTTTGTGCTCAGCAGTTCATAAAGCTTCTGAGCTACGGTGTCACCGCTGTAATAGCGTGTGTCCTTTTCAATTTCAACAAAAAGTGACACGCCCCGCGGACACTCCGCACTTTCCAGAGATATGTCTGCGGCAAATTCAACAGAGTCAGCGGGTGTATAAACCTGATTGAAATATACGCAGTATGTTTCCGCTTCCCAATCCTTGAAATTAACCGCTACGGCAAGCTTTGAGGATATGCCGTTGATTTTATACAGAGTAACCGTCTCTGTGTGCACCGTCTGCGTCAGAACATCGGTTCCGCTTATACTCACGTCGTCCTGCAGCACAGTTTCAAGCTGATTCTGCGCAAGAAACGTATAGTCAAAACAATAGCGGTTGCCGTCATATTCCACCTGAGGATATCGCTGCGTATTTGACATACTCGTCCAATCCGTAGGCGCAACAATGTTTTCGGGCAGCGTCTCACCTTCTGTTGAGGTGGGCAGAACACCGCCCGTCTCACCCGTGACGATTGTAGTCTGCACTGCAGGTACGGTAGTCAGAGGTGATGTATAAGGTGGGATTGTTGTCTCCCGCTGAGTTTTGAAAAGTCCATTTTCGGCACTGTTCACAAAAGCTGTTGCCGCAACCGCCAGCACAACACACGCCGCAAGACCCAATGCCTTTTTCCACGTAATCATATTTTTTCGCGGCTTGTAAGAAGCGGCTTCTTCAATTTTTTCATCACTTATTTGTGTCATTGCTTCAAACCAATAGTCATCTTTTTTCATACGTCGATACCTTCCCTTTCCAAAAAGATTCTGAGTTCTTGTCTCGTTTGT
>JAZNQF010000083.1:0-47610 GCA_045590055.1 Acutalibacteraceae bacterium
TTGGGAGAGGTGGCGGCGTAGCCGTCGGAGAGGGCTGTAACATGCCGCAGGCATATATCACTCGCCGCAGGCGAATATCACACGCGAAGCGTATATCACATGCGAAGCATATATCACTGCGAGGCGAAGCCGAGCCTTGCCGCTTGCCACCTTCCTCACAGATACTCTCTGAGTGCCTTTGCCAGCCGTTCTTCTTCTTTGATAACATCCTTTGCAATTGCAACCGCCCTTGAGTCAGCGGTAGGATATTGGTTGAGATATTCACTGAGCTGCTTGATACCCATGCCGCAACCGTCTGTAATCAGCCCTGCAATTGTTGCATCAGAGTCATTCTCAAGAAGCTTGAAATTTGTTTTCATCCAGGACATCGCCCTTGCCATAAGCGCAGGCTCTTTGCCGCTTTCGCCGTCCTCGCTGAGCATTTCATTTGCCTTTGTGCCAAGCTTTTCGTGTGCTTCAATGCTGTCTGTCAAAAGTGTCAGCAGTTCGGCGCGTTTAACTTTTTCAAGCACTTCTTTCATTGAATTAACAGCGGTTTTTGTGCCTGCGTCACATTCTTTAAGCAGTTTTACGGTATCTGATTCTGACATAATTAACCTCCGTTTGTTTTTGTTTTATTATGCGCACACGTGTTGTGAAATATTCAAAAACACAAACCGAAAGAACGTACAAATAATAAAAACATCAAATTCAAAAGCAAAACTCAACCGAAAAAACACACTTATTTACCCCGTCATATTGTATAAACAAATGCTTGCTCATTTTTGCGTATGTAACAAAAATTCACGCTATACAAAGTTATTTCATAAAATTCAATTGACAACCACGGTGAAATGAATTATACTTCAAATGAAATATTGTCTCTGTATGAGTACAAATTAAACTTTCGGAGGTTTTATCATGAAAAAGGCATTATCAATTATCCTCGCAGTGCTGATGCTTGCATCCGTGTTCACCGTATGCGCAGCCGCAGCCTACGAACCCATCGTTGACGTAACCGCATACGAAATCTACTTCTACTCACCCGAAAAGAAAACCATGCTTCACTACGGTGTATATCCCAAGGGCACAGACCTTGCACTGATTGGTGCCGCACAGGAACCCGACAGCTATGAAGGCGAAGACAATCTGGTTTACTATTTCGTTGGTTGGGAAGATGAAGAAACAGGCAAAGTCCGTTCATCAGATCAGCTCCCCAAGGCAACCAAAAACACCACATATATCGCAGTTTTTGAAGCCAGAGAAGAAAACGGCCAGACTCTTCTTAACTTCTTCGAATCAATCTTCGAAAGAATCAACCGCATCTTTGAATACTTCTGGACAATCTTCTTTTCATAATTAACAGTTAATATTTTTGGAGGTATACATAATGGAACTCGATCTTGAAAGATTCAAATCAGTATGGGAACAGATTATGAGTTGGTTCACCAAAGTTTTCGACATCATCTTCAGCATTTTCCCCAAGACTGACGACAGCGAAGACGCAACAGGCGACGAAGCATAATCAACAAGTTGAGAACTGTCTGCAAAGGCAGTTCTTTTTTTGCGTGATTTAAGGTTAAAACAGTCAGTCAAAAACACCGCTTCCTACGAAGCATCCAATTATTCATCATTCATTATTCATTAAGCGTCATATATTAAAACACTCACACGACGTTTCGGGTGATTTGTTGTTAGTTCAGAGTGGTTGCTTGCCCCTTAGTCAGCAAATCCGTCGGAAATGACATTCACATACCGCAGACATATATCACATTTGTACTTTCCGTCTCGGCGTTGACCTAAAAGTTATTTCTCTGTTGGTCGGCATGGTCTGTGGCACCGGACGCTGCACCGCCGCCGCGTGTGCTTGCTCGGTTGCCGGCAGCGCGCGGAGTGGTACTTTCAGAAAAAAGCTCTGCCGCAACGCGCGGTGCGGTGTTTTTCGCAAGCACACAGGTTTCCGCGCTCGGCGGCACGGCTGCAACGAGGCAGAGCTTCGGGCGGCGCGGAAAGCCAATCGGGTGTAACCCGATGCGGCGGCGGATTCGGTTTGCAGCCGCAAACCTCGCGGTGTTTCACCCCGCGTTTGCCTCGGTCGCTTCGCGCCCTCGGCCTACATCGGAAACATCCGAATATTAATTATACTTTTATTATCCACACTGTGTCCCGGCGAAAACCTGAAAGTTTTCTCTCTTTTGGTCGGCTTGGTGTGCGGCACCGGCCGCCGGCTTGGTGTGCGGCACCGGCCGCCGGCATGGTCTGCGCGACCACGCGCACGCATATTATATCCCCCGTCCCCTCAAATGTCAATGTTTCACGTGAAACAACAACGGAGCCGACCTTGTCGACTCCGCCGTTGTGAAGAGAAAGATATGGTAAGGGGCTCATCCCGTGGGATAACTCAGTTTTTGAAAGGCTTCTTCTTCGGTATAATGATTTCATACGTGTAAGCCTCGTCTGTGTCGTGCCGCTTGCATATTGCAGGTATACCTGCACTTTTCATCGTGTCAATCGCCTTGTTTACCGTGTTCACAAATATTCGCACGTCGCTGAACATCCGCACGGTTTGCCGCTTCGGCTTCAGCTCGTTCTGCAGTAAGGATTCAACCAGCTCTTCTGTCTGCCGTACGTTCATGTCCTTTTCAATCACCTTTTCAAGCGTATCGTGCATGAGCGCGTGCGGCAACCTGAGAAGCGCCCTCGCATGTCGCTCTGTCAGCCCGTGCTCGCAGATTCTCACTTGAATGTCACACGGCAGGGATAAAAGCCGCAGTTTGTTTGAAATCGTAGACGGTGACTTGCCGATGAGCCGCGCAACCTCGTCTCTGCATACGTTGTATTCATCAATCATGCGCTGAATTGCAACCGCTTCCTCAAAAAAGCCCAGATCCTGCCTTTGCAGGTTCTCAATCAGTGCAAACACTGCAGATTTAAGGTCGTTTGCATCCACAATAATACACGGCACACACGCCATGCCGGCAAGGCGTGATGCCCTCAAACGCCGTTCGCCCGATATCAGCTCATAACCGTGCTCGGTTTCACGCACCGTCAGCGGTTGAATAATGCCATTCATGCGTATGCTGATGGCAAGATTGACAAGCTCACTCTGGTCAAAGGTCTTGCGCGGCTGATTCGGGTTGGGATATATCTTGTCGTTCGGTATCAAAAGTATCTGTGCCGCTGTTATGCGGCTTTCCTTTTCACTCGTGGTCATCTTCAGCCTTTCCGCAGAAGCAACTCCCCTGCTTGTCTGTTTGAAAAAACAATAACATAAGCAGGGGAGTTTGTCCACAAAAAACGTACGACGTCAATCGACGCCGTACAGTGTGATATTTGATGTTTAAAGAGGGCGTTTGGCAATCTGTGCCGATGCGCGCGGATATTTTGGCGAAGTCTGCGACGTCTTTTTGATTAAAATAATGCTTCTTTCGCCGCAATCTGTGATTTCAAGCTGTTTTACATTGCTCACCTGGCCGCCGAGGACGTGAATTGCCTTCTTAGCCGCGGTAAGCTCCTCGTCAGCCTTGGCGCCTTTCATTGAAGCAAAGATGCCGCCTTGCTTCACAAACGGCAAGCAGAACTCGCAAAGCTCGTTCAGTGCGGCAACGGCGCGTGCAGTTGCAAGTGAAAACTGCTCTCTGTATTCGCTCTGCTTTGCGGCAAGCTCAGCGCGTGAGTGCAGTACGTTGGCGGTAAGCCCCGTTTCTTTGAGCACGTCACGGATAAAGTCGAGCTTTTTGTTTGTGCCGTCAAGCACGGTTATATCAATATCGGGGCGTGCAATAAGAAGAGCAACACCGGGGAAACCTGCGCCCGTGCCCACGTCAATAACTTTTTCGCCCTTTTTCAGCTCAACCGCACTCAGCAGAGAAAGACTGTCTGCAAAATGCTTCAGCGCAATTCCCCTTTCATCAGTGATTGCGGTCAGATTCACCTGCTCGTTTCTTTCTTTAAGCAACGCGGCGTAAATATCAAGCCTTTCAAATGCGTTTTCATCAATGCTCACGCCAATCCTGTCAAGCTCAGACTTTAAAGTATCTACGCAATAAGCACCCATATTTATCCCTTTCTATTATATATAGTGTATTATCTGCCGTTTTTGGCAAGCCAGACAAGCAAAACAGAGATATCTGCGGGGTTAACTCCCGATATTCTTGATGCCTGACCGACGTTGAGCGGCTTAACCTTGTTGAGCTTCTCCTGAGCTTCCATGCGCAGTCCGCTGATTGTGGTGTAATCAGTATCGGGTGACAGAGCCTTAACCTCAAGTCGCCTCATTTCAGCTACCTTTGCAAGCTGGAGTGTGATATAGCCCTCATATTTAATCTCAGTTTCAACCTGCTGTGTAACCTCACGCGGCAATTCAGGGCGAGTTGGGTCAAAGTCAGCAAGGCTGTCATAGTCAAGCTGAGGGCGCTTAATAAGCTCCACAAGCTTGCAACCCGTTTTCAGCGCTGATGTTTCACGTGAAACAAGGAAGGCGTTGAGCTCCTCACTCAGCGGTACGGACGCCTTTTCAACGCGTTTGCGCTCCTCGGCAATCATGGCTTTCTTTGCAAGCAGGCGCTGATATTTTTCCTCTTTTACAAGCCCGGCCTTGTAACCAAGCTCGGTGAGACGTAAATCTGCGTTGTCCTGACGAAGCAAAAGGCGGTATTCTGAGCGCGACGTCATCATTCTGTACGGGTCGGAGCAGCCTTTTGTAACAAGGTCATCAATCAACGTGCCGATATATGAGCTTGCGCGGTCAAGAATGAAGCACTCTCTGCCAAGGCACTTGTTTGCGGCATTGATGCCTGCAACAAGGCCCTGCGCGGCGGCTTCTTCGTATCCGCTTGAGCCGTTGAACTGTCCTGCACCGAAAAGACCGTCGAAATCCTTGAATTCAAGCGATGCATCAAGTGAAAGAGGGTCGATGCAGTCATATTCAATGGCGTACGCGGTACGCATAACTTGCACGTTTTCAAGGCCGGGTATCGTTCTGAGAAAAGCAAGCTGCACATCCTCGGGCAAAGACGAGGAAAGTCCCTGAAGATACATCTCCTCGGTATTGTCTCCACATGGCTCAATGAATATCTGGTGGCGCGGCTTTTCAGAGAAACGCACAATTTTATCCTCAATGCTCGGGCAATAGCGCGGGCCGGTGCCGTCAATTTTGCCGCTGTATAAGGGTGAGCGATGCAGATTGTCAAGAATAATGCGCTTCGTCTCGTCATTGGTGTAGGTTATGTAGCAAAGCGCGTCGTTGCGCGGAGTGAAGGTTGTGTCAAAAGAAAACGGTGTTACCCTTTCGTCGCCCGTCTGTGCCTCAAGCCGAGAAAAGTCAACACTTCTTCGGTTGACACGCGACGGTGTGCCCGTTTTGAAACGGCGGGTTTTTATGCCGAGCTTTGTCAGCGCGGCTGAAAGCTGATTTGACGGGAACATGCCGTCGGGGCCCGAAGCATACGCCACGTCACCGACGTACACCTTGCCGCCGAGGAAAGTGCCCGTTGCAAGCACCACGCACTTTGCGGTATATTCTGCTTCAAGCATTGTTGTAAGTAGCCACTTATTGTCCTGCGTTTTAACAATGTCAACAATTTCAGCCTGCCTGAGCTCGAGGTTAGGTTCAGTTTCAAGCACTTGCTTCATCGTTGCGCAATAACCTCTGCGGTCAATCTGTGCTCTGAGGCTGTGCACTGCAGGGCCTTTGCCGAGGTTGAGGATGCGGCTTTGCAAGGTGTTGAGGTCTGCCGCTTTGCCCATTTCACCGCCGAGCGCATCAATCTCCCTGACAAGGTGACCCTTTGAACTGCCGCCGATTGAGGGGTTGCACGGCATGTTGCCGACCCAGTCAAGATTGATTGTGAAAATGCAGACACTGCAGCCGAGACGTGCGGCGGCAAGTGCGGCTTCAATGCCTGCGTGACCTGCGCCGATAACTGCAACGTCATAATCTTTGGCAAAATAATGCATAAGTGCAACCGTACGGCGAAAAAAGCATTTTCGCCTGCCCTTTCGTGTAGATTTTGATAAACCGTCTTAAAACTTCACTTTTCCAAGTGACTTTTTAACACATTTTATCACTGTATTAAACTCATTTTTGCTGAAACGCCGTAGAATCCGATAAAAATTTTTCTGACGACCCACAGGTCGTTCAAAGAAAAATTATCGCACGGCGGCAGGTGCCGCACACCATGCCGGCGGTTGGCACCGCAGGCCATGCCGACTTGCAGAGTAATAACTTTTAGGTGCGCGCCGAGACGGTGCGTGGGGTTATGCTTGCCCCCTCAGTCACTTCGTGACAGATCCCCCTAAAGGGTGAGCCTTTGTGTGCCTGCCCCTTTAGGGGAAGGTGGCAGACGGAGTCTGTCGGAAGGGGTTATAATTGCCCCCTCAGTCACTTCGTGACAGCTCCCCCTAAAGGGTGAGCCTTTGTGTGCCTGCCCCTTTAGGGGAAGGTGGCGGCGAAGCCGTCGGAAGGGGCTTTACTCTCCTTCCGTCACGCTGCCGCGTGCCACCTTCCTCACAGGGGAAGGCTATGTAAGGTGGTCTGTTTTCTTTGCAACGTCGCCCCCTACAAATAACTCACATGCCGCAGGCATATTTCACTCGCCGCAGGCGAATTTCACTTTTGCGAAGCAAAAATTTCATAGCGAAGCTATTTCACTGCGAGCGTAGCGAGCCTTGCCCCCTCAGTCACTTCGTGACAGCTCCCCCTGAAGGGGTGAGCCTTGTGTGCCTGCCCCTTTAGGGGAAGGTGGCGGCGAAGCCGTCGGAAGGGGCTTAATCACCTCAACCTATCTTTAACAACTCTGTCAATCTCCATACACACGCCATTAAAATTTGTGTCTATTTCATAATTTGAAAAGCGTATTACCAAAATGCCATAGCACTTAAGAATCTGCGTTCTTTCTTTGTCATACGCCAATGCATTTTCTTCAAAGTGTTGTGCGCCGTCAAGTTCCACAACAAGTTTTGCGCCGGAACAGTAAAAATCAGCGATGAAGTTATCGATTATGCGTTGTCTGTACCAACGTGTTTCATACTTTGAAAGGAAATCATACCACAAGTGTTTTTCTTGAGGTGTCATATTTTTGCGAAGGTCTTTTGCTCTGTCACTCAGTTTAAGATTTCGCTTGATATGTTCCATATAGTTACCTCTTGTTTTACCCCCTCAGTCACTTCGTGACATCTCCCCCTAAAGGGGTGAGCCTCGACAAGCCGTCCCCTTCAGGGGAAGGTGGCAGACGGAGTCTGTCGGAAGGGGCAGTTTAACCTCAGTCACTTCGTGACAGCTTTCACTCCGTGAACGGGCACCTTTTTGTCTGCTTTGCAGACATTTCCCCTAATAGGGGACGGTGGCAGACGCAGTCTGTCGGAAGGGGCGTTAAACAATCAATCTGAATGAATCTGCATTTACTCTCGCACTGCAAAAGCTCGGGTGCAAAGCACCCGAGCAATAAAACAACTCAGCCGTGTTAATTATGCCTTGTCAGCGCAACCGAGTACGGTTTCAATTTTGTGTGAAACAACGCCTTCAATAGCATCTCTTGCGGGTGTGAGATACTGTCTGGGGTCAAAGTGCTTTGCATTCTGAGCAAAGTGCTTGCGGACTGCGGCTGTCATTGCAATACGGATGTCGGAGTCAACGTTGATTTTGCAAACTGCCATTGAAGCAGCCTCACGCAGCATATCCTCGGGGATACCGATAGCGTCGGGCATTTCGCCGCCGAATTCATTGATTGTCTTAACGTCTTCCTGGTTAACTGAGGAAGCACCGTGGAGAACGATGGGGAAGCCGGGGAGCTTTTCTTCAACTGCCTTGAGGATGTCAAAGCGGAGCTGAGGCTTCTGGCCGGGCTTGAACTTGTATGCGCCGTGGCTTGTGCCGATGGCGATTGCAAGTGAGTCAACGCCTGTTCTTGTAACAAAGTCGTAAACCTGGTCGGGATCTGTGAAGTTAGCGTCTTCTTCGCTTACGTTAACGTCGTCTTCGATGCCTGCAAGCTGACCGAGTTCGCCTTCAACAACACAACCGTGTGCGTGAGCGTAGTCAACAACCTGCTTTGTGAGGGCAACGTTTTCTTCATAGGGAAGGTGTGAGCCGTCAATCATAACTGAGGTGAAGCCGCCGTCGATGCAAGCCTTGCAGGTCTCGAAATCGGGGCCGTGGTCAAGGTGCAGAGCGATGGGGAGACCTGTTTCTTCAGCAGCAGCCTTAACCATTGCTACGAGGTAGCCGTGGGAAGCGTACTTTCTTGCGCCTGCGGAAACCTGAAGGATAACGGGAGCATTGTGCTTCTTAGCGGCTCTTGTGATACCCTGGATGATTTCCATGTTGTTTACGTTGAAAGCGCCGACGGCATAGCCGCCCTTGTAGGCTTTTTCAAACATTTCTTTTGTTGTTACGAGTGCCATAGTGAATTTCTCCTTTATAAATAGTATATTTTTGATAATTTCAAACCGCGGTTGCGGATTTGTTCAACAGTTGTGGGATAACTGCGGAGTTCATGCGGTACAACTGACGAATAACGCGCGTATGTTTTTCATGCTTTCGCCGTGTCAGTGCCCGTGAAGTCTGCCTGCAGATTATTGCGCGCGGGTTAATTATGCGTTGGGTGTGTAAACAAATTTGAAGCAGTGTGAACGAAGGGTGCCTGCCATTACGTCGCAGCGGAATTTGTAACCCGTGTAAATCTCACTGCCTACGCGGATGCTGTAAACGTAGCCCGTGTCGTCGTCAATTGTGGCATCGTGGGATATAATCTGTAACCACTGTGACGGGTCGCCCGTGAGGTCAACGTTGCAACGGGACTTCACAAGGCTCTTGAGCTCATCGCTTGAAATTGTGTAGCTTGTGCTGAAGTCTTTGGCATCGTAGTCGCCGTAGCTGGGTCTGCCGCCTGCAAGGTAAGGTATTGAGGTTGTGCCCCATACATTATAATAAGAGGTTGTTTTACCTGCGCTGATTGCGTGGAAGGGAGTCAGCGCCGTTGAGCCGTTATATGTCAGGTATTGACCGTAAACCGCATCAACTGCCGCGTAAGCCGCCTGAGAGGGAGCTTTGCCGTAGCCGTGGCCCGTTGAGGAAACGTTGAAGTTGTAATACTTCGCGTAGGTATAAAGGGCAACTGCTTGCGCTTTCAGCGCCTCTTTTGAGAAGCCTGCGCCCATTTCCGTTTCAAGCGCGGTTGCAAGATAGTCGCGCATTTTGTATTCGCTGCCCGCATAGATTACTGTTTCGGGGCAGGGCTCACCAAGAACAAGTGTCGTACCGTAGTAGTAATTGGTGAGGATTTCAGCGTAATTCCAGCCCTGCTTTGCCCAGTGCTCTGCGCCTTCCTGGCTGAGACCTGTGCCGTGACCGTAACCGAAAACGTAGAACGTGAACGTACCGCTTTCGGATGATACCGAGGGTGCGGTGCTTGATTGAGCAACCTGAGAAGCCGTAGGCTCAGCAGGTTTTGAATAGTTCGGGTCGGTGGTGAGAAGCGGGTCAGTTGTGCCCGTTGGAAGCTGAGTTTCGCTTGTTGAGGGCTGAGTTGTGGTGTAAATGGGCGGCACGTCAACGGGGGTTGACAGTGAAGGTGCCGTGGTTGTGGGTGCGCCGCCGATGTAGCTTGCGGCAAGGAAAACCGCAGAGCCGATGGCAACCAGAGCCACAAGCAGAGTGACGAGGAACATGCTTGATTTAAGCGGAGCAACGGGCTTGTCCTCGTTGTCAAAATCGTCGCCTCTTTCAGCGGAGATGTTTGACGCGGCAACCTCCGCAAGTTTGCGGTTCATTGTTTCAAGCACAAGTGACACTGCGTGCGGAAGCAGCAGAGGAATATCTGCCGTGTTTTCCGTGGTGATTTTTTTCACCTTTGCGCCGGCCTTGTCAACAACGGCAACGTATACCGCGTAAACGCTCCTGTTGTCGTAGTCGGTTGCAATCACGTCGGATACGGCAACACCGTAATCCGCAAAGGTGCGGCTCACACAGTCGTGTGCCCTGCGCACAAGCATAACCTGCACGTCATCGTCAGGCTCGATTGAGCGGTTTTCGTCAATGAAATAAGCCACCTCACCAAAGCCTTTAACCTGCGGCACAAGCGGAAGCAGAAGCTGAGTTGCCTCACCCTGGGAGAAGGCGATGCGCCTGTTCTGCTGAACAAGTGAATATATGAGCTTTTCCGTTTCGGGCAGGAAGTCAAAATCGGTTTCTTCAATTTCTTCGGGTATCTCCTTGGTGTCAGCGCGTGAGGATTCGTCAGGCTTGCCGAAAAACTCAGCAATAAGAGCATCGAGCACGCTGTCTGTTCTTGAATAATCAAGCGGTACAAGGAAGATACGGGTGTTTTTGATTCCCGTTGCGTAGCCGAAGCCGCTGTAAAGTCCGTCGTTGGAAATCAGCGGGATGCTCCCCTTTGGCATTGTTGCATGCGCATTGAGGTCAATCGGCTCCGAAAAGCCGCCGCTGAGAAGCATTGCAACAACCTCGGTGATGTCGGCGTTCTGTTCTTCTTCAATTAAGAGTCTGCCTGAAACAAGGTGCTTCACGTCAATGAAAGCATCGTTGTCTGCGGCGAGGATAACGTCAAAGCCGTCTTCAAGTGAGATGAGTGCTTCGTCAAGAAGCGACTGTGCATCCGCAAAAACGGCAACGTTGTCCTCATACAGCCCGTAATGCTCCATACGCGACTGTATTCTGTACTGAGCATCCGCCGAAAAGCTTGACGGACTCTGCAGTGTCAGTAGCTTTAACATAGTGTTTCCTCCGTAGGACACGGAATGTCCTTTTTATTGTGGGCGGTTCAGCCTTTGCTGATGCCCGTATTACGAAACGGTGCAGAGTGAATTTTCTCCACACACTGTGGTGCATTATCACAAAACCTGAATTTTATGAGAACGTCCAGTTGTATGCATCGCCATAGGGATTCTTAATCTTTTTCTTGTCGTAGTATGCCTGAGGATACTTGGGGTTGGGGTTGACCTTTGCAAGTGAGGTGTCAACCTCGGGGCTTTCACCCGTACGCACAAGCCTTGCCACAACAACAAAGCGCGCATCATCAAACTCATAAGAGCAGGTGGAGAGAGTGAGAAGCTTATCTGTGGGAAGCACGTCAACACCCGTGGAATAAAGGCTTCTGACTTCGAGTGCCTTAAAATATTCCGCGTAGGCGGCATCGCCCACAGAGGTATAATAGTAAAGGAAGGTGTAGTCGTTGTCGTCCTCCGCCTTGCTGTTTGTGATAAACGCGGCGATGACCTTCCACTGATAATCCTTGTAAAGCGTGTTGAAGGTGATGACGGGAGCTTTTTTGTATCCTTCAAGTGTTTTATATTTCATCAGCGGCCCGAAAATGGTGTTGTTCTTCATGTTGTGGCCGTGGATGACGGTATTTCTGTCAAGCGGCTCAATGTTGTTGAGGTAGGACACGAAGGGACAGCCGTATTTCGTTGACTTGCCGTAGAAATTCTTGTTGAGGTAGGTACTGTCGTCATTACCCTGTACAACGGGCAAGCCGATGTCAAGACCGGGGATTGAAAGGTAGCCGACGAAGTCCTGATTTTTGGTGTAATATTCAGCGTATTTCGGCTGAAGATTGTCGGGATATTTTATGTTAGGGTTTTCCGCCTTGAGCTGAGCAAAGCGCTCTGCAGGTGAAAGTGTTGTTTCAACCTCGGTTGATTGCGGCGGAGCATCGGGGCTTTGCGTGGTGCTTTGTGTGGTGCTTTGTGTTTCACTCGGTGCGAGGTTGGAGAGCTCGCTTTCAAGGCGCTTGTTGTCGTTGCCGAGCTTCCACTCATAAGCAAGGTAAACAGCGGAGCAGACCATGACGATTACAGCAACAACAAGCACTACGCGGCGTATGATCTCGCCCTTGGTTGCAGGCTGTTTTGCAGGCGGTGGCACGTCTTTTTGTGCGGTGGTTTCTGGTTTCTTCTGAGCCTTGCCCTGCTTTTCGTCCTCAGTGAGCTTGCGTGCGGCAGGTCTTGCCGGTTTTGCGGCTGACTGAGCGGCGGCTTCGTTTGCTGCAGGGGGTGCGGCTGACTCAGCGGCGGGTGCCTCTGTGCTGTTTACGGCTTCGGCAACGGGCGCGGCGCTGTATACGTCAACGGGAGTGCTTGCGGCTGACTGAGCGGCGGCTCTCTCCTGCTCGGCGGCTTGGGCGGCGGTGTATGCAACCGGCACGGGGGCAGGACGTCTGTATCGCGGTGCGGACGGCTGCGTTACGCTTTCGGCTTTTTGTTGAGGAACGAAAGCGGATTCAGAACCATCTTCTTTTTTTTTTGCGCCCTTACCGTTTGCGGTATCGGGCTGTCTGTCTGCCTTGACGGCGTTGAGTGAAATTTCGTCAACGCGGCGGTCGAGTGTAAAGGAGGACGGTGCTCTTTGTGCAGGTGCAGAGTGTCTGCCGCTTTGAGCCATGCGTGCTTCATAGTCTGTGCCTGCGCTGTATTGCGGACGTGTGGGTGCATTCTGAGCAGACGGTGCGGACTGCACTGAGGGTCTGTCATAATCGGGTGACTGATAGACAATGCGCATACCCGTGGTGTTGGGCATGCCTGACGAGGCGTTTTTTTTGCCGTTGTCGGTTGTGTATACTGCACCGGCGGAGTTGCCCGGATTGTTTGCCGTGGCAAAAAGCTGAGGGGGTTGACCGGGCGTCTGGCGGATAAAATACTGCTGGTTGACGGGTACGAACGCTTGCTGAGGCGGCTGTTCGGCGGGTTGCTCAACAGGTATAAGCTCAGCAGAGGGAGCTTCGGGCTCTGCCGTCAGGCGTTGGGCTCTTTGAGCGCGTCTTTCAGCGGTAGATTCAAGGCGTTCTTCCCTTTTCTTTTTCTTTTCTTCTGCAGAGCGGTGTCTGCGGGCTGAGGGCGCAGAAGATGTGTCGTTTTCAGTTATGGGGTTGCGGTCGTCTTCATAGATATTCTTCATGCGTCTTCTCCTTCCTGATTACAGTATTGTTCAATGAGCTCAACTGCGGTGCGCACAGCCGCAAGTCTGTTGCGGTTGCGGCAACCGTCACGGTTATCTTCCGTGAGAAGCGTGCGGTTGAGGGTGTGCTCACCGTCTGTGAGCGTAATGTAAATCAAGCCGACGGGCTTGCCTTCTTCATCTGACGTGGGGCCTGCCATGCCCGTGATGCCGATGCCGATATCTGCTTTTGCAAGACGGTTTACGTTATCGGCAAGCTGAAAAGCAACCTCTTCGCACACGGCACCTTTTGTTTTAAGCAATTCTTCGTTCACGCCGAGGACGTGAGCTTTGATGCTGTTGCTGTAGCACACAATGCCGCACTCAAAAACTGAGGATGCGCCTGCAACGTCGGTTATCATTGCCGCGAGCATGCCGCCCGTGCAGGATTCTGCCGTGGCAATATGCAATTTTTTTGCTTTGAGCAGTTCAACTGCATGTTGAAGCTGTGCAACGGTTGATGCTTGCATGGCGGTGTCCTTTCAGTGTGATGCGGTGGGCGCGCGGGAAGTGCGTGGGTAGTTCTTGCCCCCTCAGTCAGCAAGCTGACAGCTCTCCCTGAAGGGTGAGCCTTTGCGTGTCTGCCCTTCAGAAGAAGGGTGCCCGAAAAGGCGGAGGGGCAAATCCCCCTCTCCTTCCGTCACGCTGCCGCGTGCCACCTTCCTCACAGAGGAAGGCTGTATAAGGTGGTGGATTATTGCCTGCCGTCCCCTTCAGGGGAAGGTGGCAGACGAAGTCTGTCGGAAGGGGCTTCACATCTGCTTTCCGTTTCGGCGGTAACCTAAAGGTTATTTCACTGTCGGTCGGCATGGTGTGCGGCACCTGCCGCCGGCATGGTCTACGCGACCATGTGCTTACCCGATAGTATACGTTTTTGACTGCTCAATAGCTTCTTCAAGCATAGCTTCCCAATCTGTGCCTTCTTCGGCGGCTTGAAGCATTTCGGGTGTGGGCTTTGTTTTGGGATGCTTGGGTGTGAAAACCGTACAGCAGTCCTCGTAAGGCAGAATTGATGTATCAAAAGTGTTGATTTTTCGTGATATCGTAACGATTTCGTTTTTGTCCATACCAATCAGCGGACGGAAAACGGGGATGTCTGCCGCCTTGTCGGTGCAAGCAAGTGCCTGCAACGTCTGGCTTGCAACCTGACCCAGACTCTCGCCCGTGATGAGCGCGCCGTCACCGTTTTCATGCGCAAGTCGGCAGGCAATTTTCATCATCTGACGGCGCATAATGAGCGTGAACAGATCTTCGGGGCAGTTGTCCTTGATGTGCTCTTGAATTTTTGTGAAGGGTACTACGGTGAGCTTAACCCTGCCGCTGTATGCGGTAACAAGGCGAACAAGCTCGTGCACCTTCATTTCGGCCCTTGTGCTTGTGTAAGGCGGTGAAACAAAGTGCACCGCGTCAAGAAAGAGTCCCCTTTTTGCCATCATCCAGCCTGCAACGGGGCTGTCAATGCCGCCCGAGACAAGAAGCATTGCCCTGCCTGCCGTGCCGACGGGCATACCGCCTGCACCTTTGAGCTGGTTGCCTCTGACGTAAACACTGCCGTCACGCACCTCAACCGTAACGGTGAGGTCGGGATTGTGCACGTCAACCTTAAGTCCGGGGAATTTTGAAAGAATGTATGCCCCTGTCTCCCTTGAAAGCTCGGGTGACGTGAGGGGGAATTTTTTGTCGCTTCTTTTGGCTTCAACCTTGAAGGTTTTTGCGGCGCAAAGCTCGTCTGCAAGATACTCAACCGCGGTTTCACGGATGGAGTCGAGGTTTTTTTCCGCAACGCCTGCCCTTGAATAGCCCGCGATGCCGAATATGCAACCGATGCGGTTTGCCGCCTCGTCCATGTCGGCATCATCGTCAAGCGGCTCAACTGTCATTGTTGACTGTGAGCGGCTGATTTTGAAGTTACCGAGGTCCTTGAGTCTCCAGCGGATGTTTTTTGCAAGTACATCTTCAAACGTTGAACGGTTGAGACCCTTGAGGGCGAGCTCACCGTGTTTTATCAAAATAATTTCTTTCATATCGGTTTTCCGCCTTTCAAAGCCGAAGCGCCGAAAAGCGTGTGAAAATTCACACTTTCGGGCGGGTTCGGGTTATACTCGTCACCCTATCGTCTGAGTATTCTGCGCGCATCTTTGAGTGCGCTGACTAACGTGTTGAGGTCTTCTTCCGTGGTGAAGCGCGAGAGGCTGACTCTCAGCGCACCGTCAATCTGTGCGGGGTCGAGCCCCATTGCCTCAAGCACGTAACTGCGGTGACCCTTTGCACACGCAGAGCCTGAGGAGACGTATATCTCCTTGTCGGAAAGGAAGTTGAGCAGAGTTTCCGAGCGCATGCCGTTGAGTGAAATGTTGATTACGTAAGGCAGAGCGGATTCGGGAGAATTCACACTCACAAAATCCAATTCACTCAATTGTGACAGAAAACGGTTTCTTAAACTTGAAGTAACTGTAAACTGCTCATTAATATTCGGCAAGGCTGACATTGCACCTGCGAAGCCTGCGATTGCAGGCATGGGCTGTGTGCCGGGGCGAAGCTGCTGCTGTTGCTCGCCGCCGAAAAGCTGAGGTGTGATTTTTGCCGCCTTTGCCTTATAAAGCAGACCCACGCCCTTGGGACCGTGTATTTTATGTGAGCTTGCGCTCAGCAGGTCGATGCCGAGCTTGCGTACGTTAACGGGCATCTTGCCGAAAGCCTGCACCGCATCTACGTGAACGAGGGCAGGCGCGCCTGCGCGTTTAACTGCAGTGCGGAGCTTGTCGATGGGCTGAACACTGCCTGTCTCGTTGTTGACAGCCATGATGCTGACGAGTACGGTTTTTTCGTTTACGGCATCAAAAAGCTCGTCTGTGCTGATAACGCCGCCCTTGTCAACTCCGAGGCGGATAACCTCGAAGCCCTGAGCTTCAAGCTGCTTTGCCGCCTGAAGCACACTGGGGTGCTCAACGGCAGAGGTGACAATGCGGTTGCCCCTGCGCCTGAGAGCGTTTGCCGCGCCGAAAAGGGCGAGGTTGTTGCTTTCCGTGCCGCCTGAGGTGAAGAAGATTTCTTCTGCGGCGCAACCGAGAAGCTTTGCCGCTTTCAATTGTGCATCGGTGAGCAGCTTCTCTGCCTCGATGCCTGCGCCGTGGAGTGATGAGGGGTTGCCCCAGCAGTCTCTCATAGCAATATTTACGCACTCAATTGCCTCGTCGCAGACGGGCGTTGTTGCGCTGTTGTCAAGATAGACTGCCAAAATCACACACCACCTCATTATAATCAAAGGTCATTATACAATATAATAGAAAAATATACAATACATAAGTGTGAAAAAACAGTATAAATTTTTTGAACTGAGGACATAATACAACCGAAGCATCAAAATGAAAGGCACGAATAAATATGAATCCAAACAGAATGTCCCGCACTGCAGTGAGAGTTATCAGTTTTCTCACGTTTACATGTGTTATTCTCGGTGTTGCAACTGCGGTTAATGCATACAAGGCGCAGGTGTATTCAACCGCGCTTGAGCTGTCACACCAACGCGCGATAACAGAGCTTTGTGACTGCCTTGACGAAATTGAGGTTGCGCTCACAAAAAGCTGTTACACGGGGTCGGCAGAGTCACTCAGCGAGCTTTCCGCGCAGATGTCGGGTGCAGCAAGCGGCGCGAAGCTCTGCCTTGCTGAGCTTGATTGCGCTGACACACAAACGGACGGCATTTTTACCTTTCTTTCTCAGGTTGGGGCGTACACGCGTGCAATCAGTACGGGCGAATATAACGTTGAAGCAAACGCGCACAAGCTCAGAATGCTGAGGGATTACGCCGCCTCGCTTTCCGACGGCGTTTCGGATATCTGCAACGGGTATTTTGATGGTACGGTGTCGTTCACAACCGCGATGAATGAGCTTCAGCACGGGCAGGACGAGTCCCCCGTACTTTTCGGAGATTCAATGAGCGAGGCTCAGCAGGCGTTGACGGATTATCCGACACTCATTTACGACGGCCCGTTTTCACAGTCTCAGCTTCAGAAAACGGCATACGCGGTTGAGGGACTCAAAGAGATAACCAAGGTTGAAGCGCGCAAAACGGCGGCTCAGCTCTTTGGCGCGAACGTGCGCGAGGTTACCGACGACGGCGTGCAGGAGGGTGCGCTCACTCTTTACTGCTTCACCGTGGGTGACAACCGTGTGGGCATCACAAAGCTCGGTGGCAAGGTGTGTTACATTCTTTCCTCGGCCTACGCAGGTGAGGTGACAATCAGCGCAGACTCTGCAAGGGAGCGCGCAGCGCAGTACCTTGAAAAGCTGGGCTACGGCGGCATGAAGGAGAGCTATTATTCCGTATATGACGGCATGTGCACCGTCAACTTTGCATACGAAAGCAACGGTGTGACGGTATACGGTGACTTGATCAAGGTGAGCATTTCGATGGACACGGGCGCGGCGGTGTCCTTTGATGCAAGCGGTTACCTTGCAAACCACCGCGAGAGAAAAATTGAGCCGACGAAAATCAGCGAGGAGCAGGCTCGTGCGGTACTCAACCCGATGCTGAGTGTGCAAAGCGTGAAAAAGGCGCTGATTCCGAAGCACGGCAAGGAGCTTCTCTGCTATGAGTTTCTTTGCAGAGACTCAGACGGAAACGATGCGCTGGTATACGTCAACGCGCTCACGGGTAAGGAGGAACAGGTGCTTCTTCTGCTTTACACCGACGGCGGTGTGCTGACGAAGTGAGATACCCGCCGCCCCCTGCGCGAGCGGCGGCTCGCGCAGGGCTTTTTGCATGCGCTCAGTGGTGGCGAGGTAACCTTGCCACGCGGTTGCGGTGGCTGAATCCGTGCACAAACCAAAGCGGTGCAAGGCATGCAAAAAACGCGAAGCTCAGGGCGGAGTTTGCAAGCAAACTCCGCGAGCTTCGCGCGGCGGCGGGCGGCAAGGCTCGGCTTCGTCTCGGCGGTTGGCACCGCACGCCATGCCGCCTGACAGTGCAATAACTTCAGGGTCAACGCCGAGACAGAACGTGGGCAAATCTACCACATCGTGTCTCGGGTGTAACTTTAAAGTTTTATCTTTGTCCGTCGGCATGGCCCGTGCGGCCACGCACCGAAGACGGTAAAGGACGGTATGGGGTGCGTAAATACGTGCTTGCGAAAAAAGTTGAAAAAAATTTCAAAAAAGTGTTGACAAGTCGCATTTCGTACAGTATAATAACGGAGCGTTGTGGACAGCGTGCAATGTGGCGGTATAGCTCAGTTGGCTAGAGCATTCGGTTCATACCCGGAGTGTCGTAGGTTCAAATCCCACTGCCGCTACCATTTTTAAAAAAGCAACGCTTCGGCGTTCACATATAAGGCCCGATGGTCAAGCGGCTAAGACACCGCCCTTTCACGGCGGAAACACGAGTTCGATTCTCGTTCGGGTCACCATAAAAAGCACTTCGAAAGAAGTGCTTTTGTTTTTGTACTCCGAGAGGGCAAAAAAGGTCAAAACAATGCTAAAATCGTACAAAGTTCGATGCTTTGTACGATTTTTTATGTATGTACAAGTCTACGCTTTTTCGTTTTCTTGTTTTTGAAAAAACAGCATTGTTGTTCTTGTGCTTTTATCGACAGTCTGAGCACGTCGGATTTCCGACGTGCTTTTTTTGCACTGTTTGCTTTTAAAATACACGCGGTTGCCTGCTCGACCGCCCGCCGCCGCAAAGCCGCCCCGCATATTCTGCAAAGCTGACGGCACATTGGGGCGGCTTTTGAGTTCGGCAAAGCCGAACTGCAAGCCCGCAAGGGCTTGCGCGGCGGCGGGCGCCGCGTGTGCCCCCCACGCCTGCCGGCAGTAAAGCATTCCCTGCACACGCAACCCGCGTTTTTCTGCGAAAAACGCGGGTGAAACAAAAAGTCAGGCCGAAGTGCAACTTCGACCTGACTTTTTGTTATTTACTGCTGCGCCGTTGTCTCCTCATCCTCTGTGTAAAGGAAATCGTAAAGCAGCTTCTGATTTTCTTCAAGATTCATTTTAAGAACCGCACCTTGTCCTGAAACCGTAGCGTTCCACCACGTGCCGTTAGCAGGCACCTGCATCTGCTTTATATCGTACCTGAGATATGACAGCACCGCACCAACACCCAATGAAATGAGCTTTGCTTTCGGCATATCTGTCTGCACATTTGCAAGCACACCGTCAATCTGCCCGACAAGGCCGAAAACATCAGAGGTTTTTGCCTTGGCAATAATTGCAGAAATAACTTTTCTTTGCCTTGCCGTACGGTTAAAGTCGGACTCACCCGCCAGCTTCCTGATTCGGCAGTAGGTCAATGCCTGCCAACCTGCAAAGTGGTTAACACCTTCTGTGGCGCCAACAAAGCTGCAGTTGTTGTTGAGAAAATCCGCCTCTTTCTGACTTATTTCAACATCAACACCGCCAAGCGCATTTACAAGGTCAGTGAACATGTCAAAGTCAACCATAACGTAGTTCTCAATGTCAACGTGGAAGTTGTATTCAATGGTGTCCACAACGTACTGCGGTCCACCTGCAGAGCATGCCGAATTGAGCTTCGCACTGTAGTTTTTCGCGGGTATATGCACGTATGAATCACGCAAAAAAGACGAGAGCTTGATCGCCTTGTTGTTTCGGTCAATTGAAACAAGCATCATCGTGTCCGATCTTGAAAAAGCCGCACCGTTGGCATTGTCGCATCCGATGAGGAGTATGTTTGTAACTGCTTTGTCGGAAGCAAGCACCGATGAGTCAATATATTGATTTTCAACGATGCCGTACTCATCATAGCTCAAACTGCTGAGCAGGGAAAAGCCATAAGCGCCCACGCCGATTAAACAAATAAAAATCACTGCAATAATGCTGATTGCAACCGCCGGACCTCTGCTCATGCCTTTTTTTGCTTTTTTGTTCACCTTGGGCTTTACAGCCTTTTCCTTCTTTGCCACTTGTTTTTTGCTCGGCTCAGCGGCTGACATTTTTGGAGAATCCGGCTGCGCAAACCAGTTTTCATATTCATCTGTCACAGCTCCCGTGCGATATTCGGGAGCAGAGGAGGCTTCACGCTGAGTGTAAACTGTATGCGGGGCTTCGTTACTGTATGCATTACGCTGGGTTTCGGGTGAAACCGGTACATATCCGTATCCCTCAGCTTCGTAGGCTTGCGATTCAGCATACGGAACATACGATTCACCGCGGTTACCGTAGGCTACGTACTGTCCGTAATCATCCGCACCGTCCTGATTTCTCAGCTCACGCGGAGTGCGCATTTCTTCCTCGCTTTGTGCGCCGGGATACATCGGTCTGCCGCTTGCGGCATCCTGCTGAAAGTGGCGTCTTATCTCAGCCTGACGTTTTTCTTCGTCGCGCGGGGCAAAATTAAGCTGAAACGTCTCCTCCCCACTTTGCTGAGTGTTGGAATATATGTCTCTGCCATTATCGTGAACGTCAGAATTTTTCTTTTTCGGTCTCGAAAAGAAGATATCTTCATCCATGACTTTGATTTCCTTTCACATAATAAAACCGTCAAAAATAAAACGGCGGTATCATTGTACCACCGTTTTGTGAATATATCAACCTTTAATCTGCATGTTAATGGCAACCATGCTCGCCGCATTCGTGTGCTCCGTCGTGGTGTGAGCAGTTTGCGGTGGTTGAATAAGCAAGTGTACCGTTGAGAAGAGCCTCAACTGCCGCATCTGTACTGCCGTTCACGCCTGCATACACACGTATGCCTGCAGCAGAGAGAGCGTTGAGTGCACCCTGACCGATTCCACCGCAGATAAGTGCCTGCGCGCCGTGAAGCTGAAGATACGCCGCAAGCGCACCGTGGCCGCTTCCGTTTGAGGAAAGCACCGCAGTTGCAGTTATTTTATTGTCTTCAATTGTGTAAAACTTGAAGTTTTCCGTATGGCCGAAGTGCTGAAAAACACGGCCGTTATCATAAGTGACTGCAATTTTCATTTTAATCACCCGTGGGTGTCAACGCACCCTTACCTTTCATGTTTTGTCAATCAAAACATTGACTTGATTTTATCTTTCACTCCGTCAAGGCCGATAACCTCAACGTCTTCAATTGTGCCGCTGTCGCAAGCGGCGGCAAAAGAGGGCTCAACGGGGAGTCTGCCAAGGAAGTCAACTCCGTGTTTTGCGGCAACTTCTTCAACCTTACTGTCACCGAAAATTTTGATTTCTTTTGCGCAATCGGGGCAACGCACGTAGCTCATGTTTTCCACAATACCGAGCACGGGAATGTTCATCAGCTTTGCCATATTAAGTGCCTTTGCAACAATCATTGAAACAAGGTCCTGTGGTGAGGTAACAACAATGATGCCGTCAACGGGTACGGACTGGAACACGGTAAGCGGAACGTCGCCTGTTCCGGGCGGCATGTCGATGAACATGCAATCAACGTCTTTCCAAATAACGTCTGTCCAAAACTGTTTGACGGTGCCGGCAATAACGGGACCGCGCCATACGACAGGGTCTGTATCGTTTTCAATAAGGAGGTTGAGTGACATAATCTGCGTACCCTTTTTGGATATTGCAGGGAAAATGCCGAGTTCGTTACCGGTTGCACGCTCTTTGATGCCAAACATTTTGGGCACTGACGGTCCGGTGATATCCGCATCAAGAATGGCGGTTGACAGACCTTCGCGCTGTGCAAGCACAGCGCACAGACCGGTAACAAGTGACTTACCTACGCCGCCCTTACCGCTGACGATACCTATAACCTTTTTGATGCTTGAAAGCTCATTGGGCTTTTCGAGGAAGCTTTCAGGCTTCCTGTCGGAGCAATTCTGCGAGCAATTTGAACAATCGTGTGTGCAATTTTCGCTCATTGGATTCATCTTCTTTCATGTGTAGTAGTTTTTGCAACAAAAATTATTTTATCACAAATGAAATGCAATTTCAAGCAAAAGTCAGCCTAAAACGCAACATATAGTACGCAAAAAAGCAACCGCCGAAACGGTTGCTTTTGATTTGAAGTCAATCTTATTTGATTGTAACTTTTGCGCCAACTTCTTCAAGCTTTGCTTTTGCAGCTTCAGCGTCTTCCTTGCTGATGCCTTCCTTGAGGATTTTGGGTGCGCCGTCAACAGCTGCCTTTGCTTCTGCAAGGCCAAGACCTGTGAGTTCACGAACAGCCTTGATAACCTTGATCTTTTCTGCGCCAACTTCTGTGAGTTCAACGTCGAATTCTGTCTTTTCTTCTGCTGCGGGGCCTGCTGCTTCTGCGGGGCCTGCTACTGCAACTGCTGCTGCGGCTGATACGCCGAATTCATCTTCAACAGCGTGTACGAGCTCTGAAAGCTCGAGAACGGTGAGTTCCTTAAGCTGATCAATAATAGCTGTGATTTTCTCTGATGCCATGATAATTAACCTCCAAAATTAAGTTAAATCAGTTCGTTGATTATGCCTCAGCAGGAGCTTCTGCAGGGGCTGCGGTTTCTTCTGCGGGAGCTTCAACAGGAGCTTCTGCAGGGGCTTCTTCTGCTGCGTCAGCAACACAAGCTTCGATGCCGCCCTTGTCTACGATTGCCTGTACTGCACGGGCAAAGGATGCGATGGGAGCATTGAATGCATTGAGAACAGTTGCAAGAAGAATTTCTCTTGAGGGCAGCTTGGCAAGACCGGAGATCTTTTCAAGTGAAATAACCTCTGAATCAATGTAGCCACTCTTGATTGAGAATGTCTTGTGTGTGTCTGCAAATTTGCAGAGGATACGGGCGGCTGCAACATAGTCATCCGCACTCGTTGCAATTGCGGTTGTGCCTTCGAGAACTGTGTCAAGACCGTTAAGCTCTGTATTTTCAAGAGCGAGCTTGAGCAGTGTATTCTTAACTACGGTGTATTCAACGCCGGCTTCACGAAGCTCCTTACGAAGCTTTGTGTCATCGATAACGTTGATGCCTCTGTAGTCAACAATAACACCGGCACATGATGCCTTGAGTCTCTCGGAAAGTTCTGCAACCACTTGCTTTTTTTGTTCAAGAACAACTTGGCTTGGCAAAGTGTATGCACCTCCTTGATTTGTGCCCTGATGTATAACAAAAAGCGTCTCCTCGTTGCCGAGAAGACGCAAACAGACATACTGATAGATAACAGATGTTGTTTCCTTCCTCGGCAGGCGGGTTATCCTTTAAGCAATAGCACCTGCTGTCTTAGGGCGGACAGCTTGGATATAATACCACACAACAATGGTTGTGTCAAGTATTTTTTTGAAATTATTCGTCGTCTGATGCTGAAGCTGTACCAACTTTGTTGGGGTTGATGCGGATGCCGGGGCCCATTGTTGATGCAACAACGCATGAACGGATGTACTGACCTTTTGCGGCTGCGGGCTTTGCCTTAATAACAGCGTCAAGAAGGGTGTTGAAGTTTTCAAGCAGCTTCTCTTTGCCGAAGGATGCCTTGCCGATGGGGCAGTGGATGATGTTTGTTTTGTCAAGACGGTATTCGATCTTACCTGCCTTAGCTTCGGCAACAGCCTGAGCTACGTTGGGTGTTACAGTACCTGCCTTGGGGCTGGGCATAAGACCGCGGGGACCGAGGATTTTACCGAGACGGCCAACAAGACCCATCATGTTGGGAGCAGCGATTGCTACGTCGAAATCCATGAAGCCTTCGCCCTGGATTTTTGCAACGAGTTCTTCTGCACCTACTACTTCTGCGCCTGCTTCTTCAGCTGCCTTTGCATCGTCACCCTTTGCGAAAACAGCTACGCGAACCTTTTTACCTGTGCCGTTGGGAAGAACGACAGCGCCTCTGACCTGCTGGTCTGCGTGACGTGAGTCAACACCGAGACGGATGTGAACTTCAATTGTTTCGTCAAACTTAGCGGTTGAAGTTTTAACAGCGAGTTCAAGAGCTTCTTCTGATTCATAGAAGACAGCCTTATCATACGCTTTTACGTTACTATTATATTTCTTTCCGTGTTTCATAATATTCTTCCTCCTAAAGAGTGGTTAATCGGATCAGACAGACATTATCTGCCTAAATATAGTTTTCCTCCCACCATAATCGCGATGAATAATCATCGCTTACGGAAGCATCAGTCAGAGACGACTATGCCCATGCTGCGTGCAGTACCTGCGATCATGCTGGCTGCGGCATCAATGCTGCCTGCATTGAGGTCGGGCATCTTCTGCTCTGCAATTTTTCTGACCTGCTCGCCGGTGATTGTTGCAACCTTTGTCTTGTTAGGAACGCCGGATGCCTTCTCAATGCCTGCTGCCTTCTTGATAAGAACGGCTGCGGGGGGTGTTTTTGTGATGAATGAGAAGGAACGGTCAGCGTAAACAGTGATAACGACAGGGATAATCATACCGACGTCATTCTTTGTGCGTTCGTTGAATTCCTTTGTGAAAGCCATGATGTTCACGCCGTGCTGACCCAGAGCGGGGCCTACGGGCGGAGCGGGAGTGGCTTTACCGGCGGGAATCTGGAGCTTAATTAAGCCTACTACCTTTTGAGCCATTGTTTTGCACCTCCATAGTTTACAGCTTTTTCGTGCTTTTGAAAAAGCTGCGCGTGGTGTTGCGGCTCCATTGAAAAAATTTTGAAGCCTCCCACGTTCTCAACGGTTTACCGTTGAAACAGCGGACATACCGCCGTGAATAACTTAGTCGATGGCGAGTTCCACCTGGTCGAGTTCAAGCTCAACGGGTGTTTCTCTGCCGAGCATGGAAATCATAACAACCACGATTTCCGAATCAAGATCGATTGAATCAACAACACCTGAGAAGCCGTCGAACGGGCCGCTGAGGATGTTGACAAGATCGCCGATGGCGTAACTGACCTCGATTGTCTTTTTTGCAATGCCGAGTGCGATTACTTCGTCCTCGGAAAGCGGAACCGGCTTGCTTCCCGGGCCGACAAAGCCTGTTACACCGCGTGTGTTACGGATAACGTACCATGCCTCATCGGACATTGAAAGCTCTTCGTCCTCGAATTCGCTGCGTTTTCTGTAGGAACATGCAACCTTAACAAGCACATAGCCGGGGAAGAGCTTACGCTCAACTTCGCGAACCTTAGCTGTTTCGGCAGGTTCTTTGTCGGTCTCCCCCGATGATTTAATTTCTTTTACCAATTCGGTGGGGATGGCAACGTCGAGAATCTGATCCTGCATACTGCGGTTTTCAACAACCGTGCGTATGTTTGAGGCCACCTTGTTTTCGTAGCCTGAATACGTGTGAACGACGAACCATCTGGCGTTATCAGCCATAAGTACCTCCCAAAAATTGCACGGGGCAAAATTACCCGACGAGAAAATTATTCCTCGTCTTCCTTGGTTGTTGCTTCTTCAGTAGCTTCTTCTGTTGTGGCTTCCTCTTTGTCTTCGTCAGCCTTTTTGGTTGTTGTTTCGTCTTCTTTTTTGTCCTCGTCTTTTTTGTCATCATCATGATCGTGATCGTGATCGTGATCATGTTCGGCATCTTCGAGGGTTGTGGAAACAACTTCGTCGGTTGCAAGACCCTTGAGGCCTTTGATACCGGCGGTAAGAGCTGTGTCTATACCGTAGATGGCAAGACCGCAGACAAGAACTACAACAAGCACAACTGCTGTGCTCTTAAGGACAGTTTTTGCATCGGGCCAAACAACCTTTTTGGCTTCGCCTTTGAAGTCCTTGAAGAAACGTTTGACTGCGGAACCGGCTTTTTTAACGCTGAGTTCCTTTTTTGCTTTCGGGCCTTTTGCGGCCTTTGCTACCTTCTTGGCGGCTTCCTTCTCATTGACAGCTGCGGCCTTGTCAGCTTTCTTTTCGTTGAGGTTAGCGCCTTCAGGAGTCAGTTTCTTATCTTTGTCTGACATAGTGTGTACCCTCCCGAATTACTTTGTCTCTCTGTGGAGAGTGTGCTTCTTGCAGAATCTGCAATACTTGTTCATCTCCAGCCTATCAGGAGTATTCTTCTTGTTCTTGATGGTGTTGTAGTTACGCTGCTTACATTCTGTGCAAGCAAGAGTAATGCGTACTCTCATTTTACGGCACCTCCATTTAGGATTATTTTGTACGTCTGTTACGACGCAAAGGCCTCCCTCCGAATTTTGGGCACAAAAAAATAGCCCTCTTTCAGAGGTACGGATATAATATCACAAAAGATTTTGCAGGTCAATAGACAAATGAAAAAATTTTTGCGTTTTTTACAGCGGTATTTCTGAGCATTCTGCCGCGAACAAAACCTTATGGGCGGTCTTTCGGCTTGTCGAAAACAAGTTTTTGACAAGCTGAGGGGCAGAGCTTTTGCCCTCCCCCCCTGTATAAATCAGAAACCTATGTTTTCTTCAACAACGCTTGACATTTCCTCAAGCTTCTCATTGAATGTATCCATAATATAGCCGATGATTTTGCTGATAAAGTCTTCCAGATATGCGATGATCTGATTGATGAAATCCATAATAACTCTCCTTTTGGAATAAATATACAAATATATTATAGTATGGTGCAGACGTTATGTCAAGCACTTATATTTCGAGTGAGTTGAGCCACGCAAGGATATCGTTGAAAACCTTTTCGTTGTCACTCTCGTTGAGGATTTCGTGTCTGTCGCCGGGATAGAGAATAACGTACGGCTCATGGCCGAGGTTTTCAAGCTGCTCACAAGCATCAATAACAGACTTGCCGTTAAAGCCGACGGGGTCTTTGGCACCCGATATCATAAGAATCGGCAAACCGAGCGGGATGTTTTCGGCGCACTCTTTGCTTGTTGCCTTGACGGCAAGGCAGACGAGGTCTCTCACACCGCCCATTTTAAGAGGAAAGCCGCAGAGTGGGTCATTTATGTAAGCATCAACATTTTCGGGGTTACAGCTGAGCCAGTCACTCTGAGTGCGCGGATTTTTAACCGCGACTTTGTTGACAAGTGCAAACATATCACCGGGTATTGCGGCCTTTGTGCCAAGCTTTTTGGTGAGCGCTTTAATCGGGTCTACCATAAGCAGAGAAACCTCGGGAAGCTGACCCGTGCCGCAGAAAACAACACCGTCAAGCTCGTTGCCGAATTCAGCCGCGTACACCCTTGCACAGAAAGAACCCATACTGTGACCGAAAAGGTAATACGGCACGTCGGGATATCTCTTGTGCATTATCATATAAAGCATGTGCATATCGTCAATCATACGCACGTCGCCGTTTTCTTCTGCAAAAAAGCCCAGGTCATCCATGCTGTTAACGCTCTTGCCGTGACCGAGGTGATCGTTGCCGCAAACAAGGAAGCCGTTTGCACAAAGAAAGCGCGCAAACGTATCGTATCTTTCAATATGCTCTGCTACGCCGTGAGCAATCTGCACAATACCGATGGGTGAAGCTTCCTCATCCTGCCAAATGCAGCAACGTATATTGTTGACTCCCGTTGATGAACGGAAATAGGCTTCTTTTTTTATTATTGCCATATTATCACTCCCCTTTTGTTTTCCATTATAGACTATCGTAAAGATTTAATCAACAATTAAGTCAATTTTTATTTACATTTAGCTTTCAATGGCTTATAATCTACTTAACTATTGTCAGAGGAGCTTTTACTTTGTTCGGATATGTCAAGGCTTACAAGCCTGAAATGAAAATCAAAGACTACGAAGCCTACCGCGGTATATACTGTTCACTCTGCCGCACTCTCGGTAAAAACTACGGTCTGCCTGCACGCTTCACTCTCAGCTACGATGTGACGATGCTTGCGATTGTACAGATTGCGGCGGCAGGAAATAATGTTAATTTCAAGCCGGGCAGATGTCCGTTTAACCCGAGCAAGCGCTGCAATTACTGCAACAATCAATCCGATGCGCTCGATTTTGCCGCGGCAGTCAGCGTTCTTCTTACATACCATAAATTGAAAGACAACCTCAACGACGACAGCTTTTTCGGCAAACTCCTTGCCCTGCTACTTATTCCGCTGATATATTTTTCTTTCCGAAAGGCACAGAAGAAATACCCGGATGTTGCCTCATATATAAAAGAAGCAATTAACAATCAGACGGCTATTGAAAAACAAAACAGCGCAAGCGTTGATGAAGCGGCGGCGCCTATGGCTGAACTTTTATCCAAGCTTTTTGCTCACGGTTTTTGCGGCGACGTACAAAAGATACTTGAGCGTTTTGGTTACTGCATGGGACGCTGGATTTACATTATTGATGCCGCGCAGGATATCGAAAAGGACATCAGCAAAAAAAGCTACAATGTATATGTCAACTCACTCGGCATAGAAGTGCAGGACACGGAGAAAATAAAACAAGCACGCGAAAGTGCAAAGCAAGCGCTCAACTTTTGCTGTGCCGAAGCCATCAGGGCTTATCAGCTCGGTGATTTCAAACCGCTTGTTGCAATTATAGACAACGTACTATACGACGGTTTATTCCACTCAATGAACAACGCGCTTGATGAAACGCAGAAAAAACGAAAGGTAAACAGAAAAGATGAAGAATCCTTATGAGGTCCTCGGTGTACCCGAGACAGCAACGGAAGAACAGATTAAAGCCGCATACAGAGAGCTTGCAAAAAAATACCACCCCGACAATTACATGGACAGCCCCCTCGCAGACGTTGCAAACGAGAAGATGAAAGAAATTAACGAGGCATACGACGCCATCACAAGCGGAACGTGGGCAAAAAACAATGCTCAGGGTTACGGTCAGTACGGTTCATACGGTGGTTCATACGGCAGTTATGGCGGCACATACTCATCCTCTGCATCAAGCAACCCCGATTTTGTTGCGGTAAGGTCCGCAATCCAGAGAAGGCGCTATGACGAGGCTGAGTCCATACTGAACGCGATGCCTCCTGCAAGCAGAGGTGCCGAATGGAATTATCTCAAAGGTCACATCTGTTACAACAAGGGTTGGTTTGAACAGGCATCGAGCTTTTTCACCGCAGCATACAATATGGAACCCAACAACCCTGAATATCGCAGAGCATACGCAAACATGAACACGTCACGTTCGGGCGGATTCAGAACAGAGCGCGGCGGTGATACCTCAGACAGTTTCTGCAGAATCTGTCAGGGTCTCATCTGCCTTGACTGCTGCTGTGACTGCATGGGCGGCGACCTCATACCTTGTTGCTGACGGGAGACGGACATGAAACAATCGGCAAAAACAGCTCTCGGCGGAATAATTGCCGCTTTATCTGTTGTTATAATGATGATGACGGTTGTTCCGTTTTTCATCTATGCACTGCCCGCTTTTGCAGGTGTGCTGATTATGCTGGCGGTAATTGAAATTGACAAGAAGTGGGCTTTCGGAATTTACGTTGCGGTTTGCCTTGTGAGCATTTTCATTGTGCCTGACAAGGAAGCCGCAGTTATGTACATCGCGTTTTTCGGATATTACCCCATTGTGAAGGCGTTGATGGAAAGTAAGCTTCCGCGCGTTGCGGAATATTTGCTCAAGTTTGCGCTTTTCAACGTTTCAGTGGTTGCGGCATACGCGGTATTGATGAAGTTCATGGGGTTATCACTTGACGAAATGCTCGGTATCAGCAACCCTTCATTCACGAAAATCGGATTGGTTATAATGCTTGTGTTGGCAAACGTGATGTTCATTATGTATGATTTTTGCCTGACCAAGCTCGTAACACTTTACCTGTTACGTTGGCAAAAAAGATTCAGGCAGTTGTTCAAGCATTAATCAGCCTGTCGTTTGAGGAGCCGCCGTGCGACAGCACGGCGGCTTTCGCGTGTGCAGCAGATGCTTTGGCTGACGGAGCCGTGGAGGGCACACGCGAGCCCGCCGCCGCGCCGCGCGCAGTCGCGCGCGGCATTTTTGCATGCGCCACCAACACGCAACATTCAGCACGCCGCAAATCCGCATGCAAAAATCAAGCAGCTCCCCTGCTACACATAAATATTTCACCGCCTGCAACGGAGCTGCTTGGCGGCGGGCGGTTGGCTCTGCCAACCATGCAATACACCCGGTTCGCTGAACAAACGAAAGCCCCGCGAAAGCATGCGCTTTCGCGGGGCATAAGATTAGGGTGATGGGTATAATCCAAACCCGTTTTTTACAGGTGGATTTCCGTCAATCCTTCGTAAAAATACTCGCAAATCCGTCAAGGATTTGCTGCGTTTTGTGCCTTGGCTCGCCGAAAATCTCCTCTGTAAAAAATCTTCGTCCTGAAAGTGCGAATTTTTGCATGATTTTCGGATGATGAGGCTGCAGGAAGGCTTCCGCCTTTCAAAACCGAAGCGCCGAAAAGCGTGTGAAAATTCACGCTTTCAGGCGGATTCGGGTTATACTCGTCACCCTAGGGTGGTCCTAAACCCGACGCACCCGCCGCCGAAAGCAGCCCTCCGCCGCCCGACGCGGCAACGAAGTGTTGCATTTTTCTGAGGCGCGGCTTACTCGCGGGGTGCATCACCCGGGCTGCTTTAAGGGGCTTTTGCATGCACGGCACGGCGAGCAGTTCAAAGGCAAAGCTTCGGGCGGCATGCAAAAGCCCCCGCCCGCGCACGCGGGCGCGGCGGCGGGCGGTGCCCTCACCGCCACGGCTGAAACCAAAGCAAAACGCACGGGGCTCGATGCCCCGTGCGTTTTGAGTGATTTTATTTGTTTGAAACAATAAACACCATTCTCTCCTGAATCGTCGGGCCGCCGTGACCTGTGCCGTATCCGCCGTGGTCGGAGGTGATGATGATGAGCCAGTCTTCGCTTTCATAGGTTTCCCTTGCTTCGATCGTTTGAATTGTGCCGTATGCGAGCTTTTCGTTAAGCTCAAAGCCTGCTTTGTAACAAGGGTTGTTGAGAGAAAAGCCGAAACTATGGCCGGCACCGTCAGTGCCTTCATAAATCGCAATTGTAAAATCGGGGCAGTCATCTTCTGCAAGCTGACTCATTGTTTCAAAGGCACACAAAGTATTTGTGCCGCTCTTGGTGAAAGAAACATCAATTCCGTTTGCTTCGCAATATTCTTTTTCGGGTACGTACGTGGCATTGTCATCAACAAAATGACCTGCCCATTTTGTAACAAATGAGGCGGAATCAATTGTGCCGTCTTCAATCAGCTCCGTCATGAGCGTTTTGTGTTCCATACTCTTGGGCTGACCGTTGCCGTAAACACCGTTTTCATCAGCCCAAACGCCTGTAAGCACTGAACACCAGCCGGGTGCTGTGGATGTGTCCTGCGTATTTTCGCCGTCAGGGTAATTTACACCGCCGCAATATGCAAGGCTCTTTTTGCCGCCGTCAGCAAGTATTTTTGCAATACCGCTTGTGCTGCCGTCTGCCAACGTAAGCGCATCTGCTCTGCAACCGTCATAACCGATGATGATTGCTTTTTTCTCAGCCTTTCCTTCAAGAAGAGGTGCCTTGAAATGCTCTGTTACCATGTTGTAAATCTCGGTTTGTGCAATTGCAGTTTCAACCGTGTTTTCATATCCGATGCTTTCAATCGCCGCCATATAAGCATCTTCTGTGTCCTTTGCATCGTTGGTGTAAAGGCCAAAGATGGCAGGAACAAGAAGGATGATGCTGATAAGTTTTGAAATAATGGTCATTTTTGCACTCCTCAAGAAAATTTTTAAAACGCCGTGTTCGTTACACCTTGTCGCTCATTGCGAAAACAAGTTCGCCGCCGTTCATAAGCTGATCGTGGGTAATGTACAGACCGTCAAGCTCTGTACCGTTGAGTTTGATTGAGCTTACGTATACGTTCTTGTCACCCTGATTTTCAGCGGTAATTTTAAGAACCTTGCCGTTTGAAAGCATAACCTCTGCCGCATCAACATTGGGTGAACCGAGCCAATAGTTTTCGGTACCTGCAACGGGATAAAATCCGAGTGCTGAGAAAACGTACCATGAGCTGATTGTGCCGCCGTCATCGTTGCCGTCAAGGCCGTTGATGTCATCACTGAAGCGGTTTTCAAGTGTCCAGCGCACCCATTTCTGTGTAAGGTCTTTTCTGCCTGCGTTGCTGAAAAGATAAGGTGTGTGAATATCGTGCTGGTTGCCGATCCAGAAGCCGTGACCGGGGTCAATTGCGGCTCTTGTCAGAGAGGCATCCTTCATGAAATCATTGAGCTCGTCAACAAAATACTCCTTTGAACCAAACAGTTCAATCATGCCGTCGATGTCGTGTGTTGCGCTCCAACGCCACTGCCTTGCACTGCCTTCACAGTAACAGTCAGCAAACTTTTTGACCATTACCGCATCATAGAAAGACGTGATGTAGGGACTGAAATTCCATACAAAGCTACCATCGGAATTCCTTGCTTGGAAATATTTGGTTTCGTCGTTGAAAACATTTTTGTAGTACATTGCCTTTTCGGCGTATTTTTCTGCATCCTCTGTTTTGCCGAGCGCAGCGGCGAGGTTGGCAATTGCATCGTCCTCCCACGCATATTCAATCGTACGGCTGACAGATTCATCGCCGGGCGCAAGGTCCTGCGGTACAAATCCGTATTCGTTGTACATTTCAACGTAGTTTCTGCCAACTTTATTCACGGGGCCGTCAGACGATTTTTTCATATATTCGTATGCAGTTTCAACGTCGAAATCCGTAATGCCCTTGAGGTAGCTTTCCGTTATAAGAATGTTTGCAGGGTCACCCATCATTGAGCCTGCATAACCTGCGCCCATGGGCCAGCGGGGAAGTGCCCCACCCTTTTCAGCCATGTCAACAAGGCTTTTCAGGCAATCCTCCTGCACGTCCTGAGCAATCAGCGTGTAAAGCGGATGGGTTGAACGTACGGTATCCCACAGTGACATGTCTGATCTGTATGTATATCCGTCTGCCACGTCAACCTTTTTATCAAAACCGAGATATTCACCGTTTACGTCGGTGAAATCCGTGGGCATTATCATGCTGTGATAAAGAGCCGTGTAGAATACGGTGAGAATTTCACTGTCATCTGTGTCAATGTCAATTACGCTGAGTCTTTCTTCCCACTCATCAACCGCATTCTGTCTTACCTGTTCAAAGGTGAGACCGTCAGTTTCTTCAAGCAGATTCATAAGTGCGTTTTCTTCACTGACAAAGCTGATACCGACTCTGAGCTCAACGCTTTCATCCTTGAGCGGACCGAAGTTGAGGTCAATGCCGCAGGTCTCGCCGTCGTTGCTGATTTCATAAGATACAACGGGCTTGCTTGTTGTTGCGGCAAAATATGCGGGAAGACCGTCATATCTGTCTGAAAAAGCGCCTACAAGCGTACAGCCGCCCGAGATAACGCCCGTTTCTGCATCATATTCGGCATAGCCGTTCTGTGATACGGTTTTTGCCGCGCCGCTTGTTACGTCAATGTAAAGTCGGGCATCGTCACTGTCGTTGAAGGTATAGCGGTGAATACCGGAATGTGCGTCTGCCGTCATTTCTGCAAGGCAGCTCACGGTGGGCAGATAAACTGCATAATAACCGGGGGAAGCGGTTTCCGCAGAGTGTGAGTACGGCATAACGGCAGGCTTGTTGTCGTCGGTTACGGGAATAACCCTGAAGCAGTTGTAATCCTCTGCGCCCGTGCCCGAAAGCCTTGAATGGCTGAAGCCTTTGATGTGACCGTGCTCGTAGTAATAACCCGACGTGTTGGTTTTAACAATGTATGCGCCACCGATAAAGCTTGTATCGGGGCCGAGTCTTACCGCACCGAACGGTGTTGTTGCCGCAGGGCTGAGCATTCCGCTTGCCCACGGTGTGCCGCCCGTACCGATGAACGGGTCAACATACTGAGTGTATGCACCAGTTTCAACCTCAGGCATTTCCACTTTTTTAAACTCTGCACCTGAAAACAGTCCCGTAAAAAGTGTCTCAAATGCGATAAATACAGCCACGAAAGCTCTGATGACAGGCCACATATAACCGCCTCCTTATTATAGATAGTTCTAATATAGATTAAAAGCGGATAAAAGTCAAGCATCAGTCACTTGCACAAGGCACGCCGGGATACTTTCACCAACAAACCGCACGGGATTCATTTTCCCGTGCGGTTTGTTTTGATTTAAGCCCTGCCTTTCGGCAAAGCATTTATTTTATGTCACTTTTTCTTTTCGCAAATCAGATTCTTCAACGTAACGGCAAGAATCACAATTGTCTGAGCGCCCGCCAGCACGTATGCCAAGGCAACCGCAAGCGCTTTTGAGCCGCTGGTGTTTATAACAAGAAACGCCAGCTCATACAAGGCCACGAACATCGCTGAGCTTGCAAAAGCGGAAAGAATGCGCCTTTTGCCTCTCACGGCAAGAGCGCCTGCAACTGCAAAAGCAAAAACCATGAGTGCAAACGTCAGCTTATATTCGTCAACAGTGTTTGCCAGATATGCTCTTCTGTGCCAACCGAAGATTTCTAAGAATACCCCGACAAGCACCAAAAGAAGAATGTAAATGTAACGTCTGGGCTTGCCGCGAAGCGCAGTTATCACAACCGCTGCACAAAGCAGAGCCGATATGCCGTAAAGGACGATTGATGCAGGAAACAGCACCTTGTTGCCGAATTTGTTTGCTTTGGCGTCAGCAAAAATCAAAGCATCCGGACCGATAATGTCACCCTCGTTGATTTTTGTGATACCGAGAGCTTTTATGTCCGCAATCAGCTGTTGGCTTTCTTCTTTATCGTAGCGATTAAATCCCTTCCAGTATCTCCAGCAGATTTCACTGCGTTCAATGTTTTTCAAGTGAGTGTCTGTCTGTGCTGCGGATTTTGCATCTACCCAGAGCTTATCGGCTTTTTTGATATCCTCATCGGTAAAACCAAGGGTGTTATCCATGGTGTCATATATTTTGAGATGCCGTTTCTCTGGCACGGGCTTTTCAATTGTCATGTCAATAAACTGACGGATATTCTGCCAGCCGTTGCCGTAGTACGCTTCAAGAAACTCATTCATGCAGGCATCGTAATCAATATACGGATTCTGCATAAGCTTGGAAAGCAGGTAGGCGCGAAGCTCACCGAATTCACCGTCGCATACGTCCATATAGTAGTTGCCTTCTTCATAGATTCCGACAACGTTGTTTTCATAAAACACCTGCATGTTTTGCTGAAGCACACCGAAATCAGGGAAGATGCCGAGAGTGTGAGCGTAGTTCGTGGTGTAATCCCAGACGTAAATCCTCTTGCAAATTTTGCTCCATTCTGCAAGATCAGCCATGAGTGCGGCGTTTACCTCGCAATTTTCATCGTTAAGCGCATGTGAGAAACAACACTCGATTGTGCAAAGACGTACAATCACATTCTCTTCGGGTATTACGACTGCAGGTGCTTTTCTTGTGTAGCGGTATGCAAAAGTGTCGATTGCAACGTTTTCATAACCAGCAGCTTTAACGTCTTTTGCAATGCGATTAACAAAAGCTATCATTGTGCCCGCGTGCGAGCCGTTTTTATCGTCAACAGCTCTGCAACTGACACATTGGCACATTTTTGCATTCGCTCCGCTGTCACCTTGTGTCAAAGAAATAATCTGCAGTGATTTTTCGGGATCGTGACGTTCTTTAAGAAGCGCCATAACCTCAGAGCACACAAGATTATACACATCCTCGTTTGTAAGACAGAGCTGCTCGGACTGCCTTATGCCGTTGTGGAGAGCAAAATATTCAGGGTTTGACTCAAAGTATGTGTCCCTTGAGCAAAACTGAGAGCCGAGAGTGTGCGCAAAGCCCGATATATATTCCACAGTACCGCCGAGCTCCGCAGGGATTGACCTGTAAGGGCTGCCGTTGAGCCCGTTTGCAAGTGAATATTCCACATCGCGCGGACTGCGCCAATCTGTGTCGGTATATTCAAAAAATGGAGTGTATTCTGTTTTTTCACCGTTGGGTATCACAAGAGCAGGGTTTTCAGGTATGGAATAAAGCGCAGACGTGTACCAATCACAGCCGCAATACTTTTCGAGGAAAGCATATACACCGTGAATTACGCCTCTTGTGCCGTTGCCGAGAATTGAAACCTCGTTTTCCGCAGTTTCAATTACATATCCGTTGTCGGCAATATCAGAAGAATAACCAAGCGTAAACTTCAAGCCGTCGCCGGAGGAAGTAACGTTGAAAGCCTTGCCGGTTACGGATGTCATGTATCTCGAAAGTGTTTCACCCGCGGCAATTAGATTCGCATCAGCAGAATCAGCAAGAACAACGTATCCCCCGTTTTGAGCAGAGGCGGCAGACACAGGCACACAAAAAGCAATGCAAAGCAAAAGCATCACTGAAAGAATAAGTCTTACTTTTTTCACATCATAACACCCTTTCGCGCGTTTTTTTGATTATAGCATATTAACGGCCGAGACTCAACAAAAAATTGCGCTGCGCAGGTTGTGAAAATAACAACACCCGAGACACAGCGCAAACATAAGCCCACGCTCCGTCCCGGGTGCAATTTTCAAGTTATAACACTGTCCGTCGGCATGGTCTGCGCGGCCACGCGCTGTTTGCATAAAAAACACCCGAAACCTTGCTTCCCGGGTGCAATTTTTAAATTATAACTCTGTCCGTCGGCATGGTCTGCACGGCCACGCGCTGTTTGCATAAAAACACACCCGAAACCTTGCGTCCCGGGTGCAATTTTTAAACTATAACACTGTCCGTCGGCATGGTCTGCACGGCCACGCGCTGTTTGCATAAAAAGCACCCGAAACCTTGCGTCTCGGGTGCAATTTTTAAACTATAACACTGTCCGTCGGCATGGTCTGCGCGACCACGCGCTATATGCCGATCTTAAGAGTTATTCAGTAACCTTCTCCTTGAAGCCGTCGAAGATCTCGGGACCGTAGAAGTTGTTTTCATCCTTGTCATGCAGCGGATACCAAACCTGTGCGAAGAAGGGGTTAATTTTGGCTTCTGTGTCATAATCCCAAGGCCAGGGAAGTTCTTCGTGGCACCAGTGGCCGCCCTTGAGAACAAGGTTGGGGCTCATTTCGAACTCGTTGCCTCTTGCGCTTCTCCACTTGATGGGAGTGTACATATCAACGATTTCGGTTGCAAGGCATTCGCCGCCTCTGAATGCTGCAGCTTTCTGCAGGTCTTCAAGGGTGAGTGAATCGAAGGGCTTGCTCTCATCATAACCGTGGTCAAGAACGATTACATCCTTGGCGGTTGTCTTCTTTGAGGGGATGATAACGTCAAAATCAGCCCACTTTCTGGGAAGCTTGTTGAAAGCATCAAGGCTGCCGTAGTATGATGTCATTCTGTCATCAGCCTTGTTTTCTGCCCACCAGAGTGTACCGTAGTATTCCGTCTTGGCGATGCTCTTCATCCATGTGTTCTTGAGGATGGGTGCAAAGGGCTTTGCAAGGAATGCAAGCTTATAATATGATTCAACGTGCTTCATCATGCCCTTGAAGTACTGCTTGATCGGAATGTTTGCACGGAAGTGGCAATACTCTTCAAGCTTGTCGCCGTCGTAGTACCACTGACCGTGGAAGTTGCGGGTTGTAAACCAATGGGGGTCAAACAGCTTTTTGGGTGAGCCGAGACCGAGTGTGCCGAGAAGGAGCTCTTCAAATTCATAGTTGGTGATTCTGTATTCCTCACCTGAACCGATGTTATAGAAGTTTCTCCAGAATTCTTCGGGGATATCGTCACCGCAGACGTTTGCAAGGAGTCTGCCTGAATCTTCTACAGTTGCCCACTCAAGTACGCCGTTGATGGGTACGTGATACATGATGGGTTCGAGATTCTTGAGAATTTCGGGATAGAGGATGCCTGACTGACGGAGTGATACCCAATGCTTGAGACCTGATTCAGCAAAAACAGCTTCTGCTCTTACCTTGCTGATTGCATAGTGGTCGTAAACGCTGATTTTGATGGGGTCACCTGTTCTTGCCCAGTGAATGGGAGGGTTACGGTCGCCCGTCTCAGCAACAGTGCCTATGTAAACAACCTTAACTGCATCGGGATCGGGCTGAGCCTTGATTGCTTTGACGATGTTTTGTGCTGCTGTGATGTTGGTCTTCTGTGTTTTGACGGGATAATAGTCCGCTGCGGGAGATACCATGCCGCCTACGTGGAGAACATAGTCTGCACCGTTGACCATATCAAGCACGTCTTCGTACTTTGTGAGGTCGCCCCATACAAGTCTTACTGACGGGTCGTTGACGTAGGGAGCAAACTTTTCACGGTTCTTCTTGCTGTCACGGTTGAGGACAACAATATTATACTTGTCTTTTTTGGCATACAGCTCTTTAAAGCCGGCCCAACCCATGGTACCTGATGAACCGGTGAGAGCAACTGTTTTCTTGGACATGTGCATAAACCTCCAATTTATTTTTATTCTTTTTTATTATACACCCGTGTTGAATTTTGTCAATATGTTTTGCAGCTATATTAATAAATGGTTAACAGGCTGCTTTTTTAAGTATCATTTTCAGTGTGCCACCCGATGTGATTTCACCGTATTTCAAGAAATTGCGGCTGACCTTTTCACCGTTGAAATAAACAGCGTCTATATACGGATATTCCAGCGGGTCTTTGTCACATTCAACCGTCAGGGTGTTGCTCACCGCACAATTATGATATTTTTCATTGAGCTTTACCGTTGCTTTTTTGAAAAGAGGTGTGTTGAGCCAATACCTTTCGTCCGCCGGGCACACCTGAGCAAAGCCAAGCGCTGAAAGCACGTACCATGCGGAAAGCTGACCAACGTCCTCGTTACCGCAGAAGCCGTAAGCACCCAGCCTGTATGCTTCTTTTTGCACGCGTCTCGTCCAATACTGCGTCCTTTCGGGCAAACCGAGCATGCTGAAATAGTGGGTGATGTTGTGGCACGGCTCGTTTGAATGGTTATAGTTCAGGTTCCACAGCTTTGAGAAATCGGCCTTGGAAAAGAATTTCTCAAGCAGCTTCACCGTGCGCTTTTTTCCGAAAAGCTCACTTAATCCCTCCACGTCGTAGGGTACAAACCAGCTTTGCTGAAACACGTTGCTTTCAACACAGCCGTTGTCGCCGTATCGGTTGAATTCAAAGCAGAAGTGTCCTTTTTTGCCTCGCGGAGCCATGAAGCCGAGACACTTGTTGTAGTTTTCTTTATACCGCGCCGCACGTCTCATAAAAAAGTCTGCATCATCATCCTTGCCGAGCTTTTTTGCAAGCTGAGCGGTTGTGTAATCTGCAAGGAGATATTCGAGCGTATCGCTGAGCTTTTTGGGCACGTAGCAACCGTCTTTATATTGCACGCAATCAGGTCTTGCTGATTTGAACGGTTTGCCGAAAAGCTCCTTTTTACACGTGACGGAAGCCTTAATTATCTCGTACGCCTTTTGTGTGTCGTACGGCTCAATGCCTTTCAATGCTGCGTCGCAAAGCACAATTGCGCCGGGGTCACCCACCATGCACGTTGCATCAATACCCAAAAGCTCCCAGCGGGGAAGCGAAGCATTTTTTTCTTCTGAGATTTTCAAAAGTGAGCACACCGTGTCCCTCACGGCTTCGGGGTCTATGATAGTGAGAAGCGGAAATTCGCTTCTGTAAACATCCCAACCGCTGAAAACAGTGCGATGACTGTAGCCGCCGTTTTCAAAAACCTTGCCGTTAAGACGGAATCTGCCGTCCTTGTCAGCCATGGTGCGAGGATCAAGCAGCGCGTGATAAAGGCAGGTGTAAAAGAGAGTGAGGTCAGTTTCGTTTTCGCCCTCAACCTCAATGCACTCAAAAGCGCTCTGCCATGCTTGTTTTGCATTGTTGCACACGGTGTCAAAATCAAAACTCTCCCCTGTTTGAACAAGGTTGTTTTTTGCGCCGTCAGCATCAACGTATGAAATTGAACAACGTACCGTAAGCGGTGCGTTAAGTTTGCCGAAGCTGACAGCTGCACCAACGTCCTCACCGCTGAATTGCGTAAGACCGTCGGGTGCATATTCCTCGTTTGAGAAAAAGCGCACACTTTCGGCAGGCGCGGAAAACTCGCACACAAAGTACAAATCGTACTCTATGCCGCCGTGTCCCCTGCCAAAGCCACCGCCCTTGGGCGTACACTTGATGTGACCTTCAAGCCTTGTGTTGCTGACAACTTCAACCTCCTCAAAATCTGCCTTGCCGCCGATTCTGCGAGAGAAGTTGAGAATAAGGTTTGCCGTTTCGTTTTCGGGATACGTAAAACGCAGATATCCCGTGTGAGAACTTGCCGTGGCTTCGGCGAGGATACCGTATCTGTCAAGCATGATGGAGTAATAGCCTGCATGAGTAACCTCATTTTCATGCGAAAACTCAGATTTCCAACCGCGTGTACCTTTGAGGAAAGGCACTTCCTCGTTGCTTCCGCTTCTCAGGTCCTCAACAAAAGTAACCGGCATCATCTGCAAATTGCCGAGGTCGCCGTACCAACCGATGCCGCTGAGGTGGTTGAAGCTGAAGCCTTCAATTGTGTTGTGGCAGTAGTTATATCCCGTACCGTTGTCTCCACCCGTCACAGTGTCGGGTGAAAGCTGCACCGCACCTGCAGGCACACACGCACCTGGATAAGTTTTGCCGCCGCCGTGTGAAAGCTTGTCGTCAGCCTCACCGACGGTGCCGATTGATGTGTCAACATATTTTACGTTTTTCATTTTATCTGTCATCCTATTTTGAAAATTTCATCTGCGGTGGGCATTGATGCCGCCGCACCAAGTCGGCTGACCGCAACCGAGCCTGCCTTGTTGCCCATATCACACGCGGCATAGATATCGCCGCTTTTTATGTATTCAAGAGCCATTGCCGCCGTAAAGCAGTCGCCTGCGGCGGTTGTGTCCACAACCTCGCTTTTGTATGCAGGCAGAAGTGTCAGCTTTTCGCCGTCGTAAACACTGCAGCCGCGGGCACCGAGTTTGAGCACAACGTATTTCGCGCGGCTTCTTTCAAAAAGAATCTTCGATGCTTCAAGTGTTGTGTCCTCGCTGTCGGGTAAAATGCCCGTAAGCACTTTTGTTTCACTCTCGTTTGGTGAAATAACGGTTGCTCCCTGCATCTTTTCAAGGTTGAACTGCTTTGCGGGGCCACAGTCAATTACGGTGGTTACGTTGTTTTTTACCGCATGGTTTACGGCAGAAATCACAACTTCCTCATTTGTTTCAAACTGCACAAGCAGAAGCTGAGTATCCTCACCGATGCTTTTAATGGCATCCTCGGGAACGATTTCAGCATTCGCGCCTTCATAGACAATGATTCTGTTTTTGCCTTCGCCGTCAATAAGTATTGCGGCAAGCCCCGTTGACGAGCCGTCCGTTGCCACACCCGAAACATCAACGCCGTTATTTCTGAGGTTATCAAGCAGAGCTTGACCGTTGCTGTCGTCTGCAACCTTGCCCACCATGCGCACCTGAGCACCGAGACGTGCAAGCGCGGTTGCCTGATTTGCACCTTTACCGCCGTTTGCATAGCCGTAATTTGTGCCTGAAAGGTTTTCACCTACGTCGGGGATTCTCTGCGCACTGAGTATGATATCCATATTTATGCTGCCCACAACCGCAGCTTTGATGTTGTTATACATATTACAATACCGCCCTGAAATCTTTTGCCGCTTCTTCAAGCGACTTGTCTTTCAAAAACAAAGAGCTTGTGCCGAGCACAAAAACATCTGCACCTTTTTTGCTCAGTTTTGCACCGTTTTGCACACTGATGTTGCCGTCAACTTCAATCAGAATATTGCCGTTACCCGTTGAATCAAGCAGTGCCTTCGCCTGTTCAACCTTTCTTTCTGCACCTGCAAAAAGCTTCTGGCCCGCAAAGCCGGGGCTGACGGTCATCACAAGCAACATGTCAATGTAATCTGTGAGGCATTCTGCACAGCAAAGCGGTGTTTGAGGATTCACGGCAAGCCCTGCTTTGCAGCCCTTGTTTTTAATCATTTCGAGCGTGCGGTGCACGTGCACTTCGGACTCGTAATGCACGCATACAACATCGTTTTCGCTGAGATTCATTCTGGCAATAAACCTTGACGGCTCATTCACCATCATGTGAATATCAAGCGGAATATCCGTAGCTTTTTTGAGCACGTTGACAAGGTCAAACCCAAGGGTAATGTTTGGCACAAACGCGCCGTCCATAATGTCAACGTGAAGATAATCCACACCTGATTTTTCAAGCGCTTTAACGGCCGCTTCCATGTTGAGCAGATCTGCGCACATGATTGATGCTGAGATATATTTATTCATTTCAATACCCCTTTTTCGTTATGTTCAAATCTTAGCACAACGGCTTTTGTGTGTCAATAAATGCATTACCATTTAAAGATCATCCGTCCGTTTTATTGCCTGCATCAGCTTAATTTTTCGTGTGGCGAAACGAAAAATCTCCTTGAGAAAAAACGTTTCTCAAGGAGATTCAACTGTTGTGTTTAATCGTCACAGCGGTAAATTTTCCCCTTCGGACTGAACCGTATTCTGAATGCAGTCTTCAGGTACATTGCAGTTTGCAACGCAGAGTTTTTGGATTTGCCTTCGGTTCTGGAAAAGCACTTTGCGGGAACCTCTATAAAATCTTTTTTCATTCTGACAGGAACCAGAACCATTTCTAAAAAGCAAGAAAATCTCCATTCCTTAAATATGATGTTTTTGTATGTTTTTGTGGGACTTATAAGCACAGGGATTGTAAAATCAGTCAGACGTGCATTAAATAATATTCTCAAAAAAGATTGCGCCAAAGCATTGAACGTTTTTTTTGTGCGGTTATACCCGTAAAAGCTGTCGCGCTTAAGCCACCTGGAAACCTTAACAACAGATTCGGGGGATTTTTTTTGCTTGCTCAATCATCACGGGAATGCTGTCCAACCCGATCGGAATATCGGCAGACAAAAACATAATATGTGACGACTCAGTTGCTTCTATGCAGCTCCTGATTGCCCCACCGTATGCAGTGAGGGATTCAGACTCATTTTCTGTTCACGTTGTGTAATCCGTATTTTTTGTTGATTGAAGGGTAAGCATGTGAGTAATATAACACAGAAACAAAGGTTTTGCCCGCACTGAAAACGTTTGTCAGTGAATCTTTGATATTACCTTCGGCAAAATGGCGCAAAACGTCAATTGCCTTTTTCATGAACATGTTTTTCTGCCCCGTTTTTTCCTTTTTCCGTGTAAACGTGAGCCAGTCAAAATAACCTTTGACCACCTTCAGATCTCTGTCGGGAATTGAAGAATAATTACTTGTCAGCATCTGTATCTGAGAAGATGCACTTGTGCCGTTGAGAATTTCTGATACATCCAAGCCGAAAGTTGACACGGTTTCGTCTCCAAGCGGTGTTTTGGGAATCAGCACATAAAAATTCACAAGAAACGCGTCAAGGTCAAGTGACAGAGCAAAATCAACGGTCTCTCTGAGCTGCTCGGGTGTTTCGTTCGGGAAACCTATGATAAACGAGCCAAAGGTCGCAATGCCTGCGTTTGTGCACTGAAGCACAAACTCCTTGATTTTCTGCTGATTCATCGGCTTATTGATGCGCACCCTTGTTTGTTCACTGCCCGTTTCAATACCGAGAAGAAGCCAGCGACACCCAGCTTCATACATTCTTTTCAAGGCATCTTCGTCATAAATATCAGCTCTTGTTTCCCCGCCCCAGAAAAAGTGAAGGTTGTTTTTATCCCTGAAATCTTTGATCCGGGCAATCTCCTCGTCGCTGAGCAACAACAACTCGTCGGAAAAGTTTGCACCGTCAAGCCCGTATTTTTCTTCAAGATATTTTATTTCGCCAAGCACAAAATCAAGCGGTCTTTTTCTGTGCTCGGAATTATAGAACATTGTGTTGTAACAATACGTACATCTGAAAGGACAACCTCTCGAGGTATACATATAAAGCATTTTATCGCAATACGGAAACTGCCTGAAACACTTTTTAACATCAACCAAATCCCAATCTATCGCGGGAATGGCACACAAATCGGTGTTGTTTACATTCGGTGTGGAGATGACCGCTGAGTCTTTCATCAATGTGATACCGGGGATATTGCAGTAGTTTTTATCACCCGCCAATTCTCCTGCAAGGTCACGCAGTTTGAACTCGGTTTCACCGGTAATAACAAAGTCAGCAATGCCTTTTTCAACAACATGATCAGCAACCGCACAAGCAACCACCTCACCCCACGCAACCTTTGCACCATGTTTTCTTGATATATCGGAAAGGCTGATTGCATCACTCACAGACGCGGTTGGCGGAACATATATCATGGATAAATCCGGTTTAAAGCCTGATATTATTTTTTCTGCGTTTCTGAAATCAATGCATCTGTCAAAAACAAGAACCTCGTGACCCTGCTCTTTCATATACGTAGCGCTTACCATTATGCTTCTGCAAACAGGATAAGTTGTGCCCCGCATCATAAACCCCGCCTTAGGCTGAATAAAAATAATACGCATTTAATCACCTTATTTAAAAATACTGACTTTCTTTCTGATATCGACAGCACCGTTAGGACAACATTCGTCGCAGCAGAAGCAGCCGATGCACTTGTCGTCTTCCAGAACAATTTTTCCGTTGTGTGCAGACAACGCCTGCTTGGGACAGGATTTGACACACTTCATGCACAAAATGCATTTTTCATTCATTCGCGGATAGCTCTTCAAAACTTTTTCTGACACTTTTTCCTTAAGTGTCCTGAGTTTTGCAACGAGCTTACCGCCGGTGCTTTCACAGCTTATTGACTCAGGCAAGACAATCGGTTGGGTAAGTGTAAAGGACGTATCGCCGACAAATTGAGCACCCCTTGTGCCGTAACCCGCCTTCTGAGCCGCAACAACCGTACCGACAAGATTTTGCGGTATAGAGAGGAAGTCAACAATACATTCATCCAGCGCAAAAACATCACGTGCGGCAAAGGTCAGGCCCAGATGCCGTCTTTTTCCGTTTGTGGGGCCGTTGCCTTCCATGATGTCAACCGCGTCAACAATTGTAAAGTTTGGTTTGACCGTTGCCGCAAGCTCAACCAGCATAGTTGAGAAATCCTCCGTATTTGGATATTTAGCGTGAAATTCGGGCTTTCTCAGACCCGGTATACACCCGAAAAGGTTTTTCACACCCGCAGTGATGCAGGTAAGGTTATGCGTTTTCAGCTTGGGTAAGTTAATGATATAGTCAGCGTCCGAAATAACGTTGATGATGTTGAAGCTCTTTTCGCGGCAGTTTTCATCACAAACAACGTCGGAGCTTTCAAAGTTACAGTTTAACTGAGCGCAATCGCTCAAAAAACCGTAGCCGCACTTTTCATATACCTCTGCCATTTTTGAAAACAGAAGCAAAGCTCCGCCGGGACAATCCGCAACAGTGATGTTACTTATGCCGATGCCGTTGAGATATTTTATCACCGCAAAAACAAAAGCGGGATTTGTCGTAACGGAAAAAACCGAGTCCTTATCTGTAACAAGGTTGGGTTTTATAACCACATGCATGTCTGCATTAAGCTCAGATTTTATATCATGCAACTCAAAATGCTTTTCAACTGCGCTGTAGATATCATCGTAATTATCTGCTTTAAAAACTGAAACCACGGCTCTCACTCCCAATTAAAGCGTTTTTCCCTTACGGCAACACATTGCCTGCAGCTTTGTAGATATCATACCACTCCTCACGGGTGAGGGTGATTTCTGTTGCTTTGAAGCAATCCTTCAGTCTTATAAGGTTGGTTGTGCCCGTGACGGGTTGCATTTTTGCAGGATGGCGGAGGATCCACGCGAATGCAACCGCGGTTTTACTCACACCGTATTTATTGCCGATACACTCAAGCGTTTCGTTGAGTGCGGGGAATTTTTCATTGTCAACAAAGCAACCCTCAAAGAAGCCGTACTGCATGGGTGACCACGGCTGAATTGTGATGTTGTTCAACCTGCAATAATCCAGCACGCCGCCGTCACGGTTGATTGCCGAATCGTTATACATGTTCACGTTTATGCCGGACTGAATCATGGGTGCATGCATAATACTGAACTGAAGCTGGTTTGCGCAAAGAGGAATATCAAGGCAGTTCTGTAACAACTGAATCTGGTACGGGTTTTGGTTGGATACACCGAAGTGACGCACCTTGCCCTCGGCTTTGAGATGGTCAAAAGCTCTTGCAACCTCTTCCGGTTCCATAAGCGCATCAGGGCGGTGAAGCAAAAGCACGTCGATATATTCCGTACCGAATCTTTTGAGGCTACCGTCAACGGAGTTCACAATGTGATCGTATGAAAAATCAAATCTGCCTGATACAATACCGCACTTGGTTTGGATGATGATTTTTTCACGGGGCAGAGTTGAAATTGCTTTGCCGAAAACAATTTCGCTTTTTCCGCCACCGTAAATGTCGGCATGATCAAAATAATTGGCGCCGTTGGAAAGTGCGGTGTCAACAAATTCTGACGCCTGCCTTTCAGTCATGTTGCTTATTCGCATACAGCCAACTGCAACTGTGGGAACACTGAGCCCGCTTTTTCCGAGATTAATGTTATACATACAACTCACTTCTTTCACTTTTATTGTACATCGGACTGACAGTCCGCGGTAACTTCTGCTTTTGACGGGTCTGTTTTCTGCGCGGAATATAGCTTTCTCGCCTCAAAAAAGGCAAACAAAGTGCACACGAACGAGTAAACAGAAAAGATAAGATACGTGATAATATCGGGTGAATTTTCAATCATGGTTATATACAGAACAATGGTGAGAATACCGTTGATAAGCATAAAAACTGTGTATTCCACAAAAGCAAACATTGTCAGGAAAAGGATAAGCACACCGAGGAGTGTTGTTGCACTGTCCAGAAAAACGTAGTCTGAGCCCATTGCTGTCAGTACCGCCCACATGGCAACCAAGGCTGCAATGTAGCCGACAGAGGTCAGTGTGATCTGCTTTGGAGTCATCCTGCGCAATACGGTGGAGTGTGCCCACTTGTTTTTGTTCCAGCGGATGAAGGTAACAAGCTGAACAGGAAAAGAAAACAGTAACGCCGAAAGTGCGGCACCGTAGAGATTGTAATACACATACACCGCGCCGTAAAGCAAGGAATTGATGCTTCCGAGCAGATTGCTGTATCTGTTCACACGCGACTGCAGCAAGGCGATCACAAGTGAATTATAAAGCGGCAGAATCCGCAGAAAACTCTGGTTAAAACGGATGCCTGCGGCGGTAATGAGCACGCCCGTGCACGCCATGAGACCGAAAACTGTTATGTCTTTTTTGGAAAACTTTTGTTTTGCCGTGTTTGCTTCCAAGTTTTTACCCCGATTCAAATGTTATGTTTGCAGTTGGAATTTTCGATTTCCGACTTAATTATACAACATGACGGAAAAGAAATCCACTCTTTTGTATAAAAATATAGATAGCGGTTGAGGTTGGGCCCCGGCCGAAGGCGATAGCATTCGGCCGGGGAAGCCCGCCGTCGCGGCGCTGCGACAGCAGCGCCGCATTCGCACGCGCACCTGCCGCGCACAAAACCACAGCAAACGCAGGGCGCGTGCGAAGCGGGCATGCGGCAACCACACACGTCAACAAAGGCAAAGCTTTGCCTGCCGCATGCCCGCGACGGCGGGCGGTGGCGCGACGCTACCTGCGCCGCGCGCCCGTATGCCCATCCGTTACATCAACAAATCAAGTTGAAAAGAATGGTGCACGCCGGCGTTTTCTCGACCTGACGGTGTGCAAAGGCACTCCGAGTGGGCGAAAAATGTCATATTACCGCCTATTATCCGCAAACAAGAATCAGGTTGCCGAGAAGGGTTGCAGTATGGCTTTTTCTTCGCTCCGAAGGTGTGCAAAGTCACTCCGAGTGGGCGAAAAACGTCATATTACCGCCTATTATCCGCAAACAAGAATCAGGTTGCCGAGAAGGGTTGCAGTATGGCTTTTTCTTCGCTCCGAAGGT
>JAZNQF010000084.1:0-12080 GCA_045590055.1 Acutalibacteraceae bacterium
TGCGTTTGCACAACCCCCCGCCCCTGCCTCGCTCGCTACCGCTCGCCCGGCCCCCACAAACAAACACCCCCGAGACAAACCATAATCCTACTCGTTGTCTCGGGTGAATTTTTGTGTTATATATCTCTGTCGGTCGGAATTACGCAAGCACAACTGTTACAACACTCTTTGCAGGGAGCGTCAGCGTGCCGCCTTCAATCAACGCACTTTCTTCAAGGTCGTGTGCTTCATCTGTGAGATAAGCCGTCATGCTGCCCGAAAGGCTGTCAAGTGAGGTTGACTTTGCTTCGTCTGCGTTGTTGATGTAAACAATTGCAACAGACTTGTCCGTGTTCTTGAACGCAACGCACTCAATGCTTTCAACGCCTGATGAGCAGGCAAGACGTACCGCGCCTTCGTTGATGAATTTTGAGAAGTTGCCGAGACACCACAGCCTCTTTGAAGTCTGTATGTCTTTGTGGTTGTTCGCATTGATGTAAACAAGACCGTCGGGGTATACGCCGTAGGAACAGCCAAGCCACCAGTTCCATTCAACCGCATTCACAACCGTGAGATCGGTCATTACCGTGTTTGCCATTGCAAGCGCAAAATCCATGCCTATGCCGTTCGTTACACCTTCTGATTCAATAATGTCAAAAACACCCGTGTTGCGGTCATTCGTCATCTGGCAATATTCGGTGCAGGCAATTTTATAGTGTGGATACTTGTCAGCCATAAGTTCCATTGCAGCCTGCTTTGTTTCTTTTGAGGACCAGTATGAGTGGTATGAAAGCGTGTCGAAATATTTGCGAAGCTTCCAGTTGCCCTTGCGGAAGCTGCTGCCCGTGCCGATGGAAGCCTCCATGTAGTAGTCGGAGCGGGTGTTTGCGCCCTCAAGCTCGCCTGACTCAAACATTTCAACCTTAACGCCCTTGAAATCAAGCAGTGAATATTGGAAACGTTCAACCATCTTGATCATGAGGTCGCGTACCTGCCATACGTCGTAGTGGCAGCCTTCCTGGTTCATTGAATATGTACCGTCGGCATTGTACCATGCGCGCCATGCATACTGCGGCTCGTTCACGGGGGAAACACCCGTAACTCTGTATCCGTTGTTTACGAAATATTCAGCGCACTTGTACATATAGTCGGCGTAGTCGTCATACTTGTCTGCCGCAAGGTTTGATACAAGCGGAGCATTGTCGGTTTCGGGCGCAGAGCAATATGCGTGACCGTTTTCTGTCAGAGAAACGGGGGCGCTGTTTGCAAAAAGAACAACCCTCAGATCGTCACCCGCGAGCTTGCGTGCAGTTGCAAGCGCGTTTTGTGCATTGGCATCCTTTGTGAAATCGTATTCACCGTTTTCCTGAAGAAAGCACTCCGTTCTGTTGTTTTTAACATAGATGTGCTCGTCATTTTCACTGCCTGCACCAAGGTTGTAGCGGTAGATATTGAGACCGATACCCTTTTCACCGTCGTAGAGGTAGGTGAGGATATCTTCACAGTTTTCCCAGCCGCCAACCTGCTGAGCCCACCATGCACCCGATGCGCCGAAGCCGTTGAGTGTCTGATATTTTGTTTTTGCGTCAAGTACGGTTTTGCCGGTGTTGATGTTTTCGTTAACCATTTCAGATTCTCCATAGTTGACCTTTAGTCTCGGCATGAAGTCAGTGTATTGCATCAGCAACATGATGAATAGCGAGGTGATGATGAAAAACGGCCAGACAACAATGCGAAGCTTTGTTTGCTTTTTCATATTCAGCGTACCTTCTTTCTGTCTTATGCCTTGATTATAAAGTTTTGGGCGGGAGTTGTCAACACGGTTGCATATAACAACACGGCATCTTCTTTGTTGAAGATGCCGTGTTTAAGTGCAATATTAAAGACCGAGCTTTTCGATGATAAGCTTTGCGCAGTCAATCTGGTTGGGGATGTTACCGTTTTCGTCACGGATACGCCAGATGTCAGGGGTGATTTCGTCGGCAACATACATTTTGCCGCTTTCGTCATAACCGATTTCAATTTTGAAGTCAATAAGGGTGAGTCCGATGCCTGCGAGTTCCTTCTTAAGAACTTCACCGACGCGAAGGACGATATCTTGAGCTTCGTCAAACTGACCTTCCTTGAGAAGGCCCTTCATAATGCAAAGACGTTCGCTGATAAGCGGGTCGCCCTGAATGTCGTCTTTGAGGGTGACTTCTGCATAAGGCGGATCGAAAACAATGCCTTCTTCAAGTGTGAAGCGGCGGCACATGCTACCTGCAGTGAAATAACGGAGAACGAACTCAAGCTTCGGAACGGTAAGCTTGCGAACCTGCATGAGACCCTGCTCAACATCTGCATTAAGATAATGAGTGGGGATACCGTTCTTTTCCATCAGCTCAAAGAAATATTTTGAGATGGTGAGACCGATTTTGCCTTTGCCTGCTACGCTGCCGCCAACTGTGTTGGAGCCGGGATCGAAAACACCGTTTTCGCCTGTTGCATCGTCTTTGAAGAAAAGACTGACTATGCCTTTTTCTTCGTCAAGAAGAACGTCTTTTGTTTTACCTGTGTAGAGAGTTTTCATTTTGTTCAGCTCCTTGAATTTTATGAATGTCCGGTTTTCCATTTGATAATAAAAAACTTTCACCAATTACGCATTATACATCAATCTTTGCCGTCAATCAAGCAATTTGACGAAAAAATGTTGCAAAACGGTTTAGAATATACACCATCGCAGAGTAACGGATTTGTGCATTTTATTCAATAACACTGTTGCCATTTCTCCACAACAGTGCTACAATTATATAACCAACAACTGACGGAGGGATAACATGAAAAAGAGTGTATACTACGGCGGCGTGCTCAGAACGGGGTTTTACAATTCCACGGAGCTTTTGGCTTATGCCGCGCAGTACAGACCCACACCCGATGAACTTGACTATCGTGGCGGTGTGAAATACGGTGAGGGCAAGCAGCAGTATCTCAACCTCTGCACACGCAAGGACCTTGCCGCAAACAAAAAACCGCTGTTTATCTACGTGCACGGCGGCGGCTTTATCTCAGGCATAACCGAAATGCGTAACCTATACGTCTCCAATTGGGCGAAGATTGGCTTTTTCACCGCATCCGTCAGCTATACTTACGCGCCAAAAGCGGTGTACCCCACACAGATTGGTGAGGTGCTCAGCGCGGTCGATTTCCTTTTTGACCACGCTGAAGAATATAACATTGACACCGATAACGTCGTAATTGCAGGTGAAAGCGCAGGCGGATATTTCATCACCTACCTTGCGGCAATTGCATCAGATCCCACGCTGTGCGATAAACTCGGCATTGAGTTCAGGCACAGGGATAACTTTAAAGTCAAAGCCATGGTATCACACGGTGGCTGCTATGATTTGAAGCGTATTTTTGATAAGGATAACCTGCAGTCGAAATTTCCCGATATCCGCCCGATGATATGTTCCTTTATCGGCAAGACCGAAAGCGAAACGGCCTCGTGGCTCAGCAGCGAGGACGGAAAGTATGCCTCTCCGCCCGTAACCGCAGATTTTCCGCCCACGTTTGTCATCTGGTCGCAGTACGATTACCTGAGATATGAGGCGTTTGATTTTATGAATCAGCTTGACGCCCTCGGTGTACCTTACGCGCAGTTCAAGGGCAAGGGCATGGTCAGCATGCATGCGTGGACAATTGCCACCATCCTCAAGCCTGCAAAAGAATGCCTCAACAAAGCCTTTGACTTTGTACTCCCGCTTCTGCCGGAATATTTCACACAAATTAATGGTGGTTTTGTCTTCACCCAAAAGGGCTAAAACTATAGCACTCAGGTACTCCGTATTTTATGCAGCTGCTTGATTCTGCACCATATTTTCAGCACCTTTGAGCACTTTTTCCTCTTGATTATTGATTATATTTTAACATCAAACACAAACACCGAGGTGACTCCCCTTCAGGAGCACACCCCGGTGTTGATTTTTATTTTGAAGCTTTCAAACAATCGCGCTTGATTTTGAGTGTCGACGTCTTCGGAAATTCGGTGTCACGTACAACGATTTTGTTGATGCGCTTGAATGATGCAAGGCGCTCGTTTGCTTTTGCAACGTCGGCCTTGATTCTGTCGCGCGCATCAGGATAAGTTTCTTCATCAAAAAAGAAGTGAGCGCAAATCAGTTCGCCGTCGTCGCATACGGCAACTTCTTTGATGTACTCAATGCTGTCGTAAAGCACCGACTCAATCTCCTCGGGTGAAACGTTTTTGCCGTTGGAGAGAATGATGAGATTCTTCTTTCTGCCCGTGAAGAAAAGGAAGCCGTCATCGTCAATGTAGCCGTAGTCACCTGAGCGTAACCATTCACCGTCGAAAGCCTGCTTTGTGGCTTCCTCGTCGTTGTAGTAGCCCATCATGACATTGTCGCCCTTGATGTAGATTTCGCCTATGCCGTCTTCGTCGGGATCGTTGATTTTAATCTCGTTGCAGCCAAGGGGCAGACCCACCGAGCCGATTTTGTAGTCGTAACGTCTTGAGCACGTTACGCAGGGTGAGCACTCCGTAAGACCGTAGCCCGTGATAATCTGAATACCTATGTCGTACATGAATTGCTCAATCTCCGGTGAAAGATGGGCGCCGCCGCAGAGTATGTATTCAAGGTTGCCGCCGAGAGCTTCGTGTATATCCGCAAACATTTCACGTCTTGCATCGTAACCGCTGAGCATGAAATTGCGTGAGCACTCAATGCCGCTCATGAGCTTGTCGTAGGTGCCGTTTTTCCTTGCGGTGCGAAGGATGTTTTTGTATATCATCTCAACCACCATCGGTACGGCGGCAAACTGATAGGGCTTGTATGTCTGTATATCCTTGGTGATGCGCCTGAGGTTTGTGCAGATATAACCCCACTCACTTCTGACGAGGGTTGCAAAAAGGCCCGCCACCCATGAGTAAGTGTGGTTGAGCGGCAAAAAGCCTATACCGTGACCGCCCGTGATTGCCTGCAAAGAGGCAATTACATCAGCACAGATATTCTTTTGTGACAGCATAATGCCCTTTGTTTTGCCCGTTGTGCCTGAGGTGTAAACGATGCACGCCAAGTCTTCGGGCTTAACCTCGCAACTGAGCAGAGCTTCGGTGTATTCTTTTGGAAGGGAGTGACCCTGCTCAATCATGCTTTCGCAATCGTCAACGCAGAAGATGTGTTTGAGTGTGGAGCCTTCCTTGTTTTTTGCAAATTCTGCCTTGTCGCGCTGCTTGTCGGTGTAGAAAAGTGCCGTACAGCCGCAGTTTTCAAGCTGATAGGCGGTTTCTTCCGTTGAAAGACCTGTGTCAAGCGGTACGCATACGTTTGCATTGAGCTGGAGTGTGTAAAAAATTACGTTCCACATGTAGCAGTTTTCAGCAAGGATTGCAACCTTCTGGCCGCTTTCAACGCCTTGTGAGCGAATGTATGCACCGAGTCCGCACTCGTCCTCAAACACCTGAGTGAAGGTTTTCGTCTGTTCCTGTTTGTTTTTGTCGGTGAATACAAACTGCCTTTTGTCTCCGCCGCGCTTTGCACCTTCAACAATCAATTCTCTTATCGTGTCAAACAGGGGAAAATCGTCATAAAATTCTCTGAGCATAAGTTTTTTACCGTCAATTTTTTGTTTTGTTGTTCTGAATTGCTTCGTAAAGCTGACCTACGGTTTTGATGTTTTTAACGTCGAGCTTTGCAACGTCAATGCCGTAATAACCGCAAATGTCGGAATAAAGGCAGGTGAGGTCAAAAGATGTGAAGCCGCAATCGTTTTTGATGTGTGATGAGGCGGTGATTTCCTCATCGGGCTCAACGTACTGAAGCATTGTTTCAATAAGATGTTCCATGTTATTTGTTTTGCAGAGCCTTGTGTATCAGCCTGCTTCCTTTCTTTAGTTAGTAGCTTATCATATATTAGACTTCCAGCTTGAGCATGTCAAGGATTTCACCGATTTTGATATCGGGATTCTCAGCGCCGACAAGGAGCACCTTTATCAGCTTGTCATAGAATACCTTGAGGTCTTCAAGCGGATTTTCGTTGATTCTGTATTCAAAAATGAATTCAAAGCCGTCATCGCTGAGCCTGTGCTTAACGGTGAGGTAAAGGTTCTGCGCGGAGTAATCGTTGTTGTACCATACGCCCTTTGCGGTTGCTTTGATTTCGGGTGTTTCAAACGGTATTTCAAGCGGAGCGTGATAAGAAAAGCTCATTGTGTCGTATGTCTGCTCGAGCTTGTCCATCTTCATTGCCATGTGCTTGATGTGGTACATTTCGAGTGTGTCGAAGCTGCAGTGTGCAAAAACCTCGTTCTGTTCTGTTTCAACGTTGAGTGCGGCTTCGGCAAAGGTTTGCTCTTCGGGTACGATTGTGCGCAGGGTGAAGAAGTGCCAGCGGTTGCCGCCGGATTTCTTTTCAAGCAGTGTGCCGCGTCTGTTAATCATGAACTTGAAGGAGACGTCGTTTTGTCTCTCGTTGAAAATTGAAAGTGCAGTTCTCAGGCCGAGCATGAGTACGCAGGGAACGGAGAGACCTCTTTCACGGCACATGTTGCGGATTTTTGCGGAATCCTCTGCGCTTACGTCGTAATGCAGAGTTCTTGATTCGGGGTGGTCACCGTCATGCATAAGCACGTAGCGGCGGTTTGCGTCACCGCTTTCAAGGCGCTCTTTCTTCAGACGGTTGTCAATAAGATAATCGTTGAAAACGGGCTCTGTTGAGGAGGTGAAGGTGTTCATCCAATACGCTCTGTCAGCAGTGCGCTGCTCGGATTCAAGGTATGCAAGCTCCTGCTTCATCGCTTCAATATATGAGCGCATCGGCTTCGGGTAAGCAGAGCCGATTTTTTTGTGAAGATAGATTGCCATTGTGTCGGCAATGAACATCTTTGCGGCATAGCCGTCAAAGGCAAGGTGGTGGAATTTTGTGTAGAAACCGTTGTATCCGTTGGGAAGATGCACGATGCGGATTGTATTGAGCGGTTTTTCAATGAAGTCGATACCCTGACGTGTCCACTCCTTGAGGATTGCAAAGGATTCGTCCTCTGTCATATTGCTGTGGTCAAATTCTTCAACCGTGATGCAATGCTTGTCTGCAAGGTACTGCACCAGACCAAACTGCTGGTCGGGTGAGAATCTCAGTCTCATGCTTTCGCAGCGGTCTGCGGCTTCATAAAGAGCCTCTTTGAGCAGAGCACCGTCGAATTCGCCCTGCCAGTAGCAACCCGTACCGATGTTGAGTACGGCGGGGTTTTTACCGTATGAGTTGAAAACGAAGTACATCAGTCTCTGCGCTTGTGTTAAGGGGTAAGCTTCAACAATCGTTTTGTCGGAAAGTTGTTTTTTTATCATTGTGAGCGCTCCTTTTTTTATTTGTGTCTTATAATTTTACCCGTGGGTGTTTTAGGCAGGGGAGAATCCTGGATGTTGATGACGGCAATTTCTCTTGCGTCAATGTCCTGTGCGTTGATTTCTTCAACGATACGGCTGATTTCACCCTCAATGTCTGTTATACCGCTTTTTTCGGCATATTCCGCATCGGGATAAATATCTGCGGCGATTCTGTCCTTGTGTGCAAAAACAAGAATTTCTTTGACGAGGGGAATGTGAGCAAACTTTTTCTCAATCTCCTCGGGGGACACGTTTTCACCGTTTGAAAGCACGATGATGTTTTTGAGTCTGCCCGTGATGAACAGCTCACGGTCTTCGGTGAGCCTGCCCATGTCGCCCGTTCTGAACCAGCCGTCTTCGGTGAATACTTCGGCGGTTTCCTCAGGCTTTTTGTAGTATCCCGTCATCAATGAGGGACTCTTGACCTGAATTTCGCCGTCTTTGATGCGTACGTCGCAAATGCTTATAACTCTGCCACCCGATGCGGCGCAGGTTTTGCCGTCGGGTACTGCAATGCGCGGCCCTGTTTCCGTCATGCCGTAGCCCTGGCGGATTGTGATGCCCGCTTCTTCAAGCTCGCTTGCCATTGAGGCGTTGAGGCTTGCACCTGAGGCGATGATGTTTCTCAGCCTTCTGCCGAAAACGCGGTGTGCGGCTTCGGTGGGTGAAAGGTCGGGGTTGTTGCGCTTGATGATTCTCATTCTGCGCACAAGTGTTTCAACCATCATCGGCACAAGGCGGATGAACGTAGGCTCGAAGCGCAGAAGATTCTGGGTTATGTTTGAAATATCACCGTTGAGGCAGAGTGTAACTCCGTCTTTGAGGTTTTTGAGGTAGTCGCATGAGAAGCAGAAGATGTGGTGAAGCGGCAGAACATTGAGTGCAACGTGTTCGCCCTCAAAGCTCATTTCACGGTAAAAAACGTTTGAAACAAGCGCGTGTGAGGTGAGCATTGCGCCCTTTGATGCACCTGACGTGCCCGAGGTGTAAATGATTGCGGCACATTCCTCAGGCTGCTCGTGTTCGGGTGAGGGGAGCGGCTGATTCTCTGCATCGGCAAAGAGTTTTGCAAAAAGAGCCTTGTCGCCCATATCAACAAAAGTGTTGAGCTGAGGGCAGTTCTGCTTCAGTTCGTCAAGCTGAGCGCCCACGCCTGCGTTGTAAAGCAGCATCTGTGCGTCGCTGTCGTTAAGAAGCGCGGCGGTTTCTTCAATCCGTCTGTCGTCAGCGAGGGGGACTGCAACGTTGCCGCTGATAAAAACAGCGTTGAGGCTTACAAGGAATTCGTAGTCGGTTTTGCCGATGATTGCAACGTGGCATCTTTCGGGGTGCTTTTCCTTTATATATGAGGCAACTGCGGTGGAGTGCAGAAAGAAGTTTTTGTAGCTGACGGAAATTACTTCGTCATCCTTTATGTATTTGATGCAGGGCTTGTTGCCGTACTTTTCCGCAGTGTGCCTGAGCAGCTTTGTGATTGTGTTTGTGCTGCCGCATAAATCTTTTGACATGGCTTTCTCCTGTTTATCTTCATGGCTTGTTTCACAAAATGAGATACTGTGTATCGTATTGTACACAGTGTTGCATTGATTGTAAGATATTTTTGCGCGGTAATCAAGCATCAAAATTTTGCAGATGTGTGAAAAATGAGCAAAAATTGCATCAATGTGTCAGATATGCAACATAACAGACGAAAGTGATGTGTGAGAAAATCGGTGCTGAACAATGTGTCCGATATTTTGGCGAAAAGAGCGGTGGCAAAATACACAAAAAAGCAAAAGATGTTTACGTTTTGTTGACAATTTTGTTGAATGAATATAGAATATAATTGTATTATTATAATCGTATATTTGCGACCTTGTGTTTGAAAGGAGAATTTTTAATGAAAAAGAGAACACAATCGTTGACAAAAACATTCCTTGCGGTGCTGATGGTGCTTGTCACTCTGTTCAGCTTTGGTGCGCTTGTTGCACCTGATGCGGAGGCGGCAACGGCGGGAACGTATTCAGTCAAAGTCACATAAAAACAACGAATAGCGTTGATGTCGGTGATGATGAGAATGTTGTTATTACTTTGAAGCACAAAGGAAACAACGGCGAAGGCAGCGCATTGACGCCAAAGACTGCAAATGTAGATTACACTTGGGCGGAAAATGATGATGCGGACAACACATATACCTTTACCGGTTGTGGTTGGCCTACTTCGGTTGATGTTTATTGTCTTTTTGCATGGACTGCTGCTGTAAAAAGACAATGGGATTTTACGATGTACGTGTCTGTTTTAGACAATGATACCGGCTCATATACACAGGTTCTTGAGCAGAGTTTTTCAAAAAGTGGCGGTAGTTGGGGACAGACGGATGTAACTTATAATTCCAATACAATCAGTACGGGAACTCCTGCTCCTACTCGCGTTGAATGGGACAACACTGCTACATCTGTAACTGTGCCCAAAACAGGCACTGAAACGGTAGCAACAAAATCTGCAACTGTTTATGACCAGTACGGTGTTGAATGGTATCAGGAGCCGTATTATGCAATTCACGCTTCGTCCACTGTCACAACAACGAGTGATACGAACCTTTCCGGTATTACTCGTACCACCACCCAAGCTGATACTTGCACTGTCTCTGTAACAAATGCGGCCAGAACATGGGTTGAGGATGGCGGCGGCACATCAAGAGATGTTTATGTCACAGCGTATCTTGAAAATGCAAAAACCGAAAACACCACAAAAGTCACTGTCAATCAAGTGAAGTACAATGTAAAATTCATGAATGAGGGTACACAGCTTCAATCAAGTGATTTTTATTACAATACCAGTCCTTCATATACAGGCACGCCCACAAAGGCGGCAGATGCGCAATATACATACACTTTTGACGGCTGGACAGCAACCTCTGACGGCTCAGGTACGGTTTACACCGCTTCAACTCTTCCTGTAGCAACCGCAGATGCAACCTATTATGCGCACTATTCGAAAACCGTCAACAAATACGATGTTATTTTTGAGAATTACGACGGAACGGAATTGCAGAAAACACAGGTTGATTACGGCAACACACCTGCATATACCGGCGCAACACCCGTGAAGCCTGCCACTGAAGAGTTTACATATAATTTCATCGGTTGGGATCCTGAAATATCAGAAGTAACCGGAGAGGTTGTATATACTGCAGTTTTTGAGGCGGTAAAAAATCAATACACCGTCACTTTCAAAGACGTAGCTGGCAACATTAAGTCTGCCGAAAAGTACGATTACGGCACAGCAGGCACAGACGTAGTAAAGCCTGCAAATACCGCAGATAACTACGACACCGAAAATCATTATTCATATTCATGGCCGACAGTTGAAACCGTCACGGGCGACAAAACCTATGACGAAGACACCAACGGCACAGCGCACAGTTACAACTCAGTTGTAACCAAGCCCACCTGCGAAGCAGGCGGCTATACCACACACACCTGCGATTGCGGATATACATATCAAGACAGCGAAACCGCTGAGCTCGGTCACAACTATGTCGGCACGGTGACCACACCTGCCACCTGCACCGAGGACGGAGTTATGACTTACACTTGCTCCAATGATGCATCACACACATATACAGAAACAATAAAAGCTAACGGTCACACCGAAGAAACAATCCCTGCAGTTCCTGCAACGTGTACGGCAACGGGTCTTACCGAGGGTAAAAAGTGCTCAGTTTGCGGCACAATTCTTACGGCGCAGGTAGAAACACCCATGATTGCGCACTCTCTCGGCGGTTGGATTGTTGACAAAGCGGCCACCTGTATTGCCTCGGGCTCAAGGCATAAGGAATGTGCGAACTGTGATTACACCGAAACCGAAGTCATCGATGCAACAGGCTTGCACGTTTACGGTGATTGGTCACAGTACTTGAGCGGCACAACCCACAGACGTACGTGTACGGCTGATGTGAACTGTACCGCTTTTGAGGAAGATCGTCACATCTTTGTTGGCGAAATCCGTCAGGCTGTCGGCGCTGATTATCACGACTATAAGTGCGAAAAATGCGAGGCATACGGCGTAGGCGCAACAATGAACGTCAAAGAGGCTTGCTTCGGTGATGGCGCAATCTTTACTGAGATAGACGGTAACGATGCACAGCACAAAGAAACCTGCGTTTGCGGCAGAGTAAAGAACGATGCCCACGCTTACGGTGCATGGACTGCTGACCCTGAAAACAAAACTGACAGTAACGGTACAATGTCACGCACTTGCTCCGAATGTAACCACAAGCAGACATCAGCTTGTACTTATGCTAAGGGTGATTATAAAGAACCGACCTGCACTGAGGACGGATATCAGGTCTGGGCATGCTCCGCCAATGGCTGTACAAACGAATACACGGAAATTCTCACAAAGCTCGGACATGATTACGATGCAGTAATAACCGCACCCACCTGCACAGACGGCGGCTACACAACCCACACCTGCGCAAACTGCGGTGATGTATACACAGATACACCTGTTGATGCGCTCGGACATGACTACGTTGGTGTTGAAACAAAAGCGCCGACCTGCACCGAAGAAGGTGTTATGACTTACACCTGCCAAAACGATGCAAGCCACACCTACACGGAAGCAATTGCTAAGATTGCACACACCGAGGAAATCATCCCTGCAGTTGCACCCACTTGCGAAGATACAGGTCTCACAGAAGGCAAGAAGTGCTCAGCTTGCGGTGAAATCCTCGTT
>JAZNQF010000085.1:0-18418 GCA_045590055.1 Acutalibacteraceae bacterium
GGATTATCTGGGCATCCCCAGGGCACTGTTTGATGACTACTTCCGGGATACCCGCCGCATCAGCAAGGCCGACATGATCGCTTTCCTGAAAGCCAACAGCCTGTACACCATCAAGCCGGGGCTGTCCGAAACCAGGGCAAAGGTGAAGATCGTGGCAGGCTCCCGGGAGCAGAAGAACATCCGGGATTCTGCGGCGATGCTGAACCGCACCATTCCGGGGAGCAGCATGGAGATCCTCCCCGGTCTGCGCCACGGCGATTTGAGCATCAACCACCCGGAAATCTATGTGCGAATGCTGACTGAATGGATGGCATCGAGCGGCAGATCCTAAGAAACAGCGCGGAGGCTTCTGGGTTCACGCTCTGCGTATGGATCGAAAAGGTGATATAAGGAATAGACAAACATGAATTTGTAGGTGTGAATGATGAAAACTTTATATATGATTGGCGGCACTATGGGAGTCGGAAAAACAACTGTGTGCCAACAGCTCAATCGGGATTTACCGAATAGCGTATTTCTTGACGGAGATTGGTGTTGGGATGCAAGTCCGTTCCAAGTAACCGATGAAACAAAAGCAATGGTTACGAATAATATTTGTTACTTACTCAACAATTTTCTGAAATGCTCTGCATACGAGAGTATTATTTTTTGTTGGGTGATGCATGAGCAGAGTATTATCGATTCCATACTTGAGAAGCTGGATACACAGAACTGTGAGGTGAAATGCGTCTCTCTGATAGCCGATGAAAATACTCTGCGTGAAAGATTGTCCGCGGATGTAGAAAAAGGTATTCGTTCTGAAGATGTAATTGAGAGAAGCATAGCAAGAATACCGATGTATCAAACATTGGATACCATTATAATTGATACAAACGCAAAGGATGTGGCTGTGATTGCCAATGAGATTAAGCAGTTGTAATACTGACAAATTCCAATAGGTCGAACAGTTAGGAAAATAAGAATTTGATGGAGAAATCTTTATGAAATCATTTGAAAATATTATCCCGAGAGATTTTCAAGGTGGAGTGCTTGTTCTTAAAGATGGTCAAGTTGTTTTTGAATATTGCCAAGGTAATGCTGACTATAGCACAAACACTCCCTTCACATCACATACTACAATTACATTAGCTTCACTGTCTAAGCAATTTATTGCAACAGCCATTTTCCTCCAGATAGAACAGGGGAAACTTTCTTTGGATGATACAATCGACCAGTACTTTCCTCAATATCCCCAGAGAAAGAACATTACGATTCGCCATCTGCTACATCATTCAAGTGGTATTCCCGATTATATCAGTGATAGAATTATCCCTGACGCAATCCAAAAATATGAATCAGAGCACGGAATCGCACCAACTGATGTTATCGAGTTTAATAAGTGCATTGTTTCAGAATGTCGTCCTGTTAGTCTTTCAGAATGTTTTGACCTAATTGGTGAATTACCTTTGTATTTTGAGCCAGGCTCAGAGGGCAGATACAGTAATACCAATTATTTTTTACTTGGTCACATTCTTGAGGAAGCATCCAGCAAGTCTTTTGCGGATGTAATGAGTGATGTATTTATGCTCTTTGGGTTGAAACATACACACGTGAATGGGCGTGGTGCAGATGCTTGTGGATATGTCAAACATGATGATATAAATTTTTCCTGTGGCAGACCTGCCATGGATAGCGGTGACAGCAGCGTTGTTTCTTCGCTAACAGATTTAGGACTTTGGTGCAACGCTATACTAAATGCCGATATATTGTCTGCTGACAGTTGGAAGGAATGTCTGAATTTTAACCCGAAGCCTTATGGATGTGGTTTGTGGCAGTTCGATAATGGTTGGTTTGGACATGATGGAGGATTGCCAGGATTGAGACATTGGCAAAGGTTGAATTCTAAGGATAAAGTGGCAATCATTATCCTCTCTAATGTTGTTATAGAGGAACCACCCTTTCTTGCCCAATTGATGGAATACTTAATTCGCTAAATTCCAATTTATCGAACAGTGCAGCTACAATACTTTTGGTGGTTCTTCCCCCCCCACTTATACACCGTTTTGTCTCTCTTTCGCAGAAAAAAGCACACATTTGTCTACCAAGACAATGTGTGCTTTTTTCAACTAAATCCACCTGCGGTGGATGAAATCGCTTCGCGATGAAATCTGCCTTGCGGCAGGAGAAGAAGGCGGATATTATTATAAGCGGAGCTAATAACAAGGCTTATATCACACGGCACCGGCGATATATCATTGAAAAGCACAATAATTTATGATATAATACTCCTCACAAGGAGGTGATATTGATGGCTGAAAGCAAGCTTACATATCTGTCAACTGACCCTGCGGTTCAGGTGTTCGAGCTGACCGATATAATCAAGGGCGATTATTCTCTGTCTTATCAACTCGAAAGAAATGTGCAGAGCATAAAAGCAAACGTCCGCGAGGCCAGATATTCACACAGCCGTCCCCGTTTTGAATAAAATCGGGGTGTCTGTCAAACAGACGTAAGTCTGCTTAATCATCCCGATTGAAATGATTTTTCTTTGTAAAAATAATTTGTAATTGAGGATGACTGATATGAAAAACAATAAAACTGAAAAAATATCAAAAATTAAATACATTCTGTTCCTGCTTAAACCCTATTGGAAATACGGGAAAGGGTATATCCTCACCGTGTTGCTCATGTCTACGGTGCTTCAACCCGTGTCCGCGTATCTTACGGCACGGTTGCCGCAAAGGGCAATTGACGCCGTTATGAATGATACGCCGCGCAACGAGGTTGTTCAGATAATCATTTTGTTCACGTTGTTTATTGTGCTTGTTTCTGCGCTGGAAAAGGTTATTGAAATGGCATACACACAAATGACGCTTGTGAAAGTCAGCAACAAAATCAAAAACGACGTTAACGAAAAAGCATTGTACACAGATTTCAAGTACTACGACAAGCCCGACTTTTTTGTGAAGTTCATTTTTGCTCAGGAGAATTATCCCGTCCACGCTCAGAACGTTGTGATGATTCTGCCTGACATTCTGCGCGGAACCGCAACGATGATTGCAATGGTTGCAATCATTGCCTCCACAGGGCCTGCACTGCTCGGTATCACCGCATTTTTTGTTATACTGAATGCAATTGTCGGACTTCCGGCCATTAAGCCTACGTCTGATTATGAAGTGAGTCTTATTGATGCATGGCGGCCTATGGAATATTCGGGCAGAGTGCTGAAAACCAAAGAGAATGCGGCTGAGTTGCGTGCATCGGGCGCAGGCTTAAAGCTGTTGAACGCAGTTAATGCGGCGATGGACAACTTCCGAAAGGTGTACAAACAGTACATAAAGAAGGTTGCAACCTTTCACCTCCTGCAAGGGGCTGTGTCACCCCTACAAGCGGCATGTGTTCTTGCGTATATCATATTTTTTATTATTGACGGTGACAAAACGCAAATCGGCTTATATGCATCGCTTACCGTTGCTTCAGCGGCTTTAGCTTCAGGCTTCAACGATGCGGCAGGCAGTGTTATGCAAATGCTTCAATGCATTGCAAACGGAGAAAAGGTTGCAGAGTTTTTTGAGGCGGAATCGGAAATTGAGCCTCAAAGGGAGAATGCCGTCTCTGCTCCCGATGGGAACTTTGAGATTGAGTTCAAAGACGTTTCTTTCGGATATGATGAAAACTCGCCGCTGTTCAAAAACTTCAATCTTCATATCGGGCGCGGGCAAAGAATAGCCATTGTGGGCGAAAACGGTGCAGGCAAAACAACGCTGACGAAACTGCTGTTGCGCTTATATGACGTAACCAACGGCGCGGTACTTGTCAACGGGCGAAATATAAAGGAATATGACGTTCATCAATTGAGGCTGAAAACAGGTGTTGTGTTTCAGGATATCCGCGTTCTTGCAATGAGCCTGCGCGATAACTTGACGGTATATAACGACGTGCCTGACGAGAAGCTGATTGATACACTGCACAAACTTGATTTGACAGAGGTATTCAAAAGAACAAACGAGAATCTTGACACTATGGTTTCCCGTGAATTCACGGAGGACGGCATTGCGCTTTCGGGCGGAGAAGCACAAAAGCTGATGCTTGCAAGGTTGTTTACATCGTCCTTCGGTCTGCTGATACTTGACGAGCCCTCCTCCGCTCTTGACCCTCTGGCTGAAGTAAAGCTGATGCAGAACATTCTTGATGTTTCAAACACTGCAACAACCGTTATGATTGCTCACCGACTTTCAACCGTGCGTGATTTTGATTGTATTTATCACATAGAAAACGGCAGGATAATTGAAAGCGGAACGCATGATGAGCTGATGTTCCGCAAAGGGAAATACTACGAAATGTTTGTTAAGCAGGGCATAAATTATCAAAACTGATTTTCTGTTATGCAGATTTGAAATCAGAATTTAGGGTGACGAGTATAACCCGAACCCGCCTGAAAGCGTGAATTTTCACACGCTTTTCGGCGCTTCGGCTTTGAAAGGCGGAAGTCTTCCTGCAGCCTCATCATCCGAAAATCACGCAAAAATTCGCACTTTCAGGTCGAAGATTTTTTACAGAGGAGATTTTCGGCGAGCCAAGGCACAAAACGCAGCAAATCCTTGACGGATTTGCGAGTATTTTAACGAAGGATTGACGGAAATCCACCTGCAAAAAACGGGTTCGGATTATACCCGTCACCCTAACCATGCGCCAAAAATCTTGCCACTTTTTTGATTTAAACTATTGTAATGCTCAATTCCATGTGATACAATTATTGAGAAATCGGGCTTTTGCCCAGTATATAGGAGTGATTAAAAGTATGGCAGACAACATTCTTGATCGTTTCCAAACAGGCGTAACTGAAGAAAAAGTGGTTGACACTTCCAAAAAAATCAAAGTCGGCATCATCGGAACGGGCTGGATTGCAGAAGCTCACCTCAAGAGCTATCAGCAGTGTCCCGATGTTGAAGTTGTAGCACTTGCTGACCTTGTACCGGGCAAGGCAGAAGAATTTGCAAAGAAGTACAATGCAGGCAACGTCCGCTTTTATTCAAGCGATAAAGAGCTTATTGATAACGAGCCCGACATTGATGCAGTCAGCGTCTGCACATATAACATGCAGCATGCACCCTGCACAATTTATGCCCTTGAACATGGCGTAAATGTTATGCTCGAAAAGCCGATGTGCGTCACCCTTGAGGAGGCAAAAGCAATCCGTAAGGCAGAAAAGGCAAGCGGCAAAGTGCTTTCAATCGGCTTCCAGCCCAGATACGACGAAACCGTAAAGCAGGTTAAAAAAATTGTCCAGTCAGGTGAACTCGGCAAAATTTATTACGTACAGACGGGCGGCGGCAGACGTCACGGCATCCCCACACCCTACGGTACAACCTTCATCGAGCAGGAAACTGCAGGCATCGGCGCACTTGGTGATATCGGTTGCTATTCACTCGACTTTGTTCTTAATGCACTCGGCTATCCCAAGCCGCTCACCGTTTCAGGCTATACCTCAGGATTCTTTGGTAAGAAAGCCGATTATCTCGGCAAACCTGAATACGTTGAAAAGTTCAGTGTTGACGATTTCGGCGCAGGTTTCATCCGCCTTGAAAATGACATTGTGCTTGACTTCCGTATTGCATGGGCAATGCACGTTGACTCACCCGGTGACACGATTTTCCTCGGCACTGAGGGCGGCCTGAGAGTACCAGCAACAGATGCATGGGCAAATGTAGGCGCAGATATGACAATCTATCATAACGTTGCAGGTCAGCCGGTTGAAACCACAATTCCGCTCAACAAAAATGAAGGGGACAACTTCTATAAGAAAATCAGAGCTTTTGTTGATGCAGTGAAGTACGACCTTCCCGCACCCGTATCCTCTGACGAAATACTCTACAATCAAGCAATTATCGACGGTATCATGCGTTCTTCACAGGAAGGCAGAGAGATTATTGTTGACCTCGATTGATTAAAAAGGAGAAAACTTTAATGAAAATTGCAGTTCAGCTTTACAGTGTACGCGACCACATCAAAACAGGTGAAGATATGCTTGATGTGCTCGCCAAGGTTAAGGAAATCGGTTATGACGGTGTTGAGTTTGCAGGCTATTTCGGCCTTGATGCACAGACACTCAGAAACAGACTTGACGAAGTAGGTCTTGTTTGTGTTGGCGGTCATATCGGCATAGATAACTTCGCACCCGACAAAATCGCAGAAACCCTCGATTTTCAGGAAACACTCGGCACAAAGCTTATCGGTACGGGCGGTGCTCCGCACGATAAGCCCGACGAGCTCGCCGCAACCTGCGAAGTTTTTGAAAACGGACAGAGAATTGCCGATGAGCGCGGCTTTAAGCTCTATTACCACAACCATTCAAGCGAATTCAATGCTTTTGATACAGGCAAAAGACCCATTGATTTCCTCAGGGAATCCGCATGGCTTGAAATTGATACATACTGGAGTTTCCACGCCGGTCAGGATAACTACGCTCTGCTCACCGATATGAAGGACAAAATTGTTCACCTTCACGTTAAGGATGGTGTTGACGGCAAACCGCGCGCACTTGGTGAGGGTAACTGCGACCTTGCAACAGTTGTCAAAGCCGCAAAGGATATCGGCATAGAGTGGCTGATTGTTGAAAACGATGATCCCACACCCAACGGTCTCGAAGATATAGCAAGAAGCATCAAGCATCTCAAAACTCTGCTTTGATATGAACGGAACAAAAATAACACCGCCTCTGAATAAACAGGGGCGGTTTAATGATGAAAACAAGGCGGCACTGTGGACGGTGCTTTCCTGCGCTGTGTATTTTTCAAGTTACCTGACAAGGCTGGTTTATGCCGCCTGCGTGTCCGCAATCCGCGAGGACATTGGTGCAAGCAAGGGCCTTGCAGGTCTTGCCGTAACGGGTGCTTTTGTCACTTATGGTCTCGGTCAGCTCATCAGCGGTGTGCTCGGCGACAGATTCAGGCCTCAGCGCATTATCTCCGTTGGTCTTTTGATGACATCGGTATGCAACTTTCTCATACCGATGATGCCAAACGTTTATGCAATGACGGTGGTGTGGTGCTTCAACGGCTTTTTCCAGTCTATGCTTTGGCCACCGCTTGTTAAGGTGATGTCCATTGTTTTTGACGCGGAAGGGTACAAAAAGGCGTGTGTGAGGGTCAGTCTCGCGTCAAGCCTTGCTACGGTGGTTATTTATCTGCTTGTACCCGTCTGCATCGAAGCTTCGGGCTGGAGGCTGGCGTTTATTGTTACGGGCGCTATGGGTACGTCAATCTGCGCAATATGGTCGGTTGTGACGTCCAAACTCAGCTATAGTGAAAACAAGGCAGCCGAAGCGGAGAAAAAAGCAAGTGTTGCAACCGTTTTCAAGGCAGAGTTCCTTCTGCCGATTATGCTTGCAATTGCTTTGCAGGGTATGCTTCGCGACGGAATCACAACGTGGGTGCCGTCATACATTTCAGAGGTGTTTGAACTCAAAACCTCGTCGTCAATTCTCACATCGGTTGTAATACCGATTTTCAGCTTTGTCAGTCTCTGGCTGGCGGCGCAGGTCAACCGCAAGCTCACGGGTGAGCGACGTTGTGCAACGTTGTTTTTCGGTGTAGCATGTGCATCTGCTCTGCTGCTTATGCCGCTTTTCAACGCCAGCGCGGCATTGAGTGTGCTTCTTATGGCAATCATCACAGGTTGTGCTCACGGCATAAATCTTATGCTTGTGTGCAATTTGCCGGGTACGCTCACAAAATACGGCAAGGTGTCAACCGTGTCGGGCTTGCTCAACACCTTCACTTACATAGGCAGTGCCGTTTCAACCTATGGTTTTGCGGCACTTGCTGACAGCAAGGGTTGGTTTTTCACAGTCGGCTCGTGGGCACTCACCGCCTTCCTCGGCGGTGCGCTCTGTCTGCTGGCTATGTGGAAGAAAAAGGATTTCAAATCCTGATATAATTAAACAACGCAGAGGTCTTATGCTGACTTCTGCGTTTTTATATTACACGTTCTGCACCCATTCAAGCTCTTTTGCCGCAACAACAACGTAGTTGTCAGCGCCGTCACCGACTCTTAAATAAACGTTGTTGATGCCTGCCTGAAGAATCAGCCTTGCGCAGACGGGGCAGGGCTTTGCCTTGTAAATTGAGTTATCCTCGGGGTTGATTCCGCTAAGATATAGGTCTGCGCCTAAAGTCTGCTGCCTTGAGCAGTTGAGCAGCGCATTTGCCTCCGCGTGAATGGCTCTGCAAATTCCGTACCCCTCACCCTGATGCATATTAAGCTCAATTCTCGGGCAATATCCGGTGTCACAGCAGTTTTCCATGCCTCGCGGCGCACCGTTGTATCCGGTGGACACAATAACGTCATCCTTCACAATAACCGCACCGTATTTGCGCTTGAGGCAGGTGCTTCTGTATGCAAAAACCTCTGCACAGTTAAGATAGGTGTCTGCCTTTGAGATTCTTCTGCCGTTTTCGGAAATGACCATAACACACCTCACATTTTATATGCTTCGTTAAGTATAACACAGCAGAGTACAATATTCAATTCTTGAGCACTGTTTTTCGGTAAATTAATTTACGCTTCCCTATTGAATAACATTTGCAAATATTGTAAAATAATAAGGATAATATTATAATTGAAAAACACGGACAATAATACATTGAAGGTTTGGTGAAAATATGAATTACTCCGAATTCAATCAGAATCATCCCAAGGGTCACATCATGCAAAGTGAACTGTGGCACAAGGTAAAGGATAATTGGAAGCACGACGTTGTTGAAGCACGCGACGAAAACGGTGAGCTTACAGGCTTCGTCAGCGTACTTATCCGCAAGCTTCCCGTTGTACCGCTGACGATGATGTATGCACCTCGCGGTCCCGTATGCGACGTGCACGACGAAAAAACTCTCCGTCAGCTCACTGATGGTCTCAAAAAGCTTGCAAAGAAGCACCACTCTTACGTGCTTAAAATTGACCCCGACGTTGAGTGTGATGACACAGAGTTTGTTGAAATAATGAAAAAACTCGGTTATTCACTCAAAGATGCAGGCAAAAACTTTGACGGCGTACAGCCTCGTTTTGTTTTCCGCCTCGACGTTAAAGATAAAACCGAGGACGAGATTTTTGCCGCATTCCACAGCAAAACCCGTTACAACATCCGCGTTGCTCTCAAGCACGGCGTTGAAGTTCGCAGAGGTAACCGCGACGACCTCAAGCGTTTCCACGAAATTATGCTTGAAACGGGCCTCAGAGACGGCTTCATCATCAGAAGTCAGAGCTATTTTGAGAAGATGTATGATGCCCTTGAACCCACGGGCAATCTTCGCCTTTACTGCGCATACAGCGGCGAAAAAATGATTGCCGCAACCATTGCTCTTTATTACGGTGACAAGGTGTGGTATCTCTACGGTGCAAGCTCAAACGAGGCGCGCAACCTCATGCCCAACTATCTGCTTCAGTGGGAAATGATTAAGTGGGCAATTGAAGAAAAATGCGCAATTTACGACTTCCGCGGTGTATCGGGCGACCTCAGCGAAGATAATCCGCTTTATGGTCTTTACCGCTTCAAAAAAGGTTTCAGCGGCAAGCTGACGGAGTTTGTGGGAGAGTTTGAATATCAGTTCAGCCCCTTCCTTGCAAAGTTCATTGAAAAAGCCTCACGCTTCTATATGAAACTGAGAAGAAAACTGTTTTTGAAAAGAAAAAAATAAGGTCGGATAAATATGAAAAGATTAACCGTCAATTCAAAAGATATTCTTCACAACCTTGACGTGATAAGAGGTATCTGCCCGGATAAACGCATTATTGCCGTACTTAAAGGTAACGGCTACGGCTTAGGTATTGTACCTTTTGCAAAGCTGCTTTGCGAAAACGGAGTTGACTTTTTTGCGGTCAGTGGCATTGATGAAGCCGTAACGCTCAGAGAAGCAGGCGTTGAAACAGACATTCTTCTGCTTTCATCCACCTCACTTCCCGAGGAGGCTAAGCTGATTGCAAAGCACAGTATTATCGCAACCGTCGGCAGTGAGGAAGCGGCACGCGTGCTCAGTGAAACGGGCGTGCAGTGCAGGGCGCACATCAAGGCAGAAACCGGCTTCGGCCGCTTCGGCTTCACAAACAGCGCCGATGTACCCGTATTTGACAACATCGTTTACGAAGGTGTTTACTCCCATTTTTCCGATGCATTCGGCAAGAAAACAGAGAATTCAAAAGCTCAGTTTGATAAGTTCACCGCTTTTGTTGACGGACTGAACAGCAGGGGAATCAACCCCACAATCCGCCACATGTGTAACTCGTGCGGTCTGCTCAGGTTCGGTTATGCTCACCTTGATGCAGTACGTACAGGTTCCGCACTTCTCGGCAGGTTGCCCATTCCCAACACTTACGGCTTCAAAAAGGTTGGCGTGTTTGAAAGCAACATTTCCGAAATTAAGCTTTTGCCTAAAGGACACAACATCGGCTATGCTAATACCTACACAACAACACGTGAGACAAAAATCGCAGTTGTTACTGCAGGCTACACCGACGGAATTTTCACACAGAAATCAAGTGACACTTTCCGCTTTGCAGATATCCTCAGGTATGTGCTCAACGTACTGCGTAGCTTCAATTCGAAGTTGACGGTTGATCTCGGCGGCAAAAGTGTGCGCGTGCTCGGCAGAGTGGGCATGTATAACCTGATTCTCGACGTAACGGATGTTGACGCGAAGATTGGCGACATTGTGCGCATCAACTGCAACCCGATTCTTGTGGACAGCAACATAGAACGAGTATTTATATGATTTGATTAGCGGCACGGATGTGCCGCTTTTTTGTGCGTATAAGTTGGGTGTTATGTCTCGGCGCGGACGGTGTTTTTTGAATTTGTCGGGCGGAGTGGTGTGTGGCACTGGCCACCCCGCCGCAAGCAGCCCATTGACGCTCGACGCGCAGGCAAAGCGTTAGTGGTTTTCGGCGTGGGTTTACTCGCGGGGTGTTGCGTATGGGCTGCTCAGGGCATTTTGCATGCCGCCCGAAGCCCGGCCGAAAAATCACACGGTGAGCCGTGCATGCAAAATGCCCGTTCGCGTATGCGGGTGCGGCGGGCGCCCCCGGTTCAACCGCGGCTGTAAAAAAAACCGGCTGAAACCTCGAGGTTTCAGCCGTCAACTTTTTATTTAGTGACTTTGCTTTTCAAAAAAGCTTCGAACTCATCTGCCGTGCCCTTTGTGAAGCTGTCTTTAGGGAAAATGTAACTGAGCTTTGCCTTGGTAACAATGAAAACAATGTTTTTTGTTGAACGCACCTTTTTGATTGAGGCAAAAGCAATGTCATTCACAGAACCGTTTGAGCAGGTGCATTTTATACCATCTTCGGTAACAATACTGGATATTTCCATCGGCTGACCGCCGTTGAGCTCATTGTCTGCCTTGATAATCCTTGATGAATTGCTCATATAGATTACTGCCAGACAAATTGCAAAAACTATGACGTATACCAGAATTGTGATATCATATTCACCGGTAATGGCTGACGACCAGATGTTGATTATAAGGCACAACGCCATAATGACGTAAAGCACAATGAACGCGGGCGATTTTAAAATCAACGAACGTGTAACCTCTTTGACAAGCTCCTTACTTCTTATGTATTTATTTTCAAACAGAGAATCCATATTTTATCCTCCGAAGAATGAAGAAATGATGTTTTTGAACATGTCGATAATTCCTGTAATCAGCGACATCAGCTTTGCAAGAATGCCCTCGCTTGCCTGTTCGGGTGCATCGAATTCAGCGGGATTGCTCACCTTTTCACCAATGGAGACGTATACACGGAGCTTCTCTCCATCAGTTTCATCATAGTCGTTGTACCAGTCTTCTGATGCAAGCACGGTTTCAACATATACAAAGTGGCTGCTCACACAGTCAATTACAAAATAAGTGTCGGCTTCTTTGACGTTGTCAATTTCTTTTGTATATTTTTTTGTGTCACCGTTTTTCCACTTGATTGTGTATGTAACAGACTGCAGACCGTTTTCTGTGTCATATACACAGTCGTTGATTTTGATGCTCTTGAACGGTGCGCTTCTTACAGTTATCTCCTTTGTGTAAATTTCATCCAGGAAGCTGAATGTAAGGGAGGATTCACCGGTATCAAAGTCGTAATCCTCGTACGCATACAAGGGTGAGCCGTCGAGTGTGTGTTCGACATACACAAAGCCATCGTCATCAGTTACTATTTCTTGAACAACAGTTTCTGTTTTTGTTGTGCCGTCAGCATACTTGATTTTGAACTTTGCGCCTTCAAGGTCAATGTAATCGTAGGTATCATATATTTTTGAAGGTACGCCTGATACGGGTTTGAGACTTTTGACAACACATGGTACGGCATCAATCTCATCCTGCTTTGAGAAGATTTCAACAAACTCGTTTTTGAGTGAGTTGTATTCTGTTGCGATAAAGTTGATTTTTATCTTGTCTGCATTGTTTTCTTTTGCTTCAAGGTAATCATCATAGCTGACGTAGCATTCAACCGTAATGTCGGTAAGGTTGTTGGCTTCAATGGTATTCTCGTATGAAGATGTTGTAACGACTTCGCCGTTTGAGAGCGTGATGGTATATCTATACTCAAAGTCTAAATATCCGAGATAGACGTCTGTCAGGTTCTGATAAGCATTAAGTAAAAATTCATCGCCTTCATCGCGGAGAGCCTCCAGCACTTCCTCAAAGGGTATGCCGTATGCTTCTTCAATCTCTGCAATATATTCAAGGTTTTCATCAAAGCAGAGTTGGAGCTCTTTCATGGATACGAATGTACAGCCCGTGTCGGAAATAGCTATGTCAGTGACGGTGACCTTATTGAAAATGTCAAATATCGCAAAGGTCTGAATGCCACATACTGATGCGAGCATAAGCATAACAAGCGCCATGGAAATGACTTTTTTAACAGTTTTTTTCATTAGAATACCCCTTTCATTGTTGGTTTCAATAACATAATACATTTTATTGGATTTGGTGTCAATAAATTTTAATAAATTAATCTTTGCTTGATATTTTTTCTATCAAGCCTTTTAAACTGAAGTCATACCCACCGGAAACACTCCTTGCCTTGATAAATGAATAACCGTCGCTTCTGCCAAGTTGCTTTGCGGTAATGCTCTCAATTTTTTCAATCAGCTTCATAAACGTTTCCGTTTGCTCACACATGAGGTCAATATCGAACTTTTCCATTTCGTGTGTGTTGCTCACAACGCAGAGATAATACGGTGCAGGTACAAGACTGATTTCGGGTATGCCCATTGTGAAAAAGTTCTGTCCCTCACCAAAGTGCAAGGCGTTGTGGCCGCGGAGTGTCATTGTGCGCACGCTTTTTCGCTCTTTTACAGTGTCAATATAGAGCTTGTCCATGAAATTGTTGCCCGTATAGACAAGCTCAACCTCAGGTTTGCCCGTGTGCTTATATTCACCGTTAATGTCACGCCATTCTTTGCAGCCAAGGTGTTCAACGGTGAGGTTTGCAACGCATTTGAAGTGGTTTCCCTTACCGTCCCACAGCTCGCGGTGGGTAGCAAGCCAACGTGATGCCGATTGAAATGAGCCGGTTCTTATATCTTCAAAATGCGGTAAGCGGAAATGTCCCGTGGTGAAAACAAAAATGTGCGTTCTTTCAAGTTCTTGATTTTTTAGATTTTTAATCAGTTGTAAAAGTGCAATCGGTCCGTTTTCTTCCACGCAGTTTGTGCCGTCGGTATGAGTATTTATAATAACATTCTCTTTTTTGCTTTTGCCGTTGATAATACAATAAAAGCTCTCGGTAAAAGCGTGCTCTTCAATTTCTGCTTCAAGCACAAACTTTGCTTTGTTGTGTTCCTTTGCCGCCTCAACTATCTTTTTGCCGTTTGTTTCGTTTACCCACAGCATAGGTATTTTTTGATAATCCATAATGAAAGAAAGATACTGTCCCTCAATACAATCATCATGCAGTCCTTTCCATATAAGGATTACCGCTTTTGCCTTGGTCAACTTGGAGAGAATTCCGTAAAAGCACTGCACAAAACTGGTTATGACAGGTCCCTCGTATTTCTTTTCGAGCACAACATCCTCGGGATAGCTTGTGCGCTTATCAAAGGCAATTTCACTTGGAAGAAAATTAATGTTTGCAACGTTGAAAACCGCAATTTTGCCTGCAACTTTGGGCACATCATTTATGCTCTTTACATGCACAAGCTCCTCAATTATGCCCTTGGGCGTTGTTTCACCTGAGTAGGGATAAGCAGAAGAAATAGGAATATTAATTGTATTTTCACCGTTGATTATCGAAATTGATGCGTACTTCTCTTCCCACCGTCTGAAATAAAACGGCTCGCTGAAAACCGGAATATCCATTTTGGTAATTTCGTCCTTGAGCCATTTTATGAACTCGTTGTGCCCTTTACTTCCGGTGAGTCTTGTACCGAATGAATTCATTTGGTGAATGTTTTTGAGCATCTCGTTTTTGGAAATAGTGTAAGTCATTTTAAACCTCCTTGTGAATATTTTGTTCTACAAATGAATAATGCCATAAATTCTGCCAAAAGTCAATGGCAGAATTTATGGCATTTATACTTTTACAGAGGTGATTTTATGTTATATCCGAGAATAAGATCTCTGCGCGAGGATAATGACCTGACTCAACAGCAAATTGCAGATAAACTTTTTATCAATCGCCGTACGTATGCCGCATACGAAAACGGCATCAACTCAATGACGCCCGAAACCCTCTGCAAAATTGCTGACCTTTACGGCACGAGTGTTGACTATCTGCTTGGCAGAACAGATAGATTTGAGCCGTACTGCTGAGCCCGACGCACCGCCGCCGGAAGCAGCCCTTTCACGCTTTGGCAAGACTGCCCGTGTGCCCTTTTCCGAAGCTCTCGGCAAGGCGATGTCCGCCTGAAGGCTGCTTCAGGCCTTTGCATGCCGCCCAACACTTCACCTAAAACGGCCGCACCTTGCCGTGCATGCAAAGCGCCGCCCGCGCATGCGGGCGCGGCGGCGGCCCCGAGGTTACCGCTACGGCAGAAAACAATCATATCACAACGATTCTGAATTTGACTTTTTATTACATCAGGAGTATGATACTAAAGATTTTTCAAATTCGAAAAGAGATGTAAAAATGAAATCGAAGGAGTTTCTCTTGGGCGTGAAAGCAGGTATGCCCGTGTGTATCGGATATTTTTCTGTCAGCTTCGGCTTTGGTGCCATGGCAATTGCACAAGGGCTTAAAATATGGCACGCAATTCTCATTTCCTGCACAAACCTCACAAGCGCGGGGCAGTTTGCAGGGCTGACGGTTATTGCCGCAGGCTCTGCCATGGTCGAGATGGTTCTCACACAGCTTGTTATCAACAGCCGTTACGCGCTTATGAGCCTTGCACTCGGTCAGCGCATGGGCGAAAAAGTCGGCACGGGCAAACGGCTGATTGCTGCATTTTTCAATACAGATGAAATTTTTGCGCTTGGCATGGCAAGAGGCAAAGAGCTGACAACCGCATATTTTGTCGGTGCAGGCACGGTTGCGGCGCTCGGCTGGACGGGCGGCACCGCTTTGGGTGCCGTGGCAGGCACTCTGTTGCCTGCAGATATACGCATGGCACTCGGCGTAATGCTCTACGGAATGTTTGTTGCAATCGTCGTGCCGCAGGCAAAAGAGGAGAAGCCGATGCTTGCCGTTGTGGTGCTTGCGCTGGTTTTCAGTTGTCTGTTCACGTGGGCACCCGTGCTTAACCGCATTTCCGACGGCTTGGCAATTGTAATCTGTACAGTTGCGGCAGCGTGCGTGTGCGCACTCCTGTTTCCCGTTAAAGAAGAGGAGGCGGGGCAATGAGAATATATCTGTACATTCTTGTTATGGCGATAACAACGTACCTCATCCGCGCTCTACCGCTTACGCTGTTAAAAAAGCCCATCAAGAACCGCTTCCTGAAATCGTTTCTTCATTACGTGCCTGCCGCCTGCCTTACGGCAATGACCGTACCTGCGATTTTTTACGCTACGGAAAACATAATCAGCGGCGCAATCGGTCTTGCGGTTGCGGTGTTGTTGGCACTCAGAAAGAAAAGCCTTATCGTCGTCGCGGTTGCAAGCTGTGCGGCAGTATTCCTTACCGAGCAGATTATTAAGCTGGTACTCGCAGCCTGAGAAAAGAATCTGCACCAACTATACATATTTCAAGTTACTGTTCACAGAATAAGACCTTATCAAATCGTATCCTGCATGGTATAATTGTTGCAGAAGCTTCGAGAAAATTTGAAAAGGTAAAAACAATGAAAAATATATTCAGTGATAATCTCAAAAAATTCCGTGTTGCAAAAGGTTTGACTCAGGAGCAGGTTGCGGAAAGATTAAATGTAATTTCTCAAACCGTTTCCCGTTGGGAGTGTGGAACAACTTTGCCTGATGCCCTGACGTTGCCTGTGCTTGCCGCGCTTTATGAAGTGACCGTTGATGATTTTTACAAAAAGAACACAGTTGCTTACGATAACTACGCCCAGCGTCTTGCATCTGTTTATGAAGAGTCCCGTGACCCCGAGGACTTTATGCGTTGCCGCATTGAATACGAAAAGCTTATAAAATACGGAGAGCTTTCAACCGAAGACAAATGGCTTTACGGCTGGATTCACATGTATATGATGAACTATTGCAGGGACATTGCGATGGAATGGTACGATAAAGCCGTCAGCGACGACCCTGATGATGACCCGCAGAATTATCAGCTTGCCTGCATGCAGAGAATATGGATGTATTTCCTTCTTAAAAGGGAGGATGAAATCATTTCACAGCTTCAGGAAAAGGTGAAAATGAATCCTGAAAATCCGAGGAATACAGATAATCTCATAATCGCTCTTATCTGGGATGAAAAATATGATGAAGCTTACGGTTTGTTCATTGAGGCAATTAAAAGCTTCCCCGATGACTGGCGACTGTACATTCACGGCGGAGACATCTGCAGATGGCTCAAAAAATACGATGAAGCTTTGGCTTATTATGACAAAGCAGGCAAAATCGGAACGTATTTCTGTGACGAGATGGACGGCAAAGCAATTCTGTATAAAGAGCAGGGTGAATTTGAAAAGGCCTATAACGAGTACATGAAAATGGCTGATATCTACCGTAGCAGGGGCTATGATGTTGAAGCAGATATGATGGAAAAAAGTGCACAAGAAGCTAAAAAGCAAATAAATGAATAAAAGCGATGCATAAAAACGGCTCCCTTTGCCATTGCGCAGGGAGCTTTTTTGCATCTGCTTACTTTTAAGTCGTACCTTCGTTGACAAAAAAGCATTGATATGGTAATGTTTTTTCATCATTGGAAAGGGGAGATAAACCGTGAAAATCATCAAAATTATTTGCATCGTTTTTGTGGCTGCCATTGTTGCAACTGTTGGCGGTTTTGTGATTTATAACGAAGTGACCACTGTTGACTTCGGCGAAATTGCAATTGAAAACATTCCGCAGAAAAGTGAGGATACCGAAAGGGTCATATCATTTAACCTGAGGTGTGCGGATGATGAAGAAGGAAGCGTTAAAAACCGTTCCAAAATAGCTCTTGCAATTATTGAACAGTATGAGCCTGATTCCTTCGGCGTTCAGGAAGCAACGGGAAAATGGATGAAGATCCTTAATAAAAATCTTGTAGAAAAGTACGCTTGTGTAACTCAGCCCAGAAGTGAAGATCCGAATTCCGAAACCTCTGCGGTGTTTTATCTTAAGGATAAATTCGAGCTTGTTGACAGTGGTACAATCTGGCTTTCCGAAACACCCGATGTGCCTTACACAAAGCACGAGGATTCGGGCTGTGTTAGAATTGCCACATGGGCAACGCTGAAAACAAAGGGTACAGAAAAGGTATATACACACATAAACACTCATCTTGACCACGTCAGTGATAAAGCACGCGAGTTTCAGGCTGAGGTGCTTAACAAAAAAATCCGTGAGCTTTCGGAAACGGGTATTCCTGTAATCTGTACGGGTGACTTCAACACTGACAGAAACAGTGCGGTTTACAAATCAATGCTTGAGTATGCCGATGATGCCCGCAGTGTTGCTGTGATTTCCGAAGACGGTATAACCTACCATGATTACGGAGCAAAGGACATTAACGACATGAAATATGCAATTGATTTCATCTTTGTTCCCCAGGGGGTTACGGTGGAGAATTACAAAGTCATAAACAACACGGCAAAGGGTATGTATCCCTCAGACCATTATCCGATTGTTGCCGACGTAGAGGTTGCTTGATATACTTGGCTTTTACACTGTTGCAGACAAATAATCAAACGAAAAAATCAACTCCGCTTACCGAATCGGCAAGCGGAGTTTTTGCATTATTGTGCGGTTAGGGTGACGGGTATAATCCGAACCCGTTTTTTACAGGTGGATTTCCGTCAATCCTTCGTTAAAATACTCGCAAATCCGTCAAGGATTTGCTGCGTTTT
>JAZNQF010000086.1:0-89416 GCA_045590055.1 Acutalibacteraceae bacterium
CAGGAATAACAGAGTTCTCGTTGCCTGAAAGTTTAACATCATTGGGAGCATATGCTTTCAACGGATGCACAGGAATGACAGAGATCACATTGCCCGAAAGTTTAACTAATATGGGTAGGTATGTGTTCAATGGCACAAATATTACCGAGATTGTAATTCCTGCAAATGTCACCACAATGGGAGATAAAGATGGATATAGTGGTAATCAATACCATCGATCTGCACTTTGTGGAGCAAATAGCCTGACCAAAGTTGTATTTGCCGAAGGTAGAACTTCACTCCCGTTTGGTGCATTAAGATACTGCACACAGGTTACGGATGTTGAACTGCTTGAAGGTTTGACTTCCACGAGTACATATTCCTTCTCGCAATGTTCAGCGTTAACCTCTATTGAGCTTCCGTCCACTGTAACAACGATTGGAACATATAGTTTTGAAAATTGTACAGGAATATCCAATATTTCAGTTCCTTCCTCAGTTCAAACTATTGGTAATTATGCATTTAATGGTTGCTCTAATATGACTGTTGTAACTATAAATGCAGGTAATATGTTTACAACATCTAAAATCGAAGCAGAAAACACCAATATTACAAGCGGCAATCCCAAATGGGCAAGCAGTAATGCTAGTGGCGGATATTGTGTAGACTATGCCTATGATTTGGATTTTGATGTAAATGTTGCACGAGCAGGTACTTTCCAATTATCTGAATATGCGTGTTATAACAATCGTAGTTTTAAGCTTTATGTAGATGATGTACTCGTTGGTACTATTACACCAAATGGAAGTAATAATTCAACTATAACAAAGTATAAAATTGCAACACTTGAATTATCAGAGGGCGAGCATAATATAAGAATTAAACAGAACAGCGGATACACACCTATTTTTGACTTTTTTATTATCGAACCTGTGGATGTTGCTTCGGGAGAAATTGTAAACGGTGAAGCGGCTGTTTACTACGATGGCTTAACTTCTATTGGTACAAATGCATTCACTAACACTGCCATTACAGATGTGTATTACACTGGCACAGAAGAACAATGGAATACGGTTTCTATTTCTAGTGGAAACGATCCATTAATAAATGCGACATTCCATTTTGCCCATACGCACATCTTTGGTGAGTGGGAGGTTGATTATGAACCTACTTGTGTTAATGAGGGCAAAAAACACAAAACTTGTGTGGATTGTGAATATGCTGCCTATGAAAGCATTGAAAAGGTTGCACACACGTATGAGCTTGAAGTAGTACCGCCGACATACCTTGAGCAAGGTTATACCTTATACACTTGCTCTGTCTGTGGTGATACATACAAGGACACCTATGTAGATCCTCTCACAAGAATTGATTTGTCAAATGCAACTCTTGAATTAGAGTACACTTCTGTTTATTACGAAGGACTTGCATTAACTCCTGATGTGACCTTAACCTATGAGGGAGAAACTTTTGATTCCTCTAAAGAGTTGAAGATCACTTATACGAACAACAATCAGGCAGGAACTGCGACAGTAACTATTGAAGGTATTAACAGATTTGAGGGAATTGTAGAGCTTCAGTTTGAAATCTCTTATGAGGTTATTCCTGAGCAGATCGTTAATGTTATTGCAATCGGTGAGATTGGTAAAGTTTCATTGTCTTGGGGTGAATCAAGCGAGGTTAATACCGACAGCTATAACATTTACAGAAAAGCAGATGGCGAAACTGAGTATCAACTGATTAAAACCATCAATGGCAGGACAGTTCTTTCCTATGAGGACAAGAATGTAGAAAAGTCAAAGAATTATTCTTACTATGTAACCGGAATCGGTCTGTATGGTGCTGAAAGTGAACCTTCCTTAATTGTTACCGCAACAGTTCTTGTTGATGAAGTTGCGCCTACGGTTTTGAAGGTGTCGCCTGCGGCAGCAAGTGTTATTTCAGGTAAAACAACACTATCCGCAACAGCAACAGACAATATTGGTGTTACAAAGATTGCTTACTTCTATACGCTTGATAATGGCGAGAATTGGGTGGCAATCGGTGAAACAACTAACAAAGCATTTAGCATTGTTTTTGACACCTCTGATTTGGGTAGTGAATCCGTTAAAGTAAAAGCGGTAGCTTACGACGCGGAGGGCAACGAAAGCGATCCTATTATGGTTGTTTACTCTTTAGACAATGTTGGACCGGAAAAAGTTACTGGACTTTCCGCTGTAACGTTGTCCTCTAAGATTACTTTATCTTGGAACGATGTAACGGCTAACGATGCAGCATACTTTATCCTGCAAACAAAGTCGGGTGAAGAATGGACAACTGTAGCAAAGAAGATTACAACACTCGGATATACCATTACTGGTTTGCAACCGGATACAGATTACATTTATAGAGTTGCTTGTGTGGATACTCACGGAAATATTGGTGAATACTCTGATGAGTTTACGACAAGAACGGCGGTAGATGAAACTGCTCCGGTAATCACAAGCCAAAGTCCTAATTCTGCTCGATACAACAGCACAATTAAATTCTCGGTTACAGCAAAAGATGATTGTGATGTTGAAACCATTGAAATTCAGGTTTCTACTGATTTGAGCAGTTGGACAACAATTAGCACAAACACATACACTGCAAGAACATATAAGCAGACTTACACTTACACGATAGATCTAAGTTCCTATGCGGAGGGCAGCATCTTTGTTAGAGCGATCGCAACGGACTTCTCCGGCAACATTAGCGATACAAGTGGTGCAGCTCCATATACGGAATATATCGTTGACAAGACTGCTCCTGAAGCTCCTACGGGCATTTCCGCAAATGGTAACGACGGCTATATTACTGTTTCTTGGGCTATGGGTAATGAAGGTGATTTAGGCAAATACTTTGTCTATAAATCAACTTCTCTTGATGGCAATTATCAGTTAATTGCATCCAACTTGTCCACTCTTAACTACCACGACCGTAATGTTCAAAGCGGTAGAGAGTTCTATTACAAGGTAAAAGTTTCTGATACTTGTGGAAATATGAGTGAGTATTCTAATGCGGCATCGGCAACGATGTCCCCTGATACTCAAAGTCCTGAAATCACAAGCATCAGCTCGACTTATCAGCAGAAGATCAGTAATAACAGTCATACAATCAACATTGCGGCAAATGACAATAACAAACTTTCTTATATTGTTGTTGAATACTGCACATCTATCAATCCTGAATACACACAATTGGCTGTTTCGGAAAACATCGACAACCATTACAAGAGTATTTCTGTAACATTACCGATAGATGGTTTAGCTGATGGTGATGTTATCCATCTCCGTGCGTATGCAGTTGATATGGCAGGATTACAGTCTGAATATGCAACAGCAAAATATACTCTGGATACAACTCCACCAATGGTTGAAGATTATACCGCCTTGTTGGATGTATCGACAGTATATTTGGATTGGAAGGACAACAGAGAAAGCGATTTGTCAGGCTTCAAGGTATATCGTTCTGTGGAAGGTGAAACCTTTACTCTGCTCGGTTCAAGAGGTGTGAGTAGCAAAGGCTCTTATAGCTTCATTGACACCATTACAGACAAAGAAAGCAATACTTATATTTACAAACTTGAGTCCATTGATAGACTTGGAAACACCGCATCGTGGCTGAAATCTGTTGACTATACCTATGTGTATGTAAATCAGATACCGATTGCTCAAATGAGTATTCCTGATCTTATGACAGTAGGTGTTGAGGAAATCTTCGATGCTTCCGGTTCTACTGATGACATTGTAATTATGAGTTACTTGTGGGACTTTGGCGATGGTACAACTTCGACAGAAATGAAGCCTGTTAAGAGCTATGATGCTGTTGGAACATATACCGTAAAATTGTCGGTTACTGACAATGAAGGTATCACCTCTACGATTACAAAAGATATTGAAATTAAAGAGCGTGATTTGCTCGGAACTTTGAATGTCAAAGTAGTAGATGAGAACGGAAAGGCATTGTCCTATGTTCCGGTTTACTTCGATCTTGGTAGCGACAATCAGAAGATCATATATACCAATGCTTCAGGTGTTGCGACTCTCCAAATGTTAAGCGGCACTCATACAATCGGTATGTATGCTTCCGGTTATCTACCTGTTAAGAAAGATGTTGTTGTACTTGCCAATGCGACAAGAACAGTAACGCTTACTACGGTAGAAGAAGATATTGTAACGGGCAACTTTGAAATCACAAGAATGACCTTTGATGAAATCGTTGCTGCAGGTATTGATGTTTACGATCCTGCAAACCAAAATGTCTATTCTGCTACTGTTAGAGTTACCTATGGTTCAACACCGCCACTTACCATTAACTATGTTCGTAATGATGACAAGATTATCAGTTACACCGTAAAGGATAGTAACGGAAAGCCTGTCACTCACTATACGAACAGTAATGGTGAAAATCGTAAGATTACAGGTATTACATATATTCCAAGCAGTCACGGTAGTGATGTAGTTGCGATTATTGATATTCCTGCTGAAGCATCGTATTTGAAAGAATTTTTCGATGTTAGACTTCACATTGTTAATAATGCATCTTCCGAGTTCACTCTGGAGATGAATGAAGTTATTTTGAATGTGCCTGAAGGTATGACTCTTATGACTTCGGTTAGTGGAGATTATTCTTCGTCTAATACCGTAAAGATTGATGCTATCAAAGGTCAGGAAACCGCAACTTTGGCTTGGGTACTGCGTGGAGATAAGGTTGGCGAATATAACTTGTCTGCTGATTTCACCGGAACACTTGCAGAGTTTAATGAATTGGTTACAGCTCGTTTTGAAACAGAAGAACCGATTAAAGTGTATGGATTAGAAGGAGTCAAATTCAGAATTTTGGCTGCCGATGAGATCCACAACGATACTCTTTACTTCAATATTGAGTTGGAGAATGAAAGAGATATTGATATTTATATGCCTTCTATAGGTTTGACTGACAAGATTAAGAATGTAACCGAGTCGGTACTAAATGATAATGCTGATGGTGATTTCACGACAGAATCATACATTCTGAACGCTTACATTCAGACTAACGGTGGACAGAAACAATATCTGCCTATTACTTATGATGCGAACGGCAGAGCTACTACCGCCATTGAAACATTAGCACCCGGACAGAAGATAGTGTATGAATATGTTGCCTATAATGCTATTAACTATGATGGCGTTGCTTATTTCAAAGAGGCTGCCATTACGGAATTTGAAGGTATTATAGATAATATTGAAACTGGATCTTTCCACAAAGAACGGTATAGCTTTACGGATTATCAAGAAAAACTTGATAATATTTTAAGCGGTTCGGATGCAGAGGTTGTTGCTGCTCTTGAATATATTTTGTCTGACGAAAACTACTGTTATGTTCACGAGTCAAGAGATCCAACGACAGATGCTTGTGAAGCGCTGTATAAAATGACTGATTTAGTGTTAAGACAAGATATTTCTATCTTCACTCAAGAAGAAGAAAGAGCGTTGATTGAACAAATACTGCTTTCAGTTTTATCCGATAGTAGCATTGTAGAAAAGGCTGAAGAATTACAGGCACTTAAATACCTTGATGCTGTAAGAAGTTTGGTCAATCAGGCGGAACTTGGTCTATCAAAGAAGTATGAAGAATTAAACTTCGATGATATGATGGATGAAATTAGAGAGGATTCAACAGACTTAGCCATAACTTATATTACTGATGGAGAAGAAGCATTTTATAATGAGTTATACGGCAAAATACAAAACAAGGCTATAAGTTATGGTATGGGGATTGTTTTCGATGGGCAAATCGAAGCATTCTTTAACGATATTGGAATTTCTGAAACTGATGCTTTTTCATCGACTTTGATTGATCCGAAAGCGTTTGCCAATAATGTTCTTGACGCTTTGGATAAAACACAAAGGCAAGCATACATTTATTCTGTGTTGAAGTTGGAGAGCAACTCCGAATATGCCAATCTCGTTCTTGATGCCATTATTTGTAATGCGAGTGGAAGTTCTGCATCCTTAATTATTGATGTCGCATCTGATTTCAAAAAGCAAATCAATGATAGAATGACGGAATATTATGATTATGCTGGACAATTCTATGCTAATTTGGGTAATGAAATCGGTAAGGAAATTGCTCAGGCAGCACTTCAAAAATTCATTAGTGCGGCTATTGGCTCTAATCCTCTTGCAATAGCAACGGGTATTTTCTCGGTTATGGATAGTTACTTCAATTTTGATAGTTATTATAAGCAACACGACGATTTTGAAGTTTATGATTCTATGAGTAGAACATTTGCGGTTGCATTTGAAGATTATAGCATCAGAACAAATACGGACAAAAACGCCTTTTACTCTATGGCATTTTTGAAAATTTTATGCGAAACAAGACTCGGTGGGGAAATGGAATTCAAGTCGTTTATGAACGACTATCTAAACGGAAAATATGCCGAACCTTTGACCGAAAGACAAGTCTTAGGACAAATTAACAAAGTTGCCAATGGCACGTATCCTACTATAGAAGAATGGTACGATGAGTTGCAATACAACATTGTTCATTCGAGAGACATTTTGTTCAATGTAGAAGGTATTTCCGATGTGGAAACACCAAGAGCGCCTGTTGTTTCGCTTGATTACGAAAAATTGCAAACTGTTCAAACCTTCACTTCGGAATATGAGTATTGTTTCGCTGATGGTGTTTGGAGAAATTGTAACAACGAGCCGATTTCGTTTGAAGTTGGTGTCACACCTTCTGTTCTCAGAGTAAGAAAAGCCGCAAGTGATATAAACTTTGTTGGTGAAATTACAACGGTTAAGATCTTTGCAAGAAAAGACCTAAGTAAACTAATAACTGCAAAGTTTGATGGTGTAAACTATCTGCTTGATAATCTTTCCGCTAAGTACAATTATCAGGTCATTTTCACTAATGACTTGGAAGCAACGGTGGACTGGTCTGCGGCACAAACAATTGCCGGCAGCGATTCAACTGTCAAAATTAGTGGTGTTGGAGAGTATTCCAATATTATAATTCGTAGTTGCCAAAATGCTGATTTGTACGAAACAACCTCTAATCCTTTAAGTTTGACCGTATCTAAGAAGAAACCACTAAACTTGGTTATTGATGGTAGCGGAACAGTAACACAGACAGCAGATTCCGGTTGTTATTTCAATGGCGAGTCTATTGATTTGATTGCTACTGCCAACACAGGATGTAGTTTTATTGGTTGGTACATTGATGATGTTTGTGTAAGTACAGATGAACACTATATTGTTGAAATGGCTGACGATCTTGAGGTCGTTGCACAGTTTACAGGTGTCAAGATAAAGGGCATCTCTATTGAAGAATTGCCTACAAAACTTAACTACTATGAGGGAGAATCACTCGATCTCAATGGCATGAAGGTTTTGGTGACATATTCTGATGATACAACGGCTTATGCCGAGCAGTTTGCGGCACATCTTAGCTCTAATACTGTTGGTAAATCAACTGTTGTAATTATCTATGGTGGTTACTCTACAAGTTATGATATAACGATTAACCATAAAGAAAGCCTATGGATAATGATATCAGAGCCAACAGTATTTGAAGAAGGATTAAAAGTAAAAAAATGTACAATATGCAAGAACATTATAGATAGTGAACTAATCGATAAATTGGTTTGCGAGGAACATATTACAATAGTAAAAGGGGCAACAGATCCTACTTGTACCGAAACTGGATATACTGGTGATGTAGTCTGTGAGGTTTGCGAAGAAATTATAACAGTCGGTGAAGTTATTGAAGCAAACGGTCATGGTTATGTAGCAATTGTAACAGTGCCAACTTGTACTAAGGATGGTTACACAACAAATACCTGCTCAGTATGTAAAGATAGCTACATTTCAGATGAAACAGAAAAACTCGGTCATAGCGGCGGTACAGCCAACTGTAAAGAGAAGGCGATTTGTACTGTATGCGGTGAGACTTACGGAGATAAAAATCCTGATAACCATAAGAATGTCGTAACCGACAAAGCGGTATCTGCTACTTGTACGTCTACAGGTCTTACAGAGGGTTCACACTGTGATGCGTGCGAAAAGGTAATAGTTGCCCAGACAACAACTAAAAAACTTTCACATACAGAGGAGATCCTTCCCGCTGTAAATGCTACTTGTTCAAAGACCGGTCTTACCGAAGGCAAGAAATGTTCTGCTTGCGGTGAATTTCTTGTTAAACAAATTGAAACATCAAAGCTTGAACATAGCTACAAATCAGTTGTAACAGCTCCTACCTGCACAAACGGCGGTTACACTACTTACACTTGTTCTGCATGTAAAGATACCTACAAGGCTAATGAAACAGCAAAGCTTGGTCACAGTATGGGCAGCTTTGTTGTGGTAGAGCAACCAAACTGCACAGAAAACGGTGTTGAAATAGCAGAATGTTCCAGATGCGCTCATTCCGAAGTAAAAGAAATTTCAGCTACAGGTCATAACTACCAAGATGGTATTTGTACAGAATGTGGTGACTCAAAGAGTGATAATTGCTCCTGCAACTGTCACAAGACAGGCTTTATGGGCTTTATTTGGAAAATACTCAGATTCTTCTATAAACTTTTCGGAATTAATAAAGTTTGTGGTTGCGGAGTAGAGCATTATTAAAGTTTAATGTTCGGTTTTAAACTAAAATTACGAAACCGTCGGGGAATAATCCTCGGCGGTTTTCTACAGTTTGAACATAATAACAATTTTGGTAGCCGCTACCGAAATAGAATTTACTGAGTAGAAAACCATTATTCCGCTATATGAATATTGCGTCACATTTTTAAAAAAACATTGACAAGTAAACAAATGTTCTGTATAATAAATTGGTAAATAATGTATTTACCCTACAACTGAATAAAATCTGAAACATATATTTTTACTTATTGGCTTTATGCCACACATATTATATGACCGAAGAAAGTATAGTCCGATACTCGGTTAGCAATATACGGACAATCAGAGCTTAAAGTTTAAGCCGTTACATAGTTTCAGTACAAACTGTGCGAGAGGATGAAACGTCCTCCCGCTATTTGTGCTGTCTATGTGACGGCTTTTTTTGTTGTGCAATTTTAACGAAAATAAAAAAGTTTTAAAATTTGCTTTCATTTTTGCCTTTCTAAACCCTTACCCCTTGAGGGATGTTTTCTCTCGTGTACCTTGACAACTGAATGACCGTCCGAAAGTGATATGACTTTGCGATGATATGAGCGAGGCAACGCTACGGTGAGATTCCGGGGCAGGAACTATTTCGGGTGAAACGGCAAAAGCCTGTATAAAGGATACTACAGCCACCTTGAAACTTTTCTGATATATCAGGAACATCTTCAGACTCACAATTCCCATTTATATATAGAGTAAGTTTTATCGTTTTCCTGCGTACATACGTACACTTGTACGCACGTACGCAGAGAAATCACATAAATCTCATATATATTTTTTCTGCATTATGGTGAGCAAGACATCAAAATTTGTGCGGTATATAAGTAGAGATACATACACTGACCTACCCTGCGGCAAGGAGGTTAAATAAAATGAAAGGAGCAAAAAACAAAGGAAGCCGAAGAAAGGAGGAAAGAGAAATGAAAAAAGGTTCAGATGACAAATTTTCACCTGATGAGTTTGGTATTGAGGGTCCTGCATGGGCTGACGGGAAAATAATCAACGAGGCAATATTTTGTGAAGAGTTTCTGAGTAAGCATAAAATTCTCTTCTCGGGTGGTTCGTTCTTTACTACTGAAGGCAGAGTTGTTGACGAAACACCTCTTAAAAGAATGGTGTTCGATGACCTCAAAATTTGTGCAGTAGCTAATGTACCGCAGAAGATTTCTAATATTGTTGAACTTCTGAAAATAGAAGCACTTGATGAAACCTTTGCACCTGAAACAGACAGAATACACCTGCAGAACGGAACACTGTATTTTGACGGTACTTTTGATGAAAGCAAGTCGGAGATTGTAAGAAGCAGACTTCCCATAAGCTACAATCCAAATGCTCCTGTACCAAAGCTATGGCTGTCTTTTCTCAGTGAGCTTCTGTATCCCGAGGATATACCTACGCTTCAGGAGTTCATAGGTTATTGCCTTATACCGAGTAATAAAGGTCAGCGAATGATGGTTATCAAAGGTAACGGCGGTGAGGGTAAATCGCAGATAGGTGCTGTTATGACAACTCTCTTCAGTAGCAATATGAAAGACGGAAGTATAGGCAAAATCTCAGAGAACAGATTTGCAAGAGCAGACCTTGAGCATATTCTGCTGTGCATAGATGATGACCTTCGTATGGAAGGACTTAAGCATACAAACTATGTTAAATCTATTGTAACCGCACAGGGAAAGATGGACCTCGAAAAGAAGAACAAGCAAAGCTATCAGGGATATATGTATGTAAGACTTCTTGCTTTCAGCAACGGAGACCTGCAGGCGATGTTTGATAAAAGCGACGGCTTTTTCAGAAGGCAGCTTGTACTGACAACCAAGGACAAAAATGCAGAGAGAATTGACGACCCTCATATAGCAGATAAAATGCGAGAGGAAATTGAGGGGATATTCCTGTGGGCATTTGAAGGCTTGCAGAGATTACTCTCAAATAACTTTCAGTTTACCGAGAGTGAACGGGCAATAAGTAACCGGGAGACCGTCAAGCGTAATAATGTCAATGCAGTTGAATTTATGGAGTCAGACGGCTACTTTGCATTTGCAGAAGATAAGTCCGTAACCTCAAAGGAATTGTATGAGATTTACAAGCTGTGGTGCGAAGAAAATGCTCTGTCGCCTATGAGTTCAAGAAGCCTGAGCGACTTTCTGATTGCCAATGAAAATAAGTACGGTATTAAAAGCAGTAACAATGTTTACAACAGAGAGCATCGCAGAGTAAGAGGCTTCATTGGCATGGAGGCGACGGCATCACCGTTTATGAATAATCTGTATGGTTCATAAATGGTGAAAATGAAGTTTTACGGGGTACAGGGTGGTTTTACAAAAACAGCCCTGTTGGGTGGCAATTCGCAAATTGCAGGGCAAAGCCCTAACACCACCCCGTAGGGCGCAACAGCATCTTTTGATAGCCTTATGGATGTCAAAAGTGCTTTTGCGTTACTTTTGACAAAAGTAACAAAACCAGACGAAAAATATATTAAAAGAAAGAAGTGAAATTTATAAGAAAAACTATATCATTCAGCGTAGGTAAAGGCTCGCTTACTCATAATCGCAGAGATTTCATTGCACAGAACGTTGACTCTAATAGAACGCAGATGAACATTGAATACTGTAATGAAAATCTCGAGCAGGTGTATCATCAGATGTTTGATGATGCTCTTCAAAGATTCAATAATAAGCAAAAACGAGCCGACAGAAAGATAAAAAGCTATTATGATAAAATTCGCACCGGCAAACAAGAAAAGCTCTTTCACGAGGTTATTGTTCAGATTGGTAATAGAGAAGATACAAACTCAAAATCAGCCGATAGTGAAATAGCTGTCAGAATTCTTGATGAATATATGAAACACTTTCAGGAGCGTAACCCAAACCTGAGAATCTTCTCTGCTCATCTCCATCTTGACGAAGAAACACCGCATCTGCACATTGATTTTGTTCCCTTTGTAACAAACAGCAAAAGAGGTCTTGATACCCGTGTTTCACTTAAGCAAGCACTTTTATCTCAGGGTTTCAAGGGAGAGAGTAAATTTGAAAGTGAGTGGAGCAAATGGGCATTATCGGAAAAACAGCAGTTAGCTTCCGTTATGGAAAAGTACGGTGTTGAATGGGAACAGTTCGGCACTCATAATGAGCATTTGAGCGTTTACGATTACAAGAAGAAAATGCGTGCTGAAGAGGTACAGGAGCTTGAAGAAAAAGCGGAAAGCCTAACCGAAAAAATAAACGATATGCTCAATTTCGAGATTCAAGTGGAAAGCTTTACAAATATGTTTTATGACGAAGAAGAGTATAGGCTTCCCGAACCGAGTTCCTTAATGTCGGCAAAGGCATATAAAATCAAAATAGTTGAGCCTTTGTTTAACCGTATTATTGCTCTTGCCAAAACGGCAGTTAAGATGTGCTTTGAGCTTAAAGCTCAGGTTGAGAACTTAAAGCTGTGGGGTACCCGTGATAAGAATATGGTTAAACATCTCACGAAAGAAAATGATGCCCTATATACCGAAAATCAAAAGCTGCATAAAGAGGTCAAGGAATTTAAACTGCTTAAACGCATTTTCGGTGAAGAAAAAATATCAGAGCTTGTTAAAACTGCCAAAGAAACTGAACAGGCTCAAAGAAAATCAAAATCTAAGAAATATGAAAGGAATAGATAAATGAATACAGAAGAAAACTTTATTGAAGAACTGTTTGGAAAAACAGAAGAAACAGAGGTGTCAAAGCTTCAGACAACAGAAATCGTAAATATGGCTGTAGGTAGCGTTGTACCCAATCTCAAAAATCCGTATAAATACCGCGAGGAAGATATGAAGCCGTTGGAAGACAGTATTCGTGAGAACGGCATTATACAGCCCATTATGGTGCGAAAAGATGATAAGGCTGATGTGTTTGAAATAGTATCAGGACACAGAAGATACCTTGCAGCAACAAGGCTTGAAATGACAGAGGTACCAGTGGTAGTGCTGTCAATCAGTAAGGAAGAAGCAGATATTATCCTCGTTGACAGTAATCTGCACCGTGAGCATATTTTACCAAGCGAGAAAGCATACGCATACAAGATGAAAATGGATGCACTTAAAAAGCAGGGCAAACGCACGGATTTAACTTCGGACCAAGTCGGACCGAAGTTATCTGCAAAGGAAATCTCGGATGAAGATAGTGCTTCTCAGGTGAAAAGATATATCCGTCTTACGAAACTTATCCCTAAACTTCTCAGTATGGTGGACGAGAGTAAAATATCTTTTTCTGTAGGTGTTGAACTTTCGTATCTCACAAAAACAGAGCAAACTGATTTGTTTAAATTTATTGAGAAGGAGCTTTGTACGCCTTCACTTTCACAAGCACAGAAGCTGAAAAAGTTATCTCAGGATGGACAGCTTAATGCAGAGGAAATATCTTCCATTATGAAACAACCTAAAGCTAATCAGGTGATAATGGTAAAAATTCCTGATGACAGCATTAGCAAGTATGTGAAATCAAATGCAACAGTAAAAGAAAAAGAAGATTTTCTTGCAAAGGCTGTTGAGTATTACGGAAAGTATCTTATGAAACAAAAAGACAGAGGTGCGAGATAATGAGTTTATGGAAATGTTTTAAATTAAGGCTTTATGAAATATTGAGTGGTACTCGTGCTGAGTACAGACCGGGTAAAACGGAAGATTCGGATGTTAACGAATATTTCATCAACGGTGTCCGTTATTTTGTTACCACTCGTTTCAGCAAAACAGAAAACAAAACAATGAAAGAAAAAATATCAGCTTTTATCGGAAGCGATTTTGCACATTTGACAAATGCCGATGATATAAATACACTTAATACAGAATATGTAAATTCGACTGCCGGAGAAGGGAGGATAAATGCAGTCAGATAATTTTGGCATAACAGCCATCTACTGTCGTCTCTCTCGTGATGACGGTAAAGAATGTGAAAGCAACTCTATCGGCAATCAGAAAAAGTTACTTTCACAAAAAGCAAAAGAATTGAAGCTCACCAACACAAAGTTTTATGTTGATGACGGTTACACGGGAACGAATTTCAACAGACCGGGCTTTCAGGCAATGCTTGAAGATATCGAAATGGGATATGTAAACACTGTAATGGTAAAAGACTTATCCCGTCTTGGCAGAGATTATGTTTCGGTCGGTCACTATACGGACAACTTCTTTCCTGAGCATAACATCAGATTCATAGCGGTTAATGACTTAGTTGACAGTAATGAAGGCGATAATGAAATTGCACCGTTCAAGAATATTATGAATGAAATGTATGCCCGTGACATAAGTCGCAAGGTCAGAAGTTCACACAGAATTCGTGGTAATCTCGGTGAGCCGTTATCTCAACCGCCTTACGGGTATATGAAGGACCCGCAAAATAAAAAGAAGTGGATTGTTGATACAGAAGCTGCAGAAGTAGTCAAGAGTATCTTTGCAATGTGCATTGAAGGTAAAGGCAATGAAACTATTGCCCGAATACTTCAAGAAAACAAAGTGATGATACCGATGGCATATTGGCAGAGTAAAGGCCTTAACAAGGGCGGTAAGAAAACACAGCCTGCCCCATACAAGTGGTGTAAGACAACAGTACAGAAAATTCTCTGTCAACAGGAATACTGCGGTGATGTTATCAATTTCAAGACTTACTCAAAGAATTTCAAGAACAAGAAAAGGCTTCAGAATCCCGAGGAGAATTGGAAGATATTCAAGAATGTTCACGAGCCGATAATTGACAGAAACACCTTTGAAACTGTTCAGAAGATGAAAGCCAAAGGAAAACGCAGAGCACCTAATCGCGAACATGCCGAAAAGAATATGTTCTGCGGATTGTTATACTGTGCCGATTGCGGAAGTCCCTTATGGTTCAATGTCAATCATCCAAATACTGACATCAAGTATTTTATGTGTTCCAACTACAAGGGTCGCAGAGGCACCTGTGAGGGCACACATTATGTCAGAGCTGATTCTTTGGAGCAGATAGTGATGCTTGAGCTGAGAAGCCTTGCAGGTTTTCTTGTTGAAGATGAAGAAGCCTTTGCTGATATTCTTGAGGCAAAGACCAATAAAAGCATACTCAATCAGCAAAAGTTTCTTGAAAGTAGCATTGATAAAGCAACGGCAAGAACAAAAGAGGTTGCCCTGATGTACGAAAAACTCTTTGAAAAGCACATCAACGGTATTGTTAATGAAGAAAGCTTTATGCAGCTATCACAGAAGTATGAAACAGAACGTGACGAGCTGAAAGTAAAAATCAGGCAATACAAAGAAGAGCTTTCAGAGATAGAAAACCTGCGTACAAGCAAAGAGCAGTTTACTTTTGCGGTCCGTAAGTTTATGCAGATGGAAACTCTTACACCTGCACTCCTGAATGAACTGATTGAGAAAATTGAAGTTCATTCTATTGAGGGTAAAGGTAAGAACAAAACACAGAGGATTGTTATTCACTACCGCTTTATCGGGGTTATTGAAAATCCTGTTAAAGAGGAAAATATAGTCCTTGAAGCAAGACAAGGCGTAGCCGTAGAATATCTCACGGCATAACAAAAAGAGCAGGCTAAAAACCTGCTCGATACATAACAATATTAACTATGAGGAAATGTAAAAAAGAAAAGTGAGTATTCACTTGTGTTATGAATACTCACTATGGTGCGGGTAACAGGACTTGAACCTGCACAGCCTTGCGACCATTAGAACCTGAATCTAACGCGTCTGCCAATTCCGCCATACCCGCATATCTTTGCGGAACTAAGCCTTGCTCAAATTGCTCAGTTATAATATCACAAGGGGGTTGAAAAGTCAATAGTAAATGCAAATTTTGTGCACACTTTATACGTTAATTTTGAGTCGGTTTATCCTTAGAAAAAGCACGCGGATTCCTGCATAAAACAAAACCCGGGTTAACCGGGTTTTGTTGCATTGAATTATTCTTTCGTGCTGCGGATGAGATTGATAATCTTATCCTTGGGGTCAAGCAGATGGCTGATTGACTTGTCAATGTTGAGGGTATTAATGATAAGTGAAATGTATTTTGAAACGTCAACTTCACAATACCACTCACGCTCAACAAGGCCGGGGAGTCTGTAAACAAGATTTGTGGTGAATACCTTATCGATGAGACCCTGCTCATAAGCTTCATCAAATCTTTTAAGTCCGTTGCAGAAAAGACCGAAGCATGTGACAATGAAAATACGTTTTGCATTTCTTGCTTTAAGCTGCTTGGCAACGTCGAGCATGCTGTCACCGCTGGAAATCATGTCGTCAACAACAATAACATCTTTACCTGCAACGTTGTCACCAAGGAATTCGTGTGCAAGAATCGGGTTGCGTCCGTCAACAACCCTTGAATAGTCTCTGCGCTTGTAGAACATACCAAGCTCAACACCAAGTACGGTTGCATAGTAAATGCTTCTTGACATACCACCTTCGTCGGGGGAGACAATCATAAGATGATCTTTGTCAACGCTAAGATCGGGAATGTTTTTGACCATTGACTTAATCATTTGATAAATCGGGCTTACATCTTCAAAGCCGTTTGAGGGGATAGCATTCTGAACACGAGCGTCATGAGCATCGAAAGTAATGATGTTGTTAACGCCCATGCTTGTCAGTTCCTGCAAAGCAAGTGCGCAGTCAAGTGATTCACGGCCTGAACGTCTGTGCTGTCTGCCCTCGTAAAGCATAGGCATAATAACAGAAACTCTGCGTGCCTTACCTGCAGTTGCGGAAATAACTCTCTTAAGGTTGGCAAAATGCTCATCGGGACTGTAAGGTACTTCAACGCCGTACATTTTATGCTTTACGCCGTGATTGAAGCAGTCGCAAAGGATGAAGAGGTCATAACCTCTGACGCTTTCATGAATCAATGACTTACCTTCACCTGTGCCGAAGCGGATGAAATCAACGTCAATGATGTAGCTGTCTTTCTGGTATCCGTCAAAGATAACGGAGTGAATGTGGTTTTCTGAAAGGTCGTCCCTGCGGAAATTAACAAGGTAGTTGTCAATCTTACTTGCCAGTTCTTCACAACCGGGGAGGGCGATAATTCCGAGACGACCAATCGGTATAGTGGTTATGTCTTCCTTCTTAACAGTCATGAGCTTTTACCTCCTGAATAATAGATGCATATATATTTTACTATATTTTGTGGTTTTTGCAAGCAGTTAGCACATTATTTCGAATAAAATTTACAACATAATATTGTATCTGTTTTTGGTGGTATTCTACAAACTATGTCGAATAAGCAAAACAAATATCCGCCGTATGTCGATTATACAGCGGATATTTGTTGAAAATATTACACTTTGTATATTTTGTTGTACTTTTTTGCCCATGTTTTTACAGCAAGACGGTCATAATTTTTGGGCATGGAGCCGCAAACGGCAAGCCCTGCAACAACCTTGCCGATGACGGGCATGAGCTTTTTAAGAATTGCTTTGTCTTTAACAACACCAACAACCTTGTCAACAACACTCTGCATGGAGCCGCCTTTCAGAAAATCGGTAAGAGACGTGCTGTCAGCGCCGATTGTAAGATCGTCTGCCGTGAGAACTTTTGCCTCAAACAGATAGTCAACTTCTTCGGGTGTAAACACCGTAAGAGCATTTTTAATGCAGGCTACGGGTGCGAGACCTGAACCGAGCTGAGCATAATACTTCTTCTGATAGCCCCAAAGTGACTCGGCGGTATAGCTTCCGTCAATGTCAGCAATAATTGTGTCTGCAAGAATTTTTGATGCCTTGAGCGTGTTTGCAATACCTGATCCGATGAGAGGTACAGTCATGAATGCGCTGTCACCGATAGCGGCATAGCCGTCACATACAAGTACGCTGAGTGTGTGGCGTACAGGTATCGGCACAAATTGACCACCACGCTTGATTTCAGTGCCAAGCATTGGATAGTTTGCGCGCAGATATTCAAGCGAGCTTTCAACCTCGGCTTCGTCAAGAGGGGAGAAGCGGCCGATAAGCACGTCAACATACTCCTCTTCCTCGGCAACCCAGTTAATGCCCAATTTGCCCTGCGGAAGAAGGAAAATATTGAATTTATTGACAGGATCACCTTCACAAAGCTTATTATAGAAAGCACGGTAGATGTAAATCTGCTCCATTTTATCGGTATTGTTTTCGATAAGGCAGGTAGAAGGTAGCTGCGTTCTGATAGGTGAGTAGATACCGCAAGCATCAATAATAAGGTCACCGAAAATGTCACCGTCAGTCGTTTTGATACCGATTACTCGGCTTCCTGCCATAATCGGTGCAAGAACTTCGCAACCGAAAACAAGCTTTGCTCCGTTCTTTTCAGCAGTTGAAATCAGCAGGTCATAAATGTCTCTGCGTTCCATTTTGATTTCAAGCTGATCTTCGGGTACTTGTTGGAGAATCGGCGTTTTTTCGTTGGGACTGTAGAACGTCATGTTACATTTATATTCATATTTGTCTTCGGCAGGGAAAGGAATGCCTGCAACAGCCAATGATGCAGGAGCAAAAATGTCCGTCCAGTCATGTCCCATTTTGTCACGCGGATTTTTTTCATAGACGGTAACATCATAGCCAACCCTTGCAAGATTTGCAGCAACTGCATAACCGCCGTGGCCACCGCCTGCTACGATAATCTTTTTCATGCTTATTCTCCGTTTCAGTATATTTTATTCGGTTACTTCTTTTTCAGCAGTGATTTCAATGAAAAGCTCCTGAAGCTGCTTCTCATCAACAGGTGACGGACATTCTGTCATAGGCTCACTTGCGTTCTGTACCTTCGGGAAAGCAATTACGTCACGGATTGAATCATCGCCTGCCATGAGCATAACAAGTCTGTCAAGACCGTATGCAAGACCGCCGTGAGGGGGAGCACCGTATTTGAATGCATTGATAAGGTGACCGAAACGTGCCTGTGCATCTTCGTCTGAGAAGCCGAGTGCACGGAACATTGCCTGCTGAGTTTCGGGAACGTTGATACGGATTGAACCGCCGCCAAGCTCTGTGCCGTTAAGTACGATATCGTATGCTTTTGCGCGGCACTTAGCCTTGTCTGTTTCAAGAAGCTCAAAGTCTTCATCCATGGGTGAGGTGAAGGGGTGGTGCATTGCAACGTAGCGATCTTCTTCTTCAGAATACTCGAACATCGGGAACTCAGTAACCCAAAGGAATTTATAGTCATCCTTCTTGAGAATATCCATCTGTTTTGCACATTCAATTCTGAGTGCACCGAGAGATGCAAATACAATGTCGTTTTTGATGTCGCCGACAATGAGAACGAGGTCACCGTCTTTTGCGTTTGCACGCTCGAGAATGGCGTTCATTTCGTCTTCGGTGAGGAACTTTGCAAAGCTTGAAGTCATAGCGCCTTCGTGAAGTCTTGCCCATGCAAGGCCCTTTGCTCTGTATGTTTTAACGAAGTCAACGAGCTTGTCAATCTTCTTTCTCGGGAAAGCTGCTGCGCCGCCTTCAACATTGATAAGGCGTACACTACCGCCTTCTTTTACAGGTGTTGAGAAAACGCCGAAGCCGCAGTTTTCAACGATATCAGAAATATCCTTAAGCTCAAAACCGAAGCGCATATCGGGCTTGTCTGAACCGAAACGGTCCATAGCTTCACGGTAGGGCATGCGAAGGAAAGGTGTTTCGATATCTACGTTGAGAACTTCCTTGAATACGCGCTTGATGAAGCCTTCTTGAATTGTCATTACGTCATCTTCATCAACAAAGGACATTTCAAGGTCAATTTGGGTGAATTCGGGCTGTCTGTCTGCTCTGAGGTCTTCGTCACGGAAGCAACGAACAATCTGGATATATCTGTCAAATCCGGAGAGCATAAGAAGCTGCTTATACTGCTGAGGGCTCTGCGGCAGAGCATAGAACTCACCGGGATGAACGCGGCTGGGCACAAGGTAGTCTCTTGCGCCTTCGGGAGTGGATTTTGTGAGCATAGGTGTTTCTATTTCGATGAAGCCATTTTCATCAAAGTAGTCACGAGCGATTTTTGCAATTTTGTGGCGCATGATGATGCTTCTTTGGAGGTCGGGTCTTCTCAGGTCAAGGTAACGGTACTTGAGCCTTGTGAGTTCTGCAGTTACGCAGTTTTCTACAATTTCAAAGGGCGGAGTTTCACTCTTTGCAAGTACACGAAGGTCAGTAACTTCGATTTCAATGTCACCGGTGGGGAGGTCAGGGTTCTTTGAGGAACGCTCACGAACAACACCCTGAGCCATAAGTACGTATTCAGCTCTTGCAGTGAAGGCCTTGTCAAAAATTGCTCTGTCAGTTGTGTCACCGAATGCGAGCTGAACAATGCCTGTTCTGTCTCTTAAATCGATGAAAATAAGTGAACCAAGGTCGCGCTGACGCTGAACCCAACCGCAGACAGTTACACAGCGGCCAATATCGGCTGAGGTAAATGTACCGCAGTAATCAGTTCTTTTTAATCCGTTCATTCTGTCCATTTTAATCATACCTTTCATTTATAATCAGAATATTGAATCCAAATTATCTGCACCCTCAAAGTCGAGGTCTGCAATTGACATTGCAATTGATTGAATCATAATGCCCGCAAAATTATCTTCGAGGTCATCAAGTGAAACTTCGGTAACATCACCGTTTTCCATGTTTTTGAGGTTGACAAGGTTGTTTTCAATCTCACTGTCGCCGATAACAACGGTGAACTTTGCGCCGATTTTGTTGGCGAACTTCATCTGCGCTTTAAGACTTCTGCCAACTACGTCAAATTGTACGTGGAAGCCTTCTCTCCGAAGATTAGTTGCAAAACCTGCGGCTTTGAGCGAAGCTGCTTCACCCATTGTTGCAATATACAAATCGCATGTTTCCTTCTTAGGAAACTCAATGTTTTGTGCTTCGAGCAGAAGCATCAGCCTTTCAAGGCCAATTGCAAAACCGAGAGCAGGGGTGGGGGAGCCGCCGAGTTCTTCAACAAGACCGTCATATCTGCCACCGCCGCAAACTGTGCCCTGCGCGCCGATATCCTTAGATACGAACTCAAAAACAGTGCGGGTATAGTAATCAAGACCTCTTACAATCTTCGGATTGATAACGTATTCGATTGACATAGCATCAAGGTATTTCTTAACACTTTCAAAGTGCTCGCGGCAATCATCGCAAAGATAATCAAGCACGGTAGGTGCATTTTCTGCAATTTTGCTGCATACAGGACTCTTGCAGTCAAGAATACGCATGGGGTTTTTGTCAAGTCTGCCAAGGCAGGTTTCGCAAAGTTCATCCGTGTAATCAGCAAAGTATGCCTGAAGCGCCTTTCTGTATTCGGTACGGCATTTCGGGCAACCGATTGAGTTGATCTCAAGCTGAAGATTTCTTACACCGAGGAAACTGAAAAGCTCATTTGCAACGCTGATTACCTCAGCATCGGAAGCAGGTGCGGCCGTGCCAACACATTCAAGGCCGAACTGATGGAACTCCCTGAGTCTGCCTGCCTGAGGTTTTTCGTATCGGTAGCAGGAAACAACGTAGCACATTTTCTGAGGCTGAGGCTCGTTGAACAAACCGTGCTCAAGATAACTCCTGATAACACCTGCAGTACCTTCGGGGCGAAGTGTAATTGACCTGCCGCCCTTGTCTTCAAATGTGTACATTTCTTTTTGTACAACGTCCGTGGTGTCGCCAACGCCGCGCTGAAACAGCTCAGTGTGTTCAAAAACAGGGGTTCTTATTTCGCTGTAGCCATGATTTGCGGCAATAGCCAGTGCTGATTTTTCAAGATGCTGAATTTTTATGCTCTGTGCAGGTAAAGTATCCTGCGTGCCTTTGATTGCTTTTGTAACTAAAGCCATGTTAATCATCCTTTCAAAATAATATAAAAGCTTCATCCCGAAAGGGATGAAGCGTTGCTCCACGGTACCACCCTAATTGGACATAAAGTCCCACTCAAACCTTAACGCGGCGAACGTACCTTGCGGTCAGCTCAAAGGTGTCTTCACTTGAATCATATACGCAGGATACTTCCAGCAAAATGCATCCCTCTCTGTGCGGTGAACAAGTTACTCTTCCTTGTCATAGCCTTTGATATATTATGCTCTTTTGGGGTTTACAATGTCGCGCCAATCAAGGTCGCCGCGCTCAAGTGCATGAATGAGCGCTTCTGCGGTTGCGATGTTGGTTGCAACGGGGATGTTGTGCACATCGCAGAGCCTGAGAAGGTTTGCTTCGTTGGGCTCGTTGGGCTTTCTGTTAAGCGGGTCTCTGAAAAAGAGGAGGAGGTCGATTTCGTTGCATGCAATACGTGCAGCAATCTGCTCTTCGCCGCCGTGATTACCATTGAGGAATCTGACGATACTCAACCCTGTTGCTTCGCTGACCATTTTGCCTGTTGTGCCGGTAGCGCACAGTGTATGGGCACTCAGGATACCGCAGTATGCGATACAAAACTGAGTCATAAGTTCTTTTTTTGCATCATGTGCTATTATAGCAATATTCATCTTCTTCCTCCTGAAATCAAAATCATATTTATAATAGCAAAAAAAATTCAATTTTTCAAGTTTATTTTCGTCTTTTTTTAATAATTATTCATTATTTTGTCATGTTTTTATTCAAAAAAGTATACACTTGACGATTAATTGTTAATCACCTTTGTTTTTAAGCTTCAGCGGAACGTTTTCACCGGTAAGACGGCGTGCAATTCTTGTCAGCGCGGCATTTGAAAGCTGACCTTTTGTGAATACAGCGCCGTAATTGATAATCGGGTCTTCCGGCACAACACCGATAAGTTGAACTTCGGTTTCATCAATTACACTGTCAACGTTAAGAAGCAGGTTGCGTTCAATTGCTCTTCTGCGGAATCTGTTAATGATAAGTCTTGTTTGCTCGATACCATAGCTTTCAAGCATATCTGCAGCTTTACCGGCGCTTCTTACGCAAACTGAATCGGATGTGGAAATCACAAGACCAAAATCTGCCGCCGAGCAGGCGAGCTTCAGCCCTGAGCCGATTCCTGCAGGTGCATCAATCAGAATAAAATCATATTCGCCATCAAAGCCGTGAACGAGAGCATTAAAAGCATCGCCCGTAAATGCATCATCAAATTTGCGCGGACAAGAAAGAAGGTCAACGCCGCATTCGGCCGTGTAAACCGCTGATTTGTTGTCGCATCTGCCGAGGATGACGTCACCCCAATCATACACAAGAGTTTCACTGCAGCCGAGCAAAACATCAAGGCTTTGCAGACCGATATCAGTATCAATCAAAAGAACCTTTTTATTAAGAGAAACAAGAGCTTTGCCGAGACCGACCGTAAGTGATGATTTTCCGACGCCGCCCTTGCCTGAGGCGAGAACAAAAATCTGAGCCATGTAATCTGTTCCTTTCAATTTATCCGACGGGCTCGTCTGTTGATAAACCGCCGGTGAGATAATATTCAAACATTGAGCTTGCAATTTCCGCAGTTGAACTACCCGAGCCTGCGCCCTCAACAACGGAGCAGATTGCAATTTCGGGGTCGTTATACGGGGCAAAGCATATCAATAAACCGTTGTTGGTTTTATATGATTTGCCGTTAGCTTCCTTGAAAACTGTTGAAGTACCGGTTTTTGCACCAACTTCTGCAGGCACGTTTTTAAACAGAGAGCCGTTGCCTACAAGCCACGTACCGTAGTGTACAAGTGCCCAGTTATCCTCAGCAAAGTCAACCTGAGCGAGCACTTCAGGCTTGATTTCCTCAATAATCTCGTCTCTGTTATATGATAAAATGTTTTTTACAAAATGGGCTCTGTAACGGGTGCCCTTGCTTGCAACCATTGCCGCATAATTGCAAAGCTGAATGGGTGTGAACAGGTTATCACCGTGACCGATACCTGCTTGAATTGTAAGACCCGGTGTCCAAAGTACACCAACGGATTCACGGTAAGACACTGAGTCAACGTTGCCCTCAGCCTCGTTCAGTTCAATGCCCGTTTTTGTTCCGAGACCGAAAACGGAGAAGTATTTGTTAAGTGCAGTTATGCCAAGCAATCTTGAGGTTTCATAAAAGAAGATGTTGCAGCTTTTGTGTATCGCTTTGGAAACATCAAGCTTGCCGTGTGAGCCGAGACATGACGGCTGATAGTCGGAATAATAGGTGTATCTGCCAAAGCAGGTAACCTTGGTTTGTTTATCAATTACGCCTTCTTCAAGACCTCCCATGGCAACCGCCAGCTTAATGGTTGAGCCGGGCGTGTAGGTCGACATCAAGGCTCTGTTCCATAAGGGAGCATTTGTGTCTGACACGAGCTTGTCATAATCCTCAGTGTAGGTCGAAGCATCGTATGACGGATAAGTGGCACACGCAAGCACCTCACCCGTTTTGACGTGAATTGCTACAACCGAGCCTGATACTTTGTAGGCGCGTTCTTTTTGAAGTTCCTGCACTTCCTGTGCCAGCTTGTCCTGCGCTACCTTCTGCAGCCCCTTGTCAATTGTCAGCTGAATTGTGTGACCGGCAACGGGGTTTTGCGTGTATGTAGTCGTCTTATTGCCGTTTGAATCTGTGGTTACGGTTTTGAATCCGTTTTCACCGCGGAGTTCATCTTCCATCACAAGCTCAATTCCGCTTTTACCCGTGATGTCGGAAAGTCCGTAGCCTTGTGACTTCTTTTCGGCATATTCTTCAGCGGTTATCGCGCCGACAATGCCGAGAATGTGCGGGGCAAGCGTGCCGTCAACATATTCGCGTATCGGAGTGACAACAACGTCAACACCAACGTAAAACGACGCATTTTCTTTGATTTTTGCCACGAGCACGTCGGATACATCCGATGCAAAGGTGTATGCGTTTGTAACGCTGAAATCCTTGCGCTTCATGTTGTAGCAAACTGAGATAATCTTCCTTGCCTGCTGGCGGTTATAATCCTGCAAAGAATATCTTTCAACAAGCGCATCAAAACAGTTTTGCGCAGTTGCATAACTGTTGAGGTTAAGGTAATCAGCAGATTTAAGGTAAGCGATGTCGCCGGATTTATCCTCTACAAAAACAATGTTACCGCTTTCATCAAAGACAAGCGGTAGCTCGTCAATCCATTCACCGCCGTTGTTTTCAAAAAGGGTAATGAGACTGTCGATTATAACAACACGTTGTTCAACCTGTTTGACGGTGGGAAAATATGAACAGTCAAAAACAATTGAGTTGCCTTGGCGGTTGATAACAAGCGGCTCACCGTTGCGGTCGACTACTTCACCGCGCGGAGCCTCAACCGTGACCTTTACAGTTGACACGGCGGCTTCTTCGTCTGTGTTGTTACGGTTAAGCTGAAGTCTTGCAAGATTACCGAGAAAAAGCGCAAAAACCAGCGTAAACATACCGAGAACTATGTATATTCTTTTACTGAAAAAATTGTCTCTCATTTCAGTTGCCTTTCAGTCATGGAAGGTTGGTTAAACCATTCCTGAGTTATAATCAGAACGTAAATGTTCTGTGTTCATTCTTAATTCTTTCGGATAATTTCCTTATGATATGGTAGTAAAGGGGGGTGAAAATAACTGTGCATACAACGGAAGGCAGATAATATCTTAAATAGATATATCCTGCAGAATCAATGCCTCTGAACACAATGAAGCACAACCAATAAAGAGTGTTGCACAAAACACTTGATATTAAACAAAGCACAAACGCAGTTACAATGTTGTTTCTAAGATAGTATGTTATCATTGTGCCGCAGACAAAACCCGTTGCCATAATAACAAAGCTGTAAAAACCGTCTGAGTTAGTTGCGCATGTGTCAAGCAAAACACCTGCAAACAAACCGAAACCCAGACCTGCAATTCCGCGCTCAAACATTGCCGTGGCAACAATTAACGGTATAATGAGGTTAACGTGTGCGCCAAAAAAAGCAGGCAGTCCGCCAACTGTATTCTGTGCCATGGCGGTTATAAGAATCAGCAGGGCAATAATGCCTCTGCGGATATATGTAGGTCTGTTGTAGTTATCCCACAAGGCATTTCACCTCACACAAAAATTAATCAATCTGGGCTATTTCTTCAATACCCTGACCTTCAAAAGCGGTGATGATGAACACTTCGCTAAGGTCATTAACACGGATTGAAGGTTCAATTTCAGCATAGCATGAAATATCAATGTTGCTTTCAAGTATGCGCGTTACTGAGCCGATTATCAGACCCTTGGGATAAACACCGCCGATACCTGACGTGCAGACTATACTACCCTCAGTTGCAGCTGTTTCCCTTTTGAGGCCTGAGAGCATATATTTGCCATCGAGTGAAAGCTCGGTTGTAGTTGTAACATAGCCTGTTTCACGTCCGATGCTTTCAAACGCGCCAACGTTGACTTCAGGATTGAGCAAAGTCCACACAACGCTGTAGGTCGGCTTAACACTTTTGATAACGCCCACAACGTTGCTCCCGTAAACCACGGGGTCGTTGACGCTTATGCCGTCCGATGAGCCTTTGTCAATAATGAGTGAGCTGAACAAATCCTGGCTGTCAGTACCGATAATGTTGGCATAAACAAGGCTGTAATCGGGGTTTTCTTCCTTAAGACCGAGCATTGTTTCGTAGGATTTAAGCTTATACTGTATTTCGTCATAATCGGCAAGCTTGCTTTCGCTTTCAGCAAGCTTATCTCTCAAAGAAGCAATTTCGCTTTCATATTCCTTGGACGAACCGATTGTAATATCACCGATTTTTTCGGATACAACAGTTGCAAGGCGCTGGAAGGGGATGAATACAGTGCCGAGAGCCGATGAAACGGGCGACGAGCTGCTGCTAAGTGCAAGAGAGGTGAGTGCGCCGACTAATATAATTACTGCAAAACTGATAAACACTTTAAATCGTGTGCTTTTGAAAAACTGACGCATAACGATTCGGCGTTTGCATCACTAAGTGCAAACGATACCTTTCTATATGGTGAATAAAAGTGTTTTTCACACTTATCTGTAAGTTCTGCCAACTGCAGAAAGAGTGTCTGATTCAAGGCAGAGACCGATACCGTCAACAACGCAGTCAAGAGGATTGTCAGCAACGTGTACAGGCATTTTTGTCTCAGCGGCAATCAACTCGTCAAGACCGCGCAGTAATGCACCGCCACCGGTAAGCATAATGCCGCGGTCGATAATATCAGCAGAAAGCTCAGGCGGAGTTTTTTCGAGCGTGGCTCTGATTGCATCAAGAATTTGATTCACGGGATCGGAAAGAGCTTCACGGACTTCACTGCTTGTGATGGTGATGTTCTTGGGCAAACCGTCAATAAGGTTGCGGCCCTTAACTTCCATTTCACCCTCACTTTCGTAAGGATAAGCGGAGCCGATTTTAATTTTGATATCCTCTGCGGTACGTTCACCGACGAGTAGGTTATATTTGCGCTTGATGAAGTTGATGATGGCATTGTCAAAAGTGTTGCCCGCGATTCTGACGGAACGCGACGTTACAATATCACCGAGAGATATAACCGCAACCTCAGCAGTACCGCCGCCGATGTCGACAACCATGCTTCCCATGGCTTCACTTACGGGCAGACCGGCACCGATAGCAGCCGCCTGAGGTTCTTCAATGAGGCTGACATACTTGGCACCTGCTGACCTTGCAGCATCATGAACTGCACGCCTTTCAACCTCAGTAACACCTGAGGGTATGCATATCATAACTCTTGCCTTTGTGAAAGGGGAGCGAGTAACGGCTTTGCTGATGAACTTTTTGAGCATATCGCTTGTAACGTCAAAGTCTGCAATAACACCGTCTTTAAGTGGACGCATTGCTGTTATTGAGCCGGGTGTACGTCCAATCATTTCCTTTGCTTCGTTGCCGACCGCAACAACCCTTGGCGGATTCTGCGTTACGTCAACCGCAACAACAGAAGGCTCGCGGATGACGATGCCCTTACCTTTGACAAAAACAAGTGTATTAGCCGTGCCGAGATCTATGCCGATATCCTGAGTAAACAACATGGAATAATCAAACCTTTCTATATCAAAATCATGGTGTCATTCATATATTATTATGCGGAGTGTGATTGAAAATAGTTTTTCAAAATATTATAACTCAAAATCAAGTATTTAACAACACAAATCAGCAAAATTAGAAATTTCTTAATTTCCTTTCAACGCCGAGTTGTGTGAGCAATCTTGCAGTCTGTGCCACGGGCAGACCGACAACCGTGAAATAATCACCGTTGATTCTTTTAACAAGTGTGCAGCCGATACCTTGTATTCCGTATGAGCCTGCTTTATCCATTGGCTCATTTGTTGCAATGTATGCTTCAATTTCTTCATCCGTCAGCTCATAAAACTCAACCTCGGTTTTGCTGACGAAGGATGTTGCTTTGCTGTTACATACAGCGCAAACACCTGTGTACACATGGTGAATTCTGCCCGAAAGTGAACGCAGCATTTTTGCGGCATCATCTTTGTCTGCCGGTTTGCCGAGGACTTTGCCGTCGAGTACAACAACCGTATCTGCGCCAAGCACCACACATGAAGGGTGAAGCACGGCAATTGCTGTTGCCTTTGCTTTTGCAAGCTGTTCAACATCGTTCAAAGGGTCGTCTGTTTCAAAAACAGATTCATTAATATCTGCCGCTTCAACCGTATATTCAAACCCTGCCGTTGTGAGCAATTCGCGGCGTCTTGGTGAAGCGGATGCGAGTATAAGTTCCATTTATATGACTCCGTTTTCTTACTTTCTGTTAATTTCAATCTCACCGTTTTCAATCATTCTCGCAATTTTAAGAATTGCAATCTGTGTTTTACTGTCTCTGATTTTGTCGGTCATAACCATTTCAACGGCGGTATCAATATCAATTTCTTCAAGCTCAATGAATTCATCTTCATCAAGGTCTTGTTCCTCAAAGCGCAGTCCCGTTGCACAATAGATATGGATTATTTCAGTACAATAGGCAACCGTGGGGTAATCCTTGCCGAGTGAAAATACGTTTTGTGCAACAGTGCCCGTTTCTTCCTTGAGTTCCCTGATTCCTGCACTCAACGGGTCTTCACCTTTTTCAAGCTTGCCGGCAGGAAGCTCAAGCAAGACTTCAGAATAAGGATAGCGATACTGTTTTACAAAAAGAAGCTTGCCGTCATCGGTGAGCGGCGCAACACAAACTCCGCCGGGATGTTCAACAACTTCACGGGTGCTCGTTTTGCCGTTACAAAGCTCCACCTTGTCAACACGTACATTGATTATGCGGCCGTTCATAACATAATTCTGTTCAAGTGTTTTTTCAAAAAGGTCCATATTTATATCTCCGTTTTTTCAAAAATATTACTTTGAGGTGGTATTGTATGCAGAATAATTATTCTTACGGATATCAGAAAAGGTTCCTGCTTGAACTTGCAGAAAAATATCCGTTTTTGACAGTGGAAGGTGTGGGCAGAAGCCGGCTCGGCAGAAGCATCTATGCCGTAAATTACGGCAACACACAAGGCGGGGTTTTATACGCAGGAGGATTTCACGGCGCCGAATGGCTCACGTGCATGTGCCTTCTTCAATTTACCGAAAAAATTGCAGAAAGCATAAATAAAAATGAAGCTTTGTGCGGCAGGGAGTTTTATTCGTTGATTAATAAACGCGGAATATGCATAATACCGTGTGTTAACCCTGACGGTGTTGAAATTGCAATGCGCGGTGCCGAAAGCGGAGGAAAAAGGCAACGTGAAATTGAAACTGTCATGAAAAATAATCCGAATCAAGTGTGGAGTGCAAACGCTGCGGGTGTTGATATTAACCACAACTTCAATGCAGGCAGAGAAGAAATTAAGCGCATTGAATTGTCAAACGGAATCATCGGCCCTTCACCAAGGCGATTTTGCGGCGCGTATGCAGAAAGCGAGCCGGAAACAAGGACAATTGCAAACCTTTGCCGCCATAAAGCTTTTGCGCAAGCAATGGCGCTTCATTCGCAAGGCGAGGAAATATATTGGAAATACGGTAAACACACGCCTGAATGCTCTTACAGCATGGCAAAGGCGCTGGCGGAGCTGAGTGGTTATACGCTTGTTGAAAACCGGTCGCTCGCATCACATGGCGGTTTCAAAGATTGGTTTATTGATGAACTGCACAAACCTGCGTTTACAATCGAAATTGGTAAAGGTAAAAATCCGTTACCTGAGGCAATGGTAGCTGAGATTATGAAACGCATTGAAAAAATGCTTGTTGAGTTTGCATTCATGTGACAAAATATAATAACATATTTATTATAATATGGCAATATATAATCGCGCTGATTTTCCGCAACTTTACAAAATAGCCAAATAAATTTGCGCCGTGAATTGACTTTTAATTTGAATAATTATATACTTAATAATATGTACGTTATTCAATTTGCTTTTGAGTTATTGAATCAGAAAGGTGTTAATGATGTTTAAATCAGTTAAGTGTATTTTGTGGGATTGGAACGGCACGCTTCTCAATGATGTTGACGTCAATCTCAAGGTTGTGAATCAGATGCTCATAGACCGCGATTTACCTGCAGGTGTTAGCCGTACTTATTACCGCGACAACTTCACGTTCCCGGTTTTTAATTTTTACGTTAAAGTTGGTTTTCAATTTGAAAGCGAGGATTTTAATCAGGCAGCGGCTGATTACGTCAGATGGTACACCACGTTTCTTCCCGAAGCCGCCTTACATAAAGGCGCAACCGATGTTATTGCACAACTGAATACACTTGGCTACAATCAATACATTCTCTCCGCCACCCAAAGAGATAATCTCGTAAAGCAGGTTGGATTTTTCGGCTTAACATCACCTTTCAAGGATATGCTCGGTGTGTCGGACAGCAGGGGAGACGGCAAGGTTACAATGGCGCAGAATTGGATAAGTCAGAGCGGTTACATACCCGATGAAATCGTTATGATAGGTGACACAGACCATGACTGCGAAGTTGCAAATGCCATCGGTTGCAAGTGTATACTTATAGCTAACGGCCACCAGAGCAGGCATGTGCTTGAAAGAACAAACGCCGTTATCGTAGATGATATTTCAGAAGTGCTTGATAAACTGAAAAAATGAGTATTAGTAAACGCGTTGTTGTCGCATGTGATTCATTTAAAGGCACAATGAGCGCAAGCGAAGTTTGTATAATAATCAAGAATGCTTTGTGCGATAAAGATCCGTCACTTGAAGTGATAACTGTGCCCGTTGCAGATGGCGGCGAGGGTACGGTTGATTGTTTTCATGCCGCATTGGGCGGTCGTATAATTCATACAGAGGTTTCAAGTCCGCTCATGCGCGCTGTTGATGCAAGCTGGTGGCTTAGTGACGACGGTGAAGTTGCCGTTATTGAAGTGGCGCAGGCTTCGGGCATCAACACTGACGACGGTGACAAAGACGCTTTGTCAGCCACCTCGTACGGAACCGGTGAGCTGATACTCGCCGCGCTCGATTTGGGTGTGCGCAGATTCTTCATCGGTCTCGGCGGCAGTGCCACAACGGACGGCGGAACAGGGATACTTCGCGCGCTCGGTACACGGTTTGTTGATGCTCGCGGTGATAAAATCAATCACGGCGGAGCGGCTCTTAATGATCTCGGTTATATTGATTTGACAAACCTTGACCCCAGGCTCAGCGAGTGCGAGTTTACCGCTTTATGTGACGTTACGAATGAACTCTACGGTGAAAACGGTGCCGCTTATGTGTTTTCGCCGCAGAAAGGTGCAGACACTGAAGAAAAGATGGTTGTGCTTGACAGCGGACTTCGCAGATTTGCCGATGTTTGCCGCAAACAGAATATACAAGGGTATGAGTTTCACACAGGTGCAGGCGCGGCTGGCGGCATAGGCTTCGGGCTTATGACGTTTCTTAACGCAAAGCTTAAAAGCGGTATTGATGCAATACTTGAATTAACCGATTTTGAAAACATAACCAAAGATGCGTTTTGTGTTATAACAGGTGAAGGAAAGCTTGATTTGCAAACTTTCAGCGGTAAAGTTCCGATGGGGGTTGTAAAAAAATCACATGCGTTGTATAATATTGCAATCAGCGGCCTGTGTGAAGTTGAAAAGTCAAAGATTACGGAACTTGGTTTTGACGGTGTTTACGAAACCAATCCACAGCACTTGCCGTTTGAACAAATCAAACCTACCTGCCGCGAGGATTTGTATGCTACGGCAAAATCAATTAACTTGGCATTTGACGGTCAAACCGTATAATGATATTTTCAGGAGGATAATCCAATGAGTGAAGTCAAAAAGCTCTGCTATTTTGCAGACGGCGAATGGAAGCAGTCCAAAACAGATAAATATATGCCGGTTTATAACACAAGCACCGGTGAAGTTATCGCTCAGGCTCCTTGCTGCACTGCTGACGAGGTTGAAGAAGCAATTGCCTCAGCAAAAGCAGCATTTCCTGCATGGTCAAACACACCCGTTATGAAGCGCGTTCAAGTGCTTTATAAATTCCGTGACCTTCTTGTTGAACACATGGATGAGCTTGCTCTTATATGTGCAACAGAACACGGTAAGGTTCTCAGCGAAGCAAAAGGTGACATTCTTAAGGTTAAAGAGCCCGTTGAGCTCGCCTGCGGTGCACCCTCACTTACACTCGGTGAGTGCATGAGAGACACTTCAACCGGCTACGATACACTTATGTATAACGAGCCTGTAGGCGTTTTTGCAGGCATCGTACCCTTCAACTTCCCCGGCATGATTCCTTTTGGCTGGATGGTACCTGTTTGCATCGCATGCGGTAACACAATCGTTCTCAAGCTTGCCTCAATGACTCCCATGACTGCAATGAGACTCAACGAGCTGCTTGTAGAAGCCGGCATCCCCAAGGGTGTTGTTAACCTTGTAACCTGCTCAAGAGTGGAAGCTGAAATCTTCCTTTCACATCCCGATATCAAGGGTATCACCTTTGTTGGCACAACCAACGTCGGCCTTCACATTTATTCAACTGCGGCAGCTCACGGCAAGAGAGTACAGTGCCTTTGCGAAGCTAAGAACCACGCACTTGTTCTCGAAGATGCTGCGCTTGAACGTTCAGCAAGAGGTATCATCAACTCTGCTTTCGGCTGCGCAGGCGAACGTTGCATGGCACTTCCCGTTGTTGTTGCTCAGGATACAATTGCTGATAAGCTCGTTGCACTGCTCAAGCAGTACGCTCAGGAGCTTGTTGTCGGTCCCGCATATAAGGAAGAATCTGCTCTTGGTCCTGTTATTTCTGCGGCTCATAAAGAGAGAGTACTCGGTTGGATTAACAAAGGTATCGAAGAAGGCGCAACACTTGTTCTCGACGGCCGCAACACCGTTGTTGAAGGCTTTGAAAACGGCTTTTACCTCGGACCGACGATTCTTGACAACGTAACGGAAGATATGACTGTCGGTACTCAGGAAATCTTCGGACCCGTGCTTTGCATTAAGCGTGTCAAATCCTTTGAAGAAGGCCTTGCGCTTATGAACAGAAATCCCTTTGCTAACGGCTCGGTTATTTTCACTCAGAGCGGTTATTATGCCCGTGAATTTGCAAAGAGAACAGACGGTGGAATGGTCGGCGTAAATGTTGGTATCCCCGTACCTGTTGGTGTTTTCCCGTTCACAGGTCACAAAAAGTCATTCTTTGGTGATTTACATTGCCTTGGCAAGCAGGCCTTCAAGTTCTTCACCGAAACTAAAACAGTCACAACACGCTGGTTTGACGAGGAAGAAATGAAAGCCACCAAGGTTGACACATGGGATGGCTCAGTAGGCGGCTGATTAAACTGATTTTGCGGCGCACTTTTTAGTGTGCCGCTGAAATATTTTGAAAGGAGAAAGCGTTTTCTCGCTTCAATTTTTATGGCTTCACTTATTGATGTTCGTAATGTATACAAGATTTATAACCCCGGAGAGAATGAAGTTCACGCCCTTGACGGTGTCAGTCTCACAATTGAAAAAGGGGAGTTTGTTGCAATTATCGGACAGTCCGGTTCCGGTAAATCAACATTGATGAATATGCTCGGTCTGCTTGACGAGTGCACAAGCGGTGAGTATTTCCTCAACGGTCATGATGTTCGCCACCTCAGTGACGATGAGCTTTCTGATATCCGCAATAAAGAAATCGGGTTTATTTTTCAAGGACTTAACCTAATTCCGAGCCTCACTGCGCAGGCTAACGTTGAACTTCCGCTTGTTTACCGAGGAATGCCCAAAGCCGAAAGAACTCAGCTTTCTGAAGAAGCACTTAAGAAGGTTGACCTTTTCAATCGTCGCAACCATCTTCCGTCACAGCTTTCCGGCGGTCAGCAACAAAGGGTTGCAATTGCACGTGCTCTTGCAGCAAGACCTCCCGTTATTCTTGCTGACGAACCAACCGGCTCACTTGACTCAAACACAGGCAGGGAAGTTCTTGCTCTGTTACGTGAAATTAACAATGAAGGAAAAACAGTTATACTTATCACTCATGATAACAGTATTGCCGCCACTGCAAAACGAATCATCCGCATTCAGGACGGCAAAATTGTAGAAGATAGAATTAACGATGACTTCAACTCAAGTATGGAGAATTAATCATGTCTATTGAAAAAGTAAAAAAATATTTTAACAATTTAGGCATGGAGGACCGTGTGCTTGAGTTTGAAGTTTCAAGTGCAACAGTTGAGTTGGCTGCTCTCGCTCTCGGTTGTGAAGGGGCACGAATTGCAAAAACACTTTCGTTCATGGTTAACGGCTCACCGGTTTTGATTTCAACTGCAGGTGATGCCAGAATTGATAACCGTAAATACAAGGAGTTTTTCTCTGCAAAGGCAAAAATGCTTACGTTTGAAGAGGCTGAGTTACTCATTGGTCACGCAGTTGGCGGCGTGTGTCCTTTTGCTGTGAATGACGGAGTCAAGGTTTATCTTGACGAATCACTCAAAAGATTTGAAACTGTGTTTCCTGCTTGCGGAAGCAGCAACAGTGCAATTGAACTCACAATTCCCGAAATGGAAAAATACGCGTCTAACTTTGTTGCATGGGTAGATGTCTGCAAAGATTGGGAGTAAGCAAAACTTTTTCAGTTAAATAAATGTAAAAAATCCCGCCTTAACTCTGTTTATCAAGTAAGGCGGGATTAAGTTATAGGTTTGCGTAGTAAACGCCGATGGATTCTCTGCCGGTGAGTATGTTTGCAGCATTGCGCGCATTGAAGTAAAGTCTCAGTGTGCCGTCATAATAAGTAAGGCAGCATGCATAAACAAATTGAGCCATCCACTTGTTTTCACCGCAGACCTGCGGTGTGAGGAAATGTTTAACAAAATCAAACTTTATGCCGTCATCGGAACGAAGCAGAACTATTGCAGAATGACTTTTGCCGTCTTTTTCAAAAATACCGTTTTGCAGACCGATATAGCAGTCGGAAAGCTTATATACCTTCATGCAACCAGAACAGAGATTTAGATAGGGTATATTCTTATCAGGGCTGATAATCGGTTTTTCACGCGAAATATAATCTGTGGTGATTTTTTCGCTTTCAGCAAAGCTGATATGTGTCGGCTCACTGAAGCCGCAATCTTTGATAAATGTTTGACCGCAAGAATAATACATGCGGTATTTATCGTCGTTTTTAGTCAAAAACGGATTTGATATCGCCTGACCTCTTTCGTCAGATTCATACGGACGTGTTTGTTGAATAACAGGCACGGGTTTTGTCCACGTTACAAGGTCATCCGATTCTGTTACAAAAATCTCGGATTTCCACTTGAAACCGATACTTGCAAGCGCGTTTAAAATAACAGGCTTTGTGTGCTCATAAAACAGATAGTATCTGCCGTCGATTCTGTTTATGTTAGGTCGCATAGCACGGGAGACAATTTTGCCTGCTTTCTTGAAGTTCAGCCCGTCATCGCTGACGTACCTGTAAACACCAAAAAACGTGTGGCAGAAAAGATGCCATTTTCCGTCGTGTGAAACATCAGGTGTTAAAACACTCGGGTCGGCAACCACGAAGGAGTTGAGGGGATTTTTGATGATGGGATTAGACTCAAGAAGCTTGAAATCAGCGTTTATAATGTCATTGAAACTAAGGTTTTGCATAATGTCACCAACTTATCTGCAGAATATTTTTTGTGTGTTGTTGTTTTTACTTGAAAGTTTTAAAAAGTTTGTTTATAATAAATCAGCTATTTTGAATTAAGGACGGTACAGTATGACTATCACGCTTCCATCAATAGACTGGTTTTTGCAGAATTCCAAAAACACATACACAGGCTCTTGCGGCACAGATGCACGAAAAGGCTTTCTCGGTAACGAATCTTTCAATTTCAGGGTTTACGTTGAAAAGGGCGAAGATAAAACCTTGCTTGTTGCCGAATGCTGGGCACTCACTCCCAGCGGAAATTTTGTTGAGAAAATCAATGAGGATTCTGCAAAATTTGACTGTGATGATGCAGGACGTGAAGCCGCACTTGCATGGCTTGCAGAGCGCGCCGCACCGTATAATCAGGAATAAATCATGTAATAGTTATGTATCTTTTCACTTTCCCAATATTCATGCTTGAGAATTTTGAAGCCGAGACGTTCATAGAAACCTACGTTGTCAGGGTTTTGCGTTTCAAGTCCAAGCTTGTAACCTTTAGGGGCAAGCTCGTCAATACCACGGCGTATCAGCTTTGATGCAACACCCTTCCCTTGATGTTTTGTGTCAACAAAGACAGGGGATATGATGAGCGTATTTTCGGGGAAAACCTTTTCATCAAGGTGAGCATACGCCTTGAGTGTTTTAATCAGTGATATTGGATACAACATCAGAAAAATCCAGTTTGGGCAAAGCAAAAAGTCAAACATTGTGTAAGGGTTTGTTGCTTCGCGCCAGATACACAAACCGCGGTTTTCTTCGTCGATGTAGAAGATATCTTCTCTGTTTGACGTTGACAGCCTCTCAATCATAAAGTGATAAACAAATTTCTTTCTTAACCATACAGTTTTGGTGGCATAAGCGTGTACCGGGTCGTCTACATAGCTTTGTGCCGCCATTTTTGCATAATATCGGAGTTCTTTTCTTTTAAGTCTCTTCATTCTTTACCTCATCAGTTTAATGCTGAAAGATTTTTAAAAAGTGTTTTATTGGCATTGTAAATCTGCTTGTAAACCTCGTAATACGCCATGTATTTATTGTGATTTTTATTATCAGGCTGCATTGTTTTGGACGGCGCGATTATACTGTCGCAAGCGGCTTCGACGCTTTCATACATTCCTGCACCCACCATTGCCAGAATTGCGGCGCCGAGAGCGGCTCCTTCTTTTGAGTTAACTGTTGAAATAGGGCAATTAAATACATCGGAAAGAATCTTGCGCCACAGTGCGCTTGAGCCGCCACCGCCGCAAGCAAGCATTGACTGTGTGCACACACCCATTTCTCTGAGCACTCCAAGGCAGTCGTTAAGTGAGAAAGCGACGCCTTCCATAACGCATCGTATGAGATCTTTTTGTGTGTGCATCGCGCTCAGACCGAAGAAAACTCCGCGGCAATCGGGGTCAAGGTGTGGTGTTCTTTCACCCATGAGATATGGAAGGAACAAAAGTTTATTTGATCCGATAGGGGATTCAGCTGCAAGCGAATCCATCACAACGTATGGATCAATATTAAGTGCACCCGCTTTTTGAATTGCATCAACACAGCAATTGTCTCTCAGCCAGTGCAAAGAAAGACCTGCGCCTTGAGTAACGCCCATAACGTGCCATGCACCAGGCACTGCACAACAGAAAGTGTGAACTCTACCTTGGGGGTCGATGCTGATGTTGTTTGTGTGTGCAAAAACAACACCGCTTGTGCCAATTGTGGTGAAAGCACGTCCGTCTCTGACAACACCTGTGCCAACTGCAGCCGCCGCATTGTCTCCTGCACCTCCAACAACTGCCGTTCCGACACAAAGGCCCGTGAGTTGAGCTGCTTTTTCGGTGACATGCCCTGTAACGTCGGGTGACTCATAAACCTTGCCGAGAAGTGAAATGTCGATACCAAGCTTGTCAAGCACAACTTGTGACCAGCAACGGTTGGGCACGTCAAGTAACTGCATGCCGCTTGCATCCGAAACTTCGGTTGCATATTCGCCCGTGAGGATGAATCTTATGTAATCTTTTGGCAGAAGTATGTGTTTGCAACGAGCGTAAACATCGGGCTCATTTTCCTTAACCCACATTATTTTTGAAGCGGTAAAACCGGTTAAAGCAGGGTTTGCGGTTATTTCAATCAGCTTTTCAAGGCCTATGAGGCGTTCAATGTCCTCGCATTGTTTTGCGGTGCGCTGGTCACACCAGATGATTGCGGGACGGAGAACCTCGTTGTTTTCATCAAGCATAACAAGGCCGTGCATCTGACCGGAAAGACCGATTGAAACGATTTCTTTTGAATCAACACCGCTGAGTGAGATTACATTTTTGATTGTTGTAAGGCAGGCAGCGCGCCAATCATAAGGATTCTGCTCTGCCCAGCCGTTTTGTGGCTGTGAGAGCGGGTATTCGTATGAATCCGAGGCGAGTGCTTCACCTTTTTGATTGAAAAGCACCGTTTTTGTTGCAGATGTGCCGAGATCTATACCGATTACGTACATTAAAAACTCTCCTTCAAAAAGAATACTATTAAAATATTATAAAGCATTGTAACTTTAAAAGCAATAATTTTTCTCGTTTTTGAGAATAGAAATAAGCCGTGAAGAACACGGCTTATTTTTGTGTATTGGGATTATTAGTTCTATCAAGCAAATAATCTATACTGACATTGTAGTAATCAGCTAATTTAACTAATACTTCTGCAGTAAGAGAAATAACCCCGGTTTCATATTGTGAATATGTGTTTTGTGAAACGTTTAAATATGACGCGATATCTTTTTGCTTAATATCTTGATCTTCTCTGATTGCTCTCAAATTTTTAAATTGCATAACAATCACCTCAAAATTATTATGCAATATCTGTATTGCAGATATTGACAATTATCTGTAATACAGATATAATTAATTGTCACAACTTAAATTATTTGATATTTGTGGCAATTTTCTATGAAAGGAGGGTTTGGATATGGATAATAAAAACATAACACGTTTTCTTTTAACATTCTTTCTCGGTTGGATTGGTAGTATAATTATCAACAACTCAAACTTAAGACCGAATGGATATGTTTGCAGAACAGGAGCATATTTCTTCTTATCAATCATTACATTCGGTATTTATGGTTTAGTTGCTTCTATATGTAATTTGTCTTTCGATCCTTCAAGTAAAGAAAAATGTATCGGTTATAAAAGATATGGAAGAGCAGTTTTATTGACTTGAAAATTTCAGTGTTTAATGTTAGTATCTCTATGGGTGTTTTGATTTTCGCAGAATGGAGTGTGAAAATATGCTTGTAAGAGAGAAATCATTCTATAAAACAATTTTCAAAATTGCGCTTCCTTCCTCTTTTCAAGCGCTTGTAAGTTTTCTTGTGGTTGTTGCGGATGACGTTATGGTGTCCCGCCTTACAGACGGTGTTGTTTCTCAGGCGGCAGTTGCGCAGATTAACAGCATCACCGCACTGTTCACCGCATCCGTGCTTGGCTTTGTCAGCGGCTCATCAGTTTTGATATCACAGTATTGGGGCAAGAATGACACCGCTAAAATAAAACAAATATTTTCATGTGTTTTGTTTTTTTGTGGCTTTTTCTCAATTGCGGTTGTTACACTCATTCAATTCTTTCCTGAGTTTGTTGCAGGACTTGTTGTCAGCAAGGAAAATGCGCAGGTTACACAGTTGGCGTTGAAATATCTTGCTATTGTATGTTTTTCTTACATACCGTATGCAGTTTCCAATTCACTTGTGGGTATGCTCAGAAGTGTTGAGGTTGTAAAAATCACACTGTATATTTCAATTGTCTCACTTTTTGTAAACATAAGCTTGAATTATGTTCTCATGTTCGGAAAGCTTGGTTTTGCGCCCATGGGTGTGCGCGGCGCGGCAATTGCGACGGTGATTACGCGTGTTGTTGAGCTGATACTTGTGTGGGTATACACTTTTTTTATACAAAAAGAATTCCCCGTAAAAATGAAAGACATGCTTTCGGGCACGTGGCAACTGTTTGCGGACTATGTGCACTACGGTCTGCCTGCAGGGCTTGTTGATATGCAGTGGGCGATTATCGGCATGCTCAAAACTGCAATCATCGGCAGACTTGGCTCAGTTTTTATGGCGGCAAATAATATCACCGATTCAATGCTCAACCTCGGCACGCTGTTTGCTTTTGCGCTTGCAAACGGAGCATGTGTAGTTGTTGGCAAAGCGGTTGGTGTTGGCGACTACCGCAGAGCAAAAGATTACTCAAGAACCATACAGATTATGTTCTTCGGTTTGGGTATTATCATGGCAGGTGTCGTATATTCCGTGCGCGTGCCGTTTATTTCACTTTACGGCTCGTCCGCTGACCCTGAGGTTGCTGAGCTTGGCGAAAAAATGATTGCTTTGCTTGCACTTTCGCTCATTTTCGTCTGCTACCATGCAAGCTGTTTCAAGGGAATAAACCGCGGCGGCGGAGACAGCCGTTTTGTTGCTGCGGTGGATTCTGTTTGCGGATGGTGCGTGGTTTTACCTGCTACCTTGCTTGCGGCTTTTGTTTTCAAACTGCCATTACCTGCAGTATATTTTTGTACTCGTATCGATCAGTATTTTAAATGGATAATTGCAATGATAAGATTACGCGGTGACAAGTGGATTAAAAATGTTACTCGCGATTAATGCAAACCCGCCTTGGTTAACACTTTGCCGTGTTACCCAAGCCGGTTTACTTATATTTTCTTTTTCATCAAACCGTGCTTGTTACAGTAAATGTACAAATAGCCTCTGCCGCGAAGTTGCAAACGTGTTTGGGCATTACTCTCGGGATAAAACTTGACAAACTGTACTCTGTCCGACGTAAGAAATGCAATAAACGAGATGAAGTGAGTTTTGCTCATTTCATGTTTAACGGTGATAAAATGCTCATCTTCAACTTTTTCGACGGTTATTTCGTGTGCGGCATCAACTTCCTCGGCTTCAAGCGTCGGAAGTGTGATACCGCAACAGCATATAACCGCATCGCCCGTTGTGCGTATGATGTTACCGCATACGGGGCAAACATAAAACCTTGATCGGAGAATGCTTGATGAAATGTTTTTATTTGTAACGGTTGCACCTGATAAAAGCTCCATAACCGATACACCGAGAATACGGCTGAGAGGCTCAAATAACGTAATGTCGGGCAGACCTTTTGCGGTTTCCCATTTTGAAACAGCTTTGCTTGTTACACCCAACTGTTCTGCAAGTTGAATTTGCGTAATTCCTTTTGCTTCGCGTAGACGTTTGATTGTTGTTGCGGTAATGTAATTATCCATGGCAAATCTCCTGATTTTACGTGATACTGATATTATATAACTTAGTGTGACTAATTCAACCTACTCTTAGTTGAATTGACATAAATCAGCAAAGCCGCCCGAAAAACGAGCGGCTAAATACATTACTTATACTTTTCAACTGCGGAAACGATTGTATCCAAAAACGATTCTTCGCCAAAGGTGTTGAATTTGAAAAACAGTGCTTGACTTCCACCGGAGGTCATTGCGCAAAGATGCACGTTATCGTCACATGCAACTGCAGTGATGTTCATGCTGACGCGGTTCTGACCTGTGTAACTGTACCTTTCATAGACGCGAACAACGCATGTTGCATTGCCGCAAGTGAAAGTGCTTTCTTCTTCAAGCGTTGCAGAAACACTTTGCATAACTGCATCGTCAATATCCTTCAGTATTGAGAAAAGCCTGCCTTTGAGGTTGCAATCAAGCTTCGCCATTATCTTCTGTTACAGCATCATCGGTTTCATCGCTGAAGATTTTTTCGGGGATGCTGATTCCTTTCTTTGATTTTTCGCGTTCTGTAATGAAATCCTTGAATAGTGCAAAAAGCACAGAGCAGGTGGGTACTGCAACAAGCATACCGACCACACCGAACATCTTGCTACCGACAATAATTGAAAGAAGCACAAGAATACCGGGGAGACCGACTGATTTGCCAACGATTTTCGGGTAGACAAGATAACCTTCAACAGCCTGAAGAACAAAGAAGAATATTATGAAAATCAACGCTTTCACGGGGCTGGTCATTAAAATAAGAAATGCGCTGACTGCCGCTGAAAGAAATGAGCCAATGTAGGGTATGAATGAGAAAACCGCAATCAGCAACGATGAAACAGCGGCATACGGCAAGCGAAGAATAAGCATGCCGACAAAGCACATAACACCGAGAATAACTGCTTCTATGCCCTTACTTGAAATGAAATTTGTGAAGGTCTGATTTGAAATATCAATGATGTTTTTAAGGTGACCGTTTACTTTTTCGGGAAGGAAGGCTGCAAACACCCTTTTCGCAAATCTTCCGAGTCTTTCTTTTTGCAAAAGAATGTAAATGCAAAGAATGAAGCCGATAAGGAAGTTTGAAACACTGCTGAAAAGTGTCGCCGTGACATCTGCGGCTGATGAAATCATGTTTTTAGAGCCTTGCGTGAAATAGGTTGTAACCTTGCTGAGTATTGTGCTCCAATCAACGTCGAAGTTGCTGAGTAAATCAGTACTGAGGTTAAAACGTTCAAACAAGGATAAAACATAGTCTCTTGCTTTTTCGTAGTAAGTAGGTACGTTGGTTTTAAGCACGGTGAATGTTTCTTTGAGCTGAGGAATAACCACCACAAAAACAAGCGCAAAGAGGCTGAGTGTAAGAATCAGTGTGATAACAAGGCTTATTATTCTGCCGCCCTTGAATGCGCGTTTTTTGCCGGCTTTTGATGCCAGCTTTGCAATTCCGCTTTCAATCGGGCGCATAATTACGTTGAGGATGAAGGCGAGGCATAATCCGATAACCAACGGCTTCAGTAGGGATATAATCTGTACAAGCACAGACCAAAAGAAGTTGATGTTCTGCACCGCTGAATAAAGCAGAACGGTGTACGTAATCAAAAGTAAAATCTTTCTTATGTTTTTCCAATTTAAATCCATGGTTTTCACCTCTTTATTATGCATTCCAGAATTTTCTGTCAAGGCTTCTGTATTGTATTGCTTCGGCTATGTGCATTTTCTCAATTCTCTCGCTTGAATCAAGGTCGGCAATTGTTCTTGAAACACGAAGAATCTTGTCGTATGCTCTTGCTGATAATCCAAGGCGTTCAAACGCGCCTTCCAGCAGCTTTTTTGAAGCATCATCAATGCGGCAGAATTCGCGTGTCATGGAAGGTGTCATTTTGCCGTTACATGTTATGGACGTGCCTTCAAAACGCTTGTTTTGTATCTCTCTTGCCGCGTTAACGCGCTTTTTGATTTCGGCAGAGGATTCACCGCGCGTATCATCTGACAACTGAGAAAAGTCTACCTGAGGGACTTCAACGTGAATGTCGAGTCTGTCGAGAAGCGGCCCGCTGACGCGTGAGAGATATTTTGCAGGTGTACCTCGGGGACACGTGCACTGTTTTGTGGGGTGCCCGAAGTATCCACAGGGACACGGGTTCATGGCACAAACAAGCATAACTTCACAAGGGTAAGTGAGTGTGCCTGATACGCGCGCAATTGTGACCTCGCCGTCTTCAATAGGTTGCCTCAAGCCTTCCATTGTGTTCTTGGAAAATTCCGGCAATTCATCAAGGAACAACACACCGTTATGAGCGAGACTGAGTTCACCGGGGTGAGGAATTCGGCCGCCGCCCGAAAGGCCGGCTGACGAGATGGTGTGGTGCGGTGCTCTGTAAGGCCTTGTGCGAATCAATGAATTGTTGTGCTGTAATGCGCCTGCAATAGAATAAATCTTGGTTGTCTCAAGGCTTTCTTCAAACGTCATGTCGGGCAGAATGGAAGGCAGACGCTTTGCAAGCATGCTTTTACCTGAGCCTGGTGGGCCGATCATCAGTGTGTTATGACCGCCTGCGGCGGCAACCTCAAGCGCGCGTTTAACCTGAAACTGTCCCTTAACGTCACAGAAGTCCGGCAGAGGAATCGACGGATAATCCGCACTGTTGTAATCGTCACTTGTAATTTTTTTGATTAAGTTGTTGCCGTTAAGATGTGAGATAAGTGTTTTAACGTTCTTTACAGGGTATATATCAATTCCGCTGACAACTGCGGCTTCAGCGGCATTATCTGCAGGGACAAACATTGTGTTGAAGCCTTCCTGTTTAGCCATAATTGCCATGGGTAAAACACCGTTGATGTGCTTGATTGTGCCGTCAAGTGAAAGTTCACCGACAAATGCTTTTCCGTCAAGCTTTTTTCTGTCTATTTGACCCGTTGCGCACAAGAGCGATAGAAGTATCGGCAAATCGTATACGGGACCCTCTTTCCTGATATCGGCAGGCGAGAGGTTAACTGTAATACGGCCGAGCGGAAAGTCAAAACCACTGTTTTTGATGGCGGCACGCACTCTGTCTTTTGACTCACTTACAGCCATATCGGGCAAACCGACGATGTCAAATCGAGGCAATCCTGTGTCGATGTCTGCTTCTACGTTGATGATATAGGTTTGTAATCCGAAAAGACCGATCGTTGTTATTTTTGTGAACATCACAACAAGCCCTTTCTTTGTTTTTTCTACAATTATACATCAGCATATCGTTTTTGTAAATGATAGAACTTGAATTATAGGGATAAAATAATCTTAAGAACTTGACGATGCTTTTTGAATGAGTTAAAATAATTACGAATATTAGATTTTATGGAGGAAAATAATGAGATTCAACCGTGAAATCAGTGAAGCTATTGCTGTGTCAGCGCTTTTTAAAGGCGTTTCTCAGCGGGTAATTGATGATATAATTGAACAATCTAACGATACTGTATTTACTTTTAACCGCGGTGAAACAGTAATCGGCGATGCTACTTTTGAGCGCAGAGTCGGTATTGTTATCAACGGTGAAGCTGCACTCAGGAAAAGTAAAAGTGAACTGAATATCCGAATTCTTTCATCTTCGGATGTTTTTGCGCTTGAGAGCATATATTCACTCAGAAATTATCATCCCGTTGAGGTTGTTGCACTCAAATCATGCAAGGTGCTTTTTATTGATAAGGCAATTGTTTTCCGTCTTATTATGTCCGAACCTACTTTTGCGGCAAATTTCAACGCCGTAATGAGTGAGACGGTTTATTATCTTTACAGCAGTGTTTCAGTTTATACGGGCGGCAGTGCAGAGCAAAAGCTCGCAAAATTCCTTTTTGAAAACTTCGGCGGCTATAAAACGCTGGAACTCAAAGAATCATATTCTGAGCTTGCAAAAGCTCTTGACATGGGGCGCGCTTCGCTTTACAGAGCGTTTGACAGTCTCATTCAGTCAGGCGCAATTGAAAAGGAAGGCAGAAACATCCGTTTGTTGAATGAAGAAGCGTTAAAAAATATAAATTGAAGAAAATTTTGAATGAGCAATTTTCCCTCACATAAAAATCATCCCGCTTGATAAACTAATCATGCGGCTCAAATGAGCGCCGAACGCACGAAGATTCTTTGCTGCGGTCGGTACTTATTTTTTGCCGCGGCGGAGGTGGGAACGATAAAAGCTTTCAAAATTCTCAGCGTAGTCATGGGCATCGTTTGTTGCGCGGTTTTTGTGATTGTCGGTTGGGGCAACGCGACTATACCGGATGAAATTTTTGTTGCAGACGGCGTCGATTATGATGTCAGTGATATATTCACCGTAAGCATTGATGAAAACAGCACGGCTGACACAATTGCAAAAAAAGCAGGTGAATATACACTGAACGTGAGCTTGCTTAAAGCGATACCCGTCAAAACTGCAAAACTCACCATCGCTCAAAGGCGGTACGTTGTGCCGGGCGGTACCATTATCGGTCTGAAGCTTTATACAAAAGGTGTAACTGTTGTCGGTATTGATGACGTGCTGACAGAAACGGGTACCGTAAGACCTGCAGAAAACGCAGGTATAAAATGCGGCGACAGTATAACCGCAATCAACGGTATGAGTGTTTCAACGTCATCTCAGGTTGCTTCAATTTTCCGTGAAAACGACGGAACACCGCTGACAGTAACTGTTGAAAGAGCGCAAGAGACATTTGAAATTACACTGATACTTGCCAAATGCACCTCTGACGGAAACTACAAGGCCGGTCTTTGGATAAGAGACAGTGCCGCAGGTATCGGTACCATGACTTTTTATGACAGAAACAATGGCATTTATGCGAGCCTCGGCCACGCAGTGTGTGACATTGACACAGGCGACGTTATGACTGTATCGGGTGGAGAGTGTGTTGAGGCAAACCTTACGGGATGCTATAAGGGCTCAAATGGCTCAGCAGGTGAGCTGTGCGGCGTTTTCGGTACGCAAAGCCTCGGTACGCTTGTTCTTAACGGAAGCACAGGTGCCTTCGGTGTGCTTGATGTATATGATAAAAACGCGCCCGTTTTACCCGTTGCAACCGCTTCCGAAATAACAACGGGAAGCGCGCAGATTATTTCAACTGTTGATGAAACGGGACCGCAGCTTTATGATATTGAAATCACAAAGCTGTACAGAACGGACACGAATGAAACGAGAGATATGTCGATAAGAGTAACGGATACGGATTTGATTGAAAAAACAGGCGGAATAGTTCAGGGAATGAGTGGAAGCCCTATAATCCAGAATGGCATGGTAGTTGGTGCAGTAACCCACGTTTTTATCAATGACCCGACGCAAGGCTACGCAATATATGCTGAAAAGATGATGGATACTGCAAATATCATAACTCAAAGAAATTTGCAGGCGGCATCATGATGTAAAAGCACCGCGGATTTCCGCGGTGCTTTTTAAAGCTTTTTCAATTTATTCTTCGTCAGTTACGTCAACAACCGTGAGAACATCATTTTCAACCGTAAATTTAATGTTGAAATGCGAAAATCTCATGCCGTATATCCTATTTGCATCGTCATGATATCCGGGACGTGGGTCCTGTGCGAGTATTGCGATAATACCTTTGTGCTTTTGCTTGGGTATCAATGAAATAAGTTCGTCAGGGAAAACGACGTCAACGGTTTTATCTTTTGTTTCCTGCGTAAAACCGCCCGTGGCATCTATCTTGCAGTCGCTGAAAGGCAGATATGGTTTGATATCATAAATCGGGGTGTTATTAATCAGATCTGCGCCTGAAACAACAAGTACGCGCCCGTTATTCAGCGTTTCTTCAACCCTTAGCAATTCAACACATGACAGCCCGAGAGGATTCGGGCGGTACGGTGCACGTGTGGCAAAAACACCAACCCTTTTGTTTCCGCCGAGCTTTGGCGGTCGTACGGTAGGGGAGACGTTTTCGCGTATGCTTTCCGAAAAGCACCATATTAACCATAAATGTGAAAAATCCTGAATTCCGCGTATGAAATCGGGGTTGCGGTAATCTTCTTCAAACACAATATATGATTCAAGTGTGTTTGTAAAAATGCCGCTCTGGCGCGGTATTCCGAATTTTTCGTGAAAGTCATTTTCAATGTGAGCAATCTGCTTCAATTTTATATCGTACATTAAGGTCACCTCTGAAACGTCCATTAGATTATAACGTAAAAAATATGTTTTGTATAGTGCTGTGTTCTTATTTTTCGGACAAGTGCATATTTTTCATTGAGGTGATTCGATGGAAAACAGCAAAGCACCCGAGCAGAATAATAACGGAAAACGTGATTATCTTATTATGCTGACGTTTATCCATATCATTATTTGTTTGATAATCTCAGTTACAGTGTTTTTTGCGTCAAAGGGCAGCAACGACGAATTGAAGCAAAAGCTTGTGGATATACTCACAGTTTCGTTGACAAAAGAGGAAGTAAACAGTGTTTTTCTTGAACTTAAAAACGTAATGTTTACACCGTCTGATTTGTGGATGGGCGGCGAAAACAAAGGTGAGATAACTGAGTTAACAAGCGTTGAAGCAGAAAGTTTGACCGATCAAGCAACGTCCGATGAAGAAGGCAATGATGAAGAAACAACGGGCGAAGATGCTGAGACTACAATTACGGAAAGCGAAGAGACTCAGCAGCATACTCAAGTATCATATAACCTCACCGCAAAAGCAATTGTGCCCGTTGTCGGCAGAATCACAAGCGGTTTCGGCTTGCGTGTTCATCCGATGACTTCAAAGGAATCTTTCCATACCGGTGTTGATATTGCCGCACCGGAGGGCACAACGGTGAAAGCGGCATTTTATGGTGAAGTTGTGAAAACAGGATATAACGATGAGGACGGTAACTTTGCAACGCTTAGACACTCTGATTCTATTGTGACAAGATACTGTCATCTCAAGGAGATTGCTTGTGAGGAGGGTGCTGTGCTCCGTGCAGGTGAAACGGTTGGATACGTTGGTCAAACAGGGCTTGCAACGGGTCCGCATCTTCATTTTGAGCTGTTATTGAGAGGGATTGAAGTTAATCCTGAAGGGATTTTTGAGGTAGTAGCGGTTTGAGTTTTGTTGTTGCAGGTTCAAAAATTCGTCTCGGATTCGGTTTTTTTGCGGTTGTTACGCTTACTATGCTGCTTGCTGATACTAATATTGCGCTTGTTTCTCTGTTAAGCTCTTGCCTGCACGAAGTGGGACATCTTATTTTTTTAGCCTTATTTGGTGAAAAGCCAAAATCGGTTGAATTCGGCGCATTCGGAATCAGAATAACGAGGCAGAATATTAACAAACTCAGCAACCTAAAAGAAACGGTTGTTTTGCTTGCCGGTCCGTCCGTTAACCTCACACTTGCATTTATTTTGCATCTGTTACATAAACGAACGGGTAGTCAGATTTTATATGCAGGTGTTGCGGTGAATCTTGTGCTAGCAATTTTTAATCTGTTGCCGTTTGAAGTGTTGGACGGCGGCAGGGCTTTGGAATGTTTAATCAGTAATTTTGCAAGCGAAAGTTTAATTTCAAAAATAATGTGCGCAACATCGTATTTAACTGTTGCGTTTTTGTGTGTGGTTGGAGTATACTTATATATAAACGTCGGCTTTGGTTTAAGCTTTATTGCCGTTACGTTGTATCTTGTCGGAATTCTTCTTATTTCGGCATTCAAAAGAAAATTCAAAGGATGAAACAAATGATTAAACGCGAAATTGAAAAGCTTTTACCGCTTGTTCAAAAGCCCGGCCGATATACAGGCGGCGAAATCAACAGCGTTGTTAAAGACAAAAACTCGGTTGACCTGAGATATGCATTCTGCTTCCCTGACAGTTATGAAATCGGCATGTCACACATCGGAATGAAGCTTCTTTATTCACTTGTGAACGAAAGAGAAGACACATGGTGCGAAAGAGTTTTTGCTCCGTGGCACGACATGGAAAAGGTTATGCGCGAAAATAACCAGCCTTTGTTTGCACTTGAAAGCGGTGATCCTCTCAGTGAATTTGACCTCATAGGCTTCACACTGCAATATGAGCTGAGTTACACAAACGTGCTGAATATGCTTGATCTTGCGGGTATACCCATAAGAAGTGCTGACAGACTCGAGCTGACGCCTATTATTGCCGGTGGAGGTCCGTGTGCATGTAATCCTGAACCCATGGCTGATTTCTTTGACTTGTTTATGCTTGGCGAAGGTGAGGAGGTCACAAATGAGCTGCTTGACCTTATCAAGCTTTGCAAAAAAGAAAACGTTACAAAAGCAGAGTTTCTTAAAAGAGCCGCAAAAATCGAGGGTATTTACGTGCCGTCTCTTTATGAGGTCAAGTATAATGAAGATTCTACAGTTGCTGAAATAATCCCGCACAATGACGTTACACCGACCGTAAAAAAACGTATCGTATCCGATTTGGACAAGGTTTATTATCCTAACAAATTTGTTGTACCATTCATTGAAGTTGTGCACGACAGAGTTGTGCATGAAATTTTCCGAGGCTGCATAAGAGGTTGCAGATTCTGTCAGGCAGGTTTTATTTATAGACCCATCCGTGAAAAACAACCCGACACCATCAACAACCAATGTAAACTTCTTTGCGAAAGTTCCGGCCATGATGAAATTTCACTTTCATCATTGAGCACAAGCGACTACACGCAACTGCCCGAGCTTCTTAACAAACTGCTTGATTGGACCGAAGATGAAAAAATCAACCTTGCGTTGCCGTCGCTGAGAATAGACAATTTTTCACCCGAGTTGATGCAACGCATTTCCGGCGTCAGAAGAAGCGGACTTACGTTTGCTCCCGAAGCCGGTACTCAACGTCTAAGGGACGCCATAAACAAAAATGTAACTGAAGATGACGTGCTTAAAACTGCTGCACAATCCTTCCGCGGTGGTTGGACTGCTGTGAAGTTATACTTTATGATCGGTCTGCCAACTGAGACTGATGATGATATTCGCGGTATTGCAGAGCTTTCACAGAAGGTGGTTGATGAGTTTTACCGAAACCCTGACAAACCGAAAGGAAAGGGCGTTACCGTATCAATCAGCGTTGCTTCATTTGTGCCCAAGCCGTTTACACCGTTCCAGTGGGAAGCTCAGAATACGGTTGATGAACTTAAACGCAAGCAGCAGCTTCTGCTTGACAGTATTCGCACCAAGAAGATCAACGTCAGCTTCCACAAGGTCAATATCAGCCGCCTTGAAGGCGTGCTTGCAAGAGGTGACCGCAGACTCTGCAATGTTATTGAAACAGCATGGCGTAACGGCTGCAAGTTTGACAGTTGGGATGATACTTTCCTTTATGACACTTGGGTTGAAAGCTTTGAAAAGTGCGGTGTTTCAATGGATTTCTATGCCACAAGAGAACGCGCTCTTGATGAAGTAATGCCCTGGGATCATCTTGATTACGGTATATGCAAGCCGTTTCTCATTAAAGAGAATAACAAAGCTCACAACAATGAAACAACACCGCATTGCCGCATAAGTTGTGCCGGTTGCGGTGCGGCAAAACTTAACGGAGGTGAATGTGATGCGTTTGGTAAGAATTAAGTTTTCGAAGCTTGGCGAGAGCAAATACATTTCTCACCTTGACCTCATGCGTTGCATGTCGCGCGCTGTCAGACGCGCAAAGCTTCCTTTGTGGTATACTGAAGGCTTTAATCCGCATCCGTACATGACGTTTGCTTTGCCGCTTTCACTTGGTTCAGAAAGTGTATGCGAGTTTATGGATATCAGAATTGAGGGTGATATTTCCAATGCTGAAATCATGCTCAAGCTTAATGATGTTATGCCGGAAAGCATTATAATCACCGATATTTATGAGCCTGTTTTTGATGCAAAGCTTATCACTTATGCTGAATTCGATGTTACTTTCAATGATGTTGATGAGGCGTTTGCGGCACAACTGATCGCCTTGCTTTCCGAGGGTGAGCTTATTGTTAAAAAGCTCTCTAAAAAGGGTAGGAACAAGGTGATGAAGGAAATCGACTTGCGTGAGCACATTAAGAATTATGTAATTAACACTGTTGATGATAAGTGCGTGCTTACCATTGTACTTCCTGCCGGCAGTACGGTAAATATTAATCCTTCACTTCTTGTCGGTCTTGTTAAAGAACAAATCGCTGACGTATATACTGATACTCTAAGGAAGACACTTTTTACGGCTGATATGAAAATCTTTAAATAAATCTGTCATATATGCAAAAAAAAGCTCCGCGCAACTCTGTGTTATGCGGAGCTTTAATATTGCTTATTTTGCAGAGAGTTCTGCGCAGAGCTTTTGAATTATTGCATTCATTTCATCCATGTGCTTTTCCATGTCAGCAACAAGTGCAAACTGGTTCCTTGCTCTGACGAGATTGTGTTCGGCATATTTTGTTTTGAAATAAATATCGCCGTCAATGTAGTCTGTGAGGAATCTTACGCCGCACTCATAAGTCATGAGCTTAGCTGAGAAAGCAAGGTTGTCAATTTCGCTTTGTGTGAGTGTGAAGGCGGCGCTTGAAAGATAACCGCGTGCAAACGCTTCAAAAAGTTCAAGGTCAACGGAAACTTTTGACAAATCAGCCTCGTCTTCTGCGGCCGTGTTTGAGCCGAAACGCAGACTGTCTCCGAAATCGTAAAGTGAAAGACCGGGCATAATTGTGTCAAGGTCAATTACGCAGAAGGCTTTACCCGTTTTTGTGTCAAAAAGAACGTTGTTGAGCTTTGTATCATTGTGAGTAACGCGAAGGGGAAGCTCACCTTTTTCAAGCATGTCAACAAGTCTGGATGCTTCGGCTTTTCTGTCAAGAGCGAATGCGATTTCGGCATTAACGTTGCCTGCGCGACCTGAAAGGTTGTTTTTAATTGATGCTTCAAGGTTTTCAACTCTGATTCTCGTGTTATGGAAGTTAACTATTGTTTCGTGCAAGGAATCCATCGGATAACCGTCAAGCAGATTGAGGAATTTACCGAAAGCAGAGCCTGCATCTTCAAAAACAGAGGCACTTTCAATAGTGTTGTAAGTGAATGCATCACCGATGAATCTGTATATTCTCCAACAACCCCCGTTATCATCATAAACGAAGTAATCACCGTTTTCTGCGCTGAGGAAGGTGAGAGTTTCTCTGTCAGGATTACCGCCGTTTTTGCGGATAACCTCACGCAGATAAGTGGTAACTCTTGAAATGTTTTCCATAAGCTCTGCAGGTTTTTTGAATGCCTGAGTATTGATTTTCTGCACAAGGTAGCTGCTTGAGTCATCAAAATCAACCTTGAGCGTTGTGTTTACAAGACCGTCAGTAATAGGCTCAATTGAAACTATTTCATTGTTGACGCCGAAACGTGAACATATTGCTTTAATAAGTGTTGTGTCCATTATTTAATATCCTCCGTTTTTGTGGTAAGATAATAAACTCTTGAGTCTGTGTCAACAAGCATTCTTGCTTTGTCAAAACTGAATCCGCTCAAGCAGAACGGCTGGCACGGTTTGAAGCCCGAGAACATCAAAGCGGCGCCGGGTGCGGTGAAGTCTTCTTTTTCGGTATGCAGACGTACGGTTTCGGTCAGGAATTCATACACCTTACCGTCCTCCATGTCGAACTTTTTGGGCAGAGGAGTGTTGATGATGGGGCCGAAGGTCTTGATGTTGATGAGCTGTGTTCTTGAGGTTACGTGGTAGCTGAATGTTTCGTCAAGGCCTACAAAGCGGATAACGTCGTTGCCCCAGTTGGGACCCATTCTGTTGACAAAATAGCCAAGCATTGATTCTGTTTTGTCAGGTGATACAATCTGCCATTTGCAGATGTTGTCTTTAAAGAAATCGTTAATGCGGTAGAATTCACCGTATTGAAGAAGCTGACGGTGCTTTTTATAGAATTCAATCTGCTTAACAACTGCAGCTCGTTCAAAAGCGGTAAGCTCTGTGACGTCAAGCTCGTAACCGAGAAGACCGAAAGCAGCAACGTTGAAACGGTTTTCGATTGAAGATGATCTGAAGCATGAAAAGCTGGGTGAGCATGCAACGTGCATTGTCATAACAGACTGAGGATAACCGTATGACGTGCCGGATTGAATGTATACTCTTTCAAGTGCGTCGGTGTTGTCACTTGTCCAACACTGAGGCATATAACAGAATGTGCCGAGGTCGAATCTGTTGCCGCCGCTTGAGCAGGCTTCAAAAAGAATATGCGGGAATTTTTCTGTGAGAGCTTCCCAGATTTCGTAAAGACCCATGACATATCTGTGGAAGAATTCGCCGCTTCTTGCGCCTTTCTGATGTGAGTATACGTCTGAGAAAGGACGGTTCATGTCCCATTTGATGTATTCAATGTTTCCGTAGCGGAAAACATCTGTCATTGTGTTGATGAGGTACTCTCTTACGTCGGGGCGTGTGAGATCGAGTACAAGCTGATTTCTGCCCTGTGAGGGAGTGTAGCCGTCGGTTGTAATTGCCCAATCGGGGTGTGCTCTGTATAAATCACTGTCAGGTGATACCATTTCAGGCTCAACCCAAAGACCGAACATGAGGCCTATTTGGTTGATTTTCTTTGAAAGACCGTGAATACCCTTAGGCAGCTTCTTGGTGTTTACCGTCCAGTCACCAAGTGATGACTTATCGTTGTTTCTTTTGCCGAACCAGCCGTCATCAAGCACAAACATTTCAGCGCCGAGCTTTTTGGCTGTCTGTGCGATGGAAAGAATCTTTTTTTCATTGAAGTTGAAATACGTTGCTTCCCAGTTGTTAACAAGAATGGGACGTTCTTTGTGTTTCCATTCGCCTCTGACGATGTGCTCTTTAACAAAGGCGTGCATGTTGCGGCTCATGCCGTTGAGACCCTCGTGGCTGAAAGTGAGCACTGATTCCGGTGTATCAAACATGTCGCCGCCCTTAAGCTCCCAATCAAACTCAAAGGGATTGATACCGTTGTGGATTCTCAGCAGACCGTGAGGTGACTGCTCTGCAGATGCAATGTGGTTGCCGGAATAAACAAGATTGAAGCCATAGCAATCGCCGGTATCCTCAGTGCAGACGCCGTTGGTTACGGCAAAAAACGGGTTGCTTCTGTTTGAACTTGTGCCGTTGATTGAACCGATTGAGCATGTGCCGTCACTGAGCTTGTGCTCGTGTTTGTGGCGCTCTCTTACCCATGCGCCGTCAAATGTGAGCATGGTGTAATCACCGCGCTGAAGGTCAAGCTGCATGCTCATGAGCTTGTGGATTCTGATTGCTTTGTCGGAGTTGTTGACAATGCGCGTGCTTCTTGTGATGACATTGCACTCGTCAAAAACTGAGTAATAAAGATAAAGTTCAGCATTCAACGTTCTGTCTTCAAGTACAATTACAAGAGTCTGCACATTTTCACCGTAGCTTGATGGAAGGCCTTTAAGGCTCGGCTTTTCGTTGTATATTGCATATCTTACATATTTGAAATCGGTTGTGAAACTGTCCTTTGCAGAGGTCAAGTCAAGCGCAGGCATACGGTAGTCGCCTTTGCCGTAAGCTGAATATTCAAGTGCAATGTGATCAAGCGACAGAGTAGTGTCATCCTGGGAATAAACAACGGTGTTGCTGTAACCCATTGAGTGCTTGTCAAAAAGGAAGCCGTAATCCGAACATTCGGGGATTTTTCTGCCATAGTAAACCGCTTCAAGCTGACCTGAGGGGAGCGCTCTGAAAATGTAGCTGGTATCTTTTGTCTGCAGATGGAAAACTTTGTCCGACGTTACTTTAATCATTGTTAACCTCCGTGTCGTTTAATATATTGTTTATATACCTTGTTCTTTTAATTGTGCCTTTTCCGTATTGCAAAGCCTTTTGAGGGCAACCGTTTATGCAGGCAGTGCAATGTGTGCAGTTATCTTTTGTCCATCTCGGTTTGCCTTTATAAAGCTCAATTGCATCAATCGGGCAAACTTCAACACATTTTCCGCAGCCTATGCAGTTGTAATCGGCGAAAAACCTGCGTGTGGGTCTGCCGTTTTTGCCGTAGAGTGAATACATGAACGCAGTTTGCACAGACGTCAATGCGTTGGATTTGTAGCCGCGGCGGCTTCTGTTTCTGACCATACCCGCGATTTTGGCAAGGCGGTTGTCAGCTTTTTCAATGACCTTTTTTGCACGTGCTTTCGTGCAGGGGTTATACATAATAACGTAGTTATCAGGCATACGTACGTCAAAAACACAGTTAAGCTCAATGCGTCGTTTATCAAGCGCTTTAAAAAGCTGTTTATCGCATGCGGCAATACCTGCACCGCACGTTATTACGGCGTAAACGTAAGGTCTTGTGTTGTCGTCAAAACGAAGTGTTGAAATGAAATCGCGCACAACCGTTGGCATTCCGCCGTAATACACAGGGAAAACAAAGCCTACGGTTTCTTTGTGACCAATGCGGAAAACATTTTTTCCTTGTTTGAGCAATGGTGAAATATCAACAACTTTATCGTCAAGTATTTTTGCAATTTTATCGGCGGCATAAAGTGAATTGCCGGTACCTGTAAAATAAAATATCATGTTAATACCTTCAAAAAGTGCCGTCAGTTTCGGTTGCACCGGTGAGAGTAACCGTTGCGCTTACGGCAAAATGGTCGGACGGATATATTCCGTTGATTTTGTCCTTATGAACAACGTATTCGCTGACAGTTGAACCCTCGGAAACGAAGATGAAGTCAATTGCTTTTGTGTGGGTGGTTTTGTCCTGCATCATGTAACCGTGGAAAGTGGGCCCGGGGTTCACAACTGAGTCAGCTATGTATTTTGAGTCGAGCATGCCGCTTTCGAGTACAGCGGTATATGCGTTTGAGCCTTCTTTTGCGTTGAAGTCACCGGTGAGTACGGTTGCATAACCGAGTGAATTGACTCTGTTTGTGACAAGTCTTGCTGAGTTGTAGCGTGACAAGCTACCGATATGGTCAAGGTGGGCGTTAAAATGCGCGTAGGTGAAACCTGATTCGTTGTTGCGTAATAAGGCGTAAGTGCAGATTCTTCTGTAAGAAGCATCCCAGCCTTTTGATTTAACGTCGGGAGTGGGGGAGAGCCAAAAAGTTGAGCTTTCAACAACGGTGTATTTATTTTTAAGATAAAAAACAGGTGAAGCTTCACCCGTACCGTCTGCGTCGCGGTCGATACCCACGTATGCATATTCGGGCATAGCGGTGCTGATTTGTGCAATCCACTCCGGTGAGGCTTCCTGCAGACCGAATGAATCTGGCATAACGCGGCGAATCTGCTCAACAACCTCGTCTGCTCTGTTTTCGGGGCTTTTTGCACCGAAGCCTGCAACGTAGACGTTGAAGCTCATAACGTTGATTGTGTCGGTGAGAATCTCAGCGTCCGCGGTTGGTTTTGCGTTACCCGGTACGGCGGCAACAGTGAACACTGACAGTAAAAATGCTATTATTGTTTGTATAAATGAACTCATATACATACACCTTCCAATCATGATAAATTATAATATCACAATATATTCCAAAAATCAATCTGTGTAAACATATATAAGTAAAAATAGAATATTTTTAGTAATATACACTTGAAATTAGAAACTTTTTATGTTAGACTCCTTTCATACCAAAACATGATGACTGAGAGAGTAGGCTCTTTATCGCAAGCAGAGAGGTTGTGCCGTGGCTGAAAGCGCAACTTTGCGGGTTTTGCTGAAGTTCACTCACGAGTGGCACAGTTGAAAAATGCAGTAGATTGTGACGGCTGACCTTCGTTAAGGGTTGCGAGTGCCCGTGAAAGCGGGAATGCAGGGTGGTACCGCGGAGTTTTCTTCGTCCCTCATAAACAGGGGGCGTATTTTTTTTGCCCCGAAAGAAAGGAATGGTTACCAAGATGATTGAAACCGCAAAAATCAGAGAACAGTTCATCGAAAAAGTAAATGCCGCACTTTCAAGTGCTGACGTTGAAAAGCTGAGAATTGAATTTCTCGGCAAAAAGGGCAGTGTTGCTCAGCTTATGGCAGAGCTTCGCAATGTACCCGTTGAGCAAAAAAAAGAAGCAGGTCAGCTCATCAACGAGCTCAAGCAGTTTGTTGAAAAGACCATTCAGGAAAAGAGCACTGAGATTGCCGCTGCTGAGGAGCAAAAGCTCATTGACAGCGCTGAGGTTTATGACGAATCATATCCCACGGGCGACAGCGTAGGTTCATATCACCCCATCACACTTGTGCAGCGCGAAGTCGAAAACATCTTCCGCAGCATGGGCTTCTCAGTTGAGGATTATTCCGAAGTTACGGATGACTACAACTGCTTTGAAGCACTGAACATCCCGAAACACCACCCCGCAAGAGATATGCAGGATACTTATTATCTCAGCACGGGTCAGCTGCTTAAAACCCACACTTCCGCCGCACAGAACACGATTCTCAGGAAATATGCACCCATGCTTGAGCAGGGTCTGCCGCTTCGCGCAGTTTTCCCGAGCCGTTGCTTCCGTAACGAAAAAATCGACGCCTGCCATGAAAATACCTTCTTCCAGACTGAAGGTATGATGGTGGATAAGGATATCTCGATTTCCAACCTCATTTATTTCATGAAAACCATGCTTTCAGAGGTTTTCGGTCAGGAGGTCACCGTGCGTCTTCGCCCCGGTTTCTTCCCGTTTGTTGAGCCCGGCTTTGAGCTTGATATCCAGTGCCTTATCTGCGGTGGCGAAGGCTGCCCCTCATGCAAAGACTCAGGCTGGCTTGAGCTTTGCCCCTGCGGCATGATTCATCCCAACGTGCTTATTGCAGGCGGTGTTGACCCTGAAAAATACACAGGCTTTGCATTTGGTCTCGGACTCACAAGACTTGCCATGATGAAATATGGTGTAAAAGATATCAGAGTGTTCAACAGTTGCAGTCTCAAATCACTTTCTCAGTTCACGAATGCAACTTATTTTGCACCCGAAACCGAGAAGAAAGACTAAGCTGAAAGGTGAGTGAATAATAATGTTTGTATCAATTAACTGGATTAAAGATTACGTTGACCTTGAAGGTTGCGACATAAAAAAGCTCATCAACAGCTTTACTCTTGCAACGGCTGAGGTTGAAGATATCATCATCAAGGGTGAGGATGTACGCGATGTAGTAGTCGGTCAGATTCTTACGGTTGAAAATCATCCCAATTCAAAAAAGCTCCACCTTCTTACCGTTGATATCGGTGAAAAGGTTGTTAACTGCGTTTGCGGTGCCCCCAACGTTGCTGTCGGTCAGCGCGTTGCATTTGCAAAAGCGGGCGGTCGCGTTGTAGCCGGTGAAATCGGCAAAGCTGTTGTTGCAGGCTATGAATCCGAGGGTATGTGTTGCTCCGAGGCCGAGCTTGGAATCAGCGACGATAAATCCGGCCTTATGAGCATTGAAAGCGATGCACCCTGCGGCACCGACCTTAAGGAGATTTATCCCATCGACGATATTATTTTTGAGGTTGATAATAAATCTCTTACAAACCGCCCTGACCTTTGGGGTCATTACGGTATTGCAAGAGAGCTTGCCGCTCTTGCAGGCAGACCGCTCAAACCGCTTGCACTCACTGAGCCCGTTTATGACGGTGACTTCAAAGTACCCGTATCTGTTGGCAGGAGCGACCTTGTTTACAGATATTCGTGCGTGAGAATGGATAACATCACAAAAACAGTCAGCCCCTCAGCAATGAGAGTCAGACTTTTCTATTGCGGCATGAGAGCTATCAATCTGCTTGCTGACCTTACAAACTATATCATGCTTGAAATCGGTCAGCCGACTCATGCTTTTGATGCAAGAACAATTGACAACATCGTTGTTACAACGCCCGACAAACCTTACAAGTTTACAACACTTGACGGTGTTGAAAGAGACATTGATGAAAACACCCTCATGATTTATAACGGTGAAACACCCGTTGCAATTGCGGGTATTATGGGCGGTCTTGATTCTGAAATTGTCGGTAACACAACAAGCGTTGTGCTTGAGTCAGCCAACTTTGACGGTGTATGCGTCAGAAAAACATCCTCAAGGCTTGGTCACAGAACAGACGCAAGTGCAAGATATGAGAAAATGCTCGACCCGGAGCTCACCCTTATTGCAGTGAAACGTTTCATCAACCTCCTCACTTCAATTGACTCAGGTGCTGTTGTTTCATCTCAGCTTTCAGACGAATATGTGAAGCATTACCCCGAAATCACGCTCACATTTGATAAAAAATATGTTGACCGTTACACCGGTATTGACATTTCAAATGAGAGAATCAGCAACACACTCAATTCACTCGGTTTTGATGTTGAACTTGAAGACGACGTTTTCACAGTAAAAGTTCCGTCATGGAGAGCTACTAAGGATGTTACAATCAAAGCTGACATCATTGAAGAAATAACCCGTATTTACGGTTATGACAACTTCCGCATTGAAACAACACGCAGTCCTCTTAAGCCCATCGCATTCTCCAGAGCAAAGGCTGAGGATTACGAAATCAAGGATATCCTTGTAAAGCGCTTTTCGATGCATGAAGTACACTCATACGTATGGTGTGACGGCAGAAAATTTAAGAAGCTTGGCATTGAGGTTGAAGACAACGTAAGAGTACTCAACATTGAAAACAGCGACAACGGCATTCTCAGAAATTCCATGCTTCCCACACTGCTTTGCGCTACCTATGAAAACAAGGATTTTGCCGATTCATTCGGTATCTTTGAAATCGGCAGGGTTGTCAACGGTACAAAGGCTGACGGTACGTGCAACGAACAGCGTAAGCTCGGCTTCGTTCTTTTCGATAAGGTTAGCGGTGAAAAGAAGCTTTATTTCAAAGCTATCGAAATTGTAAACTGTTTGTTCGGTCTCATCAAAAACTGCAAGCCAAACTATGATAAGGTTGCTGTTGAGCACAATTGGCAGCATCCTCGCAACACTGCGGCAATTTCAGCAGACGGTATCAAGGTTGGCACACTCTGCACTCTTCATCCCACAAATCTGCAGAAGCTTGATAAAACTGCAGCGGCGGTTTGTGTTGAAATCGACCTTGACTGCTTCAACTCAGTTAAGGAAGTTCCGATTCAGTTCAATGAGCCTTCAACTCTTCAGGGTACTTATTATGACCTGTCACTTATTCTTGCTGACGGTGTTAAGTACAGTGACATTGAAAACTGCTGGCTTCAGCTCAATATCCCTGAGTTTGATTCTTCCAAGCTTATTGATACTTTTGAGCGTGACGGTATGAAGAGTATCACAGTCAGACTCTTCTTCTCCTCAAAAGAGCGCACGCTTGAAATGGACGAGGTTCAGGGCTGGATTAATACCGTACTCGATAATCTTTCAAAGCTCGGAATTTCCCTCAGAGCATAATGGAATAAACTGCAAACAGATTCCTGTTGTTTTTTTCGTTAATTTATTGTATAATGTCCAATAGTGAATAAATATTATCAATGTGTGAGGTGAGCATTGTGTTTAAAGACATCAGAATACCGGATGTTTCAAGGCAGGCTCTTGTTACCGCCGCGCAAAAACGCAGGCTCCCTCATGCAATTGTGCTTGAAGGTACCGATGCGCATAACAGAGCTATAGCCGCTGTTGCGGTTGCAAAGGCACTGGTTTGCTCAGGCAATATACCGCCGTGTGACAACTGCGATAACTGCCGCAAGGCTGATTCGGGTTCGCATCCCGATATAATTGTGCTCAGCAAGCCCGAAAAAAAGGCAAACTACCTTATTGACGACGTGCGCAAGGTGAAAACGCAGGCATACATTGTGCCCAATGAAGCAAACAGGAAGGTTTATATTTTTTCCGAGGTGCAATATCTTAACGTTGCATGCCAAAACACAATTCTCAAGCTGATTGAAGAGCCGCCGGCGCATGCTGTGTTCATTATGACGTGCCCGAGCGCATCCTGCCTTCTTGAAACTGTTCGTTCACGTTCACAGACGTTCTCTCTGGGGGATGCAACTGATGTATCTTCATCGCAAGACGATGAGTCAATTTGCCCCGTTGCACTTAACCTTGCGCAGCTTTTGTGCGAAAGCAACGAAGCTGCCTTCATGTGGGAAACTGCCGCATTTGAAAAAGATAAGCAGCTTTTTACGGATGCTCTTGCCGGCCTCGGTATCTGCCTGAGGGATGCAATTGTGCTGAAAAACGGCGGCAACGTAATTATGGGTGATAAGGATACTGCAGTTTTACTTTCAAGAACTTTCTCAGCTTTTGTTTTAACAAACATGGCACAGAGGGTAACCGCACTCACAGCTCAGCTTAAATCAAATATCAACAATAATCTTGCAATAACGCGCCTTAGCAGTGAACTGTTCGGCGCAAAGCTCTCATAAGGCTCATGAGCCTTTGCAGAAAGGAATTTTTATGGCAACAGTAGTCGGAGTCAGATTCAAGGAAGTCGGCAAGGTGTATTACTTTGATCCGAACAACATTGATGCACAAGCAGGCACAAAAGTCATCGTAGAAACCGTCAGAGGTGTTGAGTGCGGTGAAGTTGTGTCTTCTGCGCACACTGTAAGTGATGAAGAAATCGTCACTCCTCTTAAACAGATTATCCGCATTGCAACCAAAAATGATTTGACAACGGTTGAAGAAAACAGACAGCGTGAAAAGAATGCATTTGAAATCTGCGAGCAGAAAATTGAAGCTCATAAGCTTGAAATGAAACTTGTCGATGTTGAGATTACGTTTGACAGAAGCAAAATGCTCTTCTACTTCACCGCTGACGGCAGGGTTGACTTCAGGGAACTTGTTAAAGACCTCGCTTCCGTTTTCAAAACAAGGATTGAACTGCGCCAAATTGGTGTCAGGGATGAGTCGAAGATGGTCGGCGGTCTCGGCATTTGCGGCAGACCGTTCTGTTGCAGTTCATTTTTAGGTGATTTTCAGCCCGTTTCAATCAAAATGGCTAAAGAACAGGGATTATCTCTCAGCCCGGTGAAAATCAGCGGCACATGCGGCCGTCTTATGTGTTGCCTTAAATATGAGCAGCCTGCTTATGACCATTTACTGAAGGTTACACCTAAGCACGGTGCAATTGTTACAACGCCTGAAGGCAAAGGCACGGTTGTTGATGTCAACCTCCTTACCGGTATGCTCAAGGTACGCCTTGATAAGCGCCCCGATGCAGCTCCGCTTGTTATTCACCGCAAGGAAGTGAAGACCATCAGGGATTCCGAAATCAAGGTCGACAAATCCGAAATGGAAGCTCTTAAAAATATTCAATAATTCAATAGCCGTATCTTTTTTGATACGGCTAACTCTGTTTAAAAACACGACTTAATGTTCATTAAATACACACTAAAGTTATTTATAAAACACGGTGACTTAAATGGCTAAGAAGAAAAAACTTGCAATAATCGGAGGCGGTGCTTCTGGTCTCGCTTGCGCAATTGAAGCCGCAAGAATTGCTGATAATAGAGTAGAAATAACAATATACGAAGCAGGCGTAAGGGTTGGAAAAAAGCTTCTCGGTACCGGTAACGGCAGATGCAATATGCTGAATATTAATGCATGCGCAGCGGATTACCACGGGGATTCGGCTTTTGCAAAATATGCGCTTGATATTTTCTCACCGCAAGATAACATTGAGTTTTTCAATTCAATCGGACTTTACACTAAAACCGAGGATGACGGCAGGGTTTATCCTCTGAGCAATCAGGCGGCAGGTGTGCTTGATGCACTCAGATTTGCCGTTGATACTTGCTCAGTCAACACGGTTTGTGAATGTTGCATTGAAGAAATAACTCCGCTTGAAAAAGGCTTTATGCTCAACAATAAATACTACGCAGATGCAGTTGTTGTTGCTGCAGGCGGTAAAGTACCGTGCTCAAAAGCAGACAAGTGCAATGCTCATGAACTGCTGAAAAAACTCGGTCACAACATCACCCCCTTGCTTCCTTCACTTGTTCAGCTCATCACAAAAGAAACAAGTGTAAAGGCTCTCAAGGGGCTTCGTGCGGATGTAACGATGACTCTTACCGCCGGTTCAAAGCTGCTGAGGAAAGAGCAGGGTGAGCTTTTGTTTACAGATTACGGTCTGTCGGGCATCGTTTCAATGCAGCTTTCGGGTGCAGCGGCAAGGTTTATTAATTCAAGCGGCAAAAAGCCGATTGTTTACATCGATTTTGCACCTGATTTTTCGTTTGAAGAACTCAGAAAAGCCATAAATGACATCTGCCGCAACTTGCCGACACTTGAAATTGAGAATCTGCTCAGTGGTTTTATGGCAAAAAGAATCGGGCAGATGATTGTTAAGGAATGCGGATTTGTTCAACTTGCAATGCCGGTGAGCAAACTATCTCAAAGGGATGTTTCTGCTTTGTGCTCTGCAGTGAAAAGCTTTGCTTTTACCGTAAACGGTGTGCGTGATTTTGCTTTTGCGCAGGTTACCGCAGGCGGTGCAGACACGGCGCAGTTCAACGATGAAACGATGGAATCACGACTTTATAAAAATCTGTATTGCGCAGGCGAAGTGCTTGACGTTGACGGCGATTGCGGCGGATATAATCTTCAATGGGCGTGGAGCAGCGGCAGACTTGCCGCTCAAAGTGCAGTAAAGGAGCTGATCGGTAACTGATGCTCAGGATAAATGAAATTAAACTCAGCCTTGATGCTGAACGCGATGAGCTTACTCATGCGGCGGCAAAGGCTTTGCGAATAAAGACTGACGATATAACAGAACTCAGGATTGTAAGACAATCTGTTGACAGCAGAAAAAAAGACAACGTATTTTTTGTTTATACGGTTGATGTTGCCGTAAGCGTCGATGAACAAAAGCTTCTTTCAAGAGACAGAAGCGGGAAAATCAGCCTTGCTGAAAATCCCATATACAATTTACCTGAGGTTGAGCGTGTGTCAAAATTTCGACCTGTTGTTGTCGGCTTTGGCCCTGCAGGTATTTTTGCCGCCTTGATTCTTGCACGTTGCGGTCTTAAGCCGATTGTGCTTGAAAGGGGAGAGGACGTTGATAAACGTACTGCCTCAAACCAACGCTTTATTACAACCCGTGTTCTTAACGAGGAATCAAACATCCAATTCGGTGAGGGCGGTGCAGGTACTTTTTCCGACGGAAAACTGACTACAGGTATCAAAAGTCCCCTCTGCCGTCAAATTTTCATCGAATTTGTTAAGCACGGTGCGCCTGAGGAAATTTTGTGGTCCGGCAAACCTCATATCGGCACCGATTTGCTTTGCGGTGTTATTAAATCAATGCGTGAAGAAATCATTGAGCTTGGCGGCGAAGTGCTTTTCGGCGCAAAACTCACTGACATTATTGTTGCAAACGGTTGCATTCACGGTGCCGCATACGAGAAAAACGGCACGGTGAATGATATTGAAACGGACACCGTCATTCTCGCATGCGGTCACTCTGCAAGAGATACGGTCAACATGCTTTTTGACAGAGGTGTCTGTATGCAGCAAAAGCCGTTTTCAGTCGGTGCACGAATTGAGCATCCCGCTGAAATGATAAATAAGGCACAATATGGCAACTTTGCAGGTCATTCAAAGCTTGGTGCCGCTGACTACAAGATGGCTTGTCATCCTCCTCACGGTAGAGGTACATATACTTTCTGTATGTGCCCGGGCGGCACGGTTGTTGCTGCCACTTCACTTGAGGGCGCAGTTGTAACAAACGGTATGAGTGTGCATGCGCGTGACGGTGAGAATTCAAACTCAGCATTGTTGGTAGGTATTGACCCCGATGAATTCCCCGATACTCATCCGCTTTCAGGTTTTGAACTTCAAAGGAAAATTGAGCAAACTGCATTCAAACTCGGCGGTGAGGATTACACCGCGGTATATCAGCTTGTCGGTGACTTTTTGTCAGGCATGGTTTCAACTTCTGTGGGAAGTGTAAAACCAACATATCCTCTTGGTGTACGCTCTGCAGATTTGACGGATGTGCTGCCGAAACGAGTTTGTGACACAATGGCTTTTGCTATTGGCGAAATGGATAAAAAGCTTCACGGCTTTGCTATGAAAGACGCAGTGCTCACTGCACCTGAAACGAGAAGCTCATCACCCGTAAGAATTGTGCGTGACGAATTTTATCAGACAAATATTCGCGGCTTGTACCCTTGTGGTGAAGGTGCAGGCTATGCAGGAGGTATTGTATCTGCCGCGGTTGACGGAATTAAATGCGCTGAAGCGGTTGTTTCAGGCAATTAAGCTTGAATATTCAAGGAGGTAAAATTATGCAAAAGGCAATCATTAACGGCATGCTCACAGAATTTATGCATTCTCCCATAGGCATTGACTGTGTTCCTCGCTTTACGTGGAAAATTGAGGGAACGTCTGCTTTGCAGGTGGGTTTTGAGTTAACAGTATACAATGAATCCGGTAAAGCTGTGTATACACAGAAAGAGCCTTCACAAGCTTCGGTGTGTGTTGTTTATTCGGGCGACAAACTTGAAGCGAGAACCCGCTATTTTTGGAACGTAAAAGTATTTTTTGACGATTCAACTGAATTTGTCAGTGATATGGCTTGCTTTGAAACCGGTCTTATGGACGAGGGCTTTAGCGGTGCCAAATGGATTATTCAGAACGGTACTGATATAGACAAGGACAAAAGCGCACCTATGTTCCGCAAAGAATTCGAAATTGCCAAAACTCCCGTTAGAGCAAGGCTTTATGCTACCGCGGCGGGTCTTTATGATGCATACGTGAACGGCTCTGCGGTTGATAATTCAATTCTCAACCCTGCAAGAAGCGAATATCAGAAGCATATTATGTATCAGACCTTTGATGTCACCCAATTAATCAAAACAGGCAAAAATGTTGTCGGCACCGTACTCGGCAGAGGTTGGTATATTGGTGCTTGCTCAAGCTACGGCGGTATTTATCCTGCGTTTGTTGCAAAGCTTGTAATTACCTTTGAAGACGGCAGTGAGCAGGTAATCGCTACAGATTCTTCATGGAAATACTGCACAGACGGCCCCATTCTTTTCAATGACATTTTTGACGGTGAAACCTACGATGCTCAGCGTGAAAAAGACGGCTGGTCGACTGCGGGTTATGACGATTCTGCATGGAACGAAGCCTTTGAAACAAAGAGGGAGTTTCTCAATATCGGCGAGCCTATTTCTCAACTCAGCGGTCTTGTTAAGCCGATGCTGACACTTAAAGCTGTTGAGTTCACTCAGCCTGAAAATGGCGTATATATATATGATTTCGGGCAGAATCTTGCAGGTGTTGTACGTGTTAAACTCAAGGGCAAAAAAGGCACAACCGTAACTCTGCGCCACGCTGAATTCCTCAACGATTCTGACAGTAAGAGCAGAGGTTGTGACGGTAAAAAAGGCACGCTTTACACGGCAAACCTCCGCAGTGCAAAGGCAACCGACAAATATATTTTAAAAGGTGATGAAAACGGAGAAATTTATTCACCGAGATTCACTTTCCACGGCTTCAGATACGTTGAAATAACAGGTGTTGATGAGCCACTTGCGCTTGAGGATGTTGAAGCCGATGCACTCTATTCCGAAATGAAGGTAACGGGTGATATCACCCTTTCATCCGATATTCATAACCGACTTTTCCAAAACGCTATGTGGGGCCAGCGCGGCAACTTCCTGAGCACACCCACAGACTGTCCTCAGCGAGACGAACGTATGGGCTGGACGGGTGACGCGCAGGTGTTTGCAGGCACGGCATGTTATAACATGGATACTGCCTTGTTCTACGAAAAATATCTGCTTGATATGGTTGACTGCCAAAAGGATAACGGCGCGTATTCTGACGTAGCACCCGGTGCTACCAGGAAGGATTATTCAAATGCCGGTAACGGCGGTTGGGCTGATGCAGGCATCATTATTCCTTGGGTTATTTATCACAGATATAATGACAAGCGTCCGATTGAAAGAAATTACGATTCAATGTGCAGATACATTGACTTCCTTGTTAATAAATCAAACGGTACTTGGGTGAATAAAGACAGTTTCTATGGTGACTGGCTCTCAATGAATGAGGAAACGCCAAAAAGTGTTACCGACACTGCGTATAGTGCCTATTCTTGCAGACTTATGGCGGAAATGGCTGCGGTAATCGGCAAAACTGACGACAGCAATAAATTTAATGAATATGCCGATAAATTCGCGGCTGCGTGGTGCAAGAACTTCCTTTGCGAAGACGGCAAAACTACCTGCGATACACAGACTTCATACGTGCTCGGTTTGTATTTCGGCATAATTCCCGATGCGATGAAAGAAGCCGCCGTAAAGAATCTTGTGAGAAGAATTGCTGAGAATAGCAACAAAATCACAACCGGCTTCCTCGGTGTATCTTATATTCTTCCCGTGCTTTGCGATTACGGTTATGCAGATGTAGCCTTAGGTCTTTTTGAACAGCGCGAATATCCGTCATGGATATACCCAGTACTTCAGGGTGCAACAACTATCTGGGAGCGCTGGAACAGTTACACGATTGACAAAGGTTTTGGCGATGCGGGCATGAACTCGTTCAATCATTATTCATTCGGCTCTGTTGCTGAGTGGATGTATAAATATCTCGCCGGTATCCGTACTGCTGATGGTGCAAACGCTTTCAAACGCATTTTGCTCAAACCTATTATTGCGGGTTCAATTGAGTCTGTCAGTGCTGAATATGATAGTTTCTACGGTAAAATCAAGAGCGGTTGGTCACGCGAGAACGATGAGGTTACATACAACTGCACTGTACCTTGCAACACAACAGCTACACTTGTTTTACCTGACGGAAGCGAAACGTTGCTGAGAGCAGGCGAACATCAGTTTACATTTAAAATCTAATTGGAAAAGCCGACCGATGAGAAGGGGGACCCTTTCATCAGTCGGCTTTTGTTGTTATTTGTTAAACTTTATTGAATCTGTAACCTGCACCGCGGATTGTTGTGATATACTTCGGATTTTTACTGTCAACTTCAATCTTTTCGCGGAGTCTGTTAATATGTACCGCAACTGTTGCACTGTCATTAATGTAATCATAACCCCAGATTCTTTCAAAAATCTGTTCTTTTGAAAAAACTACGTTGGGATTCTGTGCAAGGAACAAAAGAAGCTCAAACTCTTTGTTTGTAAGGTCAATTTCTTCATCTTCAACATACACTTTCCAGCCGTGCTTAGGAATTCTAAGCCTGCCGAGGTCAATGATTTCACTGTCGTTTTTCGAGGTCAGTCTTTCATAGCGCGACAGGTGAGCCTTCACTCTTGCAACAAGCTCAGCGGGGTCAAAGGGCTTTGCGATATAATCATCAGCACCAAGACCGAGACCGCGGATTTTATATATGGAGTCATGCTTTGCCGTAACCATAAGAATGGGCAAATCAAGCTCTTTTCTGATGGTTTCGCAAACTGAAAAGCCGTCAAGTTCGGGCAGCATTATGTCAAGAAGAATCAAGTCAAATCGGCCTGTCAGCGCTTTTTTTACGGCACTTTCACCGTCTTTTACAATTTCGGTTTTGAATCCGCTAACTTCAAGATAATCCTGTTCGAGCGCCGCGATATCTGCGTCATCTTCAACAATTAAAACTCTGTACATATCAATTCTCCTTAATCGGCAATGTGATTTTTACAACAAGTCCGTTGTCGTTATATGCAGTGATTGTTCCCTGATGCCTTTCAATGATACTTTTTGCAATTGCAAGACCCATACCATGACCTTTTACAGTGTTGCTCCTTGCCTCATCAGCACGGTAAAACGTACGGAATATGCTGTTAATTTTATCGTCGGATACACCTTTGCCGTTATCTTTAATGTAAATTACAGCACTGTTGTCTTCTCGCTTTGTATAAATGCAAACCTCAAGATTATCAACGTTAGCATAGTTAATGCTGTTGACAATGATGTTTGAAAGAACTCTGTTGATTTGCATGGTGTCGATATCAACAAACAGGTTACCTTGCGGTAAAAACTCAAGCACGCAACTGAGTTCATCGGTTTCTTTCATTGATTCAACGTATTCTCCGATATAGTTGTTGAGATTAATTATTTCTTTCTCAAGCGGTATGTTGTTAAGTTCAAGCTTTGCAAGTAGAATAATAATCTCAACAAGGCTTTCGATGCTCTGTGCTTTTTCAAGTGTAACTTCAAGATAATGACGTTGTTTTTCCTCGGTTGTTGCAACTCCGTCAAGCAACCCTTTTACATAGCCTTTTATAGCGGTGAGCGGAGTTTTAATATCGTGTGAGATACCTGCAAACAGTTCATTTCGCGCTCTGTGCTGGCGCTCGTTTTCAATGTCATTTTGTATCAGTTTTTTTTGCATCTCATTAAACACGTTGCAAACTTTTTCAAATTCAATAAGTCCTTCATATTCAATTTCGTTTGAATAATCACCGGACATTATACTTGAGGCAGCGGATGAAAGCATGTTGAGGGGATGAGAAATTTTTTTGTCAAATTTGCGCGAGTTATAAAGGCTGATAAGTGCACCTGCAGTAAACAGGAATACTGCAAGAGAAAACGACATTATGGTGATGAAAACGTAAAATGAATTTGACGTAAAGCCGAGAATTTTGAACTGTGTGTAGTTTATTGCGTGGCATATATATTCTTTGTTAGCAGAATCGGTAGTCAGCAATTGTATTACGGTTGTGCCCAATCGCTGATAAACAACGGGATGTGTTTTCAAAATCTCGTAATTTTTTTCTGTGCCGAGCAAGGTATATTTTGCATTTTCGCTCATGTTTGAAAGTACCGTATCCCCATTATGCTCGATGTTCAGCAGATAATGATATCTTGCCGCTTCGTTGAACAGATATTCTTGATAATCACGCTCATAGAGTTTGTCCGCGTCAATTGAAATCAGTGTTTCAAGCATAGTATAGTCATCGGAAACAATTACATCTGAATGTATCATCTCCGGCTCAATAACGTAGACGTAAAGTGAATATGATATAAACAGAGATGTTGTCAACATTGCAAGTATCAGAAATACCGACCATGCCGAAGCAACGTCTGTCAGTTTTTTGATGGTTATTCCTCTTCTTTTCATATATGTTCTCCGGATTTAATTACTCAAGTATTCATACTAACACCGATTTGTTAAGAATTCTTATCTTTGAGTTAAACTTAAGATATATTTTGACTTAGTACTACAAAAAATCTCGTAATTCAACAATACATCGTTGTGATTTGAATAACACACAACAAAATATAGAAGAATCAACAAAAAACGACTAAGTCGCACAGCTTTTTTCTACAATGATAATACACATGATTGTTGACCAATGCAAGCAGTTTATGATATAATTTATAAATCTTGCAGGATGATATCCTATTGCATACGATAATTTAATTTACAGGAGGTTCATCATGAAGAAAGTTGCTGTAATTATGGGTAGTGACAGCGATTTGCCTGTTGTTGCCAAAGCGCTCGACACACTTGAAAAATACGGTGTACCCTATGAGGTGCACGTTTACTCTGCACACAGAACACCTGTGCAGGCACATGAGTTTGCGTCTAACGCCAGAGAGAACGGCTTCGGCGCAATAATTGCGGCTGCCGGCATGGCAGCTCACCTTGCGGGCGCTATTGCGGCCAATACAACTCTGCCCGTAATCGGAATACCTGTTAAAGCTACTGTACTTGACGGCATTGATGCGCTTCTTTCAACTGTTCAGATGCCTTCCGGAATACCGGTTGCAACTGTTGCAGTTAACGGAGCAGTCAACGCCGCTTTGCTTTGTGTGCAGATTCTTGCGGTTGAAGATAAGGACCTTGCCGCTAAGCTTGACGCCGAAAGAAAAGCCGCCGCTGAAACCGTACTTGCTAAAGACAGCGGCATTATTGAGAAGTACAGACAGCTTGGAGGAAAATAATCAATGTGTTTTATTCAGAATAAACTCAATGAAGAATGCGGCATTTTCGGTATCTACGGTAAGGAAACCACCAACGTTGCCGCTCTCACGTATTACGCACTCTTTGCACTCCAGCACAGAGGTCAGCAAAGCTGTGGCATTGTTGTTAACAACGACGGTCTTTTCCAAAGCTACAAAAACAACGGACTTGTTAACGACGTAATCACACCTGAAGCTATCACCGAGCTTGGTTTCGGCTCAGCAGCAGTCGGTCACGTCCGTTACGGTGTTTCGGGCATGGAAGATCGCAACAATGCTCAGCCGATTGTTGTTAACCACATCAAAGGCAGAATGGCAATTGCACATAACGGTTGCCTTGTAAACTACTACGAACTCAGGGAAGAGCTTGAACTCAAAGGCTCAATCTTCCACACAAACAGCGATACCGAGGTTATCTCTTATATAATCACGCGTGAGCGTCTTACGGCGCCCTCAATCGAAGATGCGGTAAGCAAGGCCATGGGTTACCTTGAAGGCGCATATTCAATTGTTGTTATGTCACCCACTAAGCTTATTGCTGCAAGAGACCCGCACGGCTTCCATCCGCTTTGCTATGGCATCAAACCCGACGGAAGCTACGTGGTTGCTTCCGAAAGCTGTGCACTTGATGCAGTTGGTGCAACACTTGTAAGAGAGATTAGACCCGGTGAGATTGTTGTTTTTGACAAAAACGGTGTTCGCTTCATTGATGACAACTGCAATAAAGTCAAGCCCTCATTCTGCGTGTTTGAATACATTTATTTCGCAAGACCTGACTCGATTATTGAAGGATGCTCAGTTCATTCGGCGAGGCTTCGCGCCGGTGCATTCCTCGCACTTGAACATCCCGTGCAGGCTGACGTCGTAATCGGTGTGCCTGATTCAGGACTTGATGCCGCGCTCGGTTATTCAAGGCAGTCCGGTATTCCATACGGACTTGGCTTCATCAAAAACAAATACATCGGCAGAACCTTCATCGTTCCGGGGCAGACAACCCGTGAAGACCTCGTCAGAATCAAGCTTAACCCCGTTTCTGAAACAGTTAAAGGCAAGAGGGTAGTGCTGATTGATGACTCAATTGTCAGAGGTACAACAAGCGCAAAAATTGTCAAGCTTCTGCGCGAAGCAGGTGCAACGGAAGTTCACATGCGTGTTTCTGCGCCACCCTTCCTCAATCCGTGTTATTATGGTACTGACATTGATTCAAGGGACAAGCTTATTGCTTGCAGGCTCACAATTGATGAAATTGCTAAAGAAATCGGTGTTGACAGTCTCGGCTTCCTCAGTGTTGACAACGTTACAAGGCTTGGCGGTTGCGAGAAAACCGACGGTTTCTGCACAGCTTGCTTCACAGGTGATTATCCCACAAGGGAGCCTGCAATCAAACAAAAGAGCAAATATGAAAAGAAGCTTTCAGAGAAAGTATAAAATATATTAAAGGGGTATATTGTCATGGATAAGAGCTTTAGCGAAAGTTACAAGGCGGCGGGTGTTGATATTACCGCCGGTTACAAAGCTGTTGAACTGATGAAAAGTCACATTGCAAGAACAATGACTTCAGGTGTTGTTTCGGACATCGGCGGCTTCGGCGGATTGTTTGAACTTCCCGAAGGTATGAAAAGACCCGTTCTTGTCAGCGGTACAGACGGTGTCGGTACAAAACTTAAAATTGCATTTCTGATGAATAAGCACGACACAGTGGGAATTGACTGCGTCGCCATGTGCGTAAATGATATTATCTGCAGCGGTGCAAAGCCTCTGTTCTTCCTTGACTACGTTGCAGTTGGTAAAAACGTGCCTGAAGTTGTTGCTCAAATTGTATCAGGTGTTGCAGAAGGCTGTGTTCAGGCAGGCTGTGCACTTATTGGTGGCGAAACCGCTGAAATGCCCGGTTTCTACCCCGTAGACGAATATGACCTTGCCGGCTTCAGTGTCGGTGTTGTTGAACGCGACAAGATCGTTGACAATACCAAAGTGTGTGAAGGCGACGTCATCATCGCACTTCCTTCAAGCGGTGTTCATTCAAACGGCTTTTCACTTGTAAGAAAAGCACTTGACGTTGAAAAAGCTGATATCAAATCTCCCGTAGCTGAACTTGGCGGTCAGTCAATCGGTGAGGTGCTGCTCACACCCACAAAAATCTATGTCAAGCCCTTGCTTGCACTTATGGACGCAGTTGAAGTCAAGGCAGTTTCTCACATCACAGGCGGTGGATTCTATGAAAATATTCCGAGCAGTCTCCCCAAGGGCTTCGGCGTTAAAATCAACAAGGCTTCCGTGCGCGTTCTTCCCATTTTCAACCTCATTCAAAAAGCCGCAAATATCCCCGAAAGAGACATGTTCAACACCTTCAACATGGGTGTCGGCATGAGCATTGCAGTTGCCGCGGCTGATGCCGATAAGGCTCTTGAAGTTCTCAAGTCAAACGGTGAAGATGCTTATATCATCGGTGAAGTTGTTAAATCAGACGAAGGCGTGATTATATGCTGAAAACAAAAATAGCCGTCCTCGTTTCAGGCGGTGGCACAAATCTTCAGGCAATACTTGACAGTGACGTGATAAAAAGCGGCGAAGTTACCCTTGTTATTTCAAACAATCCTGATGCGTATGCCCTCAAACGAGCGGAGAATGCAGGTGTAAAAACTTGTGTTGTCAGCAGAAAAGCGGCGGCATCTCAGGCTGAGTTTGAGCAGGGTATTATCAATGCCCTCGAAGAAAACGGCATTGAGCTCATAGTTCTTGCAGGCTTTATGTGTATTCTCGGTGAGAATTTCACAAAGAAATACGAAAGGCGAATCATCAACGTACATCCGTCATTGATTCCGTCTTTTTGCGGCAAAGGCTTTTACGGTCTGCGCGTGCATGAAGCCGCACTTGAATACGGAGTTAAGGTAACCGGTGCCACGGTACATTTTGTTAACGAAATCCCCGATGGCGGCGAAATTATTTTGCAGAAGGCTGTTTCAATCCGCAAAGATGATACACCTGAAAAACTGCAAAAACGCGTTATGCAACAAGCTGAGTGGAAGATTCTTCCAAGGGCAGTTGAAATAGTTTCAAAAGAATTAATGAATCAAAAAAATAACTAATCGGAGGTATATTGGTTTGAGCATCTACGACATCAACTCAATCGCATCTTTACTTAAAGATAACACTTATCCCGGCAGAGGTATTATCATCGGTAAATCCGCCGACGGCAAAAAAGCAGTGTTTGCTTATTTCATCATGGGCAGAAGCGAAAACAGCCGTAACAGAATTTTCAGTGAAAAGGAAAACGGCGAAGTAATCATCTACCCCTTTGACGAAAGCAAGGTTGATGATCCTTCACTTATCATCTATTCTCCCATCAGAGTTATTGGCAACAAAATAATTGTCACCAACGGCGATCAGACCGATACTGTTTATGATTTCCTTGCTGACGGCAAAACATTTGAGCAAGCACTTGAAACAAGATGCTTTGAACCCGATGCCCCCAACTTTACCCCCAGAATCAGCGGCCTGCTTGATTTCGAAAACGGCTTCAGCTACAAAATGAGCATCCTCAAGAGTGCTGACGCCGAAGGTACTGCATGTAACAGATATACTTTCAACTATGCAGCGCTCAACGGTCTCGGCCATTTTATCCATACATACAACCACGACGGCAACCCCATTCCCACCTTCACCGGTGAACCTGAGAGAGTTGCACTCAACGGTACAATTGATGAAATCACCGAGGAAATCTGGGAAAATCTCAACGAGAATAACAAGATTTCACTTTACGTACGTTTCATCGACCTTGAAACAGGCGATGCAGAAAACAGAATGATTAATAAAAATGAATAATGAGGTGCTGAAATGAAAGAATTTGAACTTAAATACGGATGTAACCCTAACCAGAAGCCCGCAAAGATTTTTATGCATGACTCAAGCGAGCTTCCCATTGAGATTCTTTCCGGCAGACCCGGTTATATCAACTTCCTTGATGCATTTAATAGTTGGCAGCTTGTCAGTGAGCTTAAAGCAGCACTCGGTATGCCTTGTGCAACCTCTTTCAAGCACGTAAGCCCCACATCAGCAGCTGTCGGTCTTCCTCTCAGCGCTGAGCTTAAGAAAGCCTGCTTCGTTGACGATATTGAAGGTCTTGATGAATCACCGCTTGCATGTGCTTATGCAAGAGCACGAGGTACAGACAGAATGTCATCCTTCGGTGATTGGATTGCACTTTCCGATGTTTGCGACGTGACAACCGCACTTCTTATCAAGCGCGAAGTTTCTGACGGTGTTATCGCTCCCGGTTATGAGCCCGAAGCACTTGAAATTCTCCGTTCAAAAAGAAAAGGCAACTACAACATTGTTAAAATAGATCCCAACTACGTACCCGATGCAGTTGAACATAAGCAGATCTTCGGCATCACATTTGAGCAGGGCAGAAACAGCCTCAAGATTGATGAAGAAATGCTTAATAACATCGTAACAGAAAACAAGGAATTTCCCGAAAGTGCAAAGCGCGACCTTATTATTGCACTCATCACTCTTAAATACACACAGTCAAACTCCGTTTGCTACGCAGTTGACGGTCAGGCGATCGGTGTAGGTGCAGGTCAGCAGTCAAGAATCCACTGCACAAGACTTGCGGGTCAAAAGGCTGATAACTGGTTCCTCAGGCAGCATCCTCAGGTGCTCAACCTGCCTTTCCTTGACACTGTTGGCAGACCTGACAGAGATAACTGCATTGATGTTTACATCTCAGCAGACAGTGACGACGTTCTCCGTGACGGCGCTTGGCAGAAGTTCTTCAGCGAGAAGCCTGCCGAATTCACCGCTCAGCAAAAGAGAGAATACCTTGATTCAATCACCGGTGTTGCACTTGGCAGCGATGCTTTCTTCCCGTTTGACGATAACATTGTCAGAGCAAAGAGAAGCGGTGTTTCCTACATTGCACAGCCCGGTGGCTCAATCCGTGACGACATCGTAATTAAAGCATGTGATGATTTCGGCATGGTTATGGCATTCACAGGAATCCGCCTTTTCCATCATTAATTTGTCCATTCAGTTTATTAAATTATACAGGAGTGTAATGAGATGAAAGTTCTTGTTGTCGGCAGCGGCGGTAGAGAGCATGCAATTGTTAAAAAGCTCAAACAAAGCCCGGCCATTACAACCCTTTATGCAGCACCGGGAAACGGCGGTATGGCTGCAGACGCGCAGTGTGTCAATATCTCTGCAACAGATATTGACGGTATGGTAAACTTCTGCGTGGAAAATAAAATTGATTACTGCGTTGTTACGCCCGACGATCCGCTTGTTCTTGGTATGGTTGACAAAATGAACGAAAACGGTATTCCGTGCTTCGGCCCGGAAAAGAAAGCGGCAATCATTGAAGGCAGCAAGGTTTTTGCAAAGGACATGATGAAGCAGTTTGGTATTCCCACGGCTGAATATGAATGTTTCACTGATGCTCAAAAAGCACTTGCATACATTGAAACCGCACCGATTCCTACCGTTATTAAAGCAGACGGTCTTGCACTCGGTAAAGGCGTTATCATTGCGCAAACCCGCGAGCAGGCTAAAGACGCTGTTGTTTCAATTATGAACGACCGAGTTTTCGGCGAAAGCGGAAGCAGAATTGTTGTTGAAGAATTCCTCACCGGTCCCGAAGTGTCAGTTCTTTGTTTCACCGACGGTAAAACAATTGTACCCATGGTTTCATCAATGGACCATAAGCGTGCAAAAGACGGCGACGAAGGTCTCAACACTGGCGGTATGGGTACGGTTGCTCCCAACCCGTATTACACAGATGCGGTTGCCGAAAGATGCATTAAAGAAATCATCGAGCCTACCGTAAAAGCCATGAATGAGCTTAACAGAACGTTCAAGGGTTGCCTTTATTTCGGCTTGATGATTACTCCTGACGGTCCCAAAGTTATTGAATATAATTGCCGTTTCGGTGACCCTGAAACTCAGGTTGTTCTTCCGCTTCTTGAAAGTGACTTATTTGAAATTATGCAGGCAACCACAAACGGTACTCTTGCTGAAATAGAAGTTAAGTTTGCTGACAAAAACGCTTGCTGTGTTATTATGGCATCAGACGGTTATCCCGAAGCTTACAAAAAAGGCTTTGAAATCACGTTTGATGACGGTATTGATGCTGACGTTTTTATTGCAGGCGCAAAGCTTGAAAACGGCAAGCTCCTCACAAACGGCGGCAGAGTGCTCGGTATCACCGCAACAGGTAACACCCTTTCACAAGCAATTGAAAAAGCATATCAGCAGACGGAAAAAGTGCATTTCGACAATGCATATTTCCGCCGCGATATCGGTAAAAGAGCTCTTGAAGCAAAAAAGGAGATGTGAGTCGATTTGGTTTACAGAATTTTTGTTGAAAAGAAAAAAGAACTTGCAAATGAAGCAGCAGCTTTATTGAACGATGCCCGCACACTTCTTGGCATTAACAGCCTTAAAAACATCCGTATTCTCAACAGATACGATGTTGAAAACATTGAAAAAGAACTGTTTGATTACTGTGTTAAGACTGTTTTCTCAGAACCACAGCTTGATATAGTAACTGACGAAATCGTAGCAGGCGAGAGTGATACTCTTTTTGCTGTTGAGTATCTTCCCGGTCAGTTTGACCAGAGAGCAGACTCTGCCGCACAGTGCATCCAGATTATCTCTCAGGGTGAGAGACCGCTTGTGAAAACCGCCAGAATTTACATTCTTGAAGGCGAAATCAGCGCTTGTGAGCTTGCTGAAATCAAGAAGTACGTTATCAACCCCGTTGAAAGCAGGGAAGCAACCTTCGACAAGTTTGACACTCTTAAAACAGAGTATGATATCCCCACTTCAGTTAAGACACTTGAAGGCTTCCTTGAGCTTGACGATGACGGCCTTGCCGCTTTCATTAAAGAATACGGGCTTGCAATGGACCTTGATGATATCCGCTTCTTCCGCGATTATTTCATCAATGAAAAGCGCGAACCCACAATCACTGAAATCAGAATGGTTGATACTTATTGGTCTGACCATTGCCGCCACACAACCTTCCTCACAACAATTGACAACGTTACGTTTGAGGATGAGTTGATTCAAAAAACTTACGAAGAATATATCGCAGTAAGAAGCGAGCTTGGCAGAACAAAGCCCGTCAACCTTATGGATATCGGCACAATTGCGGCAAAATGCCTCAAAAAGCGCGGTATGCTCGATAAGCTTGATGAGAGCGACGAAATCAACGCCTGCACTGTTAAAATCAAAATTGAGGTTGACGGCGAGCAGGAAGACTGGCTTCTTCTTTTCAAAAATGAAACTCACAACCATCCCACAGAAATTGAACCCTTCGGCGGTGCAGCAACATGCATCGGCGGCGCAATCAGAGACCCGCTTTCAGGCAGAGCATACGTCTATGCCGCAATGAGAGTTACAGGTGCTGCAGATCCGCTTGTTCCCGTAAGCGAAACCATGGCAGGTAAGCTTCCTCAGCGCAAAATCGTAACAACCGCCGCTGCAGGTTATAGCTCATACGGCAACCAAATTGGTCTTGCAACCGGTCAGGTTGATGAGATTTATCATCCAGGTTATGTTGCAAAGCGCATGGAAATCGGCGCTGTTGTCGGTGCCGCTCCCATGAAGAACGTTCGCAGAGAATGCCCCGCCCCCGGTGATATCATCATCCTTCTTGGTGGCAGAACCGGCCGCGACGGTTGCGGCGGTGCAACCGGTTCATCAAAATCACACAATCTTTCCTCACTTGAATCCTGCGGTGCTGAAGTTCAGAAGGGTAATGCTCCCGAAGAAAGAAAACTGCAGAGACTTTTCCGTAACCCCGAAGCTTCACTGCTTATCAAGCGCTGCAACGACTTCGGTGCAGGCGGCGTGTCTGTTGCAATCGGTGAACTTGCAGACGGTATTACCATTGACCTCAATAAAGTACCCAAGAAGTACGAAGGCCTTGACGGCACAGAGCTTGCAATCAGTGAATCTCAGGAGAGAATGGCTGTTGTTGTTGAAGCCGACAAGGTTGAACGTTTCATTGAAATTGCAAACGGTGAAAACCTTGAAGCAACACCCGTAGCAGTTGTAACTGAAGAACCCAGACTCGTTATGAACTGGAACGGTGTGAGCATTGTTGATATCAGCCGTGAATTCCTCAATTCAAACGGCGCAGAAAAGCATATTGACATCAAAGCTGCACCTGTAACCGATTTTGCAAAAGAAAAGGTTACTAACTTCACTGAAGGTATGTGCGAGCTTATTGGTGACCTCAACGTTTGCTCAAAGAGGGGACTGTCTGAGCGCTTTGACTCAACCATCGGTGCCGGTACGGTTATGATGCCCTTCGGCGGCAAAAATCAAATCACGCCCAACCAGGCAATGGTCAACAAAGTTTCCGTTGAAAAGAGACACACGAACAATTGCTCCTTCATGGCTTGGGGTTACAACCCGTATTTGTTTGAAAAGAGTCCATATCACGGAGCCTATCTTGCAGTTGTTGAATCAGTATCAAAGCTGATTGCAACAGGCGCATCTTTTGAAGACGTATATCTTACTTTCCAGGAGTATTTTGAAAGACCCGGTAAACAGCCTGAGCGTTGGGGTAAACCTCTTTCAGCGTTGCTTGGTGCATTTAAGGCTCAGCTTGAACTCGGTATTGCGGCAATCGGCGGCAAGGACTCAATGAGCGGTACATTCGAAAACATCGACGTTCCGCCTACTCTTGTTTCCTTCGCAGTAACAACAGGCGAATGTGACGATGTTGTTACACCGGAATTCAAGGGTGCAAACCACAACGTTATTCTTCTCAAGCCCGAATATGACAGCAACGGACTTCCCAACACAGAATCTCTCAAGGCTGTGTTTGACAAAGTTACCTCACTTGTCAGAAGCGGTGCAGCATATTCTGTTTATACACCCGGTTTTGGCGGTATTGCAGAAGCACTGATGAAGATGAGCTTTGGTAATTCAGTTGGCGTCAGCATCTGCGATGACGTTCAGCTTGATGACCTCTTTGCTTATAACTACGGCTCATTTGTCCTTGAAGTTAATGACAGTGTATGCGGTGAATCTGTAATTGCAAAAACCACCGAAAACTCTTACATTGATTATAAAGGCGAAAAGATTGAGCTTGGTAAGCTTCTCAGCATCTATGAAGGCAAACTTGAGCCTGTTTATAATTGCAACATTGAGCAAAGCGGCACACTTGAAGCCTTCACATATAAAGCAGAAAGCTACCCCTCACCGCTTATCAAGGTTGCAAAGCCAAAGGCTCTTATCCCGGTATTCCCCGGCACAAACTGTGAATTTGACACAGAAAAAGCTCTTCTTGATGCAGGTGCAGACCCTGAAATCATTGTTATTAACAATCTTTCAGCCGCAGGTATTGCTGAATCAGCTCAATACTTTGCAAAGAAGCTCAGGGAATCACAGATTGTTTTCATTCCCGGCGGTTTCTCAGGCGGTGACGAGCCCGACGGATCAGGCAAATTTATCACTGCATTCTTCCGCAACAGTCTTATAAAGAGCGAAGTTAACGAACTTCTTAAAAACCGTGACGGTCTTATGTGCGGTATCTGCAACGGCTTCCAGGCACTCATCAAACTCGGTCTTGTACCCTATGGTGAGATTATTGACACTGATGAGAATTGCCCGACACTGACATTCAACACAATCGGACGCCATCAGTCGCGCATTGTCAGAACAAGAGTTGCTTCAAATAAGTCTCCTTGGCTTATGAGTGCTCAGCCCGGTGAAGTATTCAACGTGCCGATTTCACACGGTGAAGGCAAGTTCCTCGCAAGTGAAGAGCTTATCAGAAAGCTTGCCGCAAACGGCCAAATTGCAACTCAATACGTTGACTTCAACAACGAACCCACCTTTGACATAAGCTTTAACCCCAACGGTTCAGCTTTCGCAATTGAAGGCATCACATCACCCGACGGTCGTGTTCTCGGCAAGATGGGTCACAGTGAAAGAAAAGGCCTCGGCCTTTACAAAAACGTTCCCGGCAGTTACGACATGGGTCTGTTTGAATCTGCCGTCAGATATTTTGAATAACGGAGGAAAAACACAATGGCTTATTATTTCAACGAACCCTCACATACTTTCAGCGAATATCTGCTCGTTCCCGGTTATACGGGACCTGACTGCATACCTGCAAACGTAAGTCTCAAAACCTGCCTTGTCAAGTATAAAAAAGGCCAGGAAGAGTGCCCGATTCAACTGAACATTCCCATGGTTTCCGCAATCATGCAGTCTGTTTCCGACGACGGAATGGCAATTGCACTTGCAAAAGAAGGCGGCATGTCTTTCATCTATGGCTCACAGAGCATTGAAGATGAAGCCGCTATGGTTGCAAGAGTTAAGAGTTACAAAGCAGGCTTTGTTGTCAGCGATTCAAACCTTACACCGGATGCTACCCTCGCTGATGTTCTTGAGCTCTTTGAGCGCACGGGTCATTCAACCGTAGCCATCACCGATGACGGCGCGTGTAACGGTAAGCTTCTCGGCATTGTTACAAGCAGAGACTACCGCGTAAGCAGAATGGCTCTTGATCTCAAAGTCAGCGAATTCATGACTCCTCTTGACAAGCTGATTACCGCCCCTGAAAACACCACCCTTAAGGCCGCAAATGATATTATTTGGGAGCACAAGCTTAACTCACTTCCCATCGTAAGTGCTGAAGGCAACCTTATTTATCTTGTTTTCAGAAAGGACTATGCTCAGCATAAGGACAACCCCCATGAAATGCTTGACGAACACAAGCGTTACATGGTTGGTGCAGGTATTAACACTCTTGACTATAAAGAGCGTGTACCCGCACTTGTTGAAGCCGGCGCTGACGTACTTTGCATCGACTCATCCGAAGGTTACACCGCATGGCAAAAGATGACAATTGACTTCATCCGTGAAAGATACGGCGATTCAGTTAAGGTTGGCGCAGGTAACGTTGTTGACAGAGAAGGCTTCCTCTTCCTTGCTGAAGCCGGTGCAGACTTTGTTAAAGTCGGTATCGGCGGTGGCTCAATCTGCATCACACGTGAGCAGAAGGGTATCGGCAGAGGTCAGGCAACTGCTCTCATCGAGGTTTCTAAGGCAAGAGACGAATATTTTGAAAAGACCGGCATCTACATTCCCGTTTGTTCAGACGGCGGTATTGTACACGACTACCACATGACTCTTGCACTTGCAATGGGAGCTGACTTCATGATGCTCGGCAGATACTTTGCAAGATTTGACGAGAGCCCCACAAACAAACTCAACGTTAACGGCACGTACGTTAAGGAATATTGGGGTGAAGGCTCAAACCGCGCACGTAACTGGCAGCGTTATGACCTTGGCGGTAAAGCAAAGCTTAGCTTTGAAGAAGGCGTTGATTCATACGTAGTTTATGCCGGTTCACTGCACGACAATGTTGAAAAGAGCCTCTATAAAGTCAAGTCCACAATGTGCAATTGCGGTGTGCTCACAATTCCTGACCTTCAGGAAAAAGCCAAGATTACACTCGTTTCCTCAACAAGTATCATCGAAGGCGGTTATCACGACGTTATGCTCAAAAACTCAACCCATAACGTTTAATTCATAGCAAAAAGATGCCCCACAGCTTAATGCTGTGGGGCGTTTTGCATAGTGGTTAATCAGAATGTTTTTGCAAGAAATACCGTCATATCGTTTTCGCCTCGGTTGGCAAAAGCATAATAAGGTATCATTGTGATTCTCTCAGGCTTGTATTCAATGCTTTCATCATAAAGCTTGCCGTTGTCAACTGCAACAAATCCCTCAAGCTGCAATTTGTACATTCCGAGCCTGTCATCAAAAATCTCTTGCGGAGTTTTACTTGTATCCGCTACGAAGGTATGAATGTCAAAATCATTATCGACCGCTTCGGCACAGTAAACAACGGGACCTCTGCAAACGGCAATTCTGCCCACACAGTCGCGTATTCTCTGAGAGGGGTAAACATACGTTGCGGGCATAGAAAAGCTCAAATCAAGCACGTTTTCGCCGTTTAACGAAGTGTATGCATATCCGTCTTTGATTTCATAGTCAGCCACCTGACCATTGAGCTTGATTTCAACAGATTTGCACCAGTAAGGGATTCGTACGGCAATTTTTTCGGCACCGTTAACAGTTATGCTTACGTCGGATTTAATGGGGTAATCTGTTTTCTGTGTAACGCGCATTGAATCAAACTCCGCATCGGAGTTGATGTATTGATGAACGTAAAGTGTTGACTTGTCGGTTGAATAAATGTAATTTCCGACAGATGCGATAAATCTTGAAATATTCGGAGGACAGCACGAGCAGTCAAACACTTCTTTTCGTGTTGTTTGAGGAAGCCACTGACGGTCCCTGCAATAAGGTGAGCCTTTCACAATATCTGTGCGAATTTCAAGCGGATTGGTATAGAAAAAACTTTTGCCGTCAAGCGAGATGCTTGAAAGAATGTTATTATACATTGCTCTTTCAACTGCATCGGCATATTTCGAGTCAGCCTTATTAGCAAGCATTCTCTGTGCAAAAAATGCGAGACCGATTGCGGCACAGCTTTCGGAATACGCCGTCATTGTCGGCAGGTCATAGTCGCTTGTGAACGCTTCGCCCATGTGCGTTGAGCCGATACCGCCTGTGATATACATGCGGCGATTGATGATGTTATCAAAAATTTTATCGCACGCATCAAAAAGTGCTGCATCATCACACAATTTTGCCAAATCAGCCATAGCACTGTAAAGATAAACTGCTCTTACCGAATGACCCTCGGCGGTTTCCTGCTGTCTGACGGGTAGGTGAGTTTGTGAGTAACCGTGTGCACCTTCGCGGTATTCGCGCTCAGCGGCAACACCGCGTCTGTCAATAAAAAACTTGCTCAGTTCAAGATATTTCTGTTTATTTGTCAGTTTATATAACTTAACAAGAGCCAGCTCAATTTCTTCATGTCCGGGGGTTACAAAACCGGCGCTTTGCTCTTCAACAAACACACGGTAAATATACTCTGTGAAGTCTTCAACAATTTCAAGAAGCATCGTTTTACCGGTCGCCTTATAGTAAGCAACTGCAGCTTCAATAAGATGACCTGCGCAGTAAAGCTCATGCTCAGTACGGTTGTGCCATCTTAGTTTTTTGTCACAAACAAGATAGTATGAATTGAAATAGCCGTTTTCATCACGGTTATCATATATATCCTGAACCGCCGCATCAACAAGTGCTTCAAGCTTCTCGTCGCGTTGCTTTTGAAGTATGTATGCTGCACTTTCAATCCACTTAGCAATGTCAGAGTCCCAAAAAATGTGCGGTCGGTTGGGCGCACCGGGTTGCCATTTGCATTTAAGCGCATCAAAACGGCCTGTTTCCTTGAATCTGTTATATACGTTCATTAACGTAGTGTCTGCAATCATAGAAATTTTGTTTGCCCAAAAACCTTGTGTGATACTGATTGCGTCAAAATCAATGAGCTTCATTATATAACCTCCACGTGTTTTTTATGATTTTATCATACCTGAGCATGATTTGTAAATAACCGCAAAGAATCTGTGTCATAAATCATGTCCCGTTTTCATATTCTTCAACAGACGAAGAACAGAAAAGGAGCAGAGCTATGACTGATACAAGCATTTACCGCGATATTGCAACAAGAACGGGTGGAGATATCTACATTGGAGTGGTGGGCCCCGTCCGCACGGGAAAATCATCATTTATCAAACGATTTATGGATGAACTTGTGATTCCAAACATTACTGAGGAATACAAGCGAGAACGTGCGACGGATGAACTCCCGCAATCTTCTGCCGGCCGTACAATTATGACAACAGAGCCAAAGTTCATACCCGAAGATGCAGTTGAATTGAACCTTGAGGGTAACACAAAACTGAGTGTGAGAATGATTGACTGTGTTGGCTACATTGTGCCGAGTTCCCTGGGCTATATTGAGGACGACCAACCCCGAATGGTAAAAACCCCGTGGTTTGACGAAGAAATACCGTTCAATATGGCGGCTGAAATCGGCACACAGAAGGTTATCAGCGAGCATTCAACCATCGGTCTTGTTGTAACAACTGACGGCAGTATTAGTGAAATACCGCGTGATGAGTACGCTGAGGCCGAGCAACGCGTTGTTGAAGAGCTGAAAGCATTGAACAAGCCTTTTGTTGTGTTGCTGAACTCCAAAGAGCCGTCATCACAATCCGCTCGCAATCTTGCCGCCGAACTGACTGAGCAATACGGTGTTATGACGATACCCGTAAACTGCCTTGAACTGACACAGGATGAAATTGTTGCAATTTTGTCTTCACTGCTTTATGAGTTTCCGATTAAGGAGATTTCCGTGAACATACCGCGCTGGCTTTCAAATTTGAGGTGTGATCACTGGCTGAGAAGCACTGTATTTTCAGAAATCAAAAATGCTGCACAGGGTATAACTCGTGTACGTGATGCTGACGTTTTTTCACGCAGGCTCAATAATGCAAAATATGTAATTGACAGCAGGGTGGGGGACATAAACCTCGCAGGCGGAACAATTGAAGTTAAGCTCACACTTGAACCTGATTTATTCTTCAAAATCATTAGTGAAGAAACCGGTCTCAGTATATCTGACGAGCAGGAATTGCTGAGTAATCTTTTAAAAATGGCTGATGCGCAAAAGCAGTTTGAACGAATCAAGCAGGCTCTTGAAGAAGTTGAACAAACCGGATACGGTATTGTTATGCCCACGCTTGAAGAGCTTTCGCTCGAAGATCCCGAAATTATGAAACAAGGCGGAAGATACGGTGTGAAGCTCAAAGCGTCGGCTCCTTCAATACACATGATGAAAGCAAACATTACAACTGAGGTGGCGCCTATTGTCGGCACAGAAGATCAATCAGAGGAGCTCGTGATGTATTTGCTCAAGGAATTTGATTCTGATCCTGCAAAAATCTGGGAATCAAATATTTTCGGCAAGTCCTTGCACAGCCTTGTAAATGAGGGATTACACAACAAGCTTTACAAAATGCCGACGCCCGCCAGAATGAAGCTCCAGGAAACACTTGAACGCGTTATAAATGAAGGCTGTAGCGGTTTGATTTGCATTATTCTTTGATCTGGTCATGCGGATTCTGTGTTTTAAGACACAGAGTCCGTTTTGTTGTATTTTGTTTGCAGATTGCTTGATATGCAGCACCGAATGTGTTAAAATCAATTGTCTTTATTCATTTATACATTTTCTGCATCATATATTTTTGCAGAGGTGTCTGTGTATGAATATCAGCAAAGCAAAATATATTGTTGTCAATCTCAGGATGTTTATATCAATTTTTGTCGCATCGTGCATCGTTGTCTGCTCGGTGATTATGTGTCATAAAGCGGCTTCACAGCGTTATCACACAACAAGTGCAGGTGTTAACAACACGTTTACCGTAATTATTGATGCAGGACACGGAGGCATGGACGGCGGTACGCAATCTGAGGATGGTGTGTTGGAAAAAGACGTAAACCTTGAAATATCAAAAGCACTGCAAAGTGTACTTGAGCTTTACGGCTACCGCACACTGATGACACGCGTTGATGACAACGTGCAATACGACAAAGGAGCTGACACTATACGCGAAAAAAAAGTGTCTGACATTCATAACCGTATGGCAATGATTGAAAGTGAAGCTAATGCAGTTTTTATAAGCATTCATCAAAATCACTTTTCACAGTCGCAGTATAACGGTGCGCAGGTTTTCTATTCATCAAATCACAACGACAGTAAGCTTCTTGCACAGAGGATTCAGGACAGTTTTAAGTCGAATCTTCAACCTGAAAACAACAGAGAGATTAAAAAAAGCGGCACCGAAATATATCTGCTTTATCATTCACAAATACCGTCGGTTATGGTTGAATGTGGCTTTATGTCCAACCCGAATGAAGCAAAGCTTCTTGCTGACAAGGATTATCAGAAAAAACTCGCACTTGTAATTGCGAATGGTATTATGAATTATCTCGGAACTGAGACGGAGGTTAAAATCAATGGCAGTTAAGTCAAAAACCGTATACGTGTGCTCACAATGCGGATATGAAAGTGCCAAATGGTACGGCAAATGCCCGGGCTGTAACGAGTGGGATACCTTAAATGAAGAAGTTAAGCAAACTGCAGTTAATTCAAAAAAATCAACACCTACATCATACGGAACAAAGCTCGCCGCTTTGACGTTGAACAGTATTGACGGCGGCAGTGAAACGCGATATAAAACCGGCATGAAGGAGCTGGACAGAGTTCTCGGTGGCGGTATTGTTAACGGTTCACTTGTGTTATTGAGCGGTGATCCCGGAATCGGTAAATCAACGCTCCTTATGCAGATTTGTGAGCATATCGGTAAAGAGCTTACAATACTTTATGTATCGGGCGAAGAGTCATACAATCAACTCAAAATCCGTGCCCAGCGACTTCGTGTATTCTCTGACAATCTGTTTATTCTTTGCGAAAATGACGCGCAGGCTATCAGCGAATACATCGCAGTGAATAAGCCGGACTTGGTGTTCATTGACTCGATTCAGACCATGACAATTGCTGAGCTTTCATCTTCATGCGGCAGCGTCGCTCAGGTCAGGGAGTGCACAAATCTCTTCATGCGTACTGCAAAAAGCCTCAATATACCTATTATTCTTGTTGGTCACGTTAACAAAGACGGCAATATAGCAGGACCTAAGGTGCTTGAGCATATTGTTGATGCTGTGCTTTATTTTGAGGGTGAACGCAATCTTTCTTTCAGAATTCTGCGCGCAGTTAAAAACCGCTACGGCTCAACAAATGAAATCGGTGTTTTTGAAATGCTTGACAAGGGGCTGAGGGAAGTTGAAAATCCGTCCGAAATGCTGATTTCAGGCAGACCTGATGCCTCAGGATCCTGCGTTGCTTGCGTTATGGAGGGTTCGCGTCCTATTCTTGCGGAGATACAGGCTTTGGTGACTCCGACAGGTTTTGGCACACCGCGCAGAATGTCCAACGGTTTTGACTATAACCGCATGGCTATGCTCATCGCCGTGCTTGAAAAAAGAGCGGGTTATTTCTTCAATACAATGGATGCATACATTAATATTGTCGGTGGTCTCAGGCTGGATGAGCCTGCAATTGATTTAACAATTGCTATGGCGCTGGTTTCAAGCCTCAGGGATGAAACCGTACCTAATGACGTTCTTGCTTTCGGTGAAATCGGTCTTGGCGGTGAAATCCGTGGTGTGTCATACTGTGAAAACAGAATCAATGAAGCTGAGCGTCTCGGTTTCAGGCGTTGTGTAATCCCTTACAGCAACAAGCAAAAACTTTCAAAGAACCCTAACCGTAAAATTGAAGTCGTCGGCGTGAAAACAGTTCATGCGGCGTACCGTGCGTTGTTTGATTGATATGGAAAGAAGACTTATTGTTAAATCGCATGAGCACCGTGAGCTTTCAGAGTTACTGAAAGAAAAGGGGAGAGAACTGATAGAAATTTCCTCCAACAAGTTATTCCCCGATGAAACGGCTTCCCATGCAGATATGGCGGTGTTTTCATTTAACGACGGCACCGTTGTGGTTGATGCGAGCCGAAAAGAACTTGCCTACGAGTTGGGAAACATGGGGTATGACGTGTACATAACAGAAAAAGCATGCAACGGAATTTATCCTAACGATGTGTTGCTAAACTGTTTCACGCTCAAAGGACATCTGGTATGCAACACAAAATACGTTTCTAGCGTTTTACTTCATCTTGCTCGAGAACATGGCTTTGAGATGTTGCACGTTAATCAAGGTTATGCCAAATGTTCAACTCTGGTTGTTGATAACCAAACAGTCATAACCGATGACGTTTCAATACACAACGCGTGTACAAGCATCGGCGCAAAATCACTACTTATCGAAAAGGGGAGCATTTATCTCAGTGATAGGCATTACGGATTTATAGGCGGTGCTTCATGTGTGATTGATAACGAGGTGATTTTCTTCGGTCAGCTTAGCACACACACAAGCGGAAATGAAATAAAACAGTTTTTGAATTGCAACGGTATCAATTTCGTAGAAATGAACGGTCAGTTAAAAGATATCGGCGGTGTTGTATCAATATAACTCAAACCTGCACGAATGCATGTGATGCGTTTTTGCAGGTTTTTTGTTGCATAATGCATAATTGCAAAATCTTCGCTTTTTTAAATTTTGCGAGAGTTGATACAGGGGGGTTGACTATTTTAGTAAACTGTGATAAAATCTTTACTGTCAACTGTACAAAATAAATGTAAATTACGATTCTACTTCGTCAAAATATACAAACCGCAGGAGAGCACCTCTTGCGGTTTTTTTGTTTGTTTTCGGTTGTAGAGCTGTATAAGGATACAACGGCTGCCACGCACGTTCCGGTTGGTACTTGCGCCGGTACAGCCGTTGTGTTTGCATTATGATGACGCGCGTAGCGCGCACCTTTTCCCGCTGCAGCACGTTGCCTTCAGTACGCACGTTCGACGCGGCAGAGCTGCTTCTGATGCACGGACTTTGCCTCGCGCCTTGTTTGCCTTCCGCAGCTTTAAGGTTTTTGCCACGTTGGTTCTGAAGTACCACGTTGCCCATAAAGCAAAGCTCTCCTGTACGGGAGGCCTGCGGGGGCTGTAGCGAAGCGCGGGCGCATTATCTCCACCGCGCCGGATACAACACTTTCGTGACGCAGCTTCAGCTGCAGGCTCGAAGTTGTGTCCGGCGCCTTCAGCCGCCTCCGGCGGCTCAAAAAATTAGAGCTTTGCTCTCTTTTTGCAACTTTTCCGAAAATTTTTACATTTAAGGTATTATTTATATTATAAGTAGTACTAACTTATAAGTACTTGACTAACTATCATTTTATGCT
>JAZNQF010000087.1:0-7553 GCA_045590055.1 Acutalibacteraceae bacterium
GTATGCCGAGTGTTCATAAGGACACTCGGCAGTTTTATTCGCCATACGGCGAGTGATATTGCTTCGCAGTTTTATTGTGCTTTGCACAGTGTTATTGTCCTTCGGACAGTTTTATGCGAATAAAATAAACTGAAGCCGTAAGGCTTCAATATCACTTTTGATTTATCAAAAATATCACTGCAAATTTTAATTTGCAATATCACTCATACATACCGAAAAAAGAATTTGTTTTTCTGCATGGTTGCTTTGAAGTATATAACCCACTACGACACTTTCAGCTTGAAAGTGTCTGTTTTTTTATAAAAAATTGTGAGACACCTTATAAAAAGTGTCTCACAACTGCATAAATATTTATTTCTGTCCTTAGCAACCCCGCTCATACATGTCCGGCATTTTTCTTATATGTTTTTGCGTTGACTCACTTCTTATGATATCTCAGTGCGCAAATCGGGTCGCCCTTTGCAATGCACTGGGGAAGATCTAGCACGCTGTCGTAGCATTCACCGATGCCGTTGTCACCGCACATTGCGATATCGCACAGCCTTGCAATTTCTTCGTCCGTGCAACCCGCCTTCTGCCATGCCTTAACAAGCGGACAATAGTGGAAGTCGATGTCGAGGTTTGTGTCTGTGGACTGCTTGATTTCCATTTCAAAAACCCACTGTGCAGGCTTTGTGAAAAGTGATTTTCTCAGACCCGTGAGACCTTTTGTGCCGCCTTTTTTAACAAGACCTGCGCCCTGTGAAAGACCGCATCTTCTGATTGCCGCAGGTGCAAACGCTTCCCATTCAAGACCCTTTTTGCCCGCTTCGTCGCAAAGCAGATAAAGCCACAACGCTCTGTGTTCAAGCTGTTCCCTGATGGCTACGATGATAGGATTTTTGATTTTTGCTTCGTTTGTTACTTTGCTCATTTTTTCCACATCTTTCTTTTATTTTGGATAAAGTATAACACTTCAGCCACTGTTTTTCAATACTGCTTTTTAGATTAGAAAGCGAAAAACTGCTCTTTTTTTGAAGCATAATTCCGCATTGAAAAATACTTAAAAAAAATAGTTGACAAATCGGTTTATTGATGATAGACTAAAGATAGATAGTCGACTACCTATAGACCAAGGAGGACACCTTTATGGAAAACACACAGGAAATGAGAATGGGCACAGTTGAAGCACAGTTTGCAGACATAATCTGGCTCAACGAGCCGTTGAGTTCGCGCGAGCTTGTCACACTTTGCGCAGAAAAGCTCAACTGGAAAAAATCCACAACATACACCGTGCTCAAAAAGCTCTGCGACCGCGGCATTTTTCAAAACAAGGATTCCGTTGTTACCTCGCTGATTTCAAAAGAGGAATTTGAATCTCTGCAAAGCAGAAAATTTGTTGAAGAAAGCTTTGGCGGTTCTCTGCCTGCATTCATTGCGGCTTTCACAAAAAAACAAAAGCTCTCACCTGATGAGATTGCCGAAATTCGCAAAGTGATTGAAACTGCCAAGGAGGTATGAGTGTGCACAATTTGTTTATCAGGCTCTTTAACATGAGCATATCCGCAAGCTACCTTGTGCTTGCGGTGCTTGTTGCACGTCTGCTGCTCAAAAAAGCACCTAAATGGGTAAACTGCGTGCTGTGGGCATTTGTCGGCGTGAGACTTGTGTGCCCGTTTTCGTTAATAAGCACACTGAGCATACTGCCGTCAGCGAACTTTCTGCCGCTTGAGCTTGTGAATTCAAGTTCAAGCTTTGCACCTACCGCAGCAGACATTTTTAAGCACGCCTTCAACAATCACGTGCACTACTCACTTGGTGTATCAGACGGAAGTCTGACCTTCACCGAAATCAGCGCACCAGACGGCGATTATCTCAATCCGCTTCTCATCATCACGTACATCGCCTCTGTTGTTTGGCTTGCAGGCATGGCTACGATGATCATTCACGGCATCGCATCATATTTGCGGCTGAAGAAGCAAGTCGGCGCCTCTGTTTTGTTCCGCGACAATGCGTATTACTGTGACGAAATCGCATCTCCTTTCATCCTCGGCTTTTTTAAACCGCTCATTTTCCTCCCGTCAACCATAAATGAAGCAGACCTGCAGAACGTTCTTCTGCACGAAAACGCGCATCTTCAGCGCAGAGACTACCTGTCAAAGCCGCTGGGTTACGTGTTGCTGTGCGTATATTGGTTCAACCCACTGATGTGGGTTGCATACGCCCTCATGTGCCGCGACATTGAGCTTGCATGCGACGAACGCGTTATCAGAACAATGAGCATGGCTGACAAAAAGTCGTATTCCGTCTCACTTTTGTCATGCAGTGTTCAGCATTACAGCCTTGCCGCCTGCCCTCTGGCTTTCGGTGAGGTAGGAGTTAAAGAAAGGATTAAAAACGTGATTAAATACAAAAAACCTACGGCAATGGTTATTGCCGCAACGCTTATGGTGTGTATTGTTATCGGTATTGTTTTTCTTACAAATCCCGTCAGCACAGCCATTGACGGTGAAACTGAAGCGTATCTGCATCAGGTTATACTTGAGCACGGCAGGCAAGACGTCAGCGAAGATGTTTTTCCTACGGAAGCACACCGCATACTCAAAGCAGAAAACAAAAACGGAGTCACCACGGCTTATGTACTTGTCGCATATCAGGAATATTACACAGACGGTGAAAGCATCAGCAGCGGCTCAGGCTTCATCTCCCCTCTCGTCATCACCCTTGACATGACGGGCTTCGGCTACAGCTCAATGGTGTGGAAGCCCGGCATGGGTACAGACTACGTTGACGACATTCGCGAAAAGTTTCCGTGGTATCTGCAGAATAAGGTTATCCACAATGAAAAGCTGCACAAGGCGCTTTTGGCTGAATGTCGCTCTCAAGCAGAAAAGCATTTCGACATGGAATACGTTGACCCGTACGAAACCTATGTGTGGACAACAGTTGCCTCAACTGCATCACCACCAAGAACAACAAGCGCGCCTTAAGCGTGGTGCTTGCCACAGAGGCGCCCGCCGCCCGCCGTTCCCGCACGGGAACGGCTTTTTTTGCACGCAAACCGCACCTTCGGACATTTCCTGCCCACCTACCCTGCGTGCAAAAAAACAACGGGCACAAACACACAATCCTATTAACCCACCGCCTCTCATTGTGCCCGTTGGGGCGGCGGGCGGTTGCCGCGACAAATGCATCCAATGAAACCAACGCGAAAAAGTCCGCCCGACACTCAAGGTATCGGGCGGATTGTATGTGTAATTATGTTTTATTCCGACGCATTTGACGGAAAAACGTTTGCAACCTCTGTGATTGTTATAAAAGCAAACGGGTCTTCTTTATGCACAACGTCTCTCACTTTGCCAATCTGGTACCAATGAAGAACAACATAAACCACTGTTTTGTCTGCATTGGAATAAAAACCTTTTGCATTCATTGTTGTGATTCCCTTGCCGAATTCCTCGCTCAGCACCGTGCAGACTTCTTCAGGTTTGTCGGTAATTATCATCGCTGCTTTTGAACGGTTGATACCCTCAACCACAAAGTCAACTGATTTTGAGCCTGCAATGTACGTCACAATCGAATAAAGCGGAAGAATCCAGTTGTTGTGCACAAAGCCGCACACAATATATAAAATCACGTTGAATATCATCACAAACGTGCCGACGGATAAGCCGAGCTTGTGTGCAAAAAGCACCGCAACAACCTCCACGCCGTCCATCGCGCCGCCGTAACGGATTGCAAGACCGCTGCCAACACCTGAAATCATGCCGCCGAAAAGCGCACAAAGCAGTAAATCCTGCTTTGCAAGTGGTGAAGCAAAGCTGACATCAACGGGCAACACGTCAATGATTATCCACGAAAACAACGAATAGCACGCAACGGTGAAAACCGCGTATATCGTAAACGCCGCGCCCTGCTTTTTAAGCCCGAGCAGGAATAACGGTATATTCAGCACAACCAGAAAAACCGACAACGAAAGAGGGGTAAGCTGAGAAAGCAAAATTGACGTGCCCGAGATTCCGCTGTCGTAAAGATTGACGGGCGCAATAAAAAACGTAACGCCAAAAGCATTTATTAGCCCCGCAATTGTCAACATAATGAAATTGGTTATTTTCAAGTCTTTCAGAAAGGATAAATCGATTTTCTTCAACATATCACACTCCGTATTTTTAATATCCGCGGCCTGCATATTCGCGCTTAACAATTTCTGCCATTTCCTCAGGTGACTCCACACAACCGCCGTTAAGCCACATTTTCACAATGGCGTTGAAGCCGTGACGGAAAAACTCCACATGATATTTAATGTGCTTATTGTCGAAATCCTTCGTTGCCTGTTCAATATCATATACTGAAGTGTCAACAAGCTCATCGTATCCAAGCTTAAAAAAAGTTTTATACAGCATTTGATTCTCTTTGATGTGCCTGAACATCCTCAGAGAACCGTACTGTCTTGTTTCGTTTGAAAGGCCCGGAAATTCCTCTTCAAATGCTTTATAGAGTTTTTCGCGCAATTTGTCTGCAAGGTCATAAACGTCGAGGTAGTTTGCATAAAACGTGCTGCGGTTCACATCAGCGAGCTGGCACAGCTCAGAAACCGTGATTTTCTGCAACTCCTTGGTTTGCAAAAGCTCCATAAATGCGTTTTCAATAAGATCAATTGTCATTCTGTGGCGTCTGTTGTTTTTGGTATTCATAAATACTCCTTTATTATTTCAACACTTGATTGAATAATAACACATTATCTTATTTTCAACATTATTATAATTAAATTGCATTAAAAAGGCAAGTGTTGTCATAAAAAGTTAACAATAAGTCAACGTCTATTCAACAACATCCGCACACAACCTATCTGTTTCAGCATCGTATTTTCATATATAAATCCACCGCAGAATAACCACCTGCTTTATGGAACACACTTTCTTCTGAAGCTTATGCAGTAAGTTTTTTCTTTTCACGGATTAACAAAAACATATTGATGATTATTCATTTTAGTGGTAGAATATAGCCAAACATGTAAAAACTTGGGAACATACCGAACAGACAATACACGGTACGTTTTCGGAAAAGAGGATAATATGGCAAAATATGCAATCTACGGCGCAGGCTCACTCGGCACCGTACTCGGCGCATTCATCACCAAAAACGGCGGAGAAATCGACCTCATAAACCGCAACAAGCAGCATGTTGCAATTCTTAACGAAAAAGGTGCGCATATCACGGGCACAGTTGATATGACAGTACCCGTAAAGGCAATCACCCCCGACGAAATGCAGGGTGAATACGATGTCATCATTCTTCTCACAAAGCAGCTTCACAACCGTGAAGTTGTTACAATGCTCAAAAACTTTCTTTCAGAAAAGGGCGTTATCGTAACCCTTCAAAACGGTATCCCCGAGCCGGGCATTGCAGAAATTGTTGGCGAAAACCACACGATGGGCTGTGCGGTTGAATGGGGTGCCGCACTCATCGAGCCGGGCGTATGCGAGCTGACAAGCGAAACAGACAGTCTCTCATTCCACATGGGCAAAATGAACGGCATCACAGATGAGCAGTTCAAAACCGTAAAAGACCTGCTTGAACTTATGTGTCCCGTACATGAAGAAACCAACCTCATGGGCGCACGCTGGTCAAAGCTTCTCATCAATGCAACCTTCTCAGGTCTCGGCACGGTTGTCGGCGGTGTTTTCGGCGACGTCTCTGAGGACAAAGACGGCAAAAAGGTTGCCATCCGCTGCATGAAAGAGTGCATCGATGTCGGCCATGCCGCAGGTGTTACCTTTGCACCCGTGCAGGGCAAAAACATTGTCGGTCTTTTCTATTACAAAAACGCACTTAAGCGACTTTTCGGCTGTGCACTGCTTCCCATTGCAATGAAAAAGCACAGGCTCATTGAGCCCTCAATGCTTCAGGACCTCAAGAAAGGCAAGCCCTGCGAGGTTGATGCAATCAACGGTGTCGTTTGCGAATTCGGCAAGAAATACGGTGTGCCCACCCCGATTAATGACAGAATAGTTGAAATCATCAAACGTATTCAGTCAGGCGAACTCAAAGCCGACAAGCAGAATCTCCGCCTTTTTGACGGTTTGCTTTAATTAAAACTGCAACTCCCGCAACACGCTCATGTGTTGCGGGAGTTGCTTGCTATTATAAAAGGTTTAACAAAGTTATGCGCAAAATCAGCGGATTCTATAGTGATGTTTTATGAATAGAATAAGCCGATTCCAATCCTCACGGCTAAAAAAATGCTTGCCGTGTCTGAGGTGATATCCTATGTCTCCGTCAAGGAAGACCTCACCTACATCTGCTACGCGGTCAGGGCAAACAAAGCCGTTTTTAAAAGCAGGCGATGCGGCAAAGCAACAAAGCTGCTCACACAGTGGGTCTGCCCAGATATCCTCGTGCGCACTGCCTATCATCACCTTCCGTGGTGAAATTGAAGCCACGAGGAAATGCTGGTCAAACGGCATTTTCTCCTCAGCCCGAATGTATTTACGGTAGCTTTCACAAAACCAATAGCTAAAGCTGTCACATATATCTGCAACGGTTTCACCGCGCTTGCCCCTTGTTATTGCCGCACCGGAGCAACCGGAATCGTTTGAATAAACAAAGTTGAAACGTTCATCCACCGCGCCGCAAAGAAGCGCGGTTTTTCCAAGCCTTGAATGTCCGCACACAACGGCACAATCAAGATCAAACATTTCTGCATGCATTTCAGCATAATCCATCACGCGTTGAGCTGCCCATGCCCACATTGCAATTTTCCCTGCACTGTGCGGTAATCGCTCACCGTTTTCATAGAGAACCCCCGCCAGACCATCCGTAAAATCATCGTTATCCCTCGTCACATCGTTGTGACAGAAAGAAAGAATATTAAAGCCGTTATCAATCAATTCTTCTGTTGGTTGATGCTTGTCAGGTATATCGGATCTGAAATTTATATGCACAAAAAACGGATGCTTCTTGCCGTCGGTGTGGGTTGTCGAATAAAACGGAAACGAAAACCGTTTGCCGTATATTTCACAATTTGCGGTGATTCGGCTGCAAATTGCTTTACCCCCACAGAAGTTTGGAATTATATCCTCCTGCACACTGAAACTCAGTTCATCAGGTGCGGGCGGCATAACACCGTATTCCTCAGCAGCCAGAATATCCAGCATTTCTTTTCTTGACATAAGCGACGGCAGATTCTTGTTCAACATCAACTCACTAAGCATGTTCTCATCCCCTTTTCAGTTTAATTCTACAATAACTTAAAAAAAAGAGCAAGCGATCCGGCTTTTTTCATCAGCAGAATATACTATACGTAAAATCAAGGTTCGTTTCTTATTAAGGTAGGGTGACGGGTATAATCCGAACCCGTTTTTTACAGGTGGATTTCCGTCAATCCTTCGTTAAAATACTCGCAAATCCGTCAAGGATTTGCTGTGTTTTGCGCCTTGGCTCGCCGAAAATCTCCTCTGTAAAAAATCTTCGACCTGAAAGTGCAAATTTTTGCGTAATTTTCGGATGATGAGGCTACAGGAAGGCTTCCGCCTTTCAAAGCCGAAGCGCCGAAAAGTGCGTGAAAATTCACG
>JAZNQF010000088.1:0-7432 GCA_045590055.1 Acutalibacteraceae bacterium
CCGAGGGAACCCCCCCCGAGGCCCCCCCCGCCGCAGGCAGCCCGGATGGGCTGCCTGCGTTTTTTCGCGCGCGTGGCGGCGGAGCCGCCGCCGCATTGCGCGAAAAACAGGCGCGCTTGCACCAACACGTCTGCTTCCCCGTAGCTTCTGCCGCAAGCGCGCCGCGGCGGCGGGCGGCGCACGGCTTGCTGTGCGCCTTTACAATGAAGCATCCGTGCACACAACCGTCTGAAAAAAATATGAACCCCCTCTTGACAAATCGGTCTACATGTTGTAGAATGATATCGGTCTACAATATGTAGAATAAGGAGGTATCACCATGGGCGAATATCAAATGGGCACAATCGAAACCAGATTCGCAGACATTATCTGGAATAACGAGCCTATTTCTTCAACCGAGCTTTCAAAACTCAGCGAAGCTTCACTCGGCTGGAAAAAATCCACCACATACACCGTGCTCAAACGGTTGTGCGACAAAGGCATTTTCAAAAACGAAAAAGGCACAGTAACATCACTGATGACACGTCAGGAATTTTTCGGCGTACAAAGTGAGCGCTTTGTTGAAGAAACTTTTGAAGGCTCCCTGCCTGCATTTCTTGCCGCTTTCACCGCACGCAAAAAGCTGACAAAAGAAGAAGTGAGTCAGTTGAGAAAAATGGTTGCAGAATATGAGGAGGACTGAAAATGGAAAGCATCTTCATCAGACTTCTTAACATGAGCATCAACGCAAGCTGGCTGGTTCTTGGCATCGTCGCAGTAAGGCTGATTTTCAAAAAAGCTCCCAAAAGCATCATCGTGGCACTGTGGTCAACGGTTGCCTTGCGGCTTATCTGCCCGTTTTCCTTTGAAAGTGTGCTTAGCCTGCTTCCAAGCGCGCAAACTGTTCCGCCGGACATTGTTTATTCACCCACACCGTCAGTGAGCACGGGCTTGCCGCTTTTCAACAGTGTTGTTAATCCAATTATCACAGAATCGTTTGCGCCGAACCCGGGTGATAGCGCAAACCCCTTGCAGATTGTCACGTTTATCGCTTCTGCAATCTGGCTTATCGGCGTGACAGCAATGCTTTTGTACGCCCTTGTTAGTTACACAAAAATCCGCCTTAAGGTCAGAGAAGCGGCTCAGCTTAGAGATAATGTGAGACTTTGTGACAGTATCGCAACTCCGTTTATACTTGGCATAATCAAACCCCAAATATATCTTCCGTCTGATATGGCTCAGGAGGATATGGAATACGTTATCGCGCACGAAAAAGCGCACCTCAAACGTCACGACAATTTTTGGAAACCCTTTGGTTTTCTTCTTCTGAGCATATATTGGTTTAACCCTGTTTTGTGGGTGGCATACGTGCTTCTGTGCCGCGACATTGAGTTTGCCTGCGATGAGCGAGTCATCAGAGATATGGACACCGAACACAGAAAAGCTTATTCCTACGTGCTTATAAACTGCAGTGCGCCTGTTAAGGCGGTAACCGCTTGTCCGCTGGCTTTTGGCGAAGTTGGTGTCAAAGGCAGAATCAAAAGCGTGCTCAGCTATAAAAAGCCTGCATTCTGGCTTATTGTTGCAGCGTTGCTTGCTTGCGTGGCAATTTCCGTTGCATTTTTAACCAACCCCAAAAGCACTGATGCCCCACACGCCGACGATATAGGCAACCTCATAACGCTTGACAGAGGAAGTCAGCTTGACGGACTGAGCGTTGAAATAACGTCCGTTGAGCTTTCCGAGCCGTCACCGTTTATATCGGTAAAATGGAAAAACAAATCTCAGCACGATATCATATTCGGCGAAGAGTTTTACATCTATTACAACACCAACGGCAACAACGGTTACGGCGGTTGGGAGGATTGCCGCAACAACAAGGATTACGCCTGGAATCTTATCGGATATTATCTTTCGCCGCTGAGCAACACCACAAAAAAGTACGGTCTCAACGGGCTTGATATGGCACAACCCGGCGTTTACCGCTTTGAAACAAGTTGCTCAATTGAAGGCAAGCCCAACGAAGACTACAAGGTATGGATTGAATTTGAGCTGAAAGCGGCAGTTGACGGTGTGAGCGTACATTTGCTTGAGCTGACTGAGCAGGTCTTTGTGTCGAGTATGTATTCATTTGCATCATCATCCATGCCAAACGTTTCAAATTACCGCCTCGTTAACGGCATGAACCTGCAGGAAATCCGCACAGACGGCATCATTGTTGACGTTGGTCTTCTTGAGGAAGTGACCTTGAATGAGGATAACTTTGATTCAAGGTTCACAGAAAGCGAGTTTTCATGGAACGACGGTTATTCACTGTCGATGCTTAAGAAAAACAACAACCGCATGTGGCAGCTTCAGTATAACAACAATGACTCGCAAGGACCTGACGAGTTGTTCATTCTGCTTGAACAGAAAGACGGCTCATATTACCTCGGCTTCGGCTATTACAATTTTTATTTTGACAATAAAACCAACAGCGATTCTTCGCACATACGCGAGCTTTACCGTGTGGCAAAAAAATACGCAGTTAACGGTGCGGCGGTACAAACCGCCTTCGGTAACGGTTCCGTGTTCTTCTATGAAGCGCAGACGGCAGAACGTGTGATCAAAAAAAGCTACAAAAGCTACGCCATAATGGACAACAAGCAAGCAGACAAATTCTTTGACACGATTGAAAAGCAAACGTGGAAAGCAGAAGAATCTGCAACGCGTGAAGAGTACATTTTTGACGGACAGATTATGTACCGCAACGCGTGGTTATATTTTGGTTTCGCACAGAAGCTGTTTGTTTTTCAGGAGAAAGCCTGCCCGATGACCGCAGAAATTGAAAGTGAACTGAGAGCGCTGATGGAAACGGCACAGACGTTTGAATCCGTCAACGTGGCAGATACGGTGTACACCTACACCAACTCGGTTGACCCGATATCACCCACGGTTTCACTTGTTGATGCAGACAAATCGTTCACCTTCTGTTTTTCAGGGTACAGCAGTTACCTCGCAATCGGCAAGTATGAATATGACGGCAAGAAGCTGATTCTTCGCACAGACGACGGAAAAAACACCTACGTTTTCAGGGTTAAAGACGACTATGCAATTGTGTTTGATGCAAAAGCATCCTCACCGATACCCGAATACCGCTATTTCGGCGGCACAATGGACACACAGTCGCCTGTACCTGACGGCGCGGAGTTCAGCAAAAACTTCACCATTGCCGAAAACAACACCTTTAACGCAGTTTTTGACACTGCGGAGTTCGACATTGACTCAGACGGAATTATGGAAAAGTGTTCGCTCAGCGTCGGGCCGACTTCAGGTTTGTTCACATTTGCGCTGACTGCATCCGAAAACGGTAAGCTTGAATATTTCAACATTTTTCACATCGGAGGCACGTTTGAACTCAGCTTCCACGAGGGTGCTGACGGCAAAATGCAGCTTATGGCACTGCACACCGATGAAACCGGAACAAACAAGTATCTCTACGATATCGGTGTTGACGGTGAAAATGTATACCTTGCGTTTGATAACGGCAAAAAACGCGTTGCCTATTGGGGTGACCAAGGGGTTGATTCAACCTATGCGCCGGGTAATATAACAGGTTAAATATCAGCATGATAAAAGGTAGTTCAAAGCAAACGCTTTGAACTACCTTTTTGCGGTTTGCTTTGCAAGCCGCCTATGCGCCGCGGCGGGCACGCGGGGCGACGGCGATGTAAGCCGACGGAGCACTCCCGCGTGCCCGCATTTTCGCATGCGCGGCAGACGTGCCGTTTTTTTTGCGCGTGTGTGGTGCGCATGCGAAAGCGGCTCGCTTTCGCGAGCCGCCCGCGGCGCCCGCCCGCCACGGCTTGCCGGTTCGGCAAGCCGTGGATTTTTGCGCCCGTACGCATATTCATTTCGCCACATCCGCCTGCGCAAAAATCCGTTTGCATGCGCTTTAACGGTGTAGCATTTTTTTGCAACCGCATCACCGCGCATGCAAACACGGCGGGCGGGTTCATCGCAATCTGCCGGCATACAGCTTTCTTATAAGCTCAGATAACGGAAAAACAAGCAACCCTGCGGCAAGGTTACCAACGCCGTGCAGAACATCCCACGGAAGCCCTGCAGCAATCCAGTTGAGCATCGCTTTGAAATTCAGGTTGAACATCAGAGCCTGAGCAGGCGCATACAATACCCCGAAACAAAGTCCGTGAAGTCCGCAAATTACAGGGTAGACAATGAAAGCTACTTTCTTGCTGAGCTCTTGCGGTAATAGCATCGTAACCGCCCAAAGCACAGTCCAGATGTACAGATAAGGAATCCACCACATCGCAAAGCCCGAATACAATCCGTTAAGAAAAACGTAAACATAAATCGGGAAAAGCGCCTTTTTGCGAAAGACCACAGTGAATACCATTGTGAACATTCCGAGCAGGTGAATGTTCGGCAGAGCCTCCATCGCAATTTTAGAGCAGAACATAACCGTTCCCAACATAGCAAACACAACCGTGTCGTAAATGTTGAGCACTTGCGGCTTTCGGCTTGTTTTATTTTGTGTAAACAAGCTGATACGTGTCGCCTTCGGTTATCGGCGTGCTGTCAACACCGCTTGTGGCATACTCACCGTTAATATAAAACGCCCAATAGCTCTGGTCAACATCATAGTCAGCAACAATACCGTTTACCTTTTTAACATAAAGACCGTATTCGCTGTTGTCACCGTCAATCAGCTTGTGCTCAAGCAAGGCGGCACCAACGGTTTCTTCATCAGTCTTTACGGTGAAAGTAACAGATTGTTCCTCTGCTTTCACTTCAACCGTAACAGTGTTTTTGCCTTCACCGAAGGTCTGGTTTTCAAGGTATACCGCATTTTCCCAAAGACCTGTTTTTTCAACACCCTCAGACGGGGTGCAACCTGCAAAGCTTATAAGTGATATAAGCACAAGCAGAACGGATACAACAGAGACAGTAGTTTTTTTCATTTTCTTCATCCTTTCTTTTTTGAAAAGAATAAATGAAAGTTCTCCTCACAGACACCTTTTGTAAAAACAAAAAGCACCCATAAGGGTGCTTGTGTAGCGGTATCCTGCCATACCTTACCTGAACAGAAACAGCCGGTGCTTCTGTCAGCTTCACACATCTCCCCATTTGCCCAAGAGACTTTCATGTGACACAGACCGATAAGCATTCCGACTTGACCTACACTTTGCAGGAGATACGGTAATGGCTGTTGCTGCGGATTCTCACCGCAATTTCCTTATCCTCGAACATGCCATCTTGCAGCATGCCCGACAACAGTTACAATAGCGCGCAACTGTTCATCTGCGCTTATTCTTTTGCATTAATATACCATGTTTTGACGTGCTTTTCAAGTGGGTGTTAAACAAAACTTTTTGCGGTTTGCCGTTCGGCAAGCCGTGGATTTTTGCGCCCGTACGCATATTAATTTCGCCATATCCGCCTGCGCGAAAATCCGTTTGTATGCGCTTCGGTGCTTCGCTTTTTCTGCTTAGGTTCTACCGCGCATGCAAACGAGGCGGGCGGGTTTACAGCTACATCTCCATCTCCTTCTTCAACTTTTTGATAATGCGCTTTTCCAGCCTTGATATGTAGCTTTGCGATATACCGAGCATATCCGCAACCTGCTTTTGCGTGTATTCCTTGGATCCGTACAACCCGAAGCGCAGACACATAATCTGCCGCTCTCGCTCATCAAGCCTGTCAATTTTTTTCAGCAGCATACTGCACTCGTCCTGTGACTCAATATCCCTATTGGTTGCATCGTTATCACTCCCCAGCACATCAGACAACAGAAGCTCATTTCCGTCCCAGTCAATTTTCAATGGCTCATCAATGGAAATCTCAGTTTTACTGTGAGCCATTTTTCTCAAATACATCAGTATCTCATTTTCAATACACCGCGAAGCATAGGTTGCAAGCTTAATGTTTTTTGACGGACGAAATGTATTTACCGCTTTGATAAGCCCGATTGTGCCGATTGATATCAAGTCTTCAATACCCACGCCTGTGTTTTCAAATTTTCTCGCTATGTAAACCACAAGACGCAGATTGTGGCTCACGAGCAAGCGCTTACTCTCCTCGTCACCGTGCTCAAGAAGCTCAAGAGCCTGTGTTTCCTCTTGCTTTGACAACGGAGCAGGCAAATTTTCAGGCCCGTTTATGTAGAAAACCTCACCCGATACAGTATGTTTTATGCAATCAATCAGCCGTTGCATCCCTTGTGTAATTGAAGTTTTAAGCATTTATACCAACTCTCCTTTTCGTTGCACTGTCAACCGCGTCAACACTAAGCAACGCTTCATAATCACCGTTTTTGATTCTGTGCGGCGCAATACCTATCAATACGTTCTCGGTTTGTGCTTCGCCTGTTGTGCAACGTAAAACCACGTTTTCAGGCCTGAACACCGCCATAAGGCCACCACCCGAAGCCGTACTGCACGGCAGAAGCCTGAATCCGCGCGGCAAAGCTGCCGCACTTTCTACCGCTTCAACATCAAACGGCAACACACCGTCAAAGAGCTTTGCCACAGTGTCGCGGTCCACCACAATCACCGGCAGACCCGTAAATACATCATGCAGACCGTTGCCTGTGTCAAGAAACGCGTTGCAAGTGAAATACCGTCCGAAAGCCTCAACTTGCATTGTGTATATATACTGTGTAGGACTTTGCCTTTTGAGCACCAGATAAATCAGTCGCACAACCGCATAGCATACTGCGGTGAGTACCGCAAGCGTCAGCGCGTCAATTTGAAAGTAAACCGCACCGTTGTTGCACGCCATACCGCCGGGAGCAACCAGTATCCACAAAGCGCTCATCAGCCCCGCAAACACCGCACTGACAGCAAAAAACGCAAGGCACAACCGTACAAACGACCGCCGCCCGCGGTAACCATAAGCCGCAAAAACAAACAAAGCACAAAACAAAAGCCGTGCCGGTAATCTTATACACAAAGGAAATTGCGGCAACAGAATTACAAGTGAATACACGCCTTGCAGCACCGCTGACAGAAAAAGCCGTGCAGTTGATGCTTTGGATGAACAAATCAATCCTGCGAGGCTCAGCAATATATACCCTATGTATATGTTTGTGATAACAAGAATGTCGATGTATACCGTCTGTGTCATCTTCGCACCCCGCTTCATACACATTATATCTCTGCGCAACTGAATAAGGTGTCGGTTAATGGCGAGGATTAGAAAACTCAAAACTATTCACCGCCCGCCGCCGCGCGAAGCTCGTGCGGTTTTGCTTTTCGCAAAACCGCACGGGAGCTTCGCGTTTTTTGCATGCACCGCCCCACCTGCCAACTCCACATACACTCCGGCATGCAAAAAGGCAGGCGGGTGCCTTCGCCACCGCCTGCGGCGGCGGGGCCTCCCCTGCCCCGGCACCGTTGTTTATTTTGTTAAACATTTTCTTTTACTGTAGGAATTTACAGCCACGTGTGGTTTT
>JAZNQF010000089.1:0-7195 GCA_045590055.1 Acutalibacteraceae bacterium
GCGGATGTTGCCGCCGTCAAAATAGGAATAAAGAATTGTTTTGCCAAGCACCTCGTTATCTTCACGCTTGAGCTGATTGAGTCCGTCGTAGGTGAAGTCGGAGGCCAAAGCGGTCTTAGGAAGACAAAGCCCCAGGGCAACTCCTTGGCTCACAGAACGACATGGCTACGATCCGACTTTTTTACTGCGGATGTTGCCGCCGTCAAAATAGGAATAAAGAATTGTTTTGCCAAGCACCTCGTTATCTTCACGCTTGAGCTGATTGAGTCCGTCGTAGGTGTGCACCCGTGGCGGTTACGGTGGCGCAACCGCCACGGGCGGTGAGGGGTTCATCACATAAGATTGGAGTTAACGGTTGTACAATTTAAGATAAGGGGGTATCATCTGTGTTTTGTTCCAAATCGGAATCCCTTACGTTTATCCATCCGTCAATTGGTAAAACAGGAATAGTTTTATGGTTATAAGGAATTACGATTTGTTTTTAAATATCATACGTGCCTAAAAAAGGTTTTCTATCACTATGAAAAATTCGCAAATACGGTGCATCATAATATTCAAATGGTTTATTCGATATAGCTATATATTTTTTTGTTATGGTTAGGTTTTCACGCCCGTCAAAAACAGCATAATAAATTCTTTCCTTGCGGTCAACCTTGCATAAAGACTTTTTAAACAAATACGATGCTATTTCATCTTCGTTTATCTTCACATCAGTCATAAGCCTTACTGATGGTAACATAAAAAACGAAAACAACCCTAAGTAAAAAATTGTAAGCAAAATTATTACTATATCATCACTTAGATTACTGACAGATTGTGAGCTTACTGACCAAACAGTTACACATATCAGCATAAAACACATAAAACACGCAAACGCGTTGTTTATTCTCCAATATAACGATACAACAATTCTCATATAATCACCCCTATTCAAAATAGATTTTGATTATTTACGTTATTATTTGCGTTGCTGTTAATTAAAGTTAAATCTCTACACAATTTACTATATCACAAAAGAACACTGAAATCAACAAAATTCACCTTTCTGCTCACCGTTAACATATCAAAAGTTCAAGCCGAAAGCCCTTGCGAGAGGACTTTCGGCTTGGTTGTTGTCTCCAATATTTTAAACGGTAAAATATCAGCACAAAGGACTGACCTCCATATTCCGGATGTCAGCCCTTTTCGTTCTAATTATTTTGCAGCAGCTTCAATTGCTTCGTTTTCTGCGTGACGCTCTGCGCGCATCTTTTCAAGGTCTTTATACATCTGCTCTTTGGTTTCACCCTCAACGTTATACATTGTTTTGAGGATGATAGCTTTGAGCAGGTTGCTGAGTGCATAGCCGAAAACAAGGAAGGCAACGAGCCACAGGCATGTTTTCATGTATGTGGGCTGAGCCTGCATTGTGGCAACAAGATCGCCCTCGCTGGATGCCTCATAGCCTACCCATGCAATCATAAAGGGGATTATCATCTCTTTGCCGTAGTTGAGTGCAGTAGTAATCCAACCGGGGATGATGCCCTGAATGGCTTCGATACGCTCACCTGTTTCCCATTCAAGATAGTCGAAATATTCGACGTTGAAATGGGAGTTGGAAAGCTCCTGAACACCGATGCCGACACCGAAAAGGAAATAGAATACATAGAAGAAAATACTGTTCCAGCCTTCAAAGAACATAAGACCCATTTTTGCTTCAACAAAGCAGATAAGGAACAGAATACCTGCTGAAATCATTGAATAGGGACCGCAGAACTTAAGCAGCTTTGTGGGCTCGTGCTTCTTGGAAAGCTTGGCGGTGATAAGGTTACCGACAACAGTACCTGCGGCGGTGGGAATTGTGAGCAGGATGTTGTTTGAAGAACCAACCGTGATTGCCGCAAGAAACGTTGACATTTTGCCGAGCATAGCCAGAACGTTTGCCCACTGTATGAACTGATATGCACGGTAGTTTTTGTATTTGAACAGTTGCAGGAGAGTTTTGGAAACCTTGATGCTCTTCTGGGGAAGTTCGATTCTTTCCTTGCAGAAAAGACCGCACATAAGGTTACCGAAGAAAGTTACAACAGCAGCAACGATGGCAAGTGTCATGTACATCTTGTTCTTGTCGTCGCTGAAAAGGCCGTAAATGAAGGTTGAAATGTAAGCTCCGCCGTAGCCGAGGTAGTAGGACAACTGCCAGACTGTTGCAACGGTTTTCTTTTCCTTGTGGTTGGGAGAGATAACCTGAGTAATGTTCTGGCCATAGTTATTGAACGTGTTGAATATGGTCTGACAGCAGGCAATACCGTAACGGAGAAGGTTCATCTGCTGAATTGTCCAGCCCTGAGGTACGTAGAAATAGAAAACGGTGAGCAGGAATGTGGGAACAAGGCAGATTATGTACCAATGACGGTATCTGCCCCAGCGAGTTTTCCATTTTTGTACGATAACTGCAGAAACAAAGCCCATAACAACACCGAGGATTGTTGTGAGGGTGGTCTGCACTGCGAGAATACCCGCAATCTGCTCTGAGTCAACGCCTGCGGGCCCGTAATACAGCTCGTGCAGGAAGGCTGCTGCAAGTGTACCTGTGAGTGTGGTGCCGAACATACCGCCTACTCGTGCAAGCAAGAGGCAAAAATACTCAAATTTGCCTATGTGCTTAATCTGCTCGGGCGAGAGTGCGTTTTCGGGAACTTCCGTTGCCGAAACAGTTTTGTTTTTTGACATCATATCATCTCCATGTTTTTTAGTTGTAAAAAACTAAAATTTTATATGAATATATCACATTTTTATAATAATTGCAATAAGCTCAACAACAAAATCAGAAATATTGTCAGAAAATTCATTTTTAGCAGGGAGAATATCTCTGCGATGCAAATTTCCATATACGAAATAACATCAAACTGACGTCAGGCTTGATTTTGGCAGAGGTTTTGATTATAATCGTGGTATACTGACAGGCGGTGAAGAAATGAACAACATTGAATTTTTTAAGCAGGCAGGCTACGGAATGATGATGCACTTCGGGCTTTACTCCCTGCTCGGCGGCGAATACAAAGGCAAGTTCGGCGACAACTACGCCGAGTGGATAGGCTCACATTTTGCAATACCAATCAAGGAATACGAGCAGCTTGCAAAGGCGTTCAATCCAATATATTTCAATGCTGATGAAATCATAACACTCGCCAAAGAGTGCGGAATGAAATACTTTGTTGTAACAACAAAGCACCATGACGGATTTGCGTTGTTTCACTCAAAAGTTGACAAATACAACGTTGTTGATGCAACGCCGTTTAAAAGGGATATTATCGGCGAGTTAGCTGAAGCCTGCGCAAAGCACGGCATCAAGCTCGGTTTTTATTATTCGCAGGACCTCGACTGGCACGAAAAACATGGCGGCGGATATTTGTCAAACCACATGGGCTGTTCAGGTGTAACGTGGGATAACAGTTGGGATTTTCCAAATCCCGATGAAAAGGATTTTTCAATTTGCTTTGAAAACAAGATGCTTCCGCAGATTGAAGAAATCATGTCAAACTACGGTGACATTTTTCTCGCGTGGTTTGACGTGCCGATGACACTGAACGAAGCGCAAAGCAAGCTGATTTACAGCACGGTCAAGCATCTGCAGCCAAACTGTCTTATCAATTCACGCCTCGGCAACGGTGCATACGACTACGTTTCTTTGGGTGACAACGAAATTCCCGCAAGCAAGGCGGAATGGGAAAAGCTTTGCGCCGCCTCCCCTGCCGACGTTGATTATCAGAGTATAGGCGGCTTCAAACCCAGTCCTCACGGGTTATATGAATCGGCATGCACGCTCAACAATTCCTGGGGCTTTTCCTACAGAGACCAAAACTGGAAATCACCCGCCGAGCTTTATGGCAACAAGCAGCATCTGAACTCGCTCGGTATAAATTATCTTATCAACGTCGGGCCAGACCACCTCGGCAGAATACCCGGCCCGTCGGTGGATATATTGAGAAAGGTTGCGCAGATGGAGAGGTCGGATAAATAAACATCCTCACCGATTAGAAACACCCGCTCTTGCTTTTTCCAAACATATAATATATAATTGTATTCAAGACATATTCGGAGGTAATGTAAAATGAAAAAAAGTGATGCACTGCAGGCAGTCAAATTCGCTCTGTTCTCCGCCTCGGCAGGCATAATTCAGGTGCTCTCATTCACATTGCTCAACGAGGTTGCAAAAATGCAATATTGGCCCGCATACCTCATCGCACTCGTGCTTTCAATTGTGTGGAATTTCACCTTTAACCGCCGCTATACCTTCCGCTCCGCCGCAAACATTCCGATTGCAATGGCAAAGGTTTTTGGCTTCTACCTTGTGTTCACCCCTCTTTCAACATGGCTTGGCGACATGGCAACAGGCGCAGGTGTCAATGAATACATCGTGCTTGCCGTAACAATGTTTTCCAACTTCGTGCTTGAATATCTGTTCTGCAAGTTTGTGGTTTACCGCAATCAGGAAAACACCATTGATGAAAAATCAGAAGAAAAATAAGTGATTAATAACACTGCAGTTGTTTTCGACAATTGCAGTGTTTTTGTATTAAATTAAAGTTAATTTTATCTCTATTCTATTGAAAATTCAGGGCAAATAATATATCATTATTCATTATATTAATGTATAAGGAAGTAGAAATTATGAGCAAGACACAGAAAGTGACTATTGCAGTAATCAGCGTAATCCTGTCGGTCGCAATCATTTTCGGCTCAGTTACCGCAGTTTTCTTCCACGTAACTTCAGGCGAAAGAGTCGACTGTGCCGCTGAGGTTGAAACTCTCAAAACATCCGCACCCGACACAAGCAGTCTTTACACCGGTATGAGCACAAAAGACGGTCTCAAGGCCGACCTTGACGAGCTTGACAAATTGCTTGCATCCCTTATTGGTTCTTTAAACATTGACACAATGCTTTACACCGATGAGATCGCCACAATGGTTGCAAAGTACACAGCCATTCTCACTGAAAAAGAATTTGCATCAATCAAGTTCAAGGCACTCAAAAAGCAGTTCCCCGATGCATACGCATACGTCAAAGCTCAAAAAGAAGCAGACGCCACGTGGGACACAATCGGTACTATCCCCTTCGGCATCACCGCCGGTGACAAAGAAGCTTTCATCAGGGCATGCGGCGCAGGTGCAGAACACCTCGGCAACAGCCTGCTGAAAGTTATTCTCTATGCTCCCAACTCCTACTACGATGCACTTGTACCTGCACTTGAATCCACTCACACAGACACAATGCCCTCTCTTATCGGCTTTGTGAAGGCAACAGGTCTCAGCGGCAGCAAGAGAATCTCTTTCCTTGCAGAAAAGATTCTTGCCATCATCGAGCCTACCAAAGCTGCTCCCCTCACCTATCTTCTGGATATTCTTCCCGATTTTCTTGTAAGCTACGGCAAGTCGACAGAGCTGCTCAATTCAAACAAAAAAATCACCGAAAAGGTCAAGCTTCAGCTTCCCACGGTTGATTCAATCGTTTTAGGTCTTGTCAAAGCGCTCGGTATGACCGCACCTGCCCTTGATTTCAATTATCTTGCCACACTCAGCACCGCTACCGTTGGTGAAAGCGGCGGCAATAAGGGTGAACGCGTTGTTCTCAACGGCGACAGAGAAGCTCTCTTCCTGCATATTGCCAAGTATATCGTTGGTCTGTTCACTTATGAAAACAACTACGCTGTTGTTGAAGACATCGTGCTTTCAAAAGTCAAGAACATCAGCTCTGCTGAGTTGCAGTCACTCATATACAGCCAAAGTGTAAATGACCTGCTCGCTTGCCTGCTTGACATACTTGCAAAAAATGCAGACACACCCAAGGATGTTGAAGCTGAAGTGCAAGCTTACAATGCGCAGGAAAAGGACTTTTCCTCACTTTTCGGTCAGATCCTTACGGAAGAAAACCTCGCATCTGCGCTTGACTCACTTGAAAGCACCCTCGCACCCGAAATTCAGAAGATTGATTTTAACAGCCTCATTTTTACAGACAAGGTTGCAACCGTTGTTTCGAAGTTCACCGCTGAGCTTTGCGGTATGGAATTTGCTGAAATCAACTTTGCAGCACTCAAAAAGAGCTTTCCTGATGCATACAACTACGTTGCCGCAGAGCAGGCAGCAGGTAAAACATGGGCAGATATTGACACAATCCCCTTCGGCATCACTGCCGGTGATAAAGATATGTTCATCAAAGCTTGCGGTGCAGGCGGTGAGCACTTCGGTGACGCTCTTGCGCTGTGCATAATGGTTTCCCCCACAAGCTACGACGACGGTCTTATTCCTCTGCTTGAAGCTTTCCACACAGGTGAAATGCCTGACCTCAAAGAATTTGTTGCATCCTCAGGACTTGACGGTGCAAAGCGCATGGAAGACCTTGCAACCAAGATACTATCAATTATTGAACCGCTAAAGGCCGCACCGCTTTCATATCTGTGTGAGATTCTGCCCGACATTGTTATGAGCTACAACAAAATGGCTGAATTCATCAACGCAGATGCAAACATCGCCAGAGTCGGTCTCCACATGAAATCCCTTGATGAACTTATCGGCGGTCTTGTCAGTTCACTTAACATCACCCTACCCGAATACGACCTGCTCAATTTTGCTCAGTGCGCAACTGCTAAAGTCGAAAACAGCGGAGATAACTGTTCAAAGCGCATGGCTCTTTACGGCGACAGAGAAGTTGTTTTCATGACACTTGTTAATTACGTTGTGGATATTGCCGGTGTCGAAGGTAACATTGAAAGCATCATCAATCTGCTTTCCGACGCAACGGGAATTGACCTTTCTTTCCTCATAACAATAATAGATGCAGTTAAAGAACTCGCAGTTACACTTGGATTATAACACTGTTAAACCCGCTTTAAAGCACCCTCGTTGCTTTAAAGGGGTTTTATTCTATAACTACGGTTATACAAAACGGGGCACTTTGCAAAAAGTGCCCCGTTTCAGCTTGTCGAAAAACTCGTTTTCGACAAGCTGTCAGACTGCCGAGAAAGGTGCAAGATGGCCTTTTATTTGCCCCGAAGGTGTACAAAGGTACTCCGAGAGGGCAAAAAAAGGTCAAAACAATGCGAAAATCGTACAAAGCTCGATGCTTTGTACGATTTTTATGTGTATATAAGTCTTAGCTTTTTTGTTTTCATATTTTAGAAAAAACAGCATTGTTGTTCTTGTGCTTTTATCGACA
>JAZNQF010000090.1:0-112227 GCA_045590055.1 Acutalibacteraceae bacterium
CGTTTGGTTACGCTTAGGCAGAAAAGAACCCACACTTGTCGTAGACAAGTGTGGGTTCTTTTTAATGAAATAACTCCTTTGCAGAATTTGTGAAATACGCTTCGCGTGTGTAGTATTGCCTCGCAATGTCAAATGCGTTGTGACGCATGGCGATTCCATTTCACTTGAAGCACAGTTTCAGTTTTCGCAATTCACAATGAAAGATTACGCTGATTTACATTTCAGAACAGATTAATACCATCGGTTTTACCTAGCATTGATTTTTTAAATACATTATAGTATAATTTAAAGCACAAAATGAAAAAGAAAGGAACATTATCATGATAAGATATGAACTTAAAGGCGGAGACCTTCCTGTAGTTGTTTGTTATCCCGAAGCAGGGCAGACACTTTGCACCGAAAAAGGGGCAATGAGCTGGATGAGCCCTAACATGCGCATGGACACTAATTCGGGTGGCGGCTTCAAGAAAGCAATGGGCAGACTCTTTGCAGGTGAATCAATCTTTTTGAATGAATACACCGCACAAGGCGGCACAGGCGTGATTGCGTTCGCATCAAGCTTCCCCGGCTCAATTATTCCGTATCGAGTCACACCCGGCAACGGTATTGTTGTTCAGCGTCACGGTTTTCTTGCCATGGAAAACAGCCTTGATTTATCAGTGTTTTTCCAGCGTAAAATTGCAAAAGGTCTGTTCGGTGGTGAAGGCTTTGTAATGCAGAGAATTACGGGCGATGGACTTGTGTTTATTGAAATAGACGGCCATTGTGAAGAAATAACTCTTGGTCAGGGTGAAAGAATCATTGTTGATACAGGATATCTTGCCGCTATGAGTGAGACGTGTTCAATTGATATTCAACCCGTTCAGGGAGCCAAAAACATATTCTTCGGCGGAGAAGGTTTGTTTCATACAGTGGTTACCGGCCCCGGCAAAATTTACCTGCAGTCTATGCCGATTGTTAAAATGGCGCAGTCGCTTATGCCGTATCTCAGCATAAGTGCAGGAAGCGGCGGCAAAAACGGTATCAACATTAACCTTGGCTAATAAACTTATGTCTATTATCATACATTTGTTGCTGATTTTAATATTTGTTAACTTTTTGACCATAACATGTTAACACAATCGATTGTTGCAACATGTACAATAATATCGTTATCATTCGGATAAAAAATAGAGGAGGCAACAAATTATGCTTTTTGATCCCGAAAAACGAAACTGTTATGAGTACCTCAGATTCAGCACCGAGATTTACGATGATGTATGGATGATGCAGCATTTCGGCGTTATGTATAAACGCTCGGAGGTGTTCAACGACATTGAAGCTCTTGCGGCATATTTCTATAATGAGCTTGGTCTTAGAAAGGGTGATGTTTACACCATCTTTATGCCCACAACCGTACAGAGTATTATCGCGTTCTATGCTCTCAATAAAATCGGCGTTATCGTAAACATGGTACATCCGCTTATGGCAAGTGATTACCTTAAAGAACAGGTTGACCTGTGCCACTCAAAGGGCATTATGGTTCTCGACCTTCTTGCAAAAGATCACATCGAAACAATCAATGCAACCGGTCTGCCTTGTCTCGTTTGCTGTAGCTCAGACTATTCAGAAGGTATCAAAAAGTACGGCACAAAAACAGGTGAAGCTTTGATTAAAAAGCTTTTCAAAAAATACAGATGTGCTACATATTATAAGACCGCTATCAGCACAAAGGCTCGCGTCCAAGGCGAAATCAACAACGGCGATGATATTGCTGTTTACCTTAACGGCGGCGGAACAACCGGTAAGAGCAAAACAATTAAGCTCACAAACAGCGCAATCAACCAACTTACATGGCGTGTTTCAGATATTGACGAAGTGCGCGATCCTGGTAATGAAGCTGAAGTTATCGTACTTCCTCTTTTCCATTGCTTCGGTCTTTGCATCGCCGTACATATGGCAATGTGCAACAGCGCAAGAATCATCCCCATGATGCAGTTTGACGCAAGAATCTTCGTCAAGCTCCTCAAAAAGAACAGAGTCTGCGGCTTTGGCGGTATTCCGCTTATGTTCCAGAAGCTCTACAAGCAGAAGGGCTTCGATGGTCCGCACCTCAAGAATATCCGCCTTATGTTCTGCGGCGGTGACGATATTTCTGACGGCTTCATTGATGAATACAATGCTTTGTTTGAAAAATGGGGCGCAGAAGGCAGACTTCGTCAGGGCTACGGCTTGACAGAAATCGGCTCAGTATGCTGCACAAACTCAAACGACAATTACAAGCGCGGTTCAATCGGTAAAGCTCTTCGTGGTGTTGAAATTCAGCTTTGGGACGATGACCACAATCAGGTACCCACAGGTGAAATTGGTGAATTTGCAATTTCCGGTCCCACAATTATGTCCGGTTATTATATGGAAGGCGAAGATGACGACTTCGGTCTTTATACTGATGAAAACGGCAAGAAATGGGTTCTTTCGGGTGACCTTGGCTACGTTGATGAAGACGGATACTATTTCTTCACAGGCAGAAAGAAAAGAGTTATCATCATCGCAGGCTATAACGTATATCCGACCGACATTGAAAAAGAAGTTGGCGAGCTTCCCTATGTAAATGAATGCTGTGCCGTTCAGGGCTGGGATAACGGTCGTTCAATGGTAAGGCTTTATGTTGCTGCAAAGGGTAACGAAGAAGAAAAGTACGCTGAAGAAATCCGCGCACTTTGCGAAGAAAAGTTCTCCAAGTTCTACGTGCCGAGAGACATCGTCTTCATGGATAAGCTTCCGGAAACTCCTCTTATGAAAGTTGACTTCATGAAGCTTACTGCAGCAGATGCCGAAAAGGCAAGAATCGACAGAAAGATTAAATAATCAACGTAACAACAAAAAGATCTCGGATGCTCAAGCGTTCGAGGTCTTTTAATCTGTTTGCATATTTATTAGCATATCTGCATAATATACATCATGGGTGCAAATCAAAAATACACTTTTATGGTCTATTTATTTTTGCACAAGTAATTTTTAAAAAGTGAGCAGCTACTCACCAGAAACCTTAAATATCAAGAGAAATCGGTATCGTCAAAATAGACAAAATAATTAATAATGTTGACAGAAATTTCTGTTTTCAACATCGCCAAATGGTGTGTATTTTTGGCAGAAAAATATTGAATTTTATACACAAATTTGATAATATATCTAACATCGTTTATAATTTTGAGGGATAATAAACGGTGAACGAACGAACAACTTTCCAATATAGCTAAGCTGTCCGATTTTATTCTTAGGAGAGATTTTTCATGAGTTATGTACAACGCGTCATCGACGAAGTAAGCAAGAAGAATGCAACTGAACCTGAGTTCGTGCAAACTGTAACAGAGGTTTTGTCTTCACTCACACCCGTTATTGAACAGCACCCCGAATATGAAGCTAACGGTTTACTTGAAAGAATGGTTGAGCCTGAAAGACAGGTTTCTTTCCGTGTAACTTGGGTTGACGATAACGGCAAGGTTAACGTTAACAGAGGATACAGAGTGCAGTTCAATGGTGCCATCGGCCCCTACAAAGGTGGTCTGCGTTTCCACCCATCTGTATATGCAGGTATTATGAAATTTCTTGCTTTTGAACAGACATTTAAAAACAGCCTTACAGGTCTTCCTATAGGTGGTGCAAAAGGCGGATCTGACTTTGATCCCAGAGGCAGAAGTGATGCTGAGATCATGCGTTTCTGTCAGGCTTTTATGACTGAGCTTTACAGATATATCGGACCTTCAGTTGACGTGCCTGCAGGTGACATCGGTGTTGGTGCCAGAGAAATTGGCTATCTTTTCGGTCAGTACAGACGCATTAAAGGTGCCTATGAAAACGGTGTTCTTACAGGTAAGGGCATGTCTTACGGCGGTTCACTTATCAGACCTGAAGCAACCGGCTTTGGTGCAACCTATTATGCAGTTGAAGTGCTTAAGCATTTTGGTGAAGAGCTTAAGGGCAAAACTGTTGCACTTTCCGGCTTCGGCAACGTTGCTTGGGGCGCTGCACTTAAAATCACGGAGCTTGGCGGTAAGGTTGTTACAATCTCCGGTCCTGACGGATATGTATATGACAAGGATGGTATCAATACTCCCGAAAAAATTGCATACATGCTTGAAATGCGTGCATCAGGTCGCGACAAGGTTCAGGATTATGCAGACAAGTTTGGTGCAGAATTCTTTGCAGGCAAGAAGCCTTGGGGTGTGAAGGTAGACATTGCAATGCCGTGCGCAACACAGAATGAAATCGGCATGGAAGAAGCAAAACAGATTGTTGAAAACGGCGTTGAATACTACATTGAAGTTGCTAATATGCCCACAACAAATGATGCTCTCAGCTTCCTTAAGAAGAATTGCAAAGCAGTTGCTCCTTCAAAGGCGGTTAATGCAGGTGGTGTTGCAGTTTCTGCCCTTGAAATGAGCCAGAACTCAATGAGATACAACTGGACTGCAGAAGAAGTTGATCAGAAACTGCATGGTATCATGAAGGATATCCACGATCATTCAGCGGCAGCTGCTGAGGAATACGGCCTTGGTTATGACCTTGTTGCCGGTGCAAACATTGCAGGTTTCGCAAAAGTTGCAGATGCAATGATGACTCAGGGTAATATCTAAAAGCTTAAAACGGCACGCTTGTGTGCCGTTTTTCTTTTATGTTGAGCTGAGCTGTAAAAAGCCCCGCCGCCGCGCGAGGCTCACAGTCGCAACGTGCGTGCACGTTGCGGCGAGCTTCGCGTTTTTGCATGCCAATAACCCCCATTGAGTGATGTTGAACGTTGATTGCGGCATGCAAAAAGTCGCCGCAAGCCTTCGCTTGCGGCGGGGCGTAGAATTACTTCCACGTGTTCTATACAAAAATACACCCGAAACTTATCGTTTCGGGTGAAAAGTGGATTATATAACTCTTTTGGTCGTCACATCATACTACCACTGAATGTCCCATGTTTCAACCTGACGTGCATCAATTGTAACGTCGGCGCTGATGGGGCCTTTGCTTCCCGTGAATGCAATTTTAAGAGGCATGTCGTAACTGTAACTTACAATGTTGCCGGCAGAGTTGATAACTGCGGTTACGGTTGTACCTGTGTATGTAGTGTCGGCCTTGGTGATGTCAACAACCGTGATGCCAAAAGAAGCAATATCCATGTAACCAATGCAAGAAGAATGATGCTGTGGCACCTGACCCATTGATGCGGTTTCAGGTGAGAGGCTAAGCTGAATTTTGATGTTGTCGCCTTCAGCAGTTGCGGTTGCGTTTGCAACACCTGCAGGTGTAAGTGTGAAGTTGCCTGAAGAGGGGAGGAGCATGGGCATTGTTTTGCCTTCAGCATTTACGGCTGAGCCACCGTTGAATGCAAGCATTTCATCTTCTGGTCCACCAATGTCGCTGATAAGTCCGTTTACAAGATTTTTAACCATACTGCCGCCGGTAACATCTGTAACAGCGATGTCGAGTGTTTCAGTTCTGTGGACGTTAACTGCACCGGTGTATGCCTTGGTCTGATTAACTGCATTTGCAAGGTTTTGTACTATCTGATCAGCAGTCCATGTTGAGGGATCAACTGACGGGTTTGTTGAGGATGTATCAACAGTAACATCAACCTGAACGTCGGATGACGGAGTTTCGGTTGAAGGCAGAGTTGAGGGTTGTGTGGTAGGCTGCGTTGTTGGTTGAGTTGTCGGCTGTGTGGTAGGTTGAGTTGAAGGAAGAGTGGATTCTGTTGTTGAACTTGTTGGAGGTGTTGTGGAAAAAGAAATGCTGAAAATGTTGAAGAAGTTGAACATGATTACAAATGCGAAAGCAACAGCGAAAATTGAAATCATAAATTTTGCATACTTAAACGAACTCATAGTTTAGCACTCCATTAAGGTTTTTTGTTATATACGCTAACAAGTTTATCAGTAGTTTATTTAGCTGATTTAAACAGTATATTAAAAAATATTTAATAGTTAATATCCTTTAAGATTCACCGTGGAATAATCATGATTTACATAATTGAGATAGATGCTGAGAATGTCTTTTAAATTAAGCTTCAATGTAGAAGTGTTGATGCAAGGGTGGCATCCGATAAATTCATCATTAAGTAAGTCTTCGTCAATCAATAGCTTAACGTTGTTGTTCTTGTCGTTCATGAGTCCGAGAATACTGACAGAGCCGGGAAGAATGTCAAGATACTTTTCCATATATTCTGCCTCGCCGAATGAAAGACGCGCACTGTTGATTTGTGCAGACAACTCTTTGGTTTTAAACGGTTTATCTCCGGGCATGAGCAACAGATAAAACTGCGTTTTTTGTCTGTTGCATAAAAAAAGATTTTTGCAAATCTGTACACCGAGAGACTTTTCGATTTCGAGGCATTTTTCCATTGTATCTGCAGGCTTGTGGTCAACCCGTTCAAAGCTGATGTTAAGTTGTTCGAGAAGAGAATAAACGCGCATTTCTTTGTCACTTCTGCCGTTGTCGTCAGGTTTTGAATTGAACAGTTGCATACAACCACTCCTTTTTCTTTTTTTGATTAACATTATATAGTTATTTTTATAAAATTCAACATTTTTTTATGATTAATATTGAAAAGAATCGTATTAATTGTTATACTTTAAAACTGTGAACAGGTAAAATAGTTTGCAATTATATTTTTACGGAGGTTTTTAAATATGCACAAGCTTTTAATCAATCCAAACCAGCGTATATCAAAGATTCACAAAGATATTTACGGTCATTTTTCCGAGCACCTCGGCAGATGCATATATGAAGGCTTTTTTGTTACCGATGATTCGGGCATTAAAAATGTAAACGGTATGCGTTGTGACGTTGTAAACGCGCTTAAAGATATGAAAATCCCTGTACTTCGTTGGCCGGGCGGTTGTTTTGCGGACGAATATCATTGGATGGACGGTATCGGTCCCAAGGAAACGCGCAAAAAGATGATTAACACACACTGGGGTGGAGTTGTTGAAGACAACAGCTTTGGTACTCATGAATTTTTTGAGCTTTGCAATCAGCTTGGTTGTGATGCATATATTACCGGTAATGTTGGTAGCGGAAGTGTTCGCGAGCTCAGTGAGTGGATTGAGTATATGACATTTGACGGTCTTTCACCCATGTCAGAACTCAGAAAACAGAATGGACGCGAAGAGCCGTGGAAGCTTCAGTATCTCGGTGTTGGTAATGAAAATTGGGGCTGTGGCGGCAACATGTATCCCGAGTTTTATGCCGATAATTACAGACGCTATAACACCTATGCACGCGACTATCGAGGCAGTGGTCATATTCAGCGCATTGCCTGCGGCGCAAACGGTGAAGACTACACGTGGACGGACGTTCTCATGCGCAAGGTTGGCGGTCAGATGGATGGTCTTTCACTCCATTACTACACCGTAACGGGCGATTGGGGACACAAGGGAAGTGCCACGGACTTCACCGATGATGAATACTATACCACAATCGGTAAGGCATGCCACATTGACGAAATAATCACCCGTCACGACTATATTATGAGTCGCTACGACCCGAAAAAGCGCATTTCAATGGTTATTGACGAATGGGGCACTTGGTTTGATGTTGAACCCGGTACAAATCCCGGTTTCCTTTATCAGCAAAATACTATGCGCGATGCAATTGTAGCAGGTTGCTCACTCAATATTTTCAATAAACACAGCGACAGAGTTAGAATGGCAAACATTGCACAGACGGTTAATGTTTTGCAGGCAGTTGCTCTCACCGAAGGTGAGAAGCTGATTCTCACTCCTACATATTACATTTTCAAGATGTATGCCGACCATCAGAACAACACACTTATCGGTAGCTATATTACACATGATTTCATCGGAGACAAGAAATATCCTTGCCCGGATGTAAATGAGAGTGTTTCAATTGCTGAAGATGGCACGATTTATGCCACAATTGTCAACACCTCATTGGATACCGCCGCTGAGATTTCATGCCAGATTGCAGATACATCCGTTAAATCTGTAACCGCTGAGATTCTTACTGATTCCTGCAGAGCATTCAATACTTTCGATAATCCTGAAGTAGTAAAAACTCAGACCTTTGTCGATTACACACTTACTTCAGACGGATTCACAAGCAAAATTCCCGCTTGCAGTGTTGTAAAGTTTGTTATCAAATAATAATTCGATGGTATGAAACACCCCCGATTGATTTGTTCAATCGGGGGTATGCTTTATGTGTGACTCAGCCAACAGGCTCTGCAGATGTTGATTCAGTGCTTGAGGATGTTGTGGTTGTGGTATCAGTAACGTAATCCGATGCCGAAGCAGACTGAATTGCGCTGATATAGAAAGAGCCGTCGTTGTTTTCTCTGAGTGAGATTCTCAAATATTTTGCAGGTGTGGGTGCAACAGGATTGCCCTTATTGTCTGTGGTCCAATCCGTGTTTGCAAGGCAACCGACGGTGAGGATTATTGTTGTACCCTTCTTGTCGATTTCAACAACATCGGGAGCATAGATGGCGGTAATGCCCGTGATGGGAATAATGTAAGCTTCTCGTGTTTCGTCAAAGATGAACTCAACGCCTTCACCGCCGTCAACACTCATATGTGTGGGCACAACGTCCGTGCCGAAGAGGGTGGTGAATTTATCTTCGATGTGTGACTTGGGAATTAGCATACCCTCGTCAACGTAGTCATAATCGTCAGGGGCGAGGTCATCTTCAAGCAAAGCCCAGATTGCAATACTGATGAGCTGCTTTTGGTCTGCATGAACAACGTCGTCAAATGTGTCAGGGTCATTCATGATTACTGGAGCAAGGAATTCTTCATACTGTGCCGCCTTTTTGTCGTTACCGCTGAGTGAGCGCAGGGCATCAGCCGAATATCGCATGATGCTCACAAACCCGGTAACAACAAGGGCAATAACGATGAAACCGATGATTGCGGTTGTGCTCTTTTTATTCTGCTTCGTTGTGTTTGCCATATTTGTCACCTCTATCTGATTTGTCCGTCACCGCGGATGAGATATTTAACCGTTGTGAGCTCGGGGAGACCGAGAGGTCCGCGTGCATGAAGCTTCTGTGTTGAAATGCCGATTTCTGCGCCGAAGCCGAACTCGCCGCCATCGGTGAAACGCGTTGATGCATTGACGTAAACCGCCGCGGCATCAATCTGATCGAGGAAGCGTTGAGCATTAGCATAATCGCTTGTGATAATGCATTCGCTGTGCCTTGTTGAATAAGTGTCAATATGCTCAACTGCCTCTTCAAAGGATGCAACTGTTTTTACGCTGATTTCATAACCGAGATATTCTTTTGCATAATCTTCCTCAGTTGCAGGTACAGTGCCGTCAATAACAGTTGCGGCAAATTCGTCAGCGTGGATTATAACACCTGCTGTGTCAAGCTTTGCTTTGATTGCAGGCAGAGCTTCTTTGGCAATGTCGCGATGAATAACAAGGCTTTCACAGGCATTGCACACTGACGGGCGCGAAATCTTTGCATTGTATATGATGTTAACCGCCATGCCTATATCAGCGGTTTTGTCAACGTAAATGTGGCAGTTACCAACACCTGTTTCAATCACGGGTACCGTCGCGTTGTTAACGCATGCTTTGATTAATCCCGCGCCGCCGCGCGGAATGAGCACGTCAACATAATCGTTCATTCGCATAAGCGCAGTTGCGGATTCTCTTGACGTGTCGCTGACAAGCTGAATGCAGTTTTCGTCAAGACCGACGGTTTTGACTGCACTGCGCAGAGTGTCGCAGATTGCTTTGTTTGAGTTGTATGCTTCCTTGCCGCCTCTGAGAATGACAACATTGCCTGATTTAAGGCAGAGGGCGGCGGCATCAGCAGTTACGTTGGGTCTTGCTTCAAAAATAACTGCAACAACACCGAGGGGGACAGAGACTTTTTCAATTCGAAGTCCGTTGGGTCTGTTTGCGCCTGAAATTACTCTGCCGCAAGGGTCAGGCAGAGCAATAATATCCCTGACACCTGATGCCATGCCTGCAATTCTTGCTTCATTCAGGCGGAGCCTGTCAAGCATAGAGTCTGCCATGCCGTTTGCCTTGGCTTCTTCAATGTCTTTTTCGTTCGCAACAAGGATTGCCTGTGTGTTTTCAATCAGCGCTGCGGCAACAGCTTCAAGAGCCTTGTCTTTTAATGCAGTGCTTGCGCAACCAAGCGATTTTTTTGCATTTTTCGCGTTAATACCAAGTTGTGTGAGCATTTTAATTTCTCCTCACTTATGTATTTCGGGCAGAAACACCGTGCCGCACTGCCTGCCGTCAAGCAGCTTGTAAATATCCTGAGGTGTCTCGCCGTTCATTATAACAGTGGGTATGCCGGCCTTTGTTGTGATTTCTGCGGCGTGTACTTTTGTTACCATGCCGCCCGTGCCTCTGTTTGAGCCTGCCGCACCGCAAAGAGCGAGTATACTTTCGTCAATTTTTGAAACAACGGGAATAAGCTGAGCGTCAAGGTCTTCTTTGGGGTTGCCGTTATACAGACCGTCAATATCTGAAAGAATAACAAGTGCATCTGCTTTTACGAGCTTTGCAACAATTGCGGAGAGGCTGTCATTGTCACCGTAGACGATTTCTTCTACTGCCACACTGTCGTTTTCATTGACAATGGGAATGGCGTTGAATTCAAACAGTCGCTGAAAAGTGTTTTCGAGGTTTACGCGGCGTTCATCGTTTTCAATGTCACTTTTCGTAATAAGTAGCTGACCGATTTTGTGCCCGTATTCGCTGAAAAATTTATCATAAATAAACATCAATTCGCACTGACCGACAGTTGCGGCGGCTTGTCTGCCGGGTGTATCCTTCGGTTTTTCACTTAAACCGAGCTTGCCGACACCAACACCGATTGCGCCTGAAGTAACAAGTACTATATCAATTCCCGAATTCTGTAAATCGCAAAGTACGTTAACAAGCTTTGCCATTCTCCTAAGATTGATTTTGCCTGTTTCGTATGTGAGTGTTGATGTACCGACCTTAACAACAAGTCTTTTGATATCTTTAAAGTAATTCATTTCATTGTCCTCTTATTGCCTGAAAGCGTTTTCGATGATACTGCGGTAGTATTCCGCTTCTTTGACTTTGCCTGTTGCCACAAAGCAAAGCTTGCTGCTGTCAATGATTTGTGTTGAAAGCTCACGCGCTTTTTCAAGTGTGAGGCTGTTGATAGCTTCAATAATATCGTCGTCGCAAACAAATTCACCGCGTGTTATTTGCGAATAACCGTTTGCGGCAAGGCGTGAGTGTGGAGTTTCTCTGCTCATAATGAGGTTTGACTTTACCTTTTCCTTGGCAACGTCAAGCTCTTTTTGAGTAAGGGAATCACTGAATTCCCTGAGTACTTTGCAGGTTTCTTCAAGCGCCTTCTGCTCAGACTGCGGTGTGAGTGCAAGTGAAATGCCCAAAAAGCCTGAGCCAATTGCTTGAGAAAGCCATGCATCAATGCTGTATACAAGGCCGAGTTGCTCACGTATTCGTTGATTCAGCCGTGAGGATGATGATGAGCCTAATACACTGATGAGCACTTGCAGAGGATATCTTACCTTGTTATCGGACCCAACGGCAGGGAAGGCAAGCATGAGCTGAGTTTGCTCAAAACTACGCTTTTTGACCTTGAAGCCCGTACTTAATGTTACGGGTGAAAACTCAGCAGGGAAGCCGGTGTTTTTCATTCCGCCGAGATGTTGTGTGATGATGCGCTCAGCTTCGTCTTTTTCAAAACAGCCGCTGATACCTACAACAATTCTTTCAGGAACGTAATATCTGTTCAGGTGCGCGCGTAAATCGTCAGCGGTAAACGATTGTACCGTTTCTTTTGTGCCGAGAATCTCGTAGCCGAGAGACTGTTTCGGCATAAGCGTTTTTTCCAACAGGCCGAAACATACGTCTGACGGGTCGTCGTCGCACATTGCAATCTCCTCAAGTATAACGCCTCTTTCCGTTTCGATGTCAGTGTCGTTAAGCAAAGGAGAAGTCAGCATGTCAAAGATTATATCGCATGCTTTTTCAAGGTGATGACCGAGCGCTTTGATGTAATAATGTGTGTACTCTTTTGTGGTGTATGCATTGAGGTGTGCGCCGATTTCGTCAGCCTGAGCGGCAATTTCAAAAGCGGAACGCTTGTGCGTACCCTTGAAAAGCATGTGCTCAATGAAATGGGAAATACCCATGTTGTTTACATTTTCAAAACGTGAACCGGAGGCAACCCATACGCTGACGTTTACGCTTCTAAGGGCTTCATCGGGTGAACAAATAATCCTGAGCCCATTTTCAAGTGTAACCAACTCCATAAGATTAACCTCCGTCACTTTGATAAAGAAAAGGCTGTTCACGTCGGAACAGCCCGATCAAATTAATTGTTTGCTTTTTTTCTGAAAATAATCAGCTTGCTGAGAACATAATTTGTGATAACCACAACAACTGCTATGGCAATTTTAACAAGCATCGTGCCTCCGATTCTTATGTCGAAAGTAGCGTTGCCGTCTGTAAGGAATGCTAAGCTGATGCCGTATTTGTCAAAAGCGAGCCAAGTGATGAATACAAACAGACCGGCTTCCTCAATTCCGAGTGTGAGCATTCTTGCACCGATAAAAGCAGGAAGCTCAGCTTTAAGTGTTGAAGGACTCCAGCTTTTGCTGTTGAATACAAGCAGTTTGTTGGTTACGTAAGCAAAAGCAACAGCGGCGACCCAAGCGATGAAGTTGGTGAGAAGCAGAAGCTTGTCACCGAGGATAATGTCAAAGATTTTGAAAACAACAAGGTTAACAACTGTGGTGAGAACACCGAAAACAAGATATGTTATGGTTTCTTTATTTATAAGCTTTTGCAGAAGCTGAGTAAGTTTTTCCATTATTTATTTTGCTTATTTCTTGGATTTGATAACAGCGGGGACTTTGTCAATATATTTGCCGAGGAATTTGAAAATAAGAGTGGTGATTCCGACACCGATCAATGCATAAATTACACCGACGATGACGCCACCGATGATGTCTGTGCAATAGTGTACGTGCACGTAGAGCCTTGTGAAGCCCATGATTGCGGCAAAAATAACGGTGGGAATGCCGTATTTTCTGTCGTACCACAGGAAAGCAACTGATGCGGCAAAGGCGGATGATGTGTGACCTGAGGGGAATGAGTAGCTGTGAGGCTTGCCTACAACGTAGGGAAATTCATAGCTTTCAAACCACCAGCCGAGGCTTGCAAGAAGCTCGTTATCCTCCCAGCAGGGACGGGGACGGGCAATTGCGTTTTTGAGAACAACGTTATTGAGAATCTCCATAACGATGAGTGCAACTGCGATTGCAACGCCTGCTTTGCGGTATTTCTTTGTGAGGAAAAGGACGATTGCAAGAAGAATCCAGATGATACCGGCTTCACCCATGTAGGTGATTGTCTTCATAATTACGTCGAGTACAGGATTCCAAATTTTGCTTACGGCTTCGAAAACTGCGAGGTCAAAACGAAGCACTTGTTCGCTCATTAAAAAATCAAGCATGTGTATTTCTCCTTTAAAATCAATTTGTCAATTATTATAACAGAAAAATGTTTAAAATTCAATTCTTTTGCAAAAAATCAGTTGGGATAAACGAGCATTTCTTCATTCCACTGTGCAAGTACTTCAACCATCGCGGCGGCTTCTTTTTTTGCGCCTTCAAGGTCATGGTCAAGGTAGTTTCCGCATTCAACGGCAGAAACTCCGGGTACGTCGCCCTCAAACTCGGCACAGAAGAGAAGCGCCGCCTTTGTCAGTTCAATAGCCTGAGTGTACGTTACCTTGTCGTTAACGATGAAATAAAAGCCCGTACGGCAACCCATGGGGCCAAAATAGATGACGTTGTCGCTATGTTCACTGTTTCTGACATAAGTTGCGAACAGGTGTTCAAGCGTGTGGATTGCACCGTTTGCCATCACTTCTTCAACGTTGGGACGCCTTGTGCGCAGGTCATACGTAACGGCATTACCGTCAACACGTGAAAGATACATTCCCTTGGGGAGTTTTGTGTGGTCGATTGTGAAGCTTGCAATTTTTTTCATGATTATGTTTCCTTTCGTTTAGTAACCCTATTGTCTTTCGTTGCCTAAGTCAAGTCCGCTGAATAAAGCGTCAACACTGTTTTTTAAAAGTCGGTGCGCACTGAGTGACGGATCGGAAGTGATAATTTCTTTGGCGGCCTCCTGCGCCATGTTGAGCGTTACAACATCTTCGAGCATATCTGATATTTTTAGGTCGGGCAATCCGTGCTGGCGTGCACCGAAAAAGTCGCCCGGACCTCTGAGTTTCAAATCTTCGTCAGCAATACGGAAGCCGTCGTTTGTTTTGCACATAACGTCCATTCTGCGCTTAGCTTCCTCACCCTTTGCATCGGTTACGAGTATGCAGTTTGATTTTTCTTTACCTCTGCCGACTCTGCCGCGAAGCTGATGAAGCTGAGAAAGACCGAAGCGTTCGGCGTTTTCAACCAGCATAATCACAGCATTGGGTACGTCAACACCGACTTCCACAACTGTTGTACATACAAGAAGCTGAATTTCACCGCTGCAGAAAGAGGACATCGCCGCATCTTTTTCTTTAGGCTTCATTTTACCGTGAAGCAGACCGACTCTGTATCCTTTAAATTCGCCGTTTTCAAGCTTTTCCTTGTATTCAGTTGCCGAGGCAAGCTCCATTTCGTTTTGTTCAACCATGGGGCAGACGATGTATGCCTGCAAGCCTGCATCAAGATGTTTTTTGATGAACGTATAAATGCGTTTGTGGTATGTGCTGTCAACGCAGTAAGTGCTGATTTTTTGCCGCCCCGGCGGAAGCTCATTGAGCACGGAAATGTCAAGGTCACCGTAAATAATCAGCGCAAGTGTGCGCGGTATCGGTGTTGCTGACATAACGAGAGTGTGTGCATTGTATCCTTTGCCGCTGAGCTTGCCGCGTTGATTCACGCCAAAACGGTGTTGTTCGTCGGTTATAACAAGGCCGAGGTTGCTGAATTCAACATCGTCCTGAATGATTGCATGTGTACCGATAAGCACGTCAATTTCCCCGTTTTTCAGCTCTTCTTTAATCTTACGCTTTTTGGCCGCAGTTGTAGAACCTGAGAGCAATCGCAGATTAAGGTTGGCAGATTCAAAAAACTTGCTCAGCGTTGAAAAATGCTGAGTTGCAAGAATCTCAGTCGGCGCCATCATTGCGCACTGCATGCCATTTTTTACTGCTGAATATATTACAGCCGCGGCAACAGCGGTTTTACCTGAGCCGACATCGCCTTGAAGCAGGCGGTTCATGGGAACGTTCTTCTGCATGTCTGCAACACATTCATTGACCGAGCGCTTCTGAGCATTAGTCATTTCAAAGGGGAGTGCTGCTGAAAATTCATCAGTGTAATCTGTTTGCACTGTGAGATTTGTTGTGCCTCTTGCATCTTTTTTCAGCCTGAACATGCCAAGCTGTAAGGTGAGAAGCTCCTCAAAAATCAAGCGCTTTTTTGCAATTTCAATATCTCGTTTGCTTTTGGGAAAGTGTATGTTGGTGTAAGCATACATGCTTGAACAAAGCTTGTATTTATTGCGGATTTCATCGTCAAGTATATCTTCACCGCCGTTGTTGTAAAGCCTGAGAGCATTGCGCATAACGTTGGCAACGCCTTTCGATGTCAATCCTGCAGTAAGCGGATAAATTGGCATAAAAGCAGGTGCTCCGGCGGCTTCTTCAACGATAGGAGAGCTCATTTCGGCTCTGCCCATTGAATGGACAACCTTGCCGTAAAAACAGTATTCAACACCGGGTTTGAGCCTTTGTGCAAGGTATTTGTTGTTGAATATTGTGATGCTCATGATGCTTTCGCCATCGGTTGCTATGGTTTTGTATATTATCATACCTGCGCGGATTCTGTTTGCGGTCGGCTCTCGGTCCACAAAAGCTCGGATGCAACAGTTTTCGCCCTGCGGAGCATTTGCTATGGAGACAGTGTTTGCAAAGTCAATGTAATCGCGTGGGAACAAACGCAAAAGCTGCCCGACAGTTTCAACGCCGAGTTTGTTGAAAAACTTTGCGCGGGCTTCACCCACACCTTTTACAAATTTGATGTTCATCTGAGGGTTATACATCTTATTCTCCGAAAGCAAAGATTTTGCGTTTTTATTCAAGTCTCACGCGTTCAACAGATATACATTTACCTGTTTTTTCGTCAATTTCAAAAAGGCAGCCTTCAATTCTGCAAGCACCGGTTGCGGCGGAAAACAGTACAGGCATACCGGTTGAAAGCTTTTTGATGATTATTTCAGGCTTAACACCGAGCACCGATTGAATCGGGCCGCTCATGCCGAGGTCGGTGATATAACCCGTTGATTCGGGCAAAATCTGCTCATCTGCGGTCTGCACGTGGGTGTGAGTGCCGTAAAGCACCGACACCTTTCCGTCAAGATAAAAACCCATGGCACGTTTTTCGCCTGTAGTTTCTGCGTGAAAATCAACAACGCGGATTTTTATATCCTTAGTTGCTTCAAGAAGCTTGTTTATACATGTGAAAGCATTTTCTGCATTATCCATGAACGCATTACCGCTGATGTTGATGAATGCGGCACGGTATCGTCCTTTGTCAACAATAGTGTACGCAACACCGGGGTTGCCTGCATGGAAGTTGCCGGGACGGATTATAATATCGGCGTTTTCGTCAAGATAATCGTAAATTTCTTTGCGGCGGTAGACGTGGTTGCCTGTTGTAATAACATCAACGCCGCTGTTGATGAGATGTTGCGCAGATTCAGGTGTTATGCCGTTGCCTGCTGCAGAGTTTTCACCGTTGGCAACGCAAATGTCTACGCCTTTGAATTTTTTGAAAGCAGGCAGTTTTTGCCTTAGAAAATCACAACCTGCTTTGTCAACAACGTCACCGATTGCAAAAAGAATCATAAGCTGACCTCAGTTCTGTATTATTCCGGATAATAATCCCAACCGTCATAGTAGTTACCCTGCGGCTCGTCTGCAGGGTAGGGGAGTTCTTTGATAACTTCAACTTTTCTCTGAGACATCCAAAGCATTGGTGTAACTCTCAATGTGTAGCCGCAACCCGACGGCATGAGCCATTCGTGCGCAGGGTATTCGGGAATGCCGAACACGGAAAGCAACGCCATCATAACTCCGCCGTGTGTGATGATGCAGATATCGTCTGTTTTGGTTTTGAGCGCGCCGTCTACGATTCTGACGAAGGTGTTGCACACTCTTGCGGCAAATTCCTCGTTACTCTCACCGAAGGGCGGTGCAACGTTTTCTTCCCCTGCAAGCCAACGGTCGAATAGCGGCTCTTTTTCGTGCAGTTCATCAGCACCGCGGCCCTCAAATGAGCCGAAGTTATATTCAATCAGACCGTCAATTTCAACGGCGGTTGTGTTTTCAAAAAGAATCTCTGCAGTTTCCTTGCAACGCTTGAGTGGGCTGACAAAAACCGTTGACGGCTGAGGAAAAACAAGTGTGTTCTTCATTTCAAGCAACTGAGCCTTGCCTTGGTCACACAATGGCAGGTCTGTGTGACCAACGTATAAACCTTCAAGGTTGCCTTTTGTGAGTCCGTGTCTTATGAGATGTATTTTGTATGTTCTCATTTTAATGTGCCTTTCTGCGTTTTTTTACAAAAATCGGATAGTAGTATTGTATAATCGGTCAATTTACAAATTGTAATATTAGTTGTATAATAATCGAACATAAATTACAGATTGTTCAAAAGGTGATGACATGGCAAGTCAGTTTTCAACCGTAATTTCTCAATTGAGAAAGCGTAAAGGATTAAGTCAGAAGCAAGTCGCAAATGACCTTGGTGTTTCACAATCATTGTTGTCTCATTACGAAAAAGGTGTGAGAGAGTGCGGCAATGATTTTGTTGTTAAGGTTGCCGATTATTACGGTGTATCGTGCGACTTCCTGCTTGGAAGATGTTCACGCGAAGAAAATGAGCTGATACTCCTTATGAACGACAAAAAGATGTGCGAAACAGAGGTTGACGTCAACACGATGACAAAAGCCTACGTTGAAATGATGAACAGTGTGCTTTCCGTTGAATCTGAGAAAGCAGAGGTTTTTCAAAACTATCTTGCCATGTGTATGTACCGTGCGATGTGCGCAGCGGCCAAGACGGGATATATTCCGCAGGAGTGGATAGGAGAAAAAAACGAGAGTTATCTGTCTGTTGTTTCAAGCTTGATTGACGGAATGTTTACACAGGTTGAAAATAAACCGCCGATGAATGACGTTGAATGTCCCGAAAGTATAGCTGCCGTACGTTCAAGCTGTGAAAGCTACATTAAAAACGAATTGAACAAAGCTATTAACAGCTTTGGTCTGTAATATCATAAAAAATCCCGAAATACGAAAGTATGGCGGGACTTTTATTTTGCGTTGCTGTGTTTATTTTTCTTCGTTGTATCTTTTCAGTGCGTAATATGCGGCACCGGTAAGACCTGCACGGTTGCCGAGCTTTGCGCGCGAAATTTCAACAACACGGAATTCGGGCATAATCTTTGAGCGCACCCTGCGTTTTACCTCATCAACAACGTAATCTTCATTCATAACACCGCCGCCGAGGACAATGCTTTTGGGGTTGAAAATGTGAACGAGGCTGACGAGTCCGAAAACAATTTCGTCAATCCATCTGTCAATGGATACACGGTATAAAGGCTGAGAGAAGTTTTCAGGTGCGAAAATCTCACGAGCATTGGTTTCGTGACCGATTTGTTCTTCAATTGAACGTACAAGCGCACTGCAGGATGCGTATGCTTCATAGCAACCCCTGCCGCCGCAACCGCAACGTCTGCCGTCAGGGTGGGTGACAAGATGACCGAATTCACCTGCGCTGAGTGCTTCGCCGTGGTAGATTTCACCGTTGAGGAATATTCCGCCGCCGATTCCCGTGCCGTATGTAAGACAGAAGCAGGAGTCCGTGCCCTTTGCAGCACCGAATTTTGCTTCGCCGAGAGCGGCACAGTTGGCATCGTTTTCAACGTATACGGGTATGTCAAATCGACCGCGGATAATTTTTGCGATTTCTGTGCCCGTGTAATTGGGAATATTGTCGTTTGCATATTTTATTCTGCCGTTTTCATAGTCAACCTGACCTGCAGTGCTGACAGCAACAAGGTCAACGTCGTCATATTGGGCGATGATGTCCATAAGCTTTTCAACAATATGCATACCACCGAGGTGAGCTTCCGTTGGTGTTTCAAGCATTTCACCCATAAGGCAGGTTTCGTCAGTGAGTGCATATTTAATGGCAGTGCCGCCAATGTCAAAAGAGAGAATGTTCATTATTGTGCCTCCGTGTGATTATAAAACTGCAACAAATCTCTGTGTGATTTCAAGTGGGCGGGTGATTGCACCGCCGACAACTGCACAGTGTGCTCCGATATCAAGCACTTTTCTCAGCTGCTCAGGGTAGTGTACTCCGCCTTCGGCGATAATCGGCACGTGCAATTCGTTTACGTATCTTTCAAGCAGCTCTGTGTCAGGGAGAGGTCTGCCTTTGGTGTAAGGTGTGTATCCCGCCATGGTGGTTGCAACAATGTCAAAGCCCATTTTTTCAGCCGCCAGACCTTCTTCAAAGCATGAAGTGTCAGCCATAAAGAGCTGATTGGGATATTTTTCTTTTGCTTGTGCAAACAAAACTTCAAGGGTGAGGTTTCCGGGTCTCATTCTGTTTGTTGCATCAAGTGCAATTATGTCAACGCCGATTTCGCAAAGCTCGTCAATTTCCTTGAGTGTGGGCGTTATGTAAACGCTGCTGTCGTCATAGTCGCGCTTAATGATGCCGATAATCGGCAAATCAACAACTTTTTTGATGGCGGTAATGTCGCTTACCGTATTTGCACGTATGCCGACTGCACCGCCGAGAAGTGCTGCGTAAGCCATCTTTGCCATGAACTCACTGCCATGCAGAGGCTCGTGAGGAAGCGCCTGACAGGACACAACAAGTCCGCCTTTGATCTTGTTAAGAATCTCGTTGTTCATACATCTACCTTTGCGAAAAATCGCGTTCCTTTCGCTTGAAATTATTCAATATATTATAACTCAAAAAAATGGTTATTACAAGAGTTTATGATTAATAAACATTACCGTTTTCTCTATAATTTCGCCAAACATTCTCAAAGAAACCGCTGTCTTCATCAATCGGCCTCACTTTGCGCCATGATGTTTGGATTCCGTTGGTAGAATATGCAAGAAGCTGAACTGTATCGCAGAATTTTTCACCGTCAGTCAGTGTTGCATCTATGTTTACAAAAATACTGCCGCCACGGGATTTGCCGCCATTCAGTACGTAGTCTTTAAGCGCAGACAGATGAATAAGTGACGTTATGAGCATATCTTTTTTGCGGTAAGCATCATACGCGCACGACGACATTTGAGCAACGCATGAAAGCTGTGCTTTGATTTCAGCAATCATTTCGTCAAAATTTTCGGTGTATCTGACGGGACCTGCATATTTACTCATTTTCACGGGAATATCGCTTACCGTATCCTTGTCGGTTGATGACGTGAAGTTAATTTCATCATTGAGCATGCTTTGTGCAATTGACATAAAGTCGTGTGTAACCTCGCATGCTTCGGCGCGCTTGTGAAGAATATATCTTGAAGCGCGCAGCGCGCCCACCTGACCTGCATTCAGTGCGCTTCCACCGGGACGCTTTATGCCGTGAGTGCCTGCCGCTTCACCGATGACGAACAAGCCTTCAATACATGTCTGCCACCACAAATCAACGTCTATGCCGCCGTTGCAGTGCTGAGCGCAAAGGTCAATTTGCAGATATTCCTTTTTAAGGTCAACGCCTTTTGATAAATAAAGCTCATAAGCAGGTGTGTTCATGTGCAAAAGACGGTCAATGGGTGTGCCGAAAAGTGCATCAGCATTCCTGAGGTAGTTTGCCGCTTCAATGTCAAGTATATCTTCGGTGATTTCTTCAAGACCGCAGGGGTTTGAAGTGAAATCAAGGTAGACCTTCCTGCCTTTTTCGCTCGTTTCCTTGAGCACAAGCATATCAATTATTGATGAGCCGTTATTGGTTTTGTCGCTGTCAAAAGGCCATTCGTAGCCTTTTTTGAACACCTTGCTCAAAAGCTCTTTATGCGAAGAAAAAGCCTCGGTAAGAAACTCATGTTCATTTCCGTTTTCATCAACCGAAACAAAGCGGGGCAAAACCTGCATATATGTGCCTGAGACGTTCCATTTAGGAGAGAGAGAAGCAAGTCCGTACTGCCACTCGGTGAGATTCTTGCCCATTGCACCTGCTTCGTATGCTAAGGACGACATACCCATGTGTCCGTTGGGGTATACGGTGTTTGAATATATGCATGCAGGGCCACCCGTTGCAAGCACAACGTTTCTGCAACGAAAAACAACAAATTCGTTCTTTGAGAAATCGTATGCGATAAGACCGCACACTTCATTTTTATTTTTGATAACTTTGACTGCAAGCAGTTTTTCAACGACGGCAACATTGAGCTTATCACAAGCTTTTTCAAGTGCCTGAGTCATAAACTTTGACGTCAGCGGACCGACGGAGGTTGCTCTCAGGGCAGTGTCGTGGTCAGTTCTGTAGCCGACGTATTCACCGTATCTGTTCTGTGGAAAAGCAACGCCAAGCTCGCGGAGCGTGAAAAAACATTCTACCGATGATGCGGCTTCAACAAGAGCGTGGTCACCGTCTACACAACCGCCCGCAAAAAGTGATTGCGCCATTTTCTGCGGTGAGTCAGGTGTTGCTCCGCACAAACCAAGCTTGTAGTAGGTTTGCTTATCTGAGCCTGTGTTACGCGATGTGCTGTTGAGTCGGTTTTCGCAGATGAGAACAACATCGTTGTGCAAGCCGTTTTTTGCAAGACGGTATGCGGCGGCAAAGCCCGAAGCACCTGCACCGACAACAAGAGTATTCACAGTAATCAGCGTTACGTTGCGTTCACATAAAACAATTTGCTCTGTTTTCATCGGAGTGTTTGTCCTTTCACGTGAGTATTTTACAGTTTGCGGATATGCATGCCGCCGTCAACGGCAATGCTTTGCCCTGTTGTGTAGCCGAAGCTACCGTTTATGAGCGCGAAAACAGCCTTAGCAACATCCTCAGGCTCACCCCATCTGTTGAGCGGCACAAGTCCTTGAGCTATGAGATGGTCATATTTTTCTCTGACGGTTGCGGTCATTCCGGTATGTATGATACCCGGGCATATTTCGTTTACGGTTATGTGCTCACTTGCAAGTCTGTCTGCAAAGAGTGTGGTAACCATTGATACACCTGCTTTTGAAACGCAGTATTCGCCTCTGCTCACCGAGCTCGTGTATGCCGAGCACGATGAAATGTTAACTATACTGCCTCTGAGACCGTCTGCGTGCGGCTGTTTAAGCATTTCGTTTGCAACCTTCTGTGTGAGAAACATTGTACCTTTTGTATTTATCGACATCACGCGGTCGTAGCTGTCCTCAGTCATTTCAAGCAGGTCACGCCTTACAAGCGGTGCAACACCGGCAACGTTGACAAGTGCACCGATTGCGCCGAAATTGCTGATGGCGGCAGATACGATTTTTTCTCTGTCTTTGTTTTCGCTTATGCTCGCTTTCACAAACACAAAGTTATCCTTAAAAGCAGAGAAGTCACCTTCGCTTACGTCTGCGCCGCAGACTTTGTATCCGTTTTTGAGCAGAATATCAGCGCAAGCGTAGCCAATGCCGCCGCTGACACCTGTTACAATTGCAGTTTTAATCATAGCTTTACCTCTCAGCAATATTTTTTAAATTCTTCACCGTACACATCACGGTCTCTTATAACACAACCCGGTCTGCCGCCGTTGCGCATAATCTGCGAGCAACAGGAGCATGCAAGGCAGATTTTTGAAGCATCAAGGCTTCCTTTTTCGGTGATATCCTTAGCGAGTGACGGATAAGCGAGTGTCATACGACCCCATCCGCCGAAATCAAACATGCCGTTTTCAATACCGCCTGCCGCAACGTTGGCGGATAATGGCCCGAGAAAAGAAAGTGCACTTGAAATTACCATCATTTCCGGCACGGCTTTTTTGATGTAAGCGGTGCCGTTAAGCATATCTGCAACACCTTTCACCGGATGAATCGGCGAGTCGTAAGTGCCTTTTGCAAACGGTCTGTTCACGTGAGGGTTGAAATACGGATTGCCCATTGTGATGTTGACAAGGCGCACACCTTTTTTGTGAAGTTCCTTAACAAGAGCAATTGCTTCGTTAAAATCGGGCGTGATTGAGCCATCGCGCTTAACTGAAAAGCCGTAAGGGTAAGGAAAACCGTCATACGCGTTGAGACGGGTTGTGATTATGAAATCCTTTGAGCATGAAGCCACGGCGTTTTCTGTTGTCTGCAACAACATGCGTGTTCTGTTTTCGAAACTGCCGCCGTATCTTCCGTCTCTTTCGTATGCCGACAGAAGCTCGGAAAGAAGATATCTGTGGCAGCTTTTAATGTCTGCGCCGTCAAAGCTTGCTTTTTGCGCGAGTAGTGCACCGTTGACCAATGCTTCGCTGATTGAGTCAAGTTCACTGTCGGTGAGAATTGCACTTTTGTCAATAGGCGCATCTTTTTCAAAGATAGGGTTGTTATATGCAATGCGTGGTGCAGGTTTACCGTCGGGTTTACTGTATCTGCCCGAATGTGTGAGCTGACAGATGACAAGAGGCTCAAAGCCGTTTGCTTTCATGCAGGTTGATTTGATACTTTCAACCGCTTTGCTGAAAGCGTCAAGATTGTTTTTGTTTATGTATAACTGCCTTGGATTGGCACGCCCTTCATGCATTACGGCGGTTGCTTCAAACCAAATGAGTGACGGCCCACCCTTTGCAAAACGGTCATAACGACGCTTTGTCAATTCGTCGGGTCTGCCGTCGGCTGTGCCGTCACAGCCTTCCATGGCCTGATAAACGACACGGTTGTTAAAGGTTTTGTTTGCAATGCTAATTTCAGATGAAAGTACGTTTGTTTTGTTTGAAAAAGGCAGAGAACATTCGGCATGAGAACACATTTCTTCAAATTCTCTGAAATCGGTTGGTACTTTATAAATCATGGCGGTATTACGGCGAAAAACTGCGCCGACCTTTCATTTTAGTTACCATTCAATTATGCATAAATTATGTTGTTTTTTCAAGTGCGGCGGCAAAGTTTGTTGACAAATATTTCTATGCTGGTATAATTGATTCATAAAAGTTGAAAGGTGGATTTTCATGAATTTTGCCGATGCCCTCAGGATTTATTCCGTGCGTCCCACAGAGGAAAAACTTAACAAGCTCACTGAGAACCTTCTTCAGCAGATGACAATTAAAGAAAAAATAGACATGATTAAGGGTCACGCACTCAAAGTTACTGTTATCAACTTCCTTTCCAACGGCAGATTCTATAATGCTGAGCCGTACGGTGCAGGCGGTTGCAAACGTCTCGGCATCCCGGAAGTGCTTTTCTGCGACGGTCCCAGAGGTGTTGTGCTCGGTCACAGCACATGCTTTCCCGTGTCAATGCTTAGAGGAGCATCATTTGATGACGATCTTGAATATGAAATCGGTGAAGTTATTGCAAAGGAAGCCTTGGCCGGCGGTGCAAACTACTTTGCAGGCATCTGCATCAACCTTCTGCGTCATCCAATGTGGGGCAGAGCGCAGGAAACCTACGGTGAAGATCCGTATCTTCTTGGTAGAATGGGTGTTGCACTCACAAAAGCCGTGCAGGAAAAAGGCATGATGGCATGTCCAAAGCATTATGCCCTCAACAGCATTGAGGACCTGAGATTTTCAGTTGATGCGCAGGCCGACGAGCGCACATTGCACGAGGTGTACCTTCCTCATTTCAAAAAGTGCATTGATGCAGGCGCACTTTCCATCATGGCAGCGTACAACAAGGTTAACGGTGAATACTGCTGTGAAAACAAAACTCTGCTTATCGATATTCTTCGCGACATGTGGGGCTTTAAGGGCTTCACAATTTCCGATTTCTTCTTTGGTATATACAATGGTCCTCGCGCAGTTAAGGCAGGTCTTGATATAGAGATGCCCTATACTTTCCGCTACGCTTTCCTCAACAAACAGTTTTACAAGGGACTTTTCCTTGAATCTGACCTTGACAGAGGTGTACGCGGCATAATCCGTGCTCTGCTTATCAGCCAGTCAAAAATTCAGAAATATCCCAAGTCGGTTATTATGTGTGATGAACACACAAAGCTCTCACGCAAGGCAGCAACAAAGGGTATGGTACTGTTGAAAAACGAAAATAAAACTCTGCCTTTTGCTCAAGGAGCAAAAATAGCGGTTATCGGTCGCTATGCCAATGAAATCAATGTTGGTGACCACGGCAGCAGTAATGTTTACAGTACGTATACCGTTACCCCGTACAAAGGCTTCTGCAACCGTTTCGGCAGTGACAACGTGGTTTTATATAACGGCTGTGAAATTGAAAAAGCAGTTGCCGCGGCAGAAAACTGTGATTATATTTTTCTTTGTGTCGGCAGTGACTATAAGCAGGAAGGCGAATTTCTTGTTAATCTCGGCGACGTGAAGAAAAAGCCTGCAGGCTCAGGCGGCGACAGAGCAAGTCTGCGCATACCGCCGGAGGATGTTGCTCTTATTGAGGCGCTCGGCAATACCGGCAAAAAGCTTGTTGTCAACATTATGGGCGGCAGTGCTTACGTAATCAATGAATGGAAAGATAAGGCGGATGCTATCCTAATGTCTTTCTATTGCGGACTTGAAGGCGGTAATGCGCTGGCGGACATTGTCAGCGGTGATGTTTGTCCGTCGGGTAGACTTCCTTTCACAATTGCCAAAGATGAAAACGATTACCCACCGTTTTTACACATCGGTGATAAGACAAAAGAGATTGAGTACGGCTATTATCACGGCTACACCTTGTTTGACAAGAAAGGCGTTGAACCCGAATATCCGTTCGGTTTCGGTCTTTCATATACTTCGTTTGCACTTGAGTGTGTGGGTGTTGCAAAGGATGACGACAAAGCTAACGTTACGGTCAATGTTTCAAATACAGGCGCTTGTGACGGCGAAGAAACAGTACAGATTTACGTTTCATCCGACGGTGCTGAGAGCGACAGACCGGTAAAACTTCTCAAAGGATTTAAAAAAGTACCGCTTAAAGCAGGCGAGAAAAAGCAAGTTACTGTTGAAGTTGAATTTGATGACATTAAATTCTTCAATCCTGAAACAAAAGCATGGGAACTTGACGACAGTTATACTGTTTATGCCGCTTCCGACAGCAAGTGTACAATTGAAGCGGGCAAGCTGGTTTTTGTCGAAAAATCACCCGTGACAGATTCAGAAAAATCAAAGGGAAAGAGAAGCGAGAAATAATGAAAACCGTTTTTCTCGGTGAAAAATCTGATAAAATCTTTGCGGCTTATTCTGATGCCGTTAAACAGAGAATACGTACTTTTGCAGAGCTTCCCGACTTTGTTGTTGCAAAGTCGGAACTCAATAAGTACGCTGAATATCTCAGCGAGTGTGAGTATGCTTTTGCCACGTGGGGCATGTTAAAGCTCAGTGAAGAAGAAATCAAAAAGTACCTGCCGAAGCTCAAAGCGGTATTTTACGCCGCCGGTACGGTGCAGTATTTTGCAAAGCCGTATCTCCGCTGTGGTGTGCGCGTTTTCAGCGCATGGCGTGCAAACGCCGTGCCCGTAGCGGAATTCACCGTGGCGCAGATTGTACTTGCAAATAAAGGCTATTTTACTGCATCGGCTCGATGCAAAAAGAATCAGCTTTCAGCATATACGCACACGCTGAAGCACTGCGGAAATTACGAAAGCATCGTAGGTGTTGTTGGCTGCGGTGTTATCGGCTCAATGGTTTGTGAGCGTCTGCAGGGATATAACTGCAAGGTGCTCGTGTATGATAAATTCATCACAGATGAGAGAATTGCTCAGCTCGGTGCGATAAGAGCCGTAAGCCTTGAGCAGATTTTCAGTGAGTGTGACGTAATCACAAATCATCTTGCCGATAAAGATGAGCTTTGCAATATTTTCAACTATGAGCTTTTCAGATTAATGAAACCGTATTCTACCTTCATCAACACGGGCAGAGGACGTCAGGTTGATGATGCAGGGCTCGCAAAAGCACTCAGGGAGGATAAAACCCGCACCGCTCTTATTGACGTTGTACGCGGTGACGTTGTGAATCCGCTTAACCCTTTGATAAGATGCAAAAACGCCTTTGTCACACCGCATATTGCAGGAAGCCTCAGCAATGAAATTCATCGCATGGGTGAATTGATGGCTATGGAAGCTGAAAGCTTTGATTGCGGCAGAACAAGTGAAAACGAAGTAACGCTGAAGATGCTTGAAACAATGGCATAATGTGCTTATTACCCGAATTTGCCGGAAAGTGTGAGTGACCATGCTTTTTCTGTTGTTCGGATTTGAAAGATGAAAATGAGGTGAAAATATGATTGGTTTTACATCCGTAACGTTCCGCAACCTGAGTGTTGACAGAATTATTGAGCTTGCGGTTGAAGCTGAGGCAGAATGCATTGAATGGGGCGGTGACATCCATGTAACTGATGTCAAAAGCGCCGAATATGCAAGGCAAAAGTGCGCAGAAAACAACATTGCCGTCAATTCTTACGGCAGTTATTTCCGCATGATAGAAAACAGTATTGAAGATTTTGAGGCTCAATGCCGAATCTGCAAAGCTCTCGGTGCAAAGGTTATCCGTATTTGGGCAGGCATAAAAGGCAGCGCACGTACTGATGAAGCCACGTTGCAGCGCATTGTTGAGCAGGGCAGGGCAATGGCAAAAACTGCCGCTGAATACGGTATCACTGTCGCAGCTGAGTTTCATGATAATACGTATAACGATGACGGTGAAAGCTCCCTGCTTCTGCTGAAGCTCATTGGTTGCAATAATTTCAAAACTTATTGGCAGCCCAAATGGCACGGCAACGATGTGCTTCGCGCAAAAACAGTTGCCGATAACTGCGTGAACGTGCATTTGTTTTATTGGGATTTGCTCGGTACAAGGCGCAGGCTTCTTGCTAATGGCAAAAAGAAACTGATACCTATGATTGAAGAATTGAAAAAGCAGGAATTCAGTGGTGATTGGATTCTTGAATTTGTAAAAGGGGACAGTGAAGCTGCTTTCCTTGAGGACATGAAAACTTTGCGGGAGTTGTGCTCATGAACACTCAGTTTACGCCCGATGGGTTTATGCAATTGCTCTATAATGAGGTTTATAAGTCACCGTATGATAACGTTAAAACCGCTCAAGCGGCAGATGCTGCGGCGGCAAAGCTCAAAAGTGATGCGGCAAAGATTTTCAATCTTGACTGTATCCCTTTTAAAACAGAGAATCTCCAGCTCATACCCATCGAAAACGCAGTGAAACTCAACGGTTGCACCGCACAAAAGCATTGTGTTGAAATCTGCACGGGGCTTAATATGCTTGTGTGGATTCTTAAACCGGAAAAACTCACCACACCTGCTCCTGCGGTGGTTGCTTTGTGCGGTCACGGTTACGGGGTGAGACAGATTGTCGGTGTATCAAAAAACGGAAAAGCCAAAAAACTTAGGTATATTGACAATTATCAGAAAACCTTTGCCTTGAAACTTGCGCAAAGAGGTTGCATTGTAGCCGCGCCCGAGCTTGTCGGATTTGGTGAGGCGAGGCTCGAAAAAGATTTGATTAAACCTTTTTATCTCAGCTCCTGTGATGAGCTGTCTCACCATCTTCTGCCTCACGGGCTGACGCTTGCTTCGCTGAGAATTTATCAAGCAATGTGTTGTGCTGATATTCTTTATAATATGGAAGAAACCGATAAAGAAAAGCTTGGTTGCATGGGCATTTCGGGCGGCGGTTTAACTGCGTTATATGCATCGGTGCTGGATGAAAGAATCAATCGTATTGCTATCAGCGGATACGTAAATTCATTTAAATCCAGCATACTTTCGCTTTGGCATTGTCCCGATAACTACTTCCCGGATGTGTTGTCAAGCGGTGAAATATTTGACTTCGCCTGTGCACTTGCACCGCGTACACTTGTTGTTGAGTCAGGCGTAAAGGATAAACTCTTTCCGATAGATGCGAGCCGAAAAGCTCATACGCAGCTCAGGTATATCTATGCTTTGTATTCTGCTGAGAATAACCTTACAATTGATGAATTCAACGGCAAACACATGGTCAACGGTGAGAAAGCCTTTGCAATTCTTTCCGAGTGATTCAATACAAACTATTAAAGGCGGTATCTGTTAATCAGATACCGCCTCATAAGTTTACTGATTTTAGGGGTGAGAAATCTTTGTGTAATCAGTTGCACTGATGTAGCTCTTGTCAACAACCTGAAGCCTTGTTTTGTCATATACAAGGATGTTGAGACCAAACCTACCGAGACCTCTGTTTCCGTTAACCTCGCAGATAATGCCGGTTGCCGCATCGTTCGGGTCGCTTGTGCAGTGAACGGGGATATCACCAACATATCTGTCGAATACCTGAACGTCGGGACCGTTTTGCAGTAATTCGTAAATTATTTTACCGCCGTCAAGTATTGCGATGTATGAATGATACGGGTGAGCGGAAATATCCTTCTTCATACCCAATGTATAGAACCAACTGTTTTTGATGTTTACATCGTTAAGAAGATTTGAAATGTTGCCTTTGCCGTAAAGAACGACAATAAAGTTTTCATGCTTGATGCGCTTGAAATACTCGTTAACGTCTGTGATATCTCTGAGGGAAATTATTGTGTCATAAAGAGCAAACTTTTCGTCCCAACCATTGTATTTCTTTTCGCCGCGTCTGTCTGGTACAGGGAAATTTTGGTTGATATAATCAGCAAGATGGTTAGTGATTTTGATTGCACCGTAGTTGTTGCAGTGGGTGGGATTGGTCAGGTCTGTTGCATAGTTGAAACCAAGTTGCTGCTGAGCAAAGGTGTTGTAGTCAATGATGCTTAAGCCGTATTCACCTGCAATCTGATTTGCTCTGTTAACTGCCTTCTGAAAAGGATAGGCGTCTTCATCCTCTTGTGCAATCGGGGCATTTATGAGGATAAGATTAACGTTGTTTGCCTGACACAGTTCAATGAGCATACGGTAATACTTTTCAGCAGTTGCCTCAAGCTCAATTGTTTCAGTTGTGATGGGCGGACCTGCTGAAACTTCAAGTGACATGTATGCTTCAGCACCGTTATTGTATGAAATGGGATCTTTAAAATCGAGCGCCTCAACTTCATCCCATCTTGAATGGTACAGCATGAAGGGGAAGAAAAACTCAGCCCAATCCTTCATAGGAAGAAGTTCTGTGATGGCTTCGTATCTTTCGCGGTTGAAGCCCATGCGGTCGATTGATTCATGAAGATAGGAGTATTTACCTTCCCACATTGTCTGTGATTCGTAACGCACGGCGGCAACGTCAAAAATAATGACATCCGGAGTTTGTGTTCTAATGGCGTATTTTGCAAGGTAATATGATGCCGCAACACTCTGCCTTGATTGCGACATGTTACCCACAGCTTGACCATATTTCTGCCACATGTAATGGGGCATTACGGTTGAGAAAATACGGCTTGTACCGATGGCGACAACGTCGTATGTTTCGTTTTTTGCATCAAAGAAGTCTACCATTTTAGGTGCTTTTTCTTTCATGTGCAGGGTGTCACTGAGTGAAACTGCAAGCACAATAGCCGCGAGAAGAAAAGCAACCGCGGATATAATTCTTTTTTGAAGAACACTCAAGTTAAATCTTTTATTTTTCATAACAGTAATTCTCCGAAGCTTTGTCTTTTATCAGAATACCATGTAAACGAATGAAGCGGCGCTGAAATTCGGGCCGTAGATACCGAACACGAGAATTGCAAACAAAAGACCGAAAGTCATAATCCAACTTACAGGTGCGTTCTGTTCGCTCAGCCTTTCGCGTACAGAGCCTTTTTCCTGATATACGCTGACAACAATCAACAGAGCAATTGATGCCAGAAGAATAAACCAGTTTGCGGTGTTAAGTGAGTTTTCAAGAAGAACACCGTTCACAACTTCAAAGATGTTCAGCCTTGTGAACACGCCTTTGATAACGTAATAGCTGTTCCTGAGTGAACCGGGGGAGGTGCACAGACGTCCTCCTGCGAAAATGCAGAATACCTTGAACATCTGCATGAATTTCCATGCGGTTGTTTCAGTGTTGATGTTGAATCGCTTAAACAGCTTGTCAAGCTCAGGTGTAAGAGCAATTGAAATTGTGATGAGTACCGCGTAGTATACACCCCACATAACGTAACCCATGCCTGAGCCGTGCCATACACCTGTGAGCACCCATGTGATTGTGACGGGAATAGCGGTGATGATAACTCTTGTTACGCTGTCAGGGAGCTTTTTGCGGAGGGATTTGTTGAGATTCTTGACTTTTTTGCTGGTTGAAATTGAATAGTAAACATAGTCTCTGAACCAGCCGCCGAGTGACATGTGCCATCTTCTCCAGAATTCCGTAACAGTCTTTGAGAAGAAGGGATGGTTGAAGTTGAGGTCAAGTTCAACGCCGAAAATTTGTGAAACGCCCCTTGCGATGTCCATACAACCCGAAAAGTCGGTGTATATGTAGACAACGTCAAGTGCGAGAGCAACGAGCAGGGTAATGCCTGATTGACCGTTGATGTTATCAAATACAGATGAAATGAACATGTTTGCACGGTCAGCAATAACGAGCTTTTTGAAATAGCCCCACAACATAAGCTGAATACCGAAGGATACACGCTTATAATCAAAACGGAGTTCCTGCTTCAGCCTTTCACCAAGGCGGTTGTATCTTTCAATCGGACCTTGAAGAATGTGCGGGAAATAAATGAGATAAAGAGCAAAACGTGCGTAGTTCTTTTCGGGTGAGTATCTTTTCCAATAAACGTCAAGAAGATAACCGACCGATGAGAAAGTGTAATAGGAAATACCGAGAGGTACGATGATGTGTGATGCTTTAAGCTCAAACGTGCCGCTGAAAGAGCTTATTAAGCCGTTGATGGGCTCAATGAGAAACTTTGTGTATTTGCTGACACAGAGGATGCCAATGTTGAAAACAATTGCAAGGATAAGGAATGCGCGTGCTTTCTTTTTGTGAGACTCTTTGATCTGCTTTTTGGCGGCGCGGTCAAGGCTCTTGTCGCTCAAGGCGTTTTCTTGTTTAGTCCAGACTTTGCCGATGCCGAGTGCTGCTAAATATATTGTTAAGGATGTGATGAAAATGAAAGGAAGGAATTTAACGCCCGCGATTGCATAAAAAGCAATGCTGGCACCCAACAGAACAAGCCAGCGGTGCTTAACGGGACAGATATAGAAAATGAGAATAGATGCTAACAAAAATCCAATAAACGATAAATCAACAAAGGTCAAAATAACACCCCACTAACCACAACAACATACCGGTCTTGGAAAAAAATGCTTTAGCAAGACCGGTACATTTTTGATAAATTATTCTGCAAGTTCCTGAATCATGGCCCACATGGCCTCAACAGTGTCGAAATTCTTGTTTTCCATGTATTCCATGGTGATTTCGATGTCGAATGTTTCTTCGATTTCAGAGATAATTGCTGAAATGTCGATAGAGTCGATAATCTTGTTGGTGACAAGACCCTGAGCGTTTTCGTAATCTACCGTGTCGTTAATTCCTTTAAGGAGTGCAAGTAATTCTTCCATTTCAATAATCCTTTCAATTTTTTGTGTTACTGCATTACTGCGGTAATTTTGCGTACTGTACCTTGCCTGAATCATTGCGCGGAATTTCGTCAATATATTCCACAGCAAAAGCTCTGGCGTTGAGGTTGGTTTTCGCAGCAAGGAAGGTGATGATGTCTTCTTTTGCTACGCTTGTGTCAGTAACAAAAACTTTGAGCAAATCATCAGTACCGCTGCTTGCACAGTCAACATTAAACTGAGTTTTGACCATTTGATCAACTTCGTCAAGGTTGACTCTGTTTCCGTAAAGCTTAAGGAAACGTTTTTTGCGGCCGGTAACAAAGAAGTAACCGTCTTTGTCAAACTTGGCCATGTCGCCGGTTTCAAGTCTGCCGTTTCTTTCATCGCCGAGGGCAAGGTCTTCACCGCAGGTGCCGTAACCGAGAGTTACATTCTTGCCGTAATAGACCAGCTCACCGACTTTGTCTGTCTCGGTGATAACTGAGCCGTCAACATCTATCAGTTCGAGTTTGCCGCCGGGAATGGCAATACCCATGCTGCCGTATTTCTCAAGGGACTTTTCGGCGGGGAGGTAGGACATTCTGGCAGTAGCCTCGGTCTGACCGTACATAACAAAAAATCTTTTGCCTGTTCTTTCGGCATATTCGGCAAATTCCTTGTGGAGCTCGGGTGAGAGCTTGCCGCCTGCCTGAGTCATTGTTTTAAGTGAAGGAAGGTCCATCTTCATAAAGCGAACCTTTTTGAGCATTTCATAGGTGAAGGGTACGCCGCCGAAAGAGGTAGCATCGTGGGATTTGAAGAAATCCCAGAAGAGTTTGTTGACAACAGGTGCAGTTGTGAGAAGCACAGTTGCGCCTGCGCAGATGTGTGTGTTGATGATGGAAAGACCGTAGGTATAATTCATGGGAAGGGTGGTGATGGGTCTTTCGTTTGCATCAATACCGAGATATTCAATTATTGACTCAGTGTTGGCCTGAATATTCTCATAGCTCTGACGAACAAGCTTTGCACTGCCGACTGAGCCTGAAGTCGTGAGAAGAAGACCGAGCTCATCGTTGAGAGGCCAAGGCTCTGCAACGTTTGTTTTGAGCAGTGAATAATCGAAGCAGGTGAAAACCTCGGTGCAATCGGGATATGTGTCTTTCATCTCTGTGGGGAGATAGAGGTATACGGGACGGTATGTGTCGATAAGATTCTGTGCGAGGTCAAAGTCGATATTATAGCTTACCATCAGCGGAACAACTCTGTTTTTGAGGAAGCTGAGGTAACCGCACAGAGAGCCGAGTGTGTTGTTGCAGAAAGAGAGAACAAGCTTTCTGGATTCAGCGTGTTTGGAAAATTCATTTGAAATTGAGTCAAGCTCAGCGTATGTTACCTGATTGCCGTTTTCGTCAATTGCGGCAGCGTTGGTGCCGTGAAGCGAAAAATTGTCAAAAAACATTGAAATCAATCCTTTGCATTTTTTTCGTTGAGCGTATACGTGATTTTGTTGTTTTCTTTCTTAGGATAGCCTGCAACAGTAAAAATATAATTTTAGGTTACTGTTGTTTTGATTTTTTACTGAGATAACGCGAATGTATGCATAATACCGACAAAAAGTTTGAGCGGATAAAACACATACATACACCACATTACTTTACAACATTTGCTGTTTTTTGTCAATACAAACCACTACATTTGTCACATTATTTCAAAATTTATATTTACAATCAGTAAGTTTTAGTGCTTGACGGTATACAGGATGTTACATTTAAGCATCTGTTGGTGAACATGTCAAAAAGCTCCGTGAATCAAATATTCACAGAGCTTTTGCATTTATATCAGGTTAGAGCCTTTGATGCTGAAGATGAAAGAAGGCAATCTTATTTCATCAATGTTCATTTCGGCATCAACTGCCATGTGACGCAAAATCAATGCAAATATAAACAGCAAACCTTTAATATGCTCGTTTGCCCAGTCAAACATTTGCATGTGCATCCAAAGTTCGCCTGCAAAACGCTTATAATCAAGCAAATCAAGGTTTTCTGCATTTTCAGGCACGGAATCATACTGGCCATCAACCATCTTTATAACGGCTGCGCGGAAAATTTCGGAATCCCAGAGTTCAGGGTTTTCTTCAAGGTTTATTGCAATATATACTGTGTTTTTTCCGTACCATGTAGTTGTGTAAATGTAAGTTGCACTTTTGGCTATTCTGTCTGCGATTTCGTCGATATCGGATACGGCATCATACTCTGCAATTGCATAATCTGAGAGCGCGTCAGCAAGAGTGGCGCCGTCTGCGGTTGCTTCGTCTATTTCTTCAACAAAACCGTCGCTGAAGCGAATGGTGCCTGTGCGCGGCAGATTGAAAAACTCAGTAAAAAGCCTTTCAAGGTCAGTTTTATCATAACAATCGGCTGAATTATCAGCCGCAACTGACGGTATAACACATAAGCCGAGCATAAAAACAATTGCGAGCAGGACTGAAACAACTTTTTTAAACATGATACTCCTCCAGAATCAAACACCGCTGATTTCGTTGAAATCGAGATCTTTAACGCATTTTGAACCCATGATGTACGTGTAACTGAGGAAAATTGCAAGATGACGGGGCGGTACTTTCATGCCGTCGTTCATCCATTTAACAATTGTGTTAAGGAATGATGATATTGCAAACTGAGTGAGGTAGAATCGAGGGTCGCTGACGGCAAAGAATGCGGTTGAATCGGGCACAAAGCGCTCAAGCTCGTTTACAATCTTTTTTCCAAGTGAGTTGTTTGCATCGTTTGCCATAACGAATTTGCAGACAACTGCGTTTTCTTTGCAGAATATGATGAATCTTGTAACGTATTCGATATAATCCTCAAGCGTTTCAAGTGAGTTTGCTTTGCTTATTACATCTTGGGCGAATACTTCATAGATTTCGTCCTGAATCTGCTCAAACATGTCGTAAACGTCTTTGTAGTAAAAATAAAACGTTGAACGGTTGACATCTGCAAGTCGTGTGAGCTCACTTACCGTTATTCTGTTGATGCTTTTTTGTTCAAGAAGCTTGAACAGACTATCTTTCAGAACACGCTTGGTTTTTTTTACACGTCTGTCGTCAATGTTTGCCCTTTCATGGCGAGTATCGTTTAATTTTGTGTTACCCATATTTTAGATTCCTTTTTGATGGATATTATACATTTGTATGAAAGTATTATAGCACGTTATTTCTGTTTTTGCAATATGTGTCAATCGGTATTCTCAAATGCATATAAAGCTTTCATTTCACCAGACTTACCGCAAGTTAATCTGCCTTCGGGGCAAGTGCCGACACAGCAACTCGGACCGTAATATCTGAACAATTCAGGGCTGTTTGCTCTCAGCAAACGGAGCATTTCAGCGGCATACGCGCGAATTTCCCATTGAGCACGATTGCAGGCTCTGAGCTTGAAAAACAGCAGAAGCTCGCGAGCGTTCATTGTTGTCACAATGTCAAGTGTGTTGCCGCTGAGAAGGCAGGAAACGAGGATTGATTCGGCGTAACCCATGGCTTTGAGTTTGTTGTAAAACTCGGTGTTCTTTGTGAATGCCGCAACGTATCTGTTGAGCAAATCCTCATTTTCTGCAATTGTCTCGGGGATGATATAATTGTCGCGTTTTGCGCAGGAAAGGGCAGGGATAATTATGCTTTGCATGCGGTGCCTTGCAAAATGGGTGATGCATGAAAGTGAAACATTGTTGAGCTTGAATGTAAAGGTTGCGGCTTCGAGGCTTCTTTGCCTTGTTGAGTTCATAACTGCGGAAATGATTCTGTCGCGATTGTTCTTGTCAGCGGCGAGCTCATACTCTTTTGTCGGATACTTTCCGCAGCCGATGAGATAAGAGAGTGCAACTGCCTTAGCGGCATCAGGTGTGAAGCTCACAAGCTCTGCAAGAGAGTCGGCTTTTTCTGTGCGCTCAGCATCAAAAACAAGCTCAATGTCAGCTTCGTCGCTCATTTTCGGTGCACGCGCTTCAAACTCGTCAAGCATACCGGGGGCGAGTTTTTGTGCTTGTTCAAGCAGTTGTTTGCCGAGTGTGTAAATCTCAGGGTTGGCACTTTCTCTGCCGTAAAGCATGCGTTTGAGTACGAGAAGAAGCTCTCTGCCGTTGAGAGAACAGTAGAAATTGCTGAAAAAACAATAAGGGAGAAGAAAACGAGCATCCTCTTTTGGTACACCGCTTTCAACAAACGCGTTGTACTCGTTGAAAAGCATGTTCATGTGTGCTTTGTATTCAGAGGTTACCGTGTCGTTATTAAATTCGGGCACAAGATAACCGCAGTCAGAAAAATCAACGTAACGTCTGCTTTTAACGGTGAATGAAGCAAGACGGAATTCAATCATGAACTGCTCAACGGCGACAGAGACATTTTCAAATGCGAGATTGAAAAAGACATGCTCAACAGTTGAGGTGTGGCCTGATTTTGTAACCTTGCAAATAAGTGATGCATTCTTTTCTTTGTCGGAAGAGCGGTCAAAAATCTCAAGGGAAGTGCCTTGCTGTGTTGAAATTCTGCCTGCGGCGGCGCAGACTGCTTCGCCGCAATCTGTCATACCGATGATGTAAACACCTGATTTACCGTTGATTCTTTCCATGTTTTTCTCCCTTTCATTTGATGCAAACAATTACTTATAATTAATTACATTTTAGTGTAAAATCCGACAATTGTCAATTCTATTGCGAAAATTAGTTTATGATTTGAGTTACATGTTTGGGCAAGTATGCTTTTGAATAGTAATATTAGCGGAAATTTAATACAATAATATTGTCAAACGTATTGCCAAAAATCTCCAATGTTGTTATAATATAACGAAATTGTCGGTGCAGATGCTCCGAAGCTTATGGAGGTAACAACATGATTAAAAGAAACAGCGACATGACATCAACCGTAAAACCCAACATGCGTGGCGGTGACGGAAGCGCAGTTGTCACAGATATACTCAATAAGGGTGAATACAAGGGCGCATCAAGGCTTGTTGCAACAATCACACTCAAGCCCGGTTGCTCAATCGGCGCACACGTTCATGAAAATGAAGAAGAAATCTTTTATATCATTGAAGGCACCGCACAGTACAATGACAACGGCACGGTTGTTACACTCAATAAGGGTGACAGCTGCATTTGCCTTGATGGCGAAACACACTCAATCGGCAATGCTGCGGATGCTGAGTGCGACCTCGTTATTTTTGCCGTTATTTTGACTTATTGATTGCAATGCAGGGTAAACTTATTGTAATTGAGGGCCTTGACGGAAGCGGTAAAAGCACACACGTTGCCCTCCTGAAAGAAAAGCTGATTGCAGGCGGATGTGACCTGCTTCAGATTAAGCTTCCGTGCTATGAGGATAAATCCAGTACGCTTGTTAAAATGTATCTCAACGGTGAATTCGGTGCACAGGCAGGCGACGTTAACGCGTATGCCGCCTCGGTGTTTTTTGCCGTGGACCGTTTTGCAAGCTTCAAAACCCGTTGGCAGAATGATTATTTTGCAGGTAAAACAATTCTTGCCGACAGATACACCACTTCTAATGCATACCACCAAATGACGAAACTGCCAAAAGAGCAGTGGGACAGCTACCTTGAATGGCTTTTTGATTTTGAATATAATAAGCTAGGCATACCAAAGCCCGATTGTGTTGTTTTTCTTAATATGCCCGTTGAAGTTTCTCAAAAGCTTATGACCGCCAGATATGAAGGAGAAGAAGCTAAAAAGGATGTTCACGAAAGGGATGTGAACTACCTTAAAAGTTGCCGTGAAGCCGCGCTTTATGCTGCAGAAAAACTCGGATGGACGGTTGTTGACCTTGCTGAAAACGGCGAGGCAAAGAGTATTGAAGAAAACTCCCGCGTGGTGTGCGAGTGTGTTGAAAGGATGCTCGGTTTATGATTTTTCACCGTCCTTCTTTAGCGGACAAGCAATGGATTAAAGAAATTTTTTCACATGCAAGTGATTTGAGCTGTGAGTATACCTTCGGCAACATCTATGCTTACCAGGCAAAGCTTGATATACATGTAGCCCGAGTCGGTGATTGTCTCATAACAAGGTGCGCGGTTGATAATTTTACAGAGTATTGCTATCCTGTTGGTACAGATGTAAAGAAAGCTCTTGATGCAATCATTGAAGATGCAAAGCTTCTCAGTCTCGATAAAGTCAATCTCTTCGGTCTTAATCCGTCGGATGCAACCGCTCTACCGTTGCTTTATCCGGGTAAGTTTGATATTCATGAAAACAGAGACGGCGGAGATTACATCTACCTTGCCAAAGATCTTGCAACACTTGATGGTAAAAAATATCAGCCTAAGCGTAACCACATCAGTTATTTTACGCGTAACAATAATTGGACTTATGAAGAAATCAACCGTGACAACATTGCTGAGTGCCTTGAAATGAGCCATGAGTGGCTCAATCTCTGCTCACCTGACTTATACGAAGACCTTGTTTCGGAGGAAAAGTGCATTATCAGAGCTTTTGATGCGTTTGATGAGCTTGATTTCAGGGGCGGTCTTTTGCGCGTTGACGGCAGGGTTGTTGCTTACACAATGGGCGAAGCAATTGATAACGACACTTTTTGTGTTCATTATGAAAAAGCTTTTTCGCACGTCAGAGGAGCATATCCCATGATAAACAAGGAGTTTGTTAAAAACACACTCACCGACTTCACCTATATCAACCGTGAAGATGACCTTGGCATTGAGAATCTGCGAAAAGCAAAACTGTCGTATCATCCATACAGAATATACGAAAAATATGATGCTTTTATGGAGCTTGGCGAATGATTTACGTACCTGACAAAAACGATATACCTGAGCTTATTGAGCTATGGCGTGCTTGTTTTGGAGATGAGCCTGAGTTTATTTCACTCCTTTTTGAGCGAGATTCCTGCTTTTATTCACCGCTTGCTTACAAAGAAGATGGTTGTATCGCTTCGGTGCTCTACCGTCTGCCGTGTTCAATTGCTCTTGACGGCAAAACATATAAAGGGCGTTACATTTACGCCGCGGCAACCCATCCCGATTACCGTCGCAGAGGCTTGATGGGAGTGCTTCTCGACCGCGCATTTGAGCAGGCTGTGGAGGAAGAACTCGATTTTATTGCGCTTGTACCGGGTGAGCCGCATCTTGTCAATTATTACTCAAAGTTCGGCTATGTTTCATGCATGCATAAATACTGTGACACTTTTGCGACAAAAACCGCAAGGGTGTATCCCGAAGCTGTACAAATCGGCTTTGATGAATTTGTTGCGGTAAGAGAGAAGAATCTAAGCTCCGTAAACCGCTTCGAATGGTTCTGTGATGGGCTTGACTATGCAATCTCATGTCTCTCATATTTCGGCGCAGAACTTTACAGAATCGGTGAAAACGTCTGTGTTTGCAGAAAAGACGGTAACGCACTTGCTATTGATGATTTTTCAGGTAAGTATGTTGATGTTTGTGCCCAGACTCTTATGCATCACTTTGGCGTAAACGAGTGTGTTGTTCATTACTCACACGGAAAGAATAAAAAAGATTTCGGCATGGTCAATCCGCTCAAAGATAGCTTGAAGTGCCATATAACAAGCGGCGAAGAAATATACATGAACCTTGCGCTTGATTAATTCCACGGAGGATAACTAATGTTTTACGTGTTTTTTGCAGAGGGATTTGAAGAAATTGAAGCAATAGCAGTTGTTGACATTCTCAGACGCGCTTCAATTGATGTTTGTACCGTTGGTGTCGGTGGCAAAAACGTTGCCGGCAGCCACGGTATGACGATCGTTTGTGATAAGGAAATAAACGAAATCAACCTTGTTGAAGGTGATAGTGTTGTGCTTCCCGGCGGAATGCCCGGCACAACCAACCTTTATGCATGTGACGCGGTGCTTAATGCCGTGAATTTTGCAAAAGAAAAAGGTAACCTTGTTTGCGCTATCTGTGCCGCACCGCTTATTCTCGGCAGACTCGGCATACTTGACGGCAAGTCCGGTGTCTGCTATCCCGGCTTTGAAGACGAACTTAAAGGTTGCGCAGTCAGTGCTGACGGCGTTGTTGTTGACGGCAATGTTATCACAGGTAAAGGACCCGGCGTTGCGGTTGATTTTGCACTGACAATTGTTGAAAAGGTCTGCTCAGCGGAAACTGCCGCATCACTCCGCGAGGGAATGCAGTGCAGATGATTAGAGATATACGTGTTGAAAAACGCGCACTTCGTCAAAAATATAAGCAGATTAGGCGCGAAATGACCGTTGAAGAAAAAGCTTTGATGGATAAGAAAATCTGCGACAGATTCACTTCTCTGTGGAGCTACAGAAACAGCGAAACCATATTAATTTACGTTTCATCTGCAATTGAGGTTGATACCAGAGAAATAATTAACCGTGCGCTCAAAAAAGGCAAAAAAGTTGCTGTTCCAAGATGCATTGACGGCACAAGTCTTATGGAATTCTTCTTCATTGAAAGTCTTGAAGAGCTTTCTGTAAGGAGCATGGGAATTCTTGAGCCGGAGCGTGACGAGTCAAAGCTTCTCACTGATTTTTCGAGCGGCATCTGTGTTGTTCCTGCGCTGACTTTCAGCAAGGACGGACTACGCCTCGGCTACGGAAAGGGTTATTACGACAGATTTTTGTCCTCTTTTTCAGGCTCAGTTGTCGGTTTATGTTATTCAAACTGCATCAGCGAAAATCTGCCGGGTGGCAGATATGATAAACGCGTGAGCAGTATTGTTACTGATAAAGGAATTATCATTGTTTGACAGGAGATATGTTTTATGAGTGATAAGTATAACGAAAACAACGATTTCGGTCAGCATGTTGACCCGAAATCAATTTTCGGTCCGAGCTCTTTCGGCAAGCAATCACCGCAAGGTCAGCCCCCCAGAAGTGAATCATATTCACGTCAGCACGGCGTTTCAAACAGCGACGGCGGTGCCCAATTGCCCAAAACAGTGTCTGACCTGAGCTCGTATTACGAAGGTCGCAGAGAAAAGGTTAAAAATTTCACCGTAAACTTTGGTGCAAACAGTGAATATGCTGATATACCCGACTTTACACCTGCACAGAAACCCACCCGCCCTAAAAGAGAGGAAGAGGTGTTTTCTTACAGTAAAGGGTCTGATTCAAGCAAGCATGATGATTACCTTGAACTTACACGTACAATGGAAGACGTGAAAAAGGGCGAGAGGGAAAAGGCTGCAAACAGACCTACCGCAAGGAAAAGACCGCCTGATGCCAAACGTGCCGACGGTCAGCCTGCGCAAAAAAGAAGACCTGCTGCTGTACCAAAAGGCACCGCACAAAAGACTGCACCCAAAAAGCGTGTGAAGAAAAAGGCCCCCAAGCCGAAGTATTCATTCACTTCCATGCTTCTCGGTTTTGCTTGCTGTCTGGTGTTTATTGTCGGTCTTACGGCAACTGCATCAACCGTTGCACTTTCAACAATCAATGATATTCTTGCTATCAGTGAATCAACTGAGGTTGTGCAGGTGAGCATACCCGAAGGTGCGAATTTCGCTCAGATTATGGATATTCTTTCCGAAAAGGGCCTTGTAAGGCAGAAACTGCTCTGCACAATTTTCGGTAAATTCAGGCATTTTGATGAATATACCAAAAGAGACGGTACTGTTGTGCAGGTTGAATATATCCCCGGCAATTACTACCTTGAAAAAGATATGGGTTTTGAAGCTATGCTCAATTCCATGAAAGCGGCAAGAACTTCGTCTGCGCAGACTGTGCGCCTCAGCTTCCCTGAGGGTTGGTCAATTCAGCAAATCATTGATAAGCTTGACAAAAACGAGGTTTGCGATGCCGAAAAGCTTTATGCTAACCTTGATATTGCCGCTTCGCAATATGACTTTTATGCTTCTATTCCCGTTAATTCATCCCGTTACATGAACCTTGAGGGGTATATGTTCCCGGATACCTATGAGTTTTATATTGGTGAAAACGCAAACTCAGTAATTAAAAAGTTCTTCAACAACTTCAATAATAAGTGGACGGATGAGTTTGAGCAGAGGAGAGTTTCTCTGGGTCTTACAATGGATGAAGTAATCACTATTGCTTCAATCATTCAGCGCGAAGCCAAGGATAAAACGCAAATGGCGGCCATTTCATCGGTTATTCATAACCGACTCAAAAACTCCGCAACTTATCCTCAGCTTCAGTGCGACTCAACGCTCAATTATGCTAACAATTATATTATCCCCAACGTTGACTCATACAACGGTCAGCTCTATTCAAATGCTTACAACACATACAGCATCAAAGGTCTTACTCCGGGCGCAATCTGTAATCCCGGTGCTGATGCAATAAACGCCGCGCTCAATCCGAGCAGCACAAGTTATTTCTTCTTCTGCCACGACAAAGAAGGTAATCTGTATCTTGCAAAGACATACGATGAGCAGCGCGCAAATATCACAAAGATATTCAGTTAAGGTGAAGAATATGGAATTGATAAAACCTGAACTTTTGTCTCCGGCAGGGGATTTTGACAGGTTATATGCCGCCGTGAAGTACGGTGCCGACGCAGTCTATCTGGGCTCGTCGGCTTTTGGCATGAGAACTGCCGCCGCAAGCTTCGGAGGAGATAAGCTTATTCAGGCGGTGAATATTGCTCATGCTTCAGGTGTTAAAGTGTACCTTACTTGCAACACTCTGCCGCATAATGATGACATGGAGCACTTACCGGCTTTTCTTGATGAGGTTGCTCTGGCGAGAGTTGATGCACTTATTGTCAGTGATATCGGCGTGCTCAATGCCATCAAAAAAAGATTGCCTAATATGGAAATACACATTTCAACTCAGGCGGGCATTGTGAATTATGCCACGGCTTGCGCTTATCACGATATGGGTGCAAAGCGTGTTGTGCTTGCGCGTGAGCTTTCGCTTGATGAAATTGCAACTCTGCGTGCAAAAACGCCCTCAGAGCTTGAAATCGAGTGTTTCGTTCACGGCGCAATGTGTGTGTCTTTTTCAGGCAGATGCCTCCTGTCAAATTATATCTGCGGCAGAGACTCTAACAGAGGAGATTGCTCTCAGCCTTGCAGATGGAAATACAGCCTTGTTGAAGAAAAACGTCCCGGTCTCTATTTTCCGATTGAGCAGGATGATTCGGGCACATACATTCTCAACTCAAAAGATATGTGCCTTGTTGAACACATACCGGAGCTTGTTAATGCAGGTATCAGTAGCTTCAAAATTGAGGGCAGGGCAAAGAGTGAGTATTATACCGCGGTTGTTACCAATGCATACAGAAATGCAATTGACGGTTATTTTGCAAATACCACACCCGAATATAAAACGGAGCAGTGGATTATTGACGAGCTGAGAAAAATCAGCTACAGAGAATACTGCACGGGCTTTTTCTTTGACAGTCCTCACGATGATGCGTGCATAAGCTACAAAGGAGGCTATCTCAGGCCGTGGGACGTATGCGCTGTTGTTGACGGCTATGCAGACGGCAGGCTCTACTGTACGCAGAGAAACAGATTTTTTGAGGGCGAGGAAGTTGAAATACTGTCAGCAGAAGAAAAGCCATTCAAAGTTAAGGCGGTTGATTTGCGTAATGAAGAAAACGAGCCGATTGATTCAACAAAGCATGCCATGATGAAGTTCAGCTTTAAGTGTGAGCATGCTGCAAAGGCTGGCTCTTTCCTTAGAATACAAAGAGAAGAAATATAAGGTGTGAGGTGCAATATGCTTGATGTTAAAACTGCAGCAACTCAAAAATTGATGATTGCCGCACACAGAGGTGCAACGGGCGGCAACATACCCTGCAATACGCTCAGCTCATATAAAGCAGCGCTTTCTCAAGGCGCTGATATTGTTGAAATTGATGTTGCGGTGAGTGCCGACAAACAGCTTTTTGTGTTCCATCCCGGTATGGAATATCCGCATCTCAGGTCGCTTTTGCCGATTCGCATGATGAAAGGTGACGTGGTTAAAAAGCTCAGATACGTCAACTGTGACGGCACAAGAACACAGTTCCACGTGAGCACGCTCGACGAGGTGTTTGAGCTTCTTAAAGGTAAATGCTACATAAACATCGACAAGTTCTGGACAGCCGTGCCCGAGATTACAACCGCAGTAAGACGTCACGGGCTTGAGAATCAGGTTATTGTCAAAACCTCACCGAACGAAAAGCTTTACAAACTCATTGAGCAGGTTGCGCCCGATTTGCCGTATATGGTAATCATCAAAAAACGTGACGATATCAGCGAAAATCTTATTAAGCGCAAGCTCAATTACATCGGCGCAGAGGTTATTTTCACTTCTGACTCCGACCCGATTGTAAGTGACGGATACATTGAAAAAATGCATGCAAACGGCCTGCTTGTGTGGGGTAACTCTATTGTTTATGACCACAAGGCAATCATCGCCGCTGACCATACTGACGACACTGCAATTGACGGTGACCGTGAAAAGGGCTGGCTTTGGTTTGCACAGAAGAAGTTTGACATTGTGCAGACTGACTGGCCTCTTGACATGAGACTCTATTATAAAGAAAAAGGCATATATTGATTAAAAAATAAGGAACGGTTTAAACACATAGCCGTTCCTTTTCTTATAATTAAATAAAAAGCTGACGTAATTATACTGCCTGATCGAGTGCCAGTATAAAACCGTCAGCATTTTGTGTGTTTACTGTATCGTTGTTTGCGTAGCCTTTGTTTTATAAACAAACATAACTTCTGTCTTCATTGTTTCGGGTGCTTCGGTGTAGATTGAATAATCATTCACAAGACCGAACCATGTTTCAAGATAGGGGAACAGGTCTTCAAGTGCACCCGTGCTTGATGTGAGTGATGAGAACAGAGCTTCATTTTCGTCATACATTTTCATCAGCTGCATTAAAGCGGTGAAGCTGTCTGACTGAAGGAAAGCGGACATCTCGTTGAGCACTTCGGCATTCTCATCAAGAAGCACCATGAGCGTGTTAAGCTTTGCAATGGTCTGCGGAAGATTGTCGAGCGCCGCCTGTACCTCAGGATTGCTAAGGTCTGCGCTCAGTTCATCAAGAAGAGGCTGGATTTGTTCAAATTCCTCAATCAGATCTGTCATGCCAAGCAGAGAAGACATGTTCTTTAGTTTAGCAAGGCTTTCGCTGAGGTTTGCAGATTCAGCCGCCGCAAAAAGTTCCTCAAACTGAGCAATGTTTTCTGCGGTGAGATATTTCTGCATCAGCGCAAAAAGTGCTTTGTTATCGTTGTAAAGCGTACGTGCTTCATTAACACTTGCAAGCATGTTGGTGAGGTTGTCTGTTGACTCGGATGAAAACACCTTCATCAGTTTGTCCATGTCAATTGTTGAAAGTGTGTTTTGAATTTCAGTCAGCTTTGAAACACCCTCAAGTGCATCGTTGATTGAGTCGGGGAGAGCGAACTCAACGTCGATTGCGGAAAGCGGAAGCGCGGCAAAATAGAAGTTGTCTGCCTGGAAGTTTGTTGTGTACATATTGATAACGAACTCTTCGGCAAAGTTGAGACCTTCAATGCCTGCGTTCTGGAGGGCAAGGCTTTCGTTAAGTCCGGGGAAGCCGACCATTACGGCAATGCTTTTTGTGCTGTCGCTGATGACCTTGCCGTTATCAAGCTGAATACCGGTGTAATTGTCACCCATGAGAAGCATGCCGCCGGCAACAACAAACGGGCTGTACATTGTAACGGTTTTGCCGTTGATTACCGTCTGTCTCATTTCGTTGTTTTTAAGCTTGATGTGTACCGTTACGTTGCCTGATTTACCAAAAAGATTATCAAGTGTAATCGGCGTACCTTCAAGGTAGTAATCAATGTTGATTGAAACGGGGAGCTGCTTGGTGCTTGTGCCGTTATAAATGAAATCGGTTGAATTCATGTGCCAGAGAATGTTACTGCCGTCAATTGTACGGTAGATGTTGCTGCTTATGGGTTGGATATCCGTAAGCGAGCTTGTGTCGGCTACAACGCAGTTTTTGATATCTGTCTGAATTCTGTCAGATACAGTTGTTTGCAGTACGTTGCCGTTGCCGTCAAGGTTGACGTATACCGTCTCTGATTTAAGCACGGAAGTCGGTAAAGCAGAAAACATCTCCGTTGACATTGTTGCAGGAACATCGGGCTTCTGGTGATATTCCTGCTTTGCGCCGCTTGATTTAATAGCGTTTACCGCGAAAACGGAAATCAGTATAACAAGCACAACAGAAACTGCAATCATTATATTCTTTGTTTTTTTGTTTGTAAGAATGTTCATTTTGTTACTCCTTACTCGTTGTCATTGTGCGGAATGACAAAGCTTTCAACGTCAAAGCTTATGTCTCCTTCATCGGTGTGTACAACACCTTCGGTTGAATCGCTGTTGTTTGTGTCGGGTAGAACGCTGTCTGCAAAAAAGTAGTCGTTCAGCTCGTCGATTGTAAAGCGAGGTTTGGTATACTTCACAGTCTCACTTTGTTTTGGTTCTTCAACGGGCGGTGTATCATAAACAACAGCGGCATCAACAAATTCGTATTCTGTAGGCGGTGTTGTTGTTCCGAAATCGGTTTCATTAAGATATTCGGGCTGAGGCTCAACAGCTACACTTCCGTCATTCCAGCCAACAGTTGTTTTAGAAATAATGCCTTCAAACACAACAAGAATGGGGGAGAGGAAAATGATGATTATAGCACCGCTGATGAGAGCACCGCGTGAAAGAAGCAGGCACAAATCTTTTACAAGGTTAATGTCGCACACAAAATATACAGAGATTGTTGCCGCAAAGAATACGCACACACTCTTGAAAATTGAGTAGTCCGATGCATTGGCGGCTATGCGCATTGCCTCTTTGCGATTGTATCCGTTTGAAAGCTCCTGCTTGTATCGGTTGGTAAGCAATATTGCATAGTCAACCGTAGCACCCAATTGCACACAACCTACGACAGCGGGGGCAATAAACGGAATCAGCGAGCCTGTTAAAGCGGAAAGTCCGTTGTTAATCATAATTGCAAGCTCAATTGCAATAACAAGAATAAACGGAATTGTATAGGACTTGAGCAGGAAAGCAATAACAATAAGAATAGCCGCAATTGATATTACCGTGGTGACTTTAAAGTCTTTGTTGGCAATTTCAACAAGGTCTTTAGTCAGCGGAGCTTCACCCGTGAGATATGAGTCGATGTCATAGCTTTTGATGATTCGTGTAAGTTCGTCAACCTGCAAGTTGCATTCCTCGTGACCTGCGGTATATTCGGAGACAATCATGAACATTTCTTTGCCACCGTTGCGCACAATTGAGAGAATTGCATCGGGCAAGATGCTTTCGGGTATCGCAGGGCCGACAATTGAGTTATATGCAAGCACGGTGTTGATTCCCTCAACCTGCTTGACTTCATCAAGCATTTCGTTCATTCTTTCGTCCGACATATCGCCGTCAACAATTGCGAAGTTGATGGATGCCATGCCGTAGTCGTATTTGAGCTTGTTAAGAGCTACAATTGAAGGTACGTCGTTGCCGAGCATTTCGTCAAGACTGTAATATTCCTTGGTATTTGATTGAAGAATATATGCAGGTATGAGAAGAATCACAAACAGGGCGGCAAATATTCCGCGCTTATTTATGAGGAAACGATTAAATTTGTCAAAGTCAGGCTTAACACTTTTGTGGGTGAATCTGTTTAGTATTCCATCGAAATGAATGAGTATTGCAGGCATAACAGTAACTACTGCCAAAAGGCCGAGAATAACACCCTTAATCATAACGATACCGATATCCATACCGAGTGTAAGGCTCATAAAGCACAGAGCGGCAAAACCGAATATGGTTGTTATTGAACTGCCGAGAAGGGAATTGATTGACGTTTTAACCGCGACAACCATTGCTTCTTCCTTGCTCAGGCAATGCTCTTTTTCTTCTTTATATCGTTCGAGCAGGAAAATGGAATAGTCCATTGTAACCGCCAACTGCAAAACAACCGCAACACATTCGGTGAGGTATGATATTTCTCCAAAAATAATGTTTGAGCCCATGTTATATGCAACGGCAGAGCATAGCGTATAAAGAATTACAAACGGCATCAGCCATGAATCCGAAAGGAAGGCGAGCATAACCAATGCGGCAAGAATTGCGCAAAGGATGTAAACAACGGCTTCTTTTTCAACAATGTTTTTTGTGTCCGCAAGAATTGCTGATAAACCGCTGACAAAGCACTGTTTACCGGCGGCCTTGTTGATAGTGTTGATTGCCTTCAAGGTTGCTTTATCAGCACTCGCGGTGGAAAACTGAATGAGTATCATGGTTGAACTGCCGTCGGCAGAATAAAGCATACCGGAGATTTCTTCAGGCAACATTGAAAGCGGTACACCGCTACCTATTACGTCTTCAACGCCCAACACAGCCGAAACACAGTCTATGTTGAGAATATCACTTTTCAGCTTGTTCACATCATCGGACGGCATGTTTTCAACAATGAGAAATGCCATTGATGCACAACCGAAGTTTTCATCAAGCAAAACTTCACCCTGCACGGAATCAAGGTCGTCAGGCAGATATGACAGAAGGTTGTAGTTTATGCCTGTTACGAAAAAGCCGATAAGTGACGGTATAAGCAAAACAACCGACAGTATGATGATGAATTTAGGATTCTGAATTATTTTTCGTGTAATCTTGTCAATCAAAACGTCACCTCCTTAACGGTGCGATTATTCTTCAAAAAGATAGTTTGTGAGATCGTCAACGTCAAAACAGAAATGCCATGCGTCGAGTCCGAATTGTTTGGCGGCATCTGTGTTCATTTTGTTGTCATCAATGAAAATTGCCGTTGAAGGGTCAATGCTGTATTTTTCGCAGATATGCTCAAATATGCGTCGGTCAGGTTTGCCGTAACCCAAGTCACCTGAGCATACAACACCGTCGAAAAGTGAAACGATTGGTGCTTTATGGCGGTTTTCGGAAAAACGCTTACTGATGTTAGAAAGCATATACACACCGCAGCCTGCATTTCTGAGCTTTGCAATCAACTCGCGCATGCCTTCAACCTCGGGCAGAAGGTCAATCCAGCTTTCAAATACTTTTCGGGCAATGTCGTGCAGTCTATCATCAAGCCTTGATTTGATGAGAGCAAGGCTTTCTTCTTCGGAAATTGTGCCAATGTCGAGTTTGTCCCAGATATCCCTTGAAAAAATTACATCGGAAAGAAGCTTTATGTCATCTTCATTGTCTGTAAAACGGGAGACCATGTATTCGGAAGAAACTTTAACCAGTACGTTTCCGAAATCAAAAATCACATTCTGATATTTCATCGTATCATCCTTTTGACGCAAAATAACGCATTTTAATAAGTATAACATAATCAGCGACAAAAAAACAGTAGCATTTTGAAAAAACACTCAGCCGCAGATTCATTATTTTATGTTTAATTCGTCATTTACCGATATTTGTTGATTAAATGCCGGGGACATTATGCGTATATTTTTTTGAGTAAAAGTGCAAAAAAGTGCCGTTACACCTTGCTTAAATTGAAAACTATGATATAATAAACTGATTAATTATTTTTTGAGGTGCTCTATGATTGTCATGGGAATTGACCCCGGATATGCAATTGTCGGTTACGGCATTATTCAGTATGATTCAGGCCGTTTTAAAGTTATTGATTATGGCGCGATAACCACCGATGCAGGCACTCCGTTCAACGAGCGACTCGAGAGTATATATGATGAATTCATTAGCATAACCGCGAAATACAAACCCGACGTAATGGCAATTGAAAAACTGTTTTATAACACAAATGCAAAAACGGTCATCGATGTCGGTCAGGCAAGAGGTGTGCTCATGCTTGCCGCACAAAAAAGCGGTATGAAAATTTTTGAATATACACCTCTGCAGGTTAAGCAGAGTGTTGTCGGATACGGCAGGGCTGAAAAAAAGCAGGTGCAGGAAATGACCAAGCGCATCCTTAACCTCAAAGCTGTGCCTAAACCCGATGATACCGCAGATGCGCTTGCAATGGCAATCTGCCACGCGCATTGTTCGGGTAGTGCATTTGTCGGTTTAAACGTCAGAAAGGGGATTTAAACGTGTTTTATTGCCTTAAAGGTGACATAATCAGAATAGACGCCGCATCGGTTGTCATAGAATGTTCAGGAGTAGGCTTTTTTTGCAACACAACGGCAAACACGGTCAATAAAATCGGCACCAACAGAAAGGGTATCACGCTTTATACTCATCTGAATGTTCGTGAAGATGCACTTGACCTTTTTGGTTTTTATGATGAAGCTGAGCTTGATTTTTTCCGTTTGCTGATTTCCGTCACGGGTGTAGGACCGAAGGCGGCACTTGCAATTCTTTCGGAGTTTTCTGTTGATAAGCTTGCAATCTGCGTAGCTTCAGGCGACGCAAAGGCTCTCACAAGAGCTTCCGGTGTCGGAAACAAAATTGCACAAAGAATAGTTCTTGAATTGAAGGATAAGCTTAAATCGGGTATGCCTGCATTTGCGGCAGACAGTACAATTGAGGCCGCATCTGCTGCTGTGTCATCAGGAAGCAATGCAAGCGAAGCGGTTGCTGCGCTCACAACTCTCGGTTATTCACAAAGTGATGCCGCGGTTGCAGTTGGCGGCCTTGACCAGACGCTCTCCGCTGAGGAATTGATTAAACGTGCATTGAAGCTTCTTGCCCGCCTGTCATAAAAGAAAGGGAACGATAAATGGATACAGATTTTGAAAACCGCATTGTTGCTCCTGAGTACAGCTCGGGTGACGATTTGCTTGAACAATCACTCAGACCGCGAGTGCTTACCGACTATATCGGTCAGGAAAAAGTGAAAGAAAACCTCGAGGTTTACATCAAAGCCGCCATCGGCAGGGGCGAATCGCTTGACCACGTTTTGCTTTATGGCCCGCCCGGTCTCGGAAAGACCACACTTGCCGGTATCATTGCAAATGAAATGAACGTTAACATCAGAGTTACGTCAGGCCCGGCAATTGAAAAGCAGGGTGACCTTGCCGCATTGCTTACAAACCTCAGTGAAGGTGACGTGCTTTTTATTGACGAAATCCATCGCCTTAACAGAAGTGTTGAAGAAGTGCTCTATCCCGCCATGGAAGATAATGCGCTCGATATCATTATCGGTAAAGGTCCGTCGGCGCGTTCAATCCGCCTTGATTTGCCGAAGTTTACGCTCGTTGGTGCAACCACGCGTGCAGGTCAACTTTCCGCTCCGCTGAGAGACAGATTCGGTGTTATTCTCCGCCTTGAGCTTTACACACCCGAGGAACTTGCAATGATTGTTAACAGAAGTGCGAGTATACTTGATATTGATATTGAATATGAAGGCGCGCTTGAAATTGCAAGGCGCTCAAGGGGGACACCGCGAATTGCAAACCGTTTGCTCAAACGTGCAAGAGATTTTGCGCAGGTTGAGGGTGACGGAATTATAACTTCAAAAATTGCTCAGCTTGCTCTTGAAAGAATGGAAATTGATGAGCTTGGTCTTGATAACATCGACCGTCTGTTGCTTACAACAATGATCAAAAGCTACAATGGCGGCCCTGTTGGTCTTGAAACGATTGCCGCCTCTATCGGTGAAGAAGCTGTGACAATTGAGGATGTTTACGAGCCGTATCTCATGCAGATAGGCTTCCTCGCAAGAACACCCAGAGGACGTGTTGTAACCGCGCAGGCTTATGCGCATCTTGACCTTGCTATGCCCGGTCAGCAGACGTTGATATAAATTTTTTTATTGAGGTGTTATACATGGGCAGACTTTTCGGTACAGACGGCGCGCGTGGCGTAGCAAACAAGGAAATCACTTGCGAGCTTGCCTTCAAAATCGGCAAAGCCGCCGCCATGGTTCTCACGGATATTCACGGCGCTAAGCCCCGTGTTCTTATCGGTAAAGATACGCGCATATCGGGTGATATGCTTGAATCGGCAATTGCCGCTGGGCTTTGTTCAGTAGGTGCCGACGTTGTGTTGTTGGGCGTTGTACCAACACCTGCAGTTGCGTTTCTTGTTGCTGAATATGAGTGTGATGCCGCATTTATGATTTCCGCTTCGCACAACCCGTTTGAATATAACGGCATTAAAATATTCCGTGGTGACGGGTATAAATTACCCGATGAACTCGAAAACCAAATCGAAGCTATCATTCTTGATGAAGCTTCTGTGCCTCCTCAACCTGTCGGTGACGGAATCGGCACGGTTTCTGTTAATAAAAAAGCTATCGGTGATTATATCGAACATCTTAAAAACACAGTTGATGTCAGCTTTGAGGGTTATAACGTCGGCCTTGATTGCTCAAACGGCTCAGCGAGTATGAGTGCATGCGCGCTGTTTTCTTCGCTTGGCTGTAAGTGTAGCATGATTGCTGACAAACCGGACGGTGTCAACATCAACCTTAACTGCGGTTCAACCCACCTTGATAATCTGCAGAAGTTCGTGCTTGATAACAAGCTTGATGTCGGCTTTGCATTTGACGGGGATGCAGACAGAATGCTTGCTGTTGATGAAAACGGTGAGCTTGTTGACGGCGACAGAATTATTGCCATTTGCGCAAAATACATGAAGAACGAAAACACCCTTGCTCAAAACACCGCAGTTGTAACCGTGATGAGCAATATGGGTTTCACAAAATTTTGCGAGCGAGAGGGTATCTTCTTTGAATCAACAAAAGTCGGGGATAGATACGTTCTTGAATGTATGAAAGAACACGGCTACAACCTCGGCGGTGAACAGTCGGGCCACGTGATTTTCCTTGATTATTCCACAACAGGCGACGGTCAGTTGACCGCGTTGCAGGTGCTCAGAATTATGAAGAAAACCGGTAAGCCGCTTTCGGTGCTTGCAAGTGAAATGACCGTTTATCCGCAGACGCTGATTAACGTCCGCGTTTCAAAAATCGGCAAAGCGAGATATCCTGACGACGAAGAAATCAAGCTTGCGATTGCAACCGCAGAAAAGAAGCTTGCAGATAAAGGCCGTGTGCTTGTACGTTTATCAGGCACAGAGCCGCTTGTGCGCGTTATGCTCGAGGGCGAAGACAAAAAGCAAATTGAAATGCTTGCAAATGAAATTGCAGAAGTTATTAAATTGAGACTTATCTGATGTTTCTTAACAGAAACGGGAGGTTAAAGTGAGATATACAGAACAATGGAACGATTATGAATTGATAGATTCATCCGATGGCGAAAGACTTGAACGTTGGGGCGACATTATTCTTGTGCGCCCCGACCCGCAGGTTATTTGGAAAACACCGAGGGAAAACCCACTGTGGAACAGATACGATGCGCGCTATTCAAGGTCATCGTCGGGTGGAGGAAGCTGGAACACACGCAAAAAATTGCCCGATTCGTGGAAAATTAAATATCGCGATCTTACCTTCAACGTGAAACCCATGGGCTTCAAGCATACAGGTGTTTTTCCTGAGCAAGCGGTGAATTGGGATTGCACGCGTGAAATCATCAAAAAAGCCGGCAGAAGAGTCAAGGTGCTCAATCTGTTTGCATATACCGGCGGAGCAACAATTGCCTGTCTTGCTGAAAATGCAGCAGTTGTGCACGTTGATGCATCAAAAGGTATGGTTGCGTGGGCAAAAGAAAACGCTGCTTCAAGCGGCGTTGCAGACAGAGAGGTGCGCTGGATTGTTGACGACTGCATCAAATTCGTTCAGCGTGAAATTCGCCGCGGCAATAAATACGATATAATCATTATGGACCCGCCCTCATACGGCAGAGGCCCGAACGGCGAAGTGTGGAAGCTTGAAAATGAGGTTTACGGCCTTGTTGAGCTTTGCGCTCAGCTTCTCAGTGAGGATTCACTCATGTTCCTCATCAATTCATACACAACGGGGCTTTCTCCGTCAGTTATGAAATACATACTTTCATCAGTTGTTTCAGGCCGTTTCGGCGGCAGAGTAGAATGTGATGAAATCGGTCTTCCTGTTTCCAAAAACGGTGAAGCTCTGCCTTGCGGCGCGTCTGCGTTCTGGTATGCGGATAATTGCTGAAATTTTAATTCTCGGAGTTTAAAATGTCATTTATTGAATTTAAAAACGTTTCATACAGCTATGAAACCGACACCGTCAAACAACCTGCGGTTACAGACGTGACTCTCCACATTGAAAAAGGGGAGTTTGTTGCAGTGCTCGGTCATAACGGCTCGGGTAAGAGCACGTTTGCAAAGCTCACAAACGCCATTCTCGTTCCCGAAAAGGGTTCTGTTTTCATTGACGGCATGGACACCGCCAATGAAGACATGATTTATGATATCAGAAGAAAAGTGGGCATGGTGTTTCAGAATCCCGACAATCAGATTGTTGCAACCGTTGTTGAGGATGACGTTGCATTCGGCCCTGAAAATCTTGGCGTTCAGCCGGATGAAATCAGAAAACGTGTTGATGCCGCACTCAAAAACGTCGGCATGTATGAGCACCGTGATAAAGAACCGCACAAGCTCTCGGGCGGTCAGAAGCAGCGCGTTGCGATAGCTGGCATACTTGCCATGCAGACTGATTGTGTTGTGTTTGATGAGTCAACGTCCATGCTTGACCCACGCGGCAGACGTGAGGTGATGGACTCCGTTATTTCACTCAACAAAGAGCTTGGCAAAACCGTTTTGTTTATCACTCACTTTATGGACGAGGCAGTTAAGGCTGACCGTGTGGTTGTGATGAACGATTCGCGGGTTATGCTTGACGGTACACCCGAGGAAGTGTTCTCTCACGTGGATGAACTCAGGGCAATCGGTCTTGACGTACCGCCTGCAACACAGCTTTGCGCGATGCTCGCAAAAAAAGGTATTGAACTTCCCAAAAATATTCTTGATACAGATGAGTTCATTGAAGCTTATTTAAACTACTTGGAGGCACACAGGTGAAAGATATAGTTCTTGCTACTGAAAATTTAAAATATGTCTATTCGCCGGGGCTTCCCTTTGCCCACGTGGCAATTGACGGCATCAGCGTTGCCTTTGAGCGTGGTGAGCTTGTAGGCATCATAGGGCACACGGGCTCAGGTAAGAGCACACTTGTTCAACATTTCAACGGCCTTCTGAAAGCCGCTTCGGGCAGGGTGTTGCTTGACGGTAAGGATATATGGGCACCCGGCACGCAGATTAAAGACGTGCGTTTCAAAGTCGGCGTATGCTTTCAGTATCCCGAGCATCAGCTTTTTGAGGAAACCGTGTATAAAGATATCGCCTTTGGTCCCAAAAACATGGGACTCAGTGCTGAAGAAATTGACTGCCGTGTACGCGAGGTTATAGCTTTTGTCGGACTCGATGAAAGCTATCTCGAAAAGTCACCGTTTGACCTTTCCGGCGGTGAAAAAAGGCGAGTTGCAATTGCGGGCGTTATGGCAATGAAGCCTGAGGTCCTTATTCTTGACGAGCCGTGCGCAGGTCTTGACCCGGCGGGCAGGGACATGCTTCTCAGTCTTATCAAGTCGTACAGAGAAACCACGGGAAGCACCGTTCTTTTTGTTTCGCACAGTATGGATGATATTGCGAAGCTTGCTTCAAAGGTACTTGTGCTCAACGGCTCTCATGTTGCCATGTACGGTACTGTTGACGAGGTTTTCTCACACGGTGATGAGCTTGTTGAAATGGGACTCAACGTGCCCGTTGTAACGCAGATTCTTAATAAACTCAAAGCGCGCGGACTTGATATTAAAACATCTGTTTATGATGTTGAAGGTGCCGCGCAGGTGCTTGCAAACCTTGCCAAGGGGGGACAAGCCAATGCTTAAAGATATCACAATCGGTCAGTATTTTCCCGGGAAATCATCCATTCATAAGCTTGACCCGAGGACAAAACTTGTTTTACTGTTATTCTATATTGTTGCAATTTTTATCTGCAAGAGTTTTCTTTCACTCGGAGTGTGTGCGGTTGCGCTTGTTGCATTTATGCTTCTGTCGGGCGTGCCTGTCAAAATGTACCTTAAAAGCATCAAAGCGATTCTTCCTATCATACTTGTTACAACTTTACTGAATGTGTTTTACATCAGCGGCGGCACGGTTCTGTTTGAATGGAAGTTTATTCAAATAAGCACAAAGGGTCTGTTTTCAGCGTTGTTTATTGCAATCAGAATAGTTTCGCTGATTATGTCAAGCTCCGTGCTTACTTATACAACAACGCCCACCATGCTCACTGACGGTATTGAAAGGTTGCTTTCTCCGCTTAATGCTTTGCACGTACCTGTCAGTTCACTTGCGATGATGATGACGCTTGCGCTCAGATTTATTCCGACTTTGATTGAGGAAATTGAAAGAATCTCCAACGCACAGAAAGCAAGAGGCGCGGACATAGATAGCGGCAACTTTGTTGAACGTGTCAAAGCGCTTGTGCCGATACTTGTGCCGTTGTTTATTTCTGCATTCCGCAGAGCCGACGAGCTTTCGTTTGCAATGGAATGCCGTTGTTACACGGGCGGAAAGGGCAGAACACGCATGAAAAAAATGAAGTTTACACTTAAAGACTTGCTTGCGGCGCTCGTTGTTTTATGCGTGTTCGCTTCAACAATCATTTTAAACAGATTCTGGGCGGTGCTCTAATGAGGAACGTTTTATTGACTCTCAGCTATGACGGTTCGGCTTATCACGGCTGGCAGGTTCAGCCCAACGCTACAACTGTTCAGCAGGTTCTCGGTGAAGCATTTTTCTCACTCACGGGCGAGACTCCGAAAATTACGGGCTGCAGCAGAACGGATGCAGGTGTACATGCCAATATGTTTTGTTGTAATATTCAAACAGAAACCGCGCTTACATGTGACAAACTGCTCACTGCGCTCAATGCGTTGCTTCCGTTCAGTGTTGCCGTTACAGATTGCCGTGAGGCAGAACCTGATTTTCATGCAAGGTATGATTGTGTCAGCAAGATGTATAAATACGTTGTGTGGAACAGTAAGGTACGAAATCCGTTTTTGACTGAATATGCCCATCACTATAAATATCCGCTCGATGAAAGGATGCTTGATAAACAGGCAAAAGATTTCATCGGTGAACATGATTTCACTGCATTTTGTGCCGCAGGTGCTTCAACCGTCAGCAACGTAAGGGAGATTTATTCTGCTGACGTGACAAGAGAAGGGGACAAGGTGGTTTTCTCTTTCTGCGGCAACGGCTTCCTTTACAACATGGTGAGAATCATGGTTGGCACTCTGCTTGATATCAGCTCAGGCAAAATACCGCAAGGCTCAATTCCCGATATTATAAGTTCAAAACAACGCAACAATGCAGGTATCACTGCCTCGTCAAAGGGGTTATATCTGCATAAGGTGAATTACGACAAAAATAATCCGTTGATTGAGGATTGAAAAAGGAGTGACAGATATGAGTGATGAAATGAGCTCAGCTTTTTCTGAAGAAGACCTGATGTATTATAAAAACGCGATGCGCAGAAAAAGAATCAAAGCGGTAATCATCGCCGCAGTTGCAACGCTTGTTATTTGCTGTGTTTGTGTTGTTGCGGCATACGTGCATTCTGATGATGTGCCCGTCGCACCCGGAGTTACTGATTCTGCTGATGTTACAGTTGATTCTGAAACACCCGTTCAATCTGACTCTGTTGAAAGCGTTGAAGGTAACATAAATACAGTGCAACAGCTCAGCGGATTCCCTTATACCGTGCAGGACGGTGAAATTATCACCGTACGTCCCTTTGGCAAAAACATTGCAGTTCTCTCAGATGGTTTTTTGAGATTGCTGAACAAAAAGGGCTCAGTGGTATTGTCACTACCTCACAGTTACGCTGACCCTGTGATTAAAACAGGCGCTGAAAGAGGTATGATTTTTGATAAATTAAGTGGCAATTACCGCGTTTTTAATTCTTCACGTGAGGTGTTTTCAGGAAACGCGGGCGGTGAGATCATCACTTGCGATATCGGCAAGAATAACCGTTATGCAATTGCAAAATTCAATGAGGAATCAGTGTGTGTGTTAAGTCTTATGTATGCTGATGGTTCAAAAGAGGTTTTTGAATGGCTTTGTCCTACAGAAAGAATTGTCAGTGTCTCTGTTTCACCAAACGGCGAGAAGGTTGCTGCCGCAGTTCTCTCCTCTCAGCAAGGGCAGCTTCTTTCAAAGGTTTATGTGTTTGACGTACACATGACTGAGACACCTGAACCGTTTGTCTGCGGTGCAGGCGAAGCAGTTATTTCCGTTGACTTTATTTCCAACAATTCCGCTTGCGTTGTAACTGACGGTTCAAGAACGGTGATTTCCCTTGAAAGTAACGCGATCGGATACAGCATGACTTATGATTCATCACTGCTTCAGTATATAAACAGTGACGATAAAGGCAACACTGCGGTTTCGTTGCTGACTTTTGGTCAGATTGATTCAAGCACTGTTTTTATGTATGACAAAGACAATGCCGAAGCATATAACCAAATTGTGACTACGGCTTCTGCTGATGCTGTTGCCTGTTATAACGGCAATCTCAGCATACTTTACGGTGACAGAGTTGAAACGTACAACAAACGCGGCGAAAAAATCTCAGAAGGCTTTGTGCCGCAAACGTGCAATCGGCTTGTTGCTTCAAAATCCGGCGTTTATGCATATAGCCCCAATGCTGTTTATTTTGTTTCATAGTTATTGTATATTGCATTTAATTATGATATAATAGTTGTAATATCACAAATGAAAGGGAGATGTGAATGATAAGTTATCTCGTTGACATAGCGTTTGTTGCGGTTATTGCTATAAGTGCAATTTTCGCTTATAAAAAAGGTTTCATATATACTGTATTTGATCTCATAGGCAAGTTGCTTGCGGCAATTGTTGCACGTATACTTTCTTTGCAGTTTGCACCTGTGATTTATGAAACATATCTTCAGGCGGGCATACGCTCAACTCTTGCGCAGAAGCTTGAAGGTATTTCAAACTCCGACATTGTTCAGCAGGTTGAATCGATTATCAACAGCATTCCCGAATCTCTCGGCGGTATTGTTTCTTTGCTTGGTGTCAACAGTGAAACTCTTGCCGAAAAAACGCAGGAGCTTGAGCTTGCCGGTGAAAACGTACTCGAAATGCTCATGACAAACATTGTTACTCCTCTTGCGGTTGCGGTTTGCAAAATTGTTCTTTTTGCAGTTCTCTCAATTGTTCTTCTGTTTGCATTTTCAATTGTTGTGAAGCTGCTTTCAAAGATTATCAAAAAGATTCCCGGTCTCAAACAGCTTAACAGCGGTCTCGGCGTTGTTGCCGGTGTACTCAGAGGAATCGTTATTGTTCTCATTCTTGCAGTTGTGCTTCCGTTTATTGCAAGTGTAATCAAGAATGAAAGCTTTATCCAGGCAGTGCAATCTTCAATGATCGTTGAGATTGCTAACGGCATAATCACATCAATAGGCGGATACTCCGCTTAAAACAGAGCTGAAAAGGAAGGTAAAATATCATGCTGAAGTATTTGTTGGACAACTGGAAAACCGTACCGAATTTTATTTCTATCGTCAGAATTCTTCTGATTCCCGTGTTCGGTGTTCTTTACTATAACGACAACCTTGTTCCTGCGCTTATCATTCTTGCAGTTTCAGGTTTCACAGATCTCATTGACGGCAAGATTGCAAGACGCTTCAATCAGGTCAGCAACCTCGGCAAGCTTCTTGATCCCCTTGCTGATAAACTCACACAGATTACCATTGCTGTTATTCTTCTTCTGAAATTCAGAGCTTCCGACGATACTCTCATCAGAGCGTTTGGCTGGGTATTTCTTGTGTTCCTTGTTAAAGAAGCAATTATGGTTGTCGGTGCGGTTGTTATGCTTGCGCTTAAGCTTACACCCGGCGCAGCAGAAATCTACGGCAAGCTTGCAACTGTAATCTTCTACGTCGTGATGATTGCAATTGTTGGCTTCGGTCCCGATGTCGGCGCGCTTCGTGAATACTTCACAATGCCTGATGCGCTTACAATTATCATGATTTCACTTGCCGCAATTTCAACTCTGATTGCATTCGCAAGCTACATGCCTGAAACCTTCAGGCAGTTCAAGAGCCTTCGCAACAAAGACAAGGCTGAAAAATAAAACACAGACTACGGGATTTCGCAGTGAATGCTGCGAAATTTTCCCGTATTTAAGAAAGGCAAAACAATGAAAACAACTCTTTGCAGCAGATGCAAAACAAGACCTGCAGTTATTTTTATTTCAAAAATTGTTGACGGCAAAACCACACCCGAGGGTCTTTGCCTTAAATGCGCGATGGAAATGAACATTGGCCCGATTAAGCAGATGCTTGACAGCATGGGCATCACCGAGGATGACGTTGATGCAATTTCCGAGCAATTCGGCAATATGTTCCCCAACTCCGACGGCGAAGACGGCGGCTTTGAGGAAGGCGGCACACCCACAGTGCCTTTCCTTCAGGGTCTCATGAACGACCTTGCAGGAAGTCTTGGCGGACTTGTACCCACAAATGACGGCGAAGATACACCGTCACAGCCGGTTGCGCCTCCAAAAAGAAATCCGTTTGACCGTAAGGGCAGAAAGGAAGCAAATCAGCAGCAGAAACGCCGCAAGAGTCTCAACCTTTACTGTACTGATCTTACCGCAAAGGCGAGAGAGGGCAGGATTGACAACATAATCGGCAGAGATAAAGAAATCTACCGTACGTTGCAGATTCTTTGCAGGAGAACTAAAAACAACCCGTGTCTTATTGGTGAACCCGGTGTCGGTAAAACAGCAATCGCTGAGGGTATTGCACTTAAAATCGTACGCGGTGAAGTGCCTGCAAAGCTTGCAAACAAGGAGATTCATCTGCTTGACCTGACGGCACTTGTTGCGGGCACACAGTTCAGAGGTCAGTTTGAAAGCAGAATCAAAGCCCTTGTTGAAGAGGTTAAAGAAGATGGCAACATTATTCTGTTCATTGATGAGGTGCATAACCTTGTCGGTACAGGTGACGCGGAAGGCTCAATGAATGCTGCAAATATTCTTAAACCTGCACTTTCAAGAGGTGAGATTCAGGTTATTGGTGCAACCACTTTCACAGAATATAGAAAGCACATTGAAAAAGACGCTGCACTTGAAAGAAGATTCCAGCCTGTGAAGGTTGAAGAACCCTCAATTGAAGACGCTAAAGCGATTCTTCTTGGCATCAAGGGCTATTATGAGCTTTTCCACCGAGTCAGAATAAGTGACACTCTTGTTGAAAAAAGCGTCGTTCTTGCTGAAAGATATATCACAGACCGCTTCCTGCCCGATAAGGCAATAGACCTTCTTGACGAAGCTTGCACGTGTGCAAATCTTCGCAACAAGGCAATCAGTGATCTTGAAATTGCTGAAAGACAGCTTGCAGATTTGCAGAAAAAAGAGCAGGAGCTTATGGCTGAAGCCGATTCGGTTGACTATGAAGCAATTGCAAACGTGAAGTCGGAAATTGTGAAATGCGAAAATAAAATTGAAGAATTACGCGTAAAAGCTGAAGATAACCACGTAACCGAAGGCGATATCGCTCACGTTATTGAGTTATGGACGGGTATTCCTGCAACAAAAGTTATCGAAAGTGATTTGAGGAAGCTTGCAAACCTCGAAGACGAGCTCAAAAAGAAAATCATTGGTCAGGATGAAGCGGTCAGCGCCGTTTCTGCCGCAATTAAAAGGAGCAGAGTTCAAATCAGCCCGAGGCGTAGACCTGCATCGTTTATCTTTGTCGGTCCCACCGGTGTCGGTAAAACAGAACTTGTAAAGCAGCTTTCACAGCAGCTTTTTGATACACCTGAAACGCTTATCCGGCTTGATATGTCGGAATTCATGGAAAAACACAGTGTTTCAAGAATCATCGGTTCACCTCCCGGATACGTCGGATATGATGAAGCGGGCCAACTTACCGAAAAGGTCAGACGCAAGCCCTATTCAGTTATTCTCTTTGACGAGATTGAAAAAGCTCACCCCGACGTTATGAATATTCTTCTGCAGATTCTTGATGAAGGAAGAATAACCGACGCGCAGGGCAGAACTGTTAACTTTGAAAATACTGTTATCATCATGACCTCCAATGCAGGCAGCAATCGCGGCGGCGGTGCTCTCGGCTTCGGCAAAGAAAAAGGCGAAGCAACAAAGGAGAGAATGCTGAAAGCTTTATCCGATTTCCTTCGTCCCGAATTTATCGGCAGAGTTGATGAGGTTGTTGCATTCAGGGAGCTTGGTCAGGAAGACTATGAGAGAATCGCAGTTCTGCAGCTTGATGAGTTAGTTGAGCCTCTTGCTGATAAAGGCATTACGTTCAAGTGGACAGATGAAGTGCCCGCCTATCTTGCATCAAAAGTTGTTGACGGTAAGAGGGGAGCACGAGACCTTAGAAATACCATCCGACGCGAAATTGAGGACGTTGTGGCTCAGCTCATTATTGACAGCCTCGGTGAATCCATCTGCGGCATTGCCGTTAAGGTTAACGGCGATAAACTGGAACTTGAGTCGCTCTGATAAAAAAATAAAACGGCGGTAATTTCAGCGTACCGCCGCCCCTGACGGTCGCCCACGGGCGACCGTCGTTTTTTGCATGCCGTTTAAACTCGTCTGTGTTTGAAAAGAACGTCCGAGCGTGCAAAAAAATGCTTGCTTATGCAAGCGGGGCGGCGGCTTAATTGAAGTTTCCGAGACATTAAAAAGGCAGGATTCCGAAGAATCCTGCCTGAAAAATTATTTGTAAAGAGGGCCGAAAGCTTCGCAAGCTCTGTAGTCCTGACCTTCCTTATCCATACCGAAGGCATTCCATACTGCGGGACGGAAGATGTCTTTGTCTTCAACGTTGTGCATGCAAACGGGAATTCTCAGCATTGAGCAAAGAGTAATCATGTCTGCACCGATGTGACCGTAGCTGATTGCACCGTGGTTGGCGCCCCAGTTATTCATTACGTCGTAAGCGGAAGCGAATGCGCCCTTACCTGTAAGTCGGGGTGCAAACCATGTGCAAGGCCACGTGTAGTCGGTACGCTTCCAGATTTTATCTGAAACGTCGTCGGGAAGAGCAACTGTCCAGCCTTCGCAAATCTGCATTACGGGGCCAAGACCGTCAACGATGTTAAGGCGGCACATTGTTGCAGGCATTTCAGCTCTTGTGAGGAAACGGGATGAATATCCGCCGCCTCTGAAATATCCGTTGTCAGCAGCACACCAGGTTGTTGCCTTGAGGCATGCATCCATGTCTTCCTGAGTCATTTCCCAGAAGGGCTTCATAACTGCATTGCCGTCAGCATCTTTGATTTCGCCGCAAGCATCAATGCAGCAAGCGCCTGAGTTGATAAGATGGATAAAGCCTTTTGATTCAGCAGCAACGCCTTCAAGCTCGTAACCGGTTGCTTTTTTAACAGCTTCGGGGCTCCAGTATGTACGTACGTCTGCGAACATCTGCGGAAGGTTTGTGATGAGCTTGCCGAAAAGCATTGTTGCGGCGTTGAGAGTGTCATTCTCTGTTGCAAGAACGTAGGTCTCTCTTGCGCCTTCCCAGTCAAACGTTGTGTTGAGCATTGATTCTGCAAAGTCGCAGTTGGGGTAGAAGTCTGTCCACTGTCTCTGGCCTTGGAAACCGCCGACGATTGCGTTGTGACCGACAGATTCTTCTTCACAACCTTCGGGAAGATTGTTGTTGCCGTTGAAAAGATCTTTGATGATGCACATCATCTTAACAACAAATTCCCAATCCTTTTCTTTTTGTTCGGGTGATTTCTTAATGAAATCGGGGTTCTTGTCAAAGCCTTCGGGGCAGTTTGCCTTTGTCCAGGCAAGAGCCTTTTCAAACTCGGCGTGGTCGTAGATGCCTTCAGTCATTCGACGGATAATTTCAACTTCGTCAACGGATTCAACGCGCATGCCAAGATATTTTTCAAAGAAATCACAGTCAATGATTGAGCCTGCAATACCCATGCAGATTGAGCCGATCTGGAGATAGCTCTTACCCTTCATTGTTGCGGCTGCAACTGCGCAACGGCCGAAGCGAAGCAGCTTTTCTTTAACATCGTCGGGAATATCGGTTGCGTCAGCATCCTGCACGTCATGACCGTAGATGCCGAAAGCAGGGAGGCCCTTCTGTGCGTGGCTTGCAAGTACGGATGCAAGGTAAACTGCGCCGGGTCTTTCTGTGCCGTTAAATCCCCAAACACCTTTGATGGTGTTCTTGTCCATGTCCATTGTTTCACTGCCGTAGCACCAGCAAGGAGTAACGGTGAGGGTGATGTCAACGCCTTCTTTTTTGAACTGATCTGCGCATTTTGCGGATTCAGCAACTCTGCCGATGGTTGTTTCGGAAATAACAACCTTCACGGGTTCACCGTTTGAATATCTGAGATTGTTTCTGAAAAGCTCAGCAGCGCTCTTGGCCATGTTCATGGTCTGCTCTTCAAGGGATTCGCGAACCTTGAGTGCGCCTCTGCGTCCGTCGATACAAGGTCTGATACCGATTACGGGATAGTCGCCGATAAGTCTTGATTTGCTCATAATATATTTTCCTCCTTAACGGAATTTTTCCAAATAATTATACTAAAAATGGCACACATTTTTCAATATCTTTTTTAACAACATTAGCAACAATTTTTTGTTCATTCTAATATATTTGAAGTTAACTTCAATTCTGTTTCGGATAATTTTGTTGTTTTACTTTTATAATGCAGTTGCAAACCTTGTATTTTTCGGATATAAATGATAAAATATATCAAACTGAGAATTAAGGAGAAACATTATGTTGTACGAAAATAATTGGGAATCACTCAACAAAAGACCCGTACCCGAATGGTTTGCGGATGCAAAATTCGGCATCTTTATCCATTGGGGTCTTTACAGCGTACCTGCATACGTACGCAAGGGTCATTATTCTGAGTGGTATATGTATAATGTCAAAGAAAGCAAGGATTTTGATGACCTTCGTGAATTCCATAATAAGAACTACGGCGAAAAGTTTCAGTATGAGGATTTTGTGGGTGGCTTTAAAGCTGAGCTTTTTGACGCTGAAAGATGGGCAGACCTCTTTCAACGTTCAGGCGCAAAATACATAAACATAACCTCAAAGCATCACGATGGTTACTGCCTTTTCAAAAGCAGTTTTGCATGGAACTGGAACTCTGTTGACACAGGCCCTCATCGCGACATTCTGCAGGAATTAAGCGATGCGCTTAAGAAAACAGACGTCAAATTCGGTGTATATCATTCAATCTATGAATGGTACAATCCTCTCTACCTGAAGAATCCCGAAGAATATGCTGTTAAACATCTTATTCCCATGATGAAGGAAATGATTGAAAAATATCAGCCGTGGACTCTTTTTACAGACGGTGAATGGGATCATCCTGCTGAAGTATGGCATTCAACAGACTTCCTTACATGGCTCTATAATGAATCCTCAGTTAAAGATTTCATCGTACCGAATGATCGCTGGGGTAAGGGTACAAGAGGCAAGCTTGGCGGCAATTATACAACGGAATACGGTTTCCTTTACGATGCAAATTCCTCAATTGACGATGTTGAACTTGATAGACCGTTTGAAGAATGCCGCGGTATCGGTGCATCATTCGGATTTAACCGCAACGAAGACCTTGAAGATTATCTTTCCGCCAAAGAGCTTATCAATATGCTTTGTGACCTTGTTTCAAAGGGAGGCAATTTCTTGCTCAACATCGGCCCTGCCGCAGACGGTACAATCCCCGTCATTATGCAGGAGCGCTTGCTTCAGATTGGTGCGTGGCTTGATGTTAACGGTGACGGTATCTACGGTACGCGCGTTTACACCAAGGAAAAAAGCGACGGATATTATTACACAAAGAAAGATAACAAGATCTTTGGCATGATTTCGCGCTTCCCCGTTGGTGAAATTGTGTTCGATAAGATTCCTTATGATAAGGATCTCAAAGTTTCACTTCTTGGCAGTGATGCTGAACTTGAGCTTTGTGAAAACAATGGCTTCTGCAGTGTAAAAGTACCTGCGCTTAACCCTGATAAAATTAAAGCTCACGTAGTATATGTGTTCAAATTTGAAAAATAACTGAAAGGACGGCTTTTGCCGTTGGTATGTCAATGACTACTAAAACTGCTTTTATTGCAATTGTCGGTTGCCCTAACGTAGGCAAATCATCATTGCTTAACCGCATGTTAGGTCAGAAAATTGCAATTGTTTCCGATAAACCCCAGACGACGCGCACTCGTATTATGGGTGTGCTTACTCTCGGTGAAATCCAGCTTGTTTTTACAGATACGCCCGGTTTTCACAGACCGCACGACAAGCTCGGCGAAAAAATGATTAAGGCTGTTGGTGAAAGTATAACAGGTGTTGATGCTTGTATGCTCGTTGTTGAGCCTGAGGGCGAACTTCGTCCAGCAGAGCAGGAGTTGATTGAGCGCTTCAAGAGAGAAAAGCTCCCTGTAATTCTTGCTATCAACAAAATTGATACTTTGCAGCAGAAGTCACAGCTTGTCAGTCGAATAACTGAAATGTGTAAATATTACGACTATGAAGCGGTTGTACCTGTCTCGGCAAAAAAAGGTGACGGTGTTGATGCGCTGATTGACGAGCTGAAAAAGCTTGCATTTGAGTCGGTGCATTATTTCCCTGCGGATACATTGACAGATCAGCCCGAGCGTGTGCTTGCTGCTGAGATTATACGCGAAAAACTCCTTCGCCGTCTTGATAAAGAGGTGCCGCACGGTATTGCTGTTGCTATTGAAAAAATGCGTGAAAGAACTAATTCATCGGGTATAATGGACGTTGAGGCAACAATTTACTGTGAGAGAGAAACACACAAGGGTATCATCATCGGAAAAAAAGGTGAAACCCTCAAAACTGTTTCAACCTATGCAAGGCAGGATATGGAAAAATTCTTTGCATGCAAAATAAATCTTCGCTGCTGGGTTAAGGTTAAGGAAGATTGGCGTAACCGCGAAGGTTTGATTCATAATTTCGGGCTTGATTAATTTTTCCAAAGCTGAACGTGAATCTTTGTTGATTCCTACAAAGAAATTTTTTACTTCAATAAAAATCTGAAACCCGTCAATGTTATTACTACCAAAACTTTGATGGGTGATAATGATGAAAAAAAGTAACAACTTATGGAACGTATTTCTGCAGACGGGGCGAGTTGAAGATTATCTCTCTTTCCGTCGTGCACAGGATGCGGAATACTCTGATGAAATGCTCGCGCAGGAGGAAGTTGAAAGTGAATATCAAGACCGATGGACTCGTGATTCGTGAGCAATTTACGGGTGAAGCAGACAGAGTTATAACGGTGCTTACCCGTGACCACGGTGTAATACGTGCTTTTGCAAACGGAGCAAGGAGCATCAAAAGCAAAAATCTTGCCGCTACGCAGTTGTTGTGTTACTCGGATTTCAACATCTATAAAAGCAATAAAAACGTATACAGTATTGCTGAAGCAAACGCCAAAGACGTGTTTTTTTCATTGCGCGAGGATGTTGTGAAGCTCAGCCTTGCGCAATATTTCACCGAGATTGCAGACGAGCTTGCGCCAAGAGAAGAAAACGCGGATGAATTTCTGCGTCTGCTTCTGAATAGTTTGTTTTTTCTTGCAAACAACAAAAAATCACCGGCGTTGCTCAAACCCACAGTGGAGCTTCGCATGCTTTCTCTTTCAGGTTATATGCCGGATTTGGTGGGTTGTTGTGTGTGCGGCAAATACGAAAGCGAAACCGTTTTTTTTAGCACGGATTCGGGGCGTATTTATTGCGATACCTGCAAACGTGAAGAACGAACAATGGAAATAACAAGTTCGGTGCTCGCATCAGTCAGGCATATCTGCCTGAGCAATCTTGAAAAACTGTTTTCCTTTTCAATTTCACCCGAAACCATTGAGCTTCTTGGTTGCGTGAGCGAAGAGTACCTTAGAAAAACAACATGCAAAAAATATAAAACACTTGATTTTTATAAGATGATGACACAGTAAAACGAAAGGAACGTTGCCGATAGCAGGTCCCCCTGCATCTTCGGTGTTTTGTTATGAACAAGCATTACATAGTTCTTGAACTGCCGAAAATTCTTGAAAAGCTGGCTGATTTTACTTCATGTGATGATGCACGTGAAATGGCACTCAGCCTTCAGCCTCAGTCAAATCTTGCTCTGGCACAGTCATTGTTGCAGCAGACGCAGGATGCACACATGCTCATGGCTCGTTTTGGCGGGCCTTCTTTCGGTGGGCTTAAAAACGTAAACAATGCATTAAGCCGTGCAAATGCCGGCAGTACGCTGACAATGCGTGAACTGCTTGATATTGCTGAGGTGTTGCGCGTTGTGCGCTCCTTGTCCGAATGGAGGGCCAAAAACGAAGGCATCGAAGTTGGTATTGACGTATATTTTAATGCGCTTTCTCCCAATAAATACCTTGAAGAAAGAATCACCTCTGCCATTATAAGTGACGATGAAATGACTGATACCGCTTCACCTCAGCTTTATGATATCCGCAGAAAAATCAGAGCGGCTTCGTCACGTGTGCGTGAGCAACTTGATAAAATGACGCGCTCTCAGCATTTCCAGAAGTATCTGCGTGATTCAATTGTAACCATGCGTAACGGGCGTTACGTTGTGCCCGTTAAAATTGAGCACAGAAGTGATGTTAAGGGTCTTGTACATGACACGTCCTCAAGCGGCTCAACCGTATTCATCGAGCCCGCCGCAGTTGTTGAGGCAAACAACGAAATCCGTGTGCTTCAAAGCCACGAACGCGACGAAATTGACCGTATTCTCAGCGAACTTTCCGTTGAGGCGGGCAGCTTTTATGAAGCAATCAAGGCAAGTTACGAATGTGCCGTTGAGCTAAACCTCATTTTTGCAAAGGCAAAACTTGCTTATTCAATGAAAGCCGGTGTGCCGATTCTTAACAGTATCGGTGTAATTAACCTCAGGGGTGCAAGGCATCCGCTTATTAATTCGGATACAGTTGTGCCAACGGACATTTCACTTGGTGGTGATTTTGATACGCTTGTTATTACCGGTCCCAACACGGGCGGTAAAACAGTGTCAATCAAAACAATCGGCCTTTTAACATTGATGGCGATGTGCGGCCTTATGGTGCCTGCAATGGACAGAAGCGAACTTTCTGTTTTCACCCACGTGCTTGCAGATATCGGCGATGTGCAGAGCATTGAGCAGTCACTTTCAACGTTTTCATCGCACATGACCAATATTGTCGACATTATGAAAACCGCCGATGCAGAAAGCCTTGTGCTTATCGATGAGCTTGGTGCAGGCACAGACCCCATTGAAGGTGCGGCTCTCGCCATGGCGATTCTTGAACAGCTCAACTCTCAGGGTGCCAAAATTGCCGCAACAACGCATTACGCGGAGCTTAAAGCTTACGCGTTGCAGACATACAGAGTTGAAAATGGTTGCTGTGAATTTGACGTGCAATCTCTTAAACCCACATACCGCCTGCTTATCGGTCTGCCCGGTCGCTCAAATGCATTTGCAATCACAAGCAGACTTGGCATGGATTCTGCCGTGGTTGAAAGGGCGCAGACGCTTGTTTCTTCAGAAAACCGCGAATTTGAGCAGGTTGTGGCAAAGCTTGAAGATTCACACAGACGTCTTGAAACAGAGCGTAACCTTGCCCAACAGCTTCGCCGTGAAGTTGAGGAGATGAAAGAGCAGCTTGAGAAAAGCCGTCAGTCAATCGATAAGCTTAAGGCTGACGAAATGGAAAAAGCAACTGCTGCCGCCGCAAAAATCATTGAGCAGGCAAAGCGCACCGCTTATACCCTTGTCAGTGAGCTTGAACAACTGCGCAAAGAAAAGGACTCACATGCAGATAAAGACGAGCTTGCCCGTCGTGCAAGGCGTCAGCTCAAACACAGCATGAACGAGTTTGATGACATTGTTAACCCCGTAATTGCCGACTCTGTTGCTGACGAAGAATACGTCTTGCCGCGTGAGCTTCGCATTGGTGACAACGTTGTGATTGCCGATGTCGGCAGGCAGGGCACAGTTACGTCTTTACCCGACAAAAAGGGTAACGTTGAAGTTCAGGCGGGATATGCCAAAACGCGTGTGCACATTTCAAGGCTCAGGCTTGATACGTCAAAGTCGTCTCAACCCAAAGCGCGCACCACTCAACCGCGTACGGTTGCCGCTTCTTCCGACAGTAAGCCGCTTGCAGTCAAAGAAGCTTCACGCTGCGATATAAGAGGATACAACGTTGACGAGGGTTTGCTTGAGCTTGACCGCTTCATTGACAGGTCAATCAGGCTCGGTCTTTCAGAAATCACCATTGTTCACGGTAAGGGTACGGGTGTACTGAGAAAAGGTGTTCAGGATTATCTGCGCACCTTGCCGATTGTTAAATCCTTCCGCAACGGCATTTACGGCGAAGGTGAGAACGGTGTAACAATTGTAACGTTTAAATAATTTAAAGAGTCGCGAAGGTTTTCGCGGCTCTTTTTTACCATATTTTTTATTTCGCATAAGCGCACAAACTGTGTCAATACTTAGTTAGCGGCAAAAACCATGCCGAACAACTGACACGGGGGCAAGCTTTTCATGCAATACAGCAAGGTGGAAATCTGCGGCATCAACACATCAAAATTATCCGTACTCAGTGAAGCAGACAAAATGAATCTGCTTCGGCAAATGCATAACGGTAATTCATCGGCACGGGAACAACTGATTGTCGGCAATCTTCGCCTCGTACTGTCTGTTATTCAGCGCTTTTCAAACCGAGGTGAAAACCCCGACGACCTTTTTCAAGTTGGTTGCATTGGTTTAATCAAAGCAATTGATAACTTTGATATATCACAAAACGTACGTTTTTCAACCTACGCGGTACCAATGATAATCGGAGAAATCCGCCGTTATCTCAGGGATAACAACGCTGTACGAGTCAGCCGTTCAATCCGTGATACCGCGTATCATGCCATGCAGGTGCGTGAGCAGATGATGAAAGACAGTCAGAACGATCCGACGGTTGACGAAATTGCAGAAAAGCTTGGTGTCAAGCGGTCTGATGTTGTGTTGGCGCTTGAAGCAATTGTTGAGCCGGTGTCTTTGCACGAACCCGTGTATTTTGATGGTGGTGATACAATTTATGTGATGGACCAGATAGGTGACGATGATTCTGACAGTAACTGGACGGATGAAATATTCTTGAAACAATCCATTGAAAACCTTTCTGACAGAGAAAAACGCATAATGCATTTGCGGTTTATGCTGGGTATGACACAAACTGAGGTTGCGAAAGAGGTTGGTATTTCTCAGGCGCAGGTGTCAAGACTTGAAAAATGCGCGATGGATAAAATCAAAGGTGTGAGCAGTTGACATATTAAGAAGCGGTGACGAATAGATATATACCGAAAACAAAAGGAGATGAACATTATGGATTTTGGTATTGAAAAAACCACCGTTAAGCAGTGTGAAACAGTCTTTGAAGGGAAATGTGAGCAGAGTATTGACACGGAGATTTCTCTGCCTGAATACTGTGGAGACATACAGCGTATTCTTAAATGCTGTTCACAGATAAATGTGCGCTCCTCACAACTTACCGGTGGCAGATTTGTTGTTGAGGGTGACGCGGTGCTCAGGCTTCTGTATGTGTCAGACGACGAAAAAACCGATTGCTTTGAGCAGGTGATACCTCTGTCGTGCTATCAGGATGTCAACGCGCCTGACGGCAGTTTTTGTGTTGATGTTTCACCGTCCGTCGAATACCTTAACTGCAGAGCGCTGAGTCAGCGCAGGGCCTCTGTTAACGGCAAGGTCTGCATCAAATACGCTTTGTTGCAGACAACAGAAAAAGACGTTGTCAGTGAAACGAAAGGGGATTGCATACAGACGAAAAACGCCGTTATGCCCTTGCAGATTCTCAATGGTATGGCTGAGCGCACTTTTGAAATGACAGAAACAATTTCACTTGAGGACAACGAGCTTTCCGTGGGTGCAATTGTCAGCACTGATGCGTGCATAGTGCCGTCAAGCATCAAGGCAATTTCGGGTAAGGTACTTTTTAAAGGTGACTTGCTCATTGATACGGTCTATTTTGCTGACACAGACAAAAGAGAGCTTGTTTGCAAAAAACATTCCATGCCCGTCAGTCAGATTATTGAAATAGGCGGAGCTGATGATACTTGCCTTTGCATATCCGATGCCAAAAACATCTCTGTTTCGGTTATAGCAAAGCCTGATTCAGCCGGAGCAAAGCGGTTGCTTGATTACGTGTGCAGAAATACAGTTATCGTTAAAGCGTATTCACCAACTGAGTTGAATGTTTTAACAGACAGTTACTGCGTGCAAGGCGAAATGGCGGCGGATTACCAGTTGTTTGATTTTGTAACTGCGGTACATACAAAGGATGAGGAAAAAGTGGTGCGCGCAGGCGTCGATATTGCTGTTGGTGCATCCGGCGAAGTGTTGCAGGCGTTTTGTCAATCCGTTGCAGTGCAGAGCATGAAAACCGATGAGAGCAGAACAGAGTGTAAGGTAACTGCGGTTGTCGGTGTCTGTTACACGGATGCTGATGACAAAAAGTGCTATGCTGAAAAGACTCTTGATTTTGATGTTGTGCACGATATTTCAAAGAGCAATGGTAGTTTGAATTGTTTACCTCGCTTTGCCGTGAAGGAAGTTTCAGCTTCAAAGCTTGGTGGCGATAAGGTGGAAATTAGGCTGACACTCAACGTTACGTCAACCGTTTACGATAAGCTGACACAAAGTGTCTGCACACAAATGCGGCTTGAAGACGGCACAAATTCGAACTCGGGCGGCAAAGTTACACTATATTTCTGTGACGGTGGTGAAAACGTGTGGGAGATTGCAAAAAAGTATAAGTCCAAGATAAATGATATTAAGACGGAAAACGCTCTCGACGGTGAAACCGTACCCGATAAAAGAATGCTCGTCATTCCATCTTGAATTTGACACGAAAACGAATCTGCAGAGAAAAACTTTGCAGATTCGTTTTTTTAAGCGTTTCTTAATAATTTTGTAGTCGATTTGTAGACTTATGTGTGTTAGACTATAAGTGGATAACACAAAGTGGTTATTACATTGATATGCTGAATTATAAGGAGGACAAAATATGAGTGATGCTTTCAATACGCCAAAAAGTAAGAATGTCAAATTGCGTAAAAAAGCCGCGCTGATAATTGCTGCGGTGGTTTTGACTGCTTGTGTTGTAATTGGTGCTTTCTATATGATAAATTCCGATGCTTCGCTTATTAAGCCAAACGTTGAGATTGTTGATGCTGACGCCGAGCTTGTGGCGGCGGTAGCTCAAGCAACCTTGGATATGGAGAAAGACTCTTTTTACGGTGAGTGCATAACGGAAGGTAACGTGATTTTCGGAGTGAATGAGATCGATACCGAGTCAACGGTGTATCTCATGGAAATCGTAAGTACGTACAGCTTCAGAAACGGATTTTTTATGCAAAGCGGCGGACATAGTGTACCGGCGGTTATGAGGTTTTCCAAAACCGCTGACGGATACGTTTTAAAAGACGTTGAGTATGCCAAAGACGGCACTTATTACGTCCCGTCAATTAAAAAGATGTTTCCGTCTCAGCTTGTTGAATCAGTGCTGAATTATCCAACGGATAAAATGGCTGCTGAGGCATCAAAGGCACGCCGTGAGGCGTATGCTATGGCTTACCTCGAATCAATCGGCAGAGATGCTGTTGTGTGTGACTACGGCGATATTGAGCACAAGCTTCTCACGTATGAAGGTGTGTCGGTTGAGGTATCCAACAAACTTCTTGAGGGTAAAATTCCCTTTGACACAGAAATCGGCACATATGAAACTGTTGAAGACGGTATTCGCTACCTTTTCACAACGAGCTATGACGCTCAGTCTTCAAAGATAATCTTCACAAAGGAAGTTTATGACACGGGTGAGCTTAAACAAAAAATGGTTGTTGATTCAAACACCGCTGAGATTCTATCTGTTTACGGTCTGGAACTCACTGCCGTCAGCCCTGAATTTGATGCAACCATACTTGAAGTGTATGACGGTTCAATTCTTGTTGCACCCGAGGATTACACCGACGAAGCCGCGGTTGCTGATAAAATTACGGTTGGAATCAACTCAAAAAATAACGCAGATGACATTCAGTTCAAAAAGGGTATGCACGTCACGGTTGTTTACGATGGCATGATTGCTGAATCCTATCCTGCTCAGATTACTAATGCATATCTTGTTTATGAGATTCTTGAGCCGCAAGTTGGCGAAAACGGACTTGTGCCAACAACAGCTCAACCTGTTGTTGTACCGGAATAATCTTTGAGCCGCCTGAAGCGGCTCATCCTTTTTACTTGACAAACATTCACCGGAGCAATAAAATATCAGCATATTATTCTTAGCGAGGATTACTATGATTCACGAAACAAATGAGTTTTTTGATAACAGCTATGCTGAAATTATACCAAATTCCGATGATTACGTTATTTGTGTTGAAAACGGTAAAGTGCTTGTATCTTACGTGGGAGAAAAAATCATTTTTCCAACGATAAAAGATGTAGAAAAAGTTTCCGTATATCTGTTTTCGCTTGGTGCAAAACGTTTCTTTCTCGGCTCTTGCAAAAAGTTTGGCGCATTTGGGTACGTTGATTTTTCAACGCTCAGAGACTCAGCAGATAAGGATTCCGCATTCGCCGCGGTAACGGGCGTTCAGCTTCATTCATGGTATGAGAAACACACCTTCTGCGGTAAATGCTCAGCGGTTATGCGGCACAGTAAAGTTGAGCGAGCGTTGGTGTGCTCCTGCGGTAATGTTGTTTATCCGCAAATCAGCCCGGCGGTTATTGTTGCAGTGACACATAATGGCAGAATCTGCCTAACAAAATACAACCGCGGTTATGCCAAGTGGGCCCTTGTTGCAGGATATAATGAAGTTGGCGAAACAGTTGAACAAACCGTACACCGTGAGGTTTTTGAAGAGGTAGGCCTACGCGTTAAAAATCTCAGGTATTATAAATCTCAGCCGTGGGGATTTTCTTCTTCAATGCTTCTGGGTTTCTTCTGTGAGGTTGACGGAAACAGTGTGTTAAAGGTTGACGGAGACGAGCTTAAAGAGGCAAAGTGGTTTCTGCCTGATGAAATTGATTTTGATAATGACGGCGTTTCTCTCACAAGAGAAATGATTGCTGAATTTAAAAGACTGAATAAATAGAAATATCCGCTTGCATACAACGGCAGGCGGATATTCATTTTCAGCGTATTGTTGTGTATATCAACGGCTTCTTTTCAGGCGGAACGGACGAGATTTCAATTGCATCATAAAATGCATTTTGTGCTGAAACAGTGTCGCGCGTGCTTGTCAACAGTTCGCACAAAATGTCACCCTCGTTTATACAGTCTCCGGTTTTCTTGTGCAGAATAAGACCTGCGCTGTGGTCGATTTCATCTTTTTCACCGGCACGTCCTGCGCCAAGGAGCAGGGCGGTTAGTCCGATTTTTTCGGCATCAATATGTGAAATATAGCCTCTTGTTCTGCTTCTGACTTCTACCTTTGTTTTAGCTTGCGGCAATAACGTGAGGTCATCTATGAAAGCGGAATCACCGTGCTGTGCTTCAACAAGTTCTTTGAATTTGTTGAGTGCTTTTCCGCTTTTTAACGCTTCGCGGCACTTGCTCATCGCTTCATCACTCGTAAGTGAAAATGCAAGGGAAACAATTTCTGCTGCAAGAGCCAGTGAGACGTTGAGCAGGTCGTTGTCTGTTTCGCCGCGTAATACCCTGACGGCTTCCTCAACTTCAAGAGCATTTCCGATGTGCGTGCCGAGGGGAGTGTCCATGTCGGTAATCAACGCGGCAGTTTTTCTGCCTGAAGCGTTGCCGATTTCAACCATTGACTTCGCAAGCTCAACTGAACCTTCAAGTGTTTTCATGAAAGCGCCTGAGCCTGTTTTAACGTCAAGTACAATACATTGAGCGCCTGCGGCAAGCTTTTTGCTCATGATACTTGATGCTATCAACGGTATGCAACCGACTGTTGCAGTGTGGTCGCGCAGTTTGTATATCTTTTTGTCGGCAGGTGCAAGGCGTCCTGTCTGACCGACAACTGCGGCTGAAATATTGCGTACCTGAGCCTTGAATTCCTCGGGGCTGATTGCGGTGTCAAAGCCGTTTATTGATTCAAGCTTGTCAACCGTGCCGCCCGTGTGACCGAGACCCCTGCCTGACATTTTTGCCGCCTTCAAACCGAGAGATGCGACTATAGGTATTACGATGAGGGTGGTTTTGTCACCAACTCCGCCTGTGCTGTGCTTATCAACCGTAATTCCGCCTATATCGGATAGATCAAGCATATCGCCCGAATGTGCCATCTCATTTGTGAGGGTTACGGTTTCCTCTTTTGTCATGCCATTAAGATAAATTGCCATCATCAGCGCCGCCGCTTGTGAGTCATCAATGTCACCGTTGGTGTAGCCTTTGACGAAAAATGCAATTTCTTCATCTGTGAGCTCTTTACCGTCACGCTTTGATGCGATAATATCATAGATTCTCATGTTATTTCTCCAAAGAAAAACTGCAGGGAAGCAGGTTATTAAGTGTGTGTGATTCGATGTCGGAACCGTTTTTTAAAACAATTTCAAATTCTGTATCGCAGAACTCAGCCATAACCTGACGGCATACACCGCACGGATAGCTCGGATGTCTGAAGTCACCATCTTTTCCGCCAACAACTGCAATTGCCGTGAACTCTCGTTCGCCCTCGCTTACGGCTTTAAAAAAAGCTGTTCTTTCAGCGCAGACGGTAGGGGAGAATGATGCATTTTCGATGTTGCAACCCAAGTAGACCTTGCCGCTTTTTGTCAGCAGAGCCGCACCAACGCTGAAAGTTGAATAAGGCGAATATGATTTGCTTGCAGCTTGCACTGCGAGAGTCAGTAGTTTTTCACGTGTTTTGTTTGTCATTGTTTTACCTCAATATATCGTTCATGAAGCTCGTACCGCTGATTTCTGCTTCAACACCGAAAATGTCGGCTATGGTTTTGCCGATGTCTGCAAAAGTGTTGTGTGTGTTCAGGTTCAACGGTGTTACCTTTTTGCCGTAAACGAGCAACGGTACATATTCTCTTGAATGATCTGTACTTTCGGTTGACGGATCACAGCCGTGGTCTGCAGTGATGAAAAGCAAGTCCGTTTCCTTTAGTTTGCCGATAAAACTGTCTAACCACGCATCAAATTCATTAAGCGCTTGTGTATACCCGTCAACGTCGTTGCGGTGTCCGTATTTCATGTCAAAGTCAACGAGGTTAGTGAAACACAGCCCATTGAAATCAACGCTCAGCATATCCGCGGTTTGTTTCATACCGTCAGCATTACTCGACGTCGGGTTAGCCTGCGACATACCTCTGCCTGCAAAGATATCGTAAATCTTACCAATTGGTATAACGTCAAATCCGTTTGAGGTGAGCTTGTCAAGCAAGGTTGTACCCTGCGGCTCAAGCGAAAAATCATGCCTGTTTTCCGTTCTTATAAAGTCGGGGTATTTGTTTTTGAAGGGTCTTGCTATAACTCTGCCGACTGCATGCTCACCCGTGAGGATTTTACGCGCGATCTCGCAGTATTCATAAAGCTTTTCTACGGGGACGATATCTTCATGCGCGGCAATTTGAAAAACACTGTCTGCCGAAGTATAAACAATGAGATCACCCGTTCTGAGATGTTCTTCTCCGTAATCCATGAGTACTTTTGTGCCTGAATAAGGCTTGTTGCACAATACGCCTCTGCCCGTTCTTTTTTTGAATTTGTCAATTATTTCGTCCGGAAAACCGTCAGGATATGTCGGAAGCGGTTTTTCAGAGATGTAACCGCAGATTTCCCAATGACCGACCGTCGTGTCTTTGCCGGCGGAAGTTTCTGCAAATCTTCCGTATGCACCTGCCGGGGTATCAACGCCGTCAATTTCAATGCCGTCAATGTTGAAAAGACCAAGCCGCTTCATTGTGTTGAGGCAGAGCTTGCCTGTGTTGAAGCAAGCGGCAAGAGTGTTACTGCCCTCATCGCCAAAGTCTGCGGCATCGTGTAATGCTCCTATACCGAAACTGTCAAGCACAATCAGAAATACGCGTTTTACGTTCATGCTTTCACATCCATTTTAACTGCAGTTTCAAGCGCAATCTGCATCATCTGCGTGAAGGTGTTTTGTCTTTCCTCAGGCGTGCATGATTCGTTTGTTGCGGGAATATCCGAAATTGTGCAAAGGGCAAGCGCTTTTTTGTTGCAATACATTGCATTCATGTAAAGTACAGCGGCTTCCATTTCAACTGCAAGCACGCCCAGCTTTTTCCATTTATCGTTAACAAGGCTGTCTGCACTGTAAAATACGTCACTTGTGAAAAGGTTGCCGATTTTCATCGTGATGCCAAGCTCCTGAGCGCTTTTCACGGCGGCATCAAGTAATTCGTAACTGCAAATCGGTGCAACTGTGCCGTCAAGACCGTACTGACCTGCCCAATTAGAGTTTGTGCAAGCACCCAGTCCTGCAACAATATCTCTGAGCTTCAGCGTATCGGCAATTGCGCCCGCAGAGCCGACGCGGATGATGTTTTCAACGCCGTAAAAGCTGAAAAGCTCATAGCTGTATATGCCTATTGACGGGCCGCCCATACCGCTCGCCATAACGGTGACATCGTGACCCTTATACTTTCCAGTGTATCCGTTTATACCTCTGACATTGTTAACAAGTCTGGCAGAGTCGAGGAAGGTTTCTGCAATGAATTTTGCTCTCAGCGGGTCACCGGGCATGAGCACGGTTTTAGCAATTTCGCCCAATTTAGCATTATTGTGTGCAGTTCCGTTCATAAGTTTCTCCTTTCAATATCCGCCGTTGTCGCAGTTTTTGATGATTTTTACAATTCTGCTGGTGCCGAGTCTGTCAGCACCGAGGTTGATAAAATCTTCAGCATCTTCAAGGCTTGATATACCGCCTGCCGCCTTGATTTTAAGGCCGTCGCTGACATGTTCAGCCATAAGGCGTATGTCTTCTTTTGTAGCGCCGCCCGTTGAAAATCCGGTTGATGTCTTGATGAAGTCTGCGCCTGAATTGCTGACGATTTCACACATCCTAATTTTTTCTTCATCGGTGAGAAGGCAGGTTTCGATTATAACTTTCAGAATCTTACCTTCACAGCATGCGCGTATTGCCTTAATCTGTGCAAGTACGTCGTCATAGCGATTTTCTTTGAGCATTCCAACATCAATTACCATGTCGATTTCGTCTGCACCGTCTTCAACAGCGCACGTTGTTTCAGCACACTTTACGGCGGTTGTGTTGTATCCGTTCGGGAAGCCGATAACCGTGCAGATGCTGAGTGCGTCGCCAACGTATTCCTTTGCTCTTTTGACAAATGAAGGGGGGATACAAGCACTTGCGCAACCGAATTTGATTGCATCGTCGCATATAGCTTGAATTTCATCCCACGTTGAAGCGACACCGAGAAGTGTATGGTCGACTTTTGATGTGATTTCTTTGATATCCATAATACTATGCATTTCCTTTCAAATATATATTTATACTTTAAAACAAATACAAAAACTTGTCAATACAACGTTTCATACGAGCTGCGCGCGGCTGTCGTTTTATTTTTTATGTCATATAATGTAGGGTAGCTTATATGTTAGGAGGTTTCTTGATGAATGAATATATCAAATTCAGCTCTGTTTCGGCGGCACAGAAAGCGCGTATGATGCTGATGAGACAGGGTGTGAGGTCAATGGTAGGTAAAAATCCGTCACCTAAAAAATCCGAGGGCTGCTCATTTGCACTGTTCGTTGATGATGCACAAGCTGCAGACATGGCACTCAAAACAAAAGGTATACTTTCCAAAGGAACGGGGAGGTTGTGATTGATGATTTATCTTGACAATTCTGCAACAACCTGCCCGAAGCCTGCAAATGTGGTGCAGGCGGTGAATTATGCAACGCTTCACCTTTGCGCAAATCCGGGCAGAAGCGGTCATACACCGTCTTTGCTTGCTGATGAAAGTGTATATAAAACACGTGAAAAGCTCGCTGATTTTTTTGACTGTCCCGAAGTAGAGAATATAATTTTTACAAAGAACTGCACCGAGGCGCTTAATACGGCAATAAGAGGCTGCCTTAAAAACGGAGACCACGTTGTTTCAACAGTGCTCGAGCATAATTCTGTTTTGCGCGTGCTTGAAGATTTAAACGAGCAAGGAGTAATTACCTATGACCTTGCGCCCGTTTTTGCTGACGATGAAGAAACTGTTGCACAGTTGAGAAAACGGATAAAAAGCAACACTAAGCTTATTGTATGCACGCATGTTTCCAACGTTTTCGGCACAGTTTTGCCAATAAGAAAAATAGGGGAGCTTGCCGCCGAATACGGTTTGCACTTTATTGTTGATGCGGCTCAATCAGCGGGAATTTTGCCGGTTAGGCTCAGTGAGTACGGTATCAGCGCCATCTGCGCTCCCGGTCATAAGGGTTTGTACGGTCCGCTCGGAACGGGTTGTCTGGTGCTCGCCTCGGGCTTTGTTCCTGTGCCGTTGATGTGCGGTGGTACGGGCAGTTTTTCAAATGACTTGATTCAACCGCAAACCTTGCCTGACAGATATGAAAGCGGCACACTCAATGTGCCCGGTATTGCGGGACTTGCGGCAGGTGTTGAGTTTGTAAAAAAACAAGGTGTCGAGCGTATTTTTATGCATGAAACACATTTAATCGATATACTGAAAAACGGACTTAGCGCAGTTGAAAACGTGGAAATTATCGAAACCGGCAAACCTCAGTCAATTTGCTCGTTCAACATTGTAGGTATGCACAGCGAGGAAGCCGCAAGAAGGCTGAATTCCGTTGGTATTGCGGTTAGGGGCGGTTATCACTGCGCTTATCATGCGCACAGATTCTGCGGTACTGATGAAACGGGAAGCGTGCGCGTTTCTCCATCTGTGTTTACACGTGTTTTTCACGTTGAAGAACTGATAAAAAATGTAAGAAAAATTGTAAAAGAGATATAGTTTTCCATTGCATTGTTGTTATTTATATGTTATTATTATAATGTTTTGCGGGGGTAATTATATCCTTGGTTTCTATTCTTTGAAAGGTAAGCATTGTGATGAAAGAAATATTACTTCAATTTCTTGCAAATTTCAAAAGCATACTCAGCTCGTTTTCTGTTTATGACTTTATTGATATATGTTTCATAGCTTTTATTCTTTACAGCGTAATTGTGTTTATCAGGCAAACGCGTGCATTTCAACTTGTTAAAGGCTTGGTTGTTATGTTCGCCGCATATCTGATTTTTGATTTATTGGAAATGCAGGCAACAACCTTTTTAATGAGCCGTTTTTTCAAAGACCTTGTTCTTGTAGTTGTTCTTGTGTTTCAGCCGGAAATACGTCACGCACTTGAAAGCATGGGTCGAAGCAGTCGCTTACCTTTCAGTTTTTTCAGTTCACGCGGTATACGTCCTGATGATAATGAATATTCAACTGCAATTGATGCAATCTGCAAAGCATGCTCCAACATGAGCAACAAAAAAATCGGCGCACTCATCGTTTGTGAGAAGGAGTCACTGCTCGGTGAAATTATTTCTACAGGAAGCAGAATAGATGCAATCGTATCAACCGAAATGCTCGAAAATATCTTTTATCCCAAGGCGCCGCTTCACGACGGCGCATGTATTGTCAAAGGCGGCACAATCACGGCAGCGGGTTGCATTCTTCCGCTGACAGATAACGCACTTAGCAGTGAGCTTGGCACAAGGCACCGCGCCGCTGTCGGTATGAGCGAAAAGAGTGATGCTATGGTTATTGTGGTTTCTGAGGAAACGGGCATGATTTCTGTTGCTGTTGAGGGCTCACTCAAACGCGGTGTTTCCGTTGGTGTTTTACGCGAAGAAATGAGCAACTATTTTATTCTCAGTCAGAAGAAGGACAAGTCTTTCTTCAAACGCATATTCAGAGGTAAGAAAAATGAAGAAAATGCCTAAGTTAAGCATAACAAAGCTGTTTTATAACAACAAGTTTGTTTTTGTTTTTTCAGTACTTGCGGCTTTTGCAATCTGGGCGGCAGTTGTGCTCAACCTCAGCCCTGAAGATGAAAGAGTGATCGAAAATATCAAGGTCGTTATTCAGGACAACGTTGATGAATCCTCGGGCTTGCAGATTTTTGGCTACGAGGACACATACGTTGATGTAACAGTAACGGGTAAAAGATATTCTATCAGCACCAGTGCGCTTTCTGCGGAAGACATCAGTGTTGTTGCAAAAGGCGGATACATTGATTCTCCCGGCAAATACACGCTTGATGTAACTGCATCGGCTGTTGACGGTAACGCGCCGTTTGATATTGTCAGCGTTACGCAGAATTCTGAGCCGTTGAAAAATATATCCGTCTATTACGATACACATAAAACCGAGGAATTCAACGTCAGCGTTGAGCTCACCGCAAACAACGGCATTGTACCGGACGGTTTCATTTATGACGACCCGATTTCATCACTTACAACCGCGTCAATTTCGGGCCCTGCCACGGAGATCAATAAAATTGACCGCGTTGTTGCATACGCGACGCTTGAATCTGCTGTTGAAGAAACGGTAATTCTTAATGCTGACGTTGTGGCGCTTACATCAAACAACAGCTCAGCGCTTAATTACATCACCTACAACGACGATACAGCAGCTTGCACTGTTACACTTCCGGTTTACATGACAAAAACCGTTGATTTGTCAGTGCGCTTCCTAAACCGTCCGTCATCGTTCAAAAAAGATTCTGACAATATTGTTATCACGCCCTCACAGCTGAAGGTTGCCGCATCGAAGAGTGTCCTTGATGAAATTGATACTCTTTCAATCGGCTCAATCAACTTCTCAAAAATGCTCGACAACAAGAATAATTTTATTTTCAACGTTGAAAACATCGGTGAAGTCCGTGTGCTTGATGACGTTAAGGAAATTTCTGTTGACGTTGATTTTTCGCATTACACTTCACGCGTGTTCGCTGTACCGCAGGCGAATATCACTTGTCTCAACGTGCCTGAGGCATATAACGTTGCACCGCTGACAAGTATTAACTCTGTTAAAGTTATCGGTCCTGCGGCTTCATTGGAAGCTTTGACAGATGCGGACGTACTCGCAAAAATCGACTTCTCAGGTGTTGTGATGAAAGAAGGCGCTGCAACACAAAACGCTGATGTATACCTCAAAAATGATGATGTTTGTTGGGTATACGGAAGCTACACAGGAAATGTTTCAGTAACAAAAAAATAATTAAAATATACAAACAACCGAAAGGAAATGATAATCATGCAGTCAATGGGATTAAATGAATTGAGAGAAAAATACCTTGCCTTTTTTGAGAGCAAGGAACATCTCAGACTTCCGAGCTTTTCTCTTGTTCCTCAGGGTGACAAGAGTCTTCTGCTTATTAACGCAGGTATGGCTCCGATGAAAAAATACTTTACCGGCGAAGTTACTCCTCCCGCAAAGCGAGTTACAACCTGCCAGAAGTGTATCCGTACACCCGACATTGAACGTGTAGGTATTACCGCAAGGCACGGAACTTATTTTGAAATGCTCGGCAACTTCTCTTTTGGTGATTATTTCAAGAATGAAGCAACCGCATGGGCTTGGGAATTCTTCACTAAAGTGCTCGAAATTCCTGAGGACAAGCTCTGGGTTTCTATCTACGAAGAAGATGACGAAGCTTTCGATGTGTGGACTAAGAGAGTCGGCGTATCTCCCGACAGAATCGTTAGGCTTGGCAAAGAAGATAACTTCTGGGAGCACGGTGCAGGCCCCTGCGGTCCTTGCTCTGAAATCTACTTCGACCGTGGTGAAAAATACGGCTGCGGCAGTGAAACTTGCGGCGTAGGTTGTGATTGTGACCGTTATACTGAAGTATGGAATCTTGTTTTTACACAGTTTGATAACGACGGTAACGGAAATTACACAAGACTTGAAAACTGCAACATTGATACGGGTATGGGTCTTGAGCGTCTTGCATGCGTTATGCAGGATGTGGGCAATCTGTTTGAGGTTGACACAATCCGCAACATCATGCAGAAGGTTATCGAAATCGCAGGCGTTGAATACCACGAGGATGAAAAGAAAGATATTTCTCTTCGTGTTATCACCGACCACATCAGAAGCACAACCTTCATGCTCAGCGACGGCGTTATGCCCTCAAATGAAGGCAGAGGCTATGTGCTTAGACGTCTTCTCAGAAGAGCCGCAAGACACGGCAAGCTCCTCGGTATTGACGGCGCGTTCCTTTATGAAATCTGCGATGCAGTTATTGAAGAAAACAAAAATGCTTATCCGAATCTTCTTGAAAAACGCGACCTTATTATCCGCGTAATCAAGGCTGAAGAAGAAAGCTTTGCAAAAACAATTGACACAGGTCTTTCTCTTCTTGAAAGTATGATTGAAAAACTTGACGGCGGTGTGCTTTCAGGTGAAGATGCATTCAAGCTTTCCGATACTTACGGTTTCCCGATTGATCTCACAAAAGAGCTTCTTGCCGAGAAAAATCTTTCTGTTGACGAAGCCGCTTTCGCTGAAATTGTAAAACTCAACAGAGAAAGAACAAGAGCTGCAAGAAAAGATGCCGGTGCAGAAGCGTGGAAAGGCTCCGCTACTGCAGTTAACGACATTGCCGCAACAGAGTTTGTCGGATATGAAAAACTTGAATCAGAAGCTGAGATTCTTGCAATCATCAGCGGCGGTGAAAGAGCAGAGTTTGTAGGTGAGGGTGAAGGTGTACTTATTCTCAACACCACACCGTTTTATGCTGAAAGCGGCGGTCAGGTTGGTGACTGCGGTACAATTGAGTGCGAATCAGGAACTTTCGAAGTAACCGACACCAAGAAAACACCTGACGGTGTTTATATGCACTCCGGTAAAGTTATTAGCGGTGCATTGACTGTCGGCTCAAAGGTTAATGCAAGTGTATTTACAGCCAAGCGCGAAGCTACAATGCGAAACCACACCGCAGCACATCTTCTTCAGGGTGCTCTGCGCAGTGTGCTCGGCTCACATGTTGAACAAGCCGGCTCATTTGTTAACGATAAGGAATGCCGCTTTGACTTCGTTCATTTTTCAGCAATGACAAGTGAAGAAATCGAAAAGGTTGAACGCCTTGTTAATGAAAACATACTTAAAGCCGCAGTTGTAACAACCGAAAATATGGATATTGAGCAGGCTAAGGCCGCAGGCGCAATGGCTCTCTTCGGTGAAAAGTACGGCAAGATTGTAAGAGTTGTTAAAGCAGGGGATTTCTCAACCGAGCTTTGCGGCGGTACACACGTTGACAATACCGGCAAAATTGGTCTGTTCAAGATTGTGAGCGAAACCTCAGTTGCCGCGGGTGTCAGAAGAATCACCGCTTACACCGGCAACAACTCGCTTGAGTATGTTTATGATAATCTCAAGCTTATCAATAACACTGCTGTCGCTATGAGACTTAACGGCGCTGCAGAAATTGACAAGAAGGCCGCCGCAATTATGGCTGAGCTTAAAGCTAAAGAAAAAGAAATTGAAAAGCTTGCAGGCGAGCTGGCATCAATGAAAACTGCTTCACTTGCTCAGAATTCAAAAGAAATCGGTTCATTGAAGCTTGTTGCAACAATCGTCAACGACACGCCTGTTGATGAACTCAGACGTATGGCTGATACAGTAAGAGATATGGGCGCTGAATATATTGCTCTTATCTGCGGTGTACAAACTGCAAAGGGTAGCGGTAACATCTGTGTTGCTTGCGGTGCTGAAGCAGTTAAAGCAGGTGCACATGCAGGTAACATTGCAAGGGCGGTTGCTCAGCTTGCGGGTGGTTCAGGCGGTGGTAAGCCTGATGCCGCAATGGCCGGTGCAAAACAGCCCGAAAAACTGCCGGATGCAGTTGCCGCGGCTGAAGAAATAATTGCAGGTATGATAGGTTGAACGATATAACCGAACCCGCCCGAAAGCGTGGGTTTTCACGGATTTTCCGGCGCTTCGGCTTTGATAAGCTTCAGCTTTCCTGCGCCTCATCATCCGAAAATTTCGCAAAAATTCGCACTTTCGGGTCAAAGATTTATTTGGTGGGGATTTTGGCGAACCGAGGCACAAAACACAGCAAATCCTTGACGTATTTGAGAGTATTTTAACGAAGGGTTGACGGAAATCCACCTGCAAAAAACGGATTCGGATTATACCGTCAACCTATAAATAAGGAGGTTTAACCATGGCAGATTGCCTTTTTTGCAAAATAATTGCAGGGGACATTCCCTCAACAAAAGTTTATGAAGACGAGCTTGTTTATGCGTTTAAAGACATAACACCTCAGGCTCCTGTTCACATTCTCATCATTCCCAAGCAGCACATTGCCTCAGCGGCAGAAATTAATGCTGAAAACAGTGTGGTCATTTCAAGAATATTTGAAGTCGCCGCACAGATTGCACGCGAATTCGGTCTTGACAACGGTTTCCGCGTTGTCAACAACTGCGGCGACAGTGCAGGTCAAACCGTTAAGCATCTTCACTTCCATCTTTTAGGCGGACGTGACTTCACATGGCCTCCGGGCTGATTCAGTGAGATTGGAGTTGATTAAAATGAATTACGATAATTCTGCAATCCGACTTGTTCCCGGCTCCGATGAAACCGAGCTTTACGTTTCATGGCACAGTGAAAAAGGCAAAAAAGCAACACTTCTTTTTGCTGAGAGTAACGATTTGTCAAACGCGGTTGAATACACCCCTGAGGTTATTCCCGCTGAAGACGATGCGTATCAAATTAACCGCGTTGTTGTAAAAAGCATTGCGGCAGACACACAGTATTACTATGCAACAACTAAGGATTCAGAAGTGAGCTCCGACACTTATGCTTATCATTCAAGGAATCCCAAAAAGTACAGTATCCTTTTCTCAACCGACGTTCAGCTCGGCGCTCACGATGACTTTGAAAAGCAGATTTCCTTGTGGAACAGAACAATCAACACTGCAATTGAAAAGTCACCTGAGCTTAACTTCATTGTTCATTCGGGCGACCAGACAACAACCGGCAGAGTTTTTAAAGAGTGGTGGGGTTATTACTCACCGTCTGCCCTCAGGTCTGTGCCGATATTCTCCGTTCTCGGTAACCACGACAGAAAGGGCGACACAATCAACTATTATACGTTCTATCCCAATCAGTATGATATGAGATTCCCGAGCCGTCCCAATCTGTCTGATATCAGCGTTCAGCCCGTTTTCGGCAGAGACAGTTGGTTCAGGTACGGTGACGTGCTTTACGTGCATTTTGACTCAACCTGCGGCAGTGCAGGCGACCACTATAAATGTGCCAAGGAAGCAGTTGAAAAGAATCCCGACGTTAAGTGGATTGTCGGTGCAATGCATCACGACCTTTACGGCAGTACAAGCTCTGCGGGAATGTTTGAATCCACCTTCCTTTTCAGGCACATTTACACACCGATTTTTGACAAATTCGGTTTTGATGTTATTCTGACAGGTCACAGCCATTGCTACGGTCGTTCACATCAGATTTATAACCGTCAGATCGTTGAGGAAACCAAGGGGGCACGTGAAGTTACAGACCCCGTTGGTACTGTGTACATAAGCGGTTGTTGCGGTGGTGATTTGTATGACGAGTCAATTCCGCGTATACCGCAGTACGAGTGGACTGCATACAGATATGAAAAGTTCGACAATGTCAGCACGGTTATTTCCTTTGATGACACGGGGGATAAGTGTGTGATGAACGTTGATACATACGAATGTGCAACGGGTGAAAAGGTTGACTCATATCAGATAACCAAAACCGTACGCAAGCGTTTTGGAGGTTCTGCAGTTAAAGATGCAGTTTCCAAGCTTCAGTTTGTAGGCATAAGAGCAGCTTCGGCTGTATACATGGCGGTTGATACCGTTTACAGATTCTATCAGGGTAAAGCCGCCAAGAAAAAGAACTATACACCTCATAATTAAAGGATGTGCTTGAAAATGAGTAAGTTTCATAAAATGACAATTGCGGGGCTTGAACGCGAGCTTCCGATTTGTGAAGTTAATGAGCATCTTGATATCGCCGGCTTTGTTATTTTCGGTGATGCTGAAATTACCGTTGCCTCCGCGACCGAGCTTTTGAAAAAGTGCCCTGAGTTTGATTATATTGTTTCTCCCGAAGCTAAGGCGATCCCTCTTGCACATGAACTTTCACGCCAAAGCGGCAAAAAGTATTTTATCTGTAGAAAAGGCGCTAAGCTCTACATGCAGAAACCTGTGAGTGTTCACGTACGTTCAATCACAACCGACAGTGTGCAGACTCTCTATCTTGATGGTCTTGAGGGTGAACAGATGCGCGGCAAGAGAGTGCTTATTGTTGACGACGTTATAAGCACGGGTGAATCGCTTAAAGCAGTTGAAGAACTCCTTAAGTGCTTTGATGCAGAGGTTGTCGGCAAGGCCGCAATTCTTGCTGAAGGTGACGCGGCTGACAGAACAGACATCACCTTCCTTGAGAAGCTTCCCTTGTTCTTTAAATAAATTGCAAAATCATGGCTAAACCGTTTGCTGTTATCGGCTTAACGTTTACTGCAACGCTGATTCTTCTAAACTTTGTTTTTGATAAGTCGTCGCAGTGGATGTTCATGCTGTTTATTGCCGTGTATGCCGTTTTGTTACCTGTTAAAAAATTCAGGCGGACTGTCATCATGCCGACGTTTATTCTGTCTGCAGCGGCAGCCTGCCTGCTGTTTTATTTTGTGACTGAAAGTGAATATTCGGTTGATAAGAGTTTCATCGGTGAAAATGTTGCTATAAGCGGAATTATTACTGAGCTTTCCGACGAACCAAACGACAGCGGTCGCTATCATTTCACGATTAAAACAAAATCTGTCGGCGGAGTTGAGCATGAATGTAAAATCCGCTTTTCATCTTCAAGTAAGCCGAATGCTGAGCTTTACGATTTTGTTGATTTTGTCGGCACGGTCTATGTAATTGGAGAGAATAACGAGTCATATCACAGATATTACAAATCAAAGCGGATATATCTTGGGGCGTATACATATTCAGACGTTACGTTTTCTCATAATGACGATAAGCCGTTTTACTTTTATATCATTAATGAGCGGCTTAAATCGGTACGTATACTCAACAATCTGTTTGATGAACATACCGCCGGATTCATGCGCAGTTTGCTTTTTGGTGACACAAGATCAATGTCTGAATCCATGCTTGAGGATATGCGTAACACAGGTGTCGCGCATCTTGTTGCAGTATCAGGTATGCACATGAATGCATGGGCTTATATGCTTTATTCGTTGCTGAAAAGGCGCAACGTTAATCATAAGCTTAGTTGCTTGATTTGCATTGTTGCAGTTGTGCTCATAATTTCATTTTGCTCGTTTGGTATTTCTGCATTACGTGCAGGTATTATGATGCTTCTGTATTTTGCTGCGGAACTCATTGACCGCAGAAGTGAAAGCTTTAATTCGCTTGGTTTTGCCGCGCTTGCTTTGAGTGTGGTTAACCCATACGTTGTTTGCGACGTAAGCTTTCTGCTGAGTTTCAGCGCAACCCTTGGAATAATGGTGGTTAATTCAGTTGCACTTGAAATGGTTGAAGCTTGGTTTATGTTAAGAGTTTCCCCAAAACTGCAGAAGCCACTGTTTTATCTGACGTCGACAATTTTGATTTCGATTGCTGCTTCAGTTTTTGTCTTCCCTATAACGTCAGTGTATTTCGGCACAGTTTCAACTTACAGTGTGATTGTTAACCTTTTTGTTAATCCTCTTTGTATGTTATGCATGTTTTTGTCAGGCGTTCTCACTTTGCTTGGTGGTATCGTGTGGGCAAGAGAACCGCTGGTCTTTGTAATTCAACGTATTTATACTTTTGTTGAATCGGCATGTCATAAGTTTGCATTGTTGCCTTTTGCAGTTCAGCGCACAGATTATTCGTATGTGTATTTGTGGTGCTCATTGTGCATTATCGCAATAGTTGCAGTGTTGACGGTTGTCAAAAACAAGAAAAAAGCATTCATTAAAATATGTTGCGGTATGCTTTGCTTGTTGATTGTGTTTAACGTTTCATACGGTGCAGTGAGCAGAAATACGATTAAAGTCAATGTGTTACCTGTTGGTTGCGGAACTGCAGTTTTGCTCAGTCATGACGGTCACGGTATGTTGATTGGTTGTGGCGGAGATTATTATGCACCACTTGTAATCAACAACGAGATTGACAGACGTAACATCAATCTTGACTCTGTTTTTGTGCCACGTTCGGCACAGACTGAGTCAAATGCGGTTAATAAAGTTGCGCAATCACATCCGTTGGCATTGATTTTTAACCTTGACTCAACAGCATCAATTGACGTGGACTATAACGTTGTTTATATTAATGGCATGAACAATCAAGTGATTGCTGACAGCATCGTAATGTCTACGTATACAGACGGCAATTATAATTTTGCAATTGTTGACGTATATAATACACGTTTGATTATTAACTTTATTCCCGGTGTTGACCTTTCTGCTTTTTCGCAGTTGATTGACAGCTGCGACGTGTTGATTACACGTGCGGCAATCCCTGTTGGCGTCGATGTCTCAACGTTTGAAGCGGTTTATATCTCCGATGCTGTTAATCGTTATGAAGCAACCGAAGAGAGGGTGAACGTTACGGCTGTTGACGGTAAACTTTCACTTGTTATCTGCCCTCAAAAATGTTATATTAATGCCGTTAGGCAAACTGATTCATTACTCATAAGAACTGTAAAGGAGGTTCGTGAATGGCTTATTTAGATGAAGAAATGCTTAAAAAACAGATGAAAAGCGGTGAGCTCAGCGGTGTATATCTCATACACGGTGACGAACCTTATTTAAAAAAGTTGTATGCGGAAAAGTTGATTTCGGCTACGGTTACACCTGATTTCCAGGACTTCAACCTGCACAGATTTGAAAAAGAAGCCTCGGTTGAGAGTATCGTTTCAGCTTGTGAAGCCTTACCGATGCTCAGCGACCACACGTGTATAGTTGTGCGTGATATGAGCCCGGACGAGCTCAACGAGGCAGATTTCAACACTCTGTATGATGCAGTTGCCGATATGCCCGAAACAACACGTTTTGTTTTCTGGTTTGATACCTTGGCAGTTTCATCAAAACCAACTTCAAGAGTGTCGAAATTTATCAAGCTTTTTGCCCAGCGCGGCAGTGTTGTTGAGCTGAAAAAGAGAACCGGCAATTCATTGCTTAAACCTATTGTTGCAGGTGCGCAAAAACGCGGATGCAGAATGGAAATGAGTGTGGCTTCTTATCTTGTCAGCATTGTCGGCGATAACTATAACACACTGCTTAATGAGCTTGAAAAACTGTGCAATTATGTATCTCAGGGTGAAATCACAAAACAGACTGTTGATACTATATGCATAAAATCCCTTGAAGCTTCGGCTTTTGACCTTGCAAAAGCACTTGTTGCAGGTAATATAGAATCTGCTTTTAAAACGCTCGATAATCTCTTTGTCAGGAAGGTTGAACCGTCATTGATAATGGGTGCAATCATCAGTGCATACGTTGACATGTACCGTGCCAAGATTTCCGTTACATGTGGATTTAAGGCTGAGCACCTCGCAGGCGCATTCAACTACAGAAACAAAGAGTTTCGCTTGAGAAACGGTGCAAGGGATGCTTCAAGGCTGAGTGTGGATCAGCTTCGCAGATGTTTAAACGAGCTTTCCGCGGCTGATTTAACCTTAAAAACAGAATACAGTGATGCAACGGGAGGCAGACTTGCTGTTGAAAAAGTTATTGTTAAACTCCTGCTTATTTGCAACGAGTGACGAAAGGCGAACAGATGATTAAATTGGATTGTGCCGTTATCGTTGAGGGCAAGTATGATAAAATCAAGCTCTCAAATGTAATTGATGCATTGATTATTGAAACAGACGGCTTTGCAATTTTCAAAGACAAAGAAAAGCAGCGTTTTATCAGGAAGCTTGCGCAAACAAAAGGTATTCTTATTTTGACCGACAGCGACTCAGCGGGCTTCAAAATCCGCTCCTTCATTGGCGGAAGCTTACCTCAGGACAGGGTTAAGCACGCGTACATTCCGGATGTTTTCGGCAAAGAAAAGCGTAAAACGGAAATGTCAAAGGAAGGCAAGCTTGGTGTTGAAGGAATAAAAACTGAGCTTATTATCGAGGCGTTGAAAAAATCAGGTGTGGTTTTTTCAACGTACGACAAAAGCTCTTTAGACAAGCGCTTGATTACAAATTCAGATTTATATGAATACGGTATCAGCGGCCGACCCAACAGCCGTGCATTAAAAAAAGAGCTTTTACTGATTCTCGGGCTGCCGGAGCGTCTTTCAACCTCATCACTTGTTAAGCTGCTCAACGGCTTTGTTGATTACGAAGGCTTTGTTGCCGCCGCTGAGCAAGCACAGACAAATCTTATTAAAAGGCAAGGTGATTCTTTGTGATAAGAATAGGTCACGGATATGACGTGCACCGTCTGGTAGAAGGCAGAAAACTTATACTCGGCGGTGTAGAAATTGAATATAAGCTCGGACTCCTTGGACATTCCGATGCTGATGTGTTACTTCATGCAATTTCAGATTCTCTGCTTGGCGCCGCTGCTTTGGGTGATATCGGCAAAATGTTTCCGGATACCTCACCGGAGTTCAAGGATGCTGACAGCCTGGAGCTGCTTAAAAGGGTTGTTGCGCGACTTGATGATAACGGCTACGCACCGGTAAACATCGATGCAACAGTTATTGCTCAAAGGCCGAAGCTCTCACCCTTTATTGACACAATGCGGTCGAATATCGCAAGTGCTTGCGGTTTAGAGGTTGATTGTGTCAATGTTAAGGCCACAACTGAGGAAGGGCTCGGTTTCAGCGGAGCAGGCGAGGGGATTGCCGCACACGCGGTGTGCCTTGTTACAAAATAATAATTCAAGTCATATTGAAAAGAGTTGCGGTTTGCGGCTCTTTTTGATTTATATGCTTTTTATACATTAAAAAGAGAAGTCGGGAACTCCGACTTCTCAACAAGAATTATTTGTTTCCACGTTGTTTTTTCATGCGGTCTATAAAGCTCTCTTTTTCATCAACGAGCGCGTGATATACCTGTGTGTTATTTTGCTCTGCCTGAGCTCTTGGTGCATTGTTTTCTGTAACGTTTGCAACCTTCTCAGGCACGGGCAAATCTGTAACAACAATTGAAGGTTTAGATGTTTCAGCATTCTGTGCATTATTAGCTGATGACTGAGCTGCTTCCTTGTTTTGTTCTGCAGGCACAGAAATCGGATGAGAAATTGCAGAAGGGGGAGTGATGAGTTCTCTTTCAAAAGCAGTTTTTGCAGGTTGAGTAGGTTGAGTTACCACAACGGTCTTTTCAACAATATCATCATAAGCATCATCGCCGCTAATGAAAAGGTTGTTTGTAAGTGTACCGCCCTTTTCAGCGAATTCAGGAACATCAAGCTTAATTGCAACTTTTTCAATTATACCGAATTTCTTAAGAAGGAAGAAAGCGATAATGATGAGCAATGTGAAAACAGATAATTTCAATCCGCTTGAAAGACCGGTTGCATTATACTTGAACGTGATTTCGTGTTCGCCTGCTGTTACGCCGATACCCATAAGTGAGTTGCCGATTTTTACAACCTTTCCGGTGGTGTCAACGTCAAGCAGTTCTGTTTCTTCTTCGGAGTCATATTCAGCATACTGAGCCTTTACACCGTCGATATATACACTCCAGCCGGTGTCGTAGGGGATTGAAGTGTAGATAATACCATCGGATGCAATGTTGATTTTGCCTTCGATAACGGTATCGTCAAACTTTGTAATGTTCAAAGCACCTTCGTCAAGCTTTTCATAGCCCTTTTGGAATGTGGCGCTATCCATTGATTTTGCATAGACATAAAGAGAGCCGGAATCTTTTGATTCAGCTGTGAGTGTAACTGTGAGAGTTACGGGTTCGCCCTTTTCAACATAGCCGATATCAATTATGCCGTCCATGTCAAGATTGTAGTCGATTGTTGTTTCGGCTGTGTTGATTTTAATCTTACCTTCACCGGCAGATGTGTTGTAATATGACGTTGCGTTAAGATAGAAATATACGTTGCCGCTCTTTTCCGGTGAGAAATAGAACGTGCAACTTGATTCCTTGCCGCCGGACGTTTTGTTAAGTGAGAAGAAGTTGCCCTCAGTTGTGCCGAATGTGTTCATGTTGCTGTAGGTAACGTAGTCAATCGGAATTGCGGTGAAGGGGTTGCTTTCACCCGTTGCAGATGCAAACATTGAGCCCTGAACTTCAAACGGATCAACTGAGTTATAATCCCAATCAAGCATTTCTTTGTTTACGCGGAATGCAATGGGTAAGTCGTAATTAACTTCGTATGCTGTGAATTTATCTATGGTTGTAAGGTAAGAGTAATGCTCTTTGTCGGTATCAATAATGTTCGGAGTTTTGTTGTTTACAACATATTTGAGGCCGAAAAATGCGTTGTAAATGGGTGTCTGGGGATAGTAAGTGTAGCTGTTGATTGTGTTGCCGAACATACCGAGCTTGTGCTGAAGTGATGCTACTCTTTCGTAAGCCATTGATGAAAACGTTGAAACACCGTTGTAATAGTACCAGCACGGGTCCATACGGGCACGCAGGTGAGCAAGCTCCATACGGTAGAAGCCATCATCCTCAAGCTCGTCAAGGTAGTCTTTGATATCAGCAAAATCATTGTAGTCAGATGCAAAGTTTTCTTTTGATTGGTCGATATCATAGTTCGTTGTGTCAGCAATTAAAATCTCACTGCAGACACATACAAGCATGAGCATTGCAAGGCTGACGGAGGCGTATCTTCTGTCTTTGAAGAAAACAAGTATTATAGTATAAAGGATTGCAAAGAACATGCTGACATATACTGCGGCATCGGTAAGGTTTTTCGATCCGACCTTTTGTGCAATAATAATGAAAAGCACAACGCAGATGCCTGTAACCGTAATCTGTCTTGAAGTGAATTCCTTGAGTCTGGTAAACGTTTTGAACGCTATTACCAGAAGAATGAAGGAATACATGAAGCTCTGGCGATAGGGCAGATCGTTCGGGAAATGCATTGCGTGCCAGAAGAAATTGAAGAAGTTAAGGTTGAATCCGATGTAGAAAACACCAAGAACTGTAAGATAGACAATCTTTTCTTTTTTGCTTATGCTCTTTGTCATAACATAAAGGGGTAAAAGAAGCACTGTGAGCATACCACACATTACGTTGGGAAGAACATCGTTGCCACTGCTACGGATTGTTGTAGAAACACCCGAGAGATGATTTGCAAGAAAGTCAAAAGCGTTAAAGTAAAGCTTTAAATCATCGGGAAGAGTACCTGATGTTGCTGATGATGACTGAAGTACCATGAATGTGGGGAGCAGAGCGAAGGCAATAAGACCCGCCGCGGCAAATGAACCAAATGCAAAAATGGTGCCGCTTCTTATGAATCTGCTTGTTTTCATCCATGTGATTAGTTTTGATTTTGCGCCGTCAATATGTGCGATTTTGTCACCGTTATTGTAGTTTGCATAGAAATAAGCAAGGAAATATATAACGGAGAAAAGGCACATCATAAAAGACATATAGTAATTGGAAAACATTGTGAGTGCAAGTCCCGTTACGTAGGTGCGCATTTTGCCGGTATTGATAATGCGTTCAATACCGTACGCGACAATGGGGAGAAGTACCATTGCATCAATCCACATGAGATTCCAATAATATGCAAGGAAATAGCCGCAGAAAGCATACATCACACCGAAAGCAACTGTTGAATAATTAAGCTTTTTCTGTGATTTGGCAAGGTAGTAGTTGAATGCAGTTGAAGAAAGTGCGGCTTTGATAATAATCATCAAAGCAATTGATTCGAGAATGCGGTCACGTCCCAAAAGCACTATGATACCTGCAATCGGACTTGATAGGTAGTTGAAATAGTTGCCGAGAAAGCAACTGCCGAGACCTGAACACCATGAATAAATCATGCTGTCGCCATTTGTTAGGCGCTCATAAAGCTCAGCAAAAAGTGGGCCGTACTGATGATAAAGGTCCATACGAAGAATGGTGATTTTTCCGAGAGGCCAAATTTGAGCCATAAGATAGACGATGCCGAGCACCAAAAAAGCACAGAAAAAAGCAAGAATATAAAACTTGCTTTGCTTGGCACCCGATTTTTCACGGTTCAGAAGTTTGTTTTTACCAAAGGTCATTTTGCTGATTCCTTTCGTTTGGAATATATTTATATTATTTTACTATATTTCACCAAATACTGCAAGTGATACGGCGTGAAAATATATTTTTAACTATTATGAAAAATATTTGTATAAAGACTTGATTTTTCTGAGCTAATCAATTATAATGTTTCAAGTATCAGCGGGGTGTGGCGAAGTTTGGTATCGCGCTTGGTTCGGGACCAAGAGGCCATGGGTTCAAGTCCCGTCACTCCGACCATCTGAAAGAAATCCGAACCCTCATCTTATAGGTGAAGCGTTCGGATTTTTCATTTCTATTACATATCCATATTGACAATAAGAAAAACAGCATTTTGTAAAAGGGTTGACCGTATTACAAAAATGCTGTTTACTTATTTTTAAGCTAATATCATTTTTCTATTTCCATTATCTTTTCATATCGAGATTCAGTTCCGGGCAATATCTCGAATATCCTTTGCTCATAATTTATATCAGTAATGAAAATTTGGATTGATTTATCTTTGACTTCCCAGTCGGGTTCTTCCATTATAAAGATAGCGAAAATCTCGTTTTTATTGATAAACAAACTTGAATCAGGATAATAGTCTATATCATCTACTTGTACTTTATCTAGATAGAAAATACACTTATCTGAATTCTGTAAATAGCAATTCAATTTCATTCGCAAAGAATTACCATGTTCCTTTTTGCAAAAATGAACTGGATTTTGATAAGCAACATTTGCTTTCTCTGACATATCACCAATAACCCCAATGAAAGGTTTTGCCATTTTTCTGTCTTCCGAATACTTATCATCAGCAGCTTTTTTGATAGTCCAAGCAACACCTACTAAAGTAAGAAACCCTCCATATATTGCAGCGGTTATGGTAAGAACAATGTTTTGTAATATAGCATCAGGGATAATATAAATGAGATAAATGGAAAATGCCACCGCCAAAAGAAATTCCAAAACAACAAAAAGCCTTAAAGATTTATCATTATGTAAAAAAGCACTAGTTACATTAAAGAAAATAACAGTCACTGCGAGAATACCGAAAATCAACGTTGATACTAGCCAATCATTAAATATTGACAAATAAAGCAAATCGATGAAAAGACACAGCAAAATATGCTTGCATATATTCGTCATAACAATTTTCAAATCGTCTTCTGTTTGCTCGTTATTCTTAATCCAAACAAACATTAAATTGATAAAAAATGCAGGCATATAGATTGCCGCAAAGATAAAAATAACCCAGTGCCAAATATAATCAATTGTATAATAATTAAAAACAAATATACTCAAAAATATAGGAATCAGAGTTACCTCTCCCCATATTCTTATATTTTCAAAGAGAGGATTTTCAATAACAGGTTTTTGTCTCATTAAATTTTCAACAACAGCAATTAAAATAAATCCCACTAAAGAAGGATACCATATAAACTGAGCGTACGTAAAATCAATTATATTATGTAAAAATGGGATTATCATAAATACCAACGTAATGATAATCGAAATTAATCTTTTTAATATTTCCTTTAAAGTTGCAGTTTCCTTATTTTGTTGTTCTATTTTACTTTTCTTTGATGTGTTACTCATATATGCTCCATCCTGAATTTAATCATAAAGAATTATATCATTTTCTAACAACAAATGCAATAAACGTATATTATCTAAAAATACAACATCAAAATACAATTTTAATTCTCACACATTCGACAAAATATAGGCCTTCTTGTAAAATGAAATTATCAAATTACAAGGAGGCATTATTTATGCAAAAATCATTATTTGAATTGAACGGCGGAACCTACAGACAAGTAGGAGATTTTCTTATTCCAAATCTCACTCTACCGCCCGAAGAAGCAAATATCACGCTTGGTAAATGGGGTATGTTACATAAGGATTATTTGCTCAAACACAAGAAAGCCGTGTTTGCAACCTTACTTGCTGAAGGCAAACTTTATCAGCACTGTTCCGAAATAGAAAATCGAGCAAGGAATATGTTTGATACTCTTGTTGAGCAGATGAAAGAGGCTGAAGGTGTAACCGAGCAACTGAAAGAAGAAAATCAGTTGGAATGGGTTGATAGAATGAATAATATTATCGACAGGGCTCAAGAAATTATATTAAATGAATTGATATATTCTTAAACAAAACACGCAACCAATGGCTTAACCAAAGGTTGCGTGTTTTATGCAATTCGCTCCTAATTGCAATAAAACTATGCATTACAATTCGTATTTTTTTAATTTTATGGTGTCATTAGAGTTGAGTAAATTCTTCAGTGTATTATTTTTCGTGTTTATATGAATCACTTGTCGCTTGAATATGAATTAACATTCGCATATAATAAAAGCGTAAAACAAAACCAAAAGGAGAATCAAATATGATTAGCAAAGAACAAGAGCAATTTATAAGAAACCATATAAATCCGGAGTATTTTGATTCAAAGAAAGTTATAAATTATTTGAATATTCACGACCATGTAGGCGAAGAGATTTTTGATTTGGCTTTAAAAGCCCAGAATAAAAGAAATATTAGAATCGTCGGAGACGGATTTGGTTTTAGCACCGTAGATGTCGAAACTTTTGTTAAGCGAGTTCCGTTTTATTTTTATCAACCCGATTTTGATAAGGACCAACATGGAGATTTGGTGTCGTTGTTATGTGGAAAAATGAAAGATGACAGTGACTTAGATTTTGAAGAAGTATATTTAACATTGGAAAAACTTTTTTACCAATACAAAATAGGTGTCCCAGAAATTATGGGGTATCCTATTAGCTTAACTGGTAACTATAGTCGTTCGGATGTATTCTTTAAATGGGTTCATTACTTAGATTTATGTCATGAATTACGTATCGACAATAAGTACCCAATAAACTTCATCTATGAATACAATCGCATTTTAGAATTAGCCAAGGAGAGCCCCATTATTTATATGCCGGGACTTGTTGGATTTAATGAAGATTTTTTACGTCAGGATCGAGAGATTATCATTAGCGGTGAGTTTCCGTGTGATGATGATAATAAACCCATCCTTGAATGGATTGGTATTTGGATTGAAAATGCTGCGTATATCAAAGCACGTAATTGTTTTTCTATGAGCAATTCTGCCACTATGGAAAAAGAATTACATATCGGTATTACCCCTAAAACAAAAGTATATATGCCCAACATTTACAATGATAAAGATGATGGTGACACGTGGTATCCAATTTATTTTGGCCCCCTTGCAATGGAGTTTGATAAAGAAACTCTGAAATATTATCGCAATAAAATCAATATCACGCAACAAATCTTAGCTGATGCGGTTGGTGTGCAATTACGTACTTATCAAAAATGGGAAAAAGGCGAAACCATTCCAGATGGATATAATCTAATTAAGTTAATGAACTATCTTAACATTGAGTCGGTTCAACGCTTTATAGTCAATAATCCAATTTATGATGATGGTTTTGCAAAATTTAAAGCAAGAGAATCATACAATTAATCATATTTAATAGTAAATTGGCGGCATGGATAAAATTCTCTGCCGTCATTCATTTTTATTCGGATTGATTTTTTATATATGAAAGAGTATAATTGTTTTAAAACATTTTTGAGAGGTGGTTATATGGCATCAAGGGTTATGCATTTGGCAATTGCGGCAGAAATAATGAAACAAGTACCGATAAACGACATTAATCGTTTCAGATTAGGAATAATTTTACCTGATGCTTATAATCGCAATGTTCAGACTGCAAACAACAGTCATTTGAAATATACAACAGCAGACGGAACCAAAAAGACATACAAATTAGATTGGTTCAGAAAGGTTTATTCTGAACGGTTAAAAAGTGATGATTTATATCTCGGTTATTATTTACATCTGATTCAGGATACTATTTTCCGATACTTTGTGTATTCGCTTTATAATTGGAATCCATACCCGAAGCGAAATGCTGAACGATTACATAACGACTACAGATTATTGAATAATTATGTTATTGACAGATACAAACTTCCTGATAGTCTTATAATTCCCGACAGAATAAAAGAAGAAGCGATTTTTTATATTTATCCTTTTGGTATAGAACAACTATCAGTTGATTTCAAAACAGATTTTGAGCCATATAGCAACGGCACTGCATTTTTCTTTACGGAAGAAATGACAGACGAATTTATTAAAATGGCAACAGAAAAATGTGTCAAAGAAATCATGGCTTTACATAATGGAGAATCCATCATTGATGAATTAGAATGGGCATGGGACAACAATCCCCCAAAGAAGTAAGTCAATAATAGAGGAGAATAAAATGGATAAGAATAAAGCAATAAAATATATTTCAGAAAATGCACGACCTCTTGAACTGGCTGTTTATAGATATTTCTTTGAAGATGGCTCTAATCAGGCTGTTATTGATGAACTTTCAAAGTTTCAGAATGCTGACGGTGGTTTTGGTAATGCCCTTGAGCCTGATTTTTTCAATCCCAATTCAAGTCCCATTGCAACTAACGATGCAATCATTACCCTTTCACGTGTAAATGCACTTGACAGAGATTCAGATATTGTAAAAGGGATAGTAAGCTATCTGAAATCTCATGATTCCTTCGATGAAGATAAAAAACGGTGGCTGTTTGCAATAGACAGCAACAAGGATTATCCTCATGCAATTTGGTGGAAGAAAAAAGGCGACGGCATCAGTAAATTCAATCCGTCAATTTCATTGGCGACATTTATGGTTTGCTACGGCAATCGCACTCCTCTTTATGAAGAAATTATAAAAGAGGGCTTTGAGTATCTTGAAAATGGCGAAGAAATCAGCGGAGATGATGTGAATTGTTATCTGCTGGCTTATGAGCTTTTAACTTCGAACAGCATTAATGATATAGTTGATTTAAACATTTTCAAAGACCTGTTGTGTAAGGCTATTGAAAATTGTATTTGTAAGGATATTACTAAATACGGTGTTGAATATGTACCTATGCCTTCGGTTATATTTGCCGGCAGATATATGGAGTTTATCACGCCAAAAATTAAACCGTTAATTGCTGCTGAAAAAGATATTTTAGCTAAACTCCAAATGGAAGACGGCGGCTTTGATATTACTTGGAAATGGTACACTCCGTATCCTGACGAATATGAACAGGCAAGAGCATGGTGGCGTCCTCGAATTACTATTGATAAACTTCTTTTTAATGAAATTCACATTGGAGAATCATTATGAGTTATATTGGCGAAATGAGAAAATATGTAGGTCATGCACCTATTATGGCGGTTGCTGCAATGGCGATTCTTTACAACGAAGAAAAAGGTATGTTGCTTGAAAAGAGAACTGATACAGGTGAATGGTGTACTCCCGGCGGAGCTATTGAACTCGGTGAATCATTAGAGGATGCACTAAAAAGAGAAATCGAAGAAGAAACAAACCTTGAATTCAAAAATCCTAAACTGTTTGATATCAAAGCGAATGTTCACATGGTTTATCCTAACGGCGATGAAGTATATTACACCGATGTGGTGTATGAAATCAACGATTTTTATGGTGAATTAAAGCATGACGGTGAAAGTACAGAGTTAAGATTTTTTGATATAAACAATCTTCCTGACAACATAATTCCAACACAAATCGGGTATATTGAAAGTTTTGTTGCAATGAAGAATAGGTAAGAATTTATGAATATAACATACAGAACAATAAAAGATTTACCGAATGAACAACTTTATAAATTGTTTTCTGCTGTTGGTTGGGCAGATGAAGAATCAACGACACAATCAATGATTGATAATTTTAATAAACCTTTTCTCAACTCAACGATTGTTATTTCTGCTTGGGATGAGGATGTATTAGTAGGCTGTGTCCGAGTTTTAAGTGATTTAATGTTTAGGGCTGTTATTTATGATTTAGCGGTGTTACCTGAATATCAGGGCAATGGTATCGGTAAAGAGCTTGTCAGAATATGTCGAGAGAAAGTTCCCAACTCTGAATGGCTTGTTGGTACTACAACTGAAAGAACAAGTTTTTATGAGCATATTGGTTTTAATAAATGTGATGAAGTGTTCTTAAGTTTTCCTTGCAAATGGTGTTAAATAAACCGTTTTTGTTCAAGAAAACATTTCTTCTTACAGATATAATGGTGTTGTAAAGGTCAATTTTTACACATTATATTCAGGAGATGTTACTATGGAAAATGCAGAGCTTATTTACAATGCGGTGAATTTTGCAAAGAAAAACTCAACCGAAAGCGGTATATCCGTCGAGGAAGTTGCGAAGAATGCAGGCTTTTCAATTGACTATTTCAACCGCATTTTTCTTTCGCACACGGGGTTTACCGTTACCGCATACATTAATTACATCCGTTTGAAACAGGCGGCTTATCTTCTTCGCACTACTGATAAATCGGTGCTTGATATTGCCCTTGAAATCGGTTACGATTCCCACGAGGGATTCACAAAAGCATTCAAGAAAAAGTACGGTGTTGCCCCGAGCGAATACCGTACCGACAACAAAAGCAGAATGATGTGTATGGGCGAGATAACGGACAAATCCGTTGCAAGCAGATTCTTGCATAACAATCCCGATTTTAAGATTGTTGATTCGGATGAAGTGATTGATTTTCTTCTTGAAAAAGATTCAAAGCTGTATGGTTATTTCTGCACAACAATAAAATACTGCGGACTGACAATCGCTGCACCTGACGGAAACTATGAAAACGGTTTTATCGGCATAGGTGATGATTTTAACGGCAATTGTTATCTTGAAATACAGACAGCTGATTTTAAAATATTGGCTGATTGGATAAACCGTTTTCCGCAGAGAAAAACATTTTATTCAGATAAAAGCGAAGCAGAGGTTAAAAAAATTCTTTCTTCTTACAACATTTCGGAAAATCTCAAAGTCACACCGCAGGTATTATATTTCGGTGAGCCTTTTGAATGTTCACTTCCCAAGAATATCACAATCAGACTGCTTACGCCAAAAGATAAAAAAGCAATTACAAAATGGGCAAACGGCAGAAAAGACGGATATGTAAAACACTTGCTCAATGAACAGGATTATCTCGATGAAAATAATCTTGAATACGGTGTATTTGAAAAGGATAATCTGATTGCCGTTGCAGGATGCGGTATTGATGAAGTTCACGGAATGAAACTCAACAATTGCTGTACAATCCGTTTTGCCGACGGCAAGGAAAACGACAAGTTTTATAAAACAATATTCAAGTTTGTCACTAATGATATTCTGTCAAAGGGTGCTTTACCTTTTGATGACCTTCAGTACGGAGAATATGCAAAATCACATGGCAACTTCACATCCGTCGATTTGGGATATACAGTTGTAAACAGAAGATTCGATATTGTATAAAACAAGGATACAATCAACAATCCGCACCATAGCAATTTGCTATGGTGCGGATATTTTATTTAGCACTCAATACTGTTTATTAATTTTTCGAACGCAGGTTTTTCTCTGAATTCTTGCGGAAGCGGATATCTGTTTGTCAAAAGATGCTTTACTCTGCTCTGCATTTTACTCGTTCCGAGATTTGTTTTTGTCTTTTCAAATATTGCACCATTTACAACAGGCGATGTGCATGCGGAAATGTCAGGTAAACTGTCAAAAGCCTTTGCAAGTCTTACTTCTTCTTCAAAACAACTGATTGCCCCTTCGTCATCTCCTCTGAGATGCTTTTTTACACCGAGATAGCCATAATTGTAAATAATATGATTGAAGCTTTTTCCATAATCTTCATCGGGTATAATTGCACGAAGCAAAGCGATAAAGCTTTCTAAAATCTCTTCATCATAGTCCGTAGGCTCATCATATGTTCTGAACAAGGTTTCACCAAGTAATCTTAAAAGCTCAGAAACACCGTTTGCACAGGCTTGTTTCCTTTTTTCTGCATCATTGTGATAAATATACATAGCTTCAATATCTCTTGAGTTCTGCATTAATGGCATACCCGACAATACTTTTTCAGCATGGGTTATATCTACTCCGCTTGCATCAATCACACTTAATCTGCTCAAATATCTGCACATCAACTTTTTTGCCCAAATTCTGATGCTATCGGTTGTGCACTGCTCTTGAATTAACTCATAAATATTCTGTGCCTCATCTCTAACCTCAAGCAAACGATTTCCATTAAGATTGGCATTGGTAAGGCAGTTCAGGTATTTTACAAGCAAATCAAAATTACCGGGGAATTCACACACTGCTTGCTTCATTAATGCTGTCACATCATCGGATTTGTGTTCGCTCCAAAGCCGTGAATACTCGTTGCAATAATACTGTATTTTTCGTTCCTGTTCAATTTTGTTAATACCGAGAAGATTGTCAACGCTTGTGCCGAAAAAAGATGCTATTGCGGGAAGCATCGTAATATCGGGATATGTTTCATTGCGTTCCCATTTGCTTATACTTTGATTGGTAACACCAAGAAAATTTGCAAGAGTCTCCTGCGTTATGTTTTTATCCTTACGCATTGATTTTATTATTTCGCCAATATTGATTGTCATTTTAGTCAACTCCTTAAAGAAATCAACAGCGCTGTTGTCATCTGTATCGTACCAATTTTTCAGAAACAAATCAATGTCTTGTTTGGAGATATTAAATCAACTTATAGTTGGATTGTTCGCAATATAGTTGATGACAGTTTTATGTTTTGCTTGATACACTAATATTAATTTGCTTCTGTCTTGTGTTTTTTTGTACTGAAAAAAGCATTTTTGTCGAAAAATGGAGCGTTTTTGCAAAGTGAATTGAAATACTCTTAAATTTGCGATAATTTTGATATGTATATATTATTTATAGTTTATTTCTATAGTTATACTTATTAAGTACTTGCTTTTTCCGCTTAGTCGTCACCTCGGTGTATATCTCGGTTGTTGCAACACTGCTATGCCCGAGTATTTCCTGAACGGAACGTAAGTCTGCTCCGTTTGCAAGAAGATTTGTAGCAAATGTGTGCCGCAAATAATGTGGTGTTGATTTTTCATTAATTCCACAAGCCTTTTTTGCAGAGTTATAGATATATTCAATACCGTGTATGCTCAGTTGTTCACCAAAGCGATTTACAAATATCTTATCAGTATTTGTCGGCCTGCTTTTGCGGATTTTCAGCCACTGGGTAAGGTTGTTCCAAGTGTCGTTACAGGATATGTAGATAAGCCTCTGTTTTCTCCCCTTGCCGTGAATGAGAATTGTCCGTTCAGAAAAAATCACATCACTAAGTGAAATATTTGAAGCCTCGGCGATTCTTATGCCGGTACTAATCAGCACATCAATCAAAGCAAGATTACGGTAATTCTTCCACAAGTCAAAAGCGGTTGTTTCTTTGTCGGCACAGCAAGTGAGATAATTGAGCAGTTTTGAGGTTTCTTTCACAGCTAAAGTCTTTGGGAGCCGTCGCTCCTTTTTATAACGGAAGTGATGATTCTGATAGTAGTTCACATCAGTATAACCTTGCTCGTAAAGGAACCCGAAAAATATTTTAAGCGTAATTAACTTTCGGCAAATTGTGTTATCTTTTAGACTTCTCTCTTTAGATAACACTTGCACATATTTCAGGATAACTGTTTCATCAAGCTCATTACTTTGCAGAAACACCTGAAAATCTTTTAAATCCGAACGGTAAGCTGTTATCGTTTTATCGGATAAATTCTTTGTTGATTGGATGATTTGTATAAATTCATCACTTGCTGTTTTTATACTTTTCATTTGATCACTCCTCGAAATTTTGAAAATGTGTTCGCAATATCATTTTAACAGAATTTCGAGGAGACTACTAATCACCTTACAATAATACCTAATTATTGTAAGTAAAAAATACAGGATAATATTTAATTATCAACGAAAAAACAGGAGTACACTTATGGATGTTTTGGATTTAAAGGCTAAACTTCTTGCTTTGTCATATATTTCTCTTAGTAACGATTTCAAAAAAAATGAATTTAATAACTTTGGAAATTTACACAGAAATCAATGGGTTTTTTTAAAATTGAGTAATACTTCTAGGGTTAGATTAGTCGTTAAAGAAAACGCCCGATTAGTATTATGTAAAAATGAGAAAAACGAAATTTTTATTTATGACAAAAGAGAAGACAAAGTATTGGCAGAAAATGTGTCTATTGAAAAGCCACTCGCTCATGCGCCTGAACAGATGTTTTTTACACTTTACAGAAGTTGTTTTCGAGGATGCCTTTTTTGTCCTCTAACATATAACAATGATAGTAGCTATAACACATTAGAAAGAATAATAAAACGCATTGATAATAGTCCTTTACCTAAAAGTATAAGTATTACTACCTCAAATCCTCAAAGTATGACAGTTGATAATATAACCTCAGAGTTGTGCTATTTTATTGAAAATATAAAAGAACATATTGGTAAAGAGATCCCAATTGGAATTTCTTTAAATTCTCCAAGTAAGGATAATCTAATGGATTTAAAAAGTTGTGGCGTATCTGAGATGAGATTAAATATTGAAGTAGCTAGTCCTAAAATGGCAAGAAAAATAATGCCACAAAAACCCTATTATAATATTATTAGATCTTTGGAAAATGCTTGCGAAGTTTTTGGTAAAGGTAAAGTTTCTTCAAATATAATTATAGGATTGGGGGAATCCGAAGAAGAAATATTAAAAACCGTAGATTTACTTGCCCAAATAGGAACTGTAGCTACATTATACCCTTTCGATCCTATTGAAGGAATACAAACGCCGTTTAAAAGACCTAATAAAGAATTACTATGCAAATTGGCAATTGAACACAAAAAAATTCTAGAGTCCTACAGTATAGATCCTTTGAACTTAGAAACTATGTGTTGTGCTTGTGCAGCTAGCCACATTTATCCTGGTCGCGATTTATAAAGGTTAAGGAGAAATAAAAAATGAGTAATAAATCAATATATTGGATTGGCAAATATGAGTCAGACATTTTAAACAGCAATTTTTTTGTTGGTTCATTAACATATTATGGTTCAAACTTAGGGAACAATTATTCTTTTTGCCCCCAGGGCATAAGGATAAGCTCTATGAGAACAAATGATTTCATTTGTTTTTTAACAGAAAAAATTGATAAAATAATGAATGACTCTAATAACAATGCTAGTTTTATGTTTTATTCTCCTAAATGGGCTTATGAAATTCTTCGTGTAAGACCTGAATATGAATACTCATTTATTGGAGTAAACTCACAACAAATCGTATCTCTTTTAGACAACAAAATAAATACACGACTTTGGTTTTCGAACATATGTGATACACCGCCATTCAAAATTGCGGCACCAAACGAGTGTAGTTATGAATTGCTTAAAAATTCTTTTCCTGAATATGAAAAATTTATTATACAAGAACACATATCGTCTGGAGGAAAAGGCACTTATGTTTTAACAGAAAAAAACAATGCGCAAATTGTTGCGCAACTAAACCCTTCATCAATATATATAGTTTCTCCTTACATCGTTAATTCTTATCCTGTAAATATCCACATATGCATTAGCAGTAATGATGTTATTGTTTTTTCACCGTCAATTCAAATTATGCATAACCACAAAAACAATTTACTATATTGTGGTGCGGATTATATAAGTGCAAAAAGAATACCCAATAAAATACTTTTAGAAATTAAACAAGTATCACAAAAAATAGGCTTTTTAATAAAAGATATGGGGTATAGAGGCGTTTTAGGAATAGATTTTATAGTAGAAAAAGACCATGTTTATTTTGTTGAAATTAACCCGAGGTTTCAAGGTTCATCATTTTTATTAAACAAAGCATTGTTAGAGTCTACAGGGAATAGTCTTTTTGAATTGCATGAATCATCATTTACTTCAGCACCTAATTTTTTCAATGAAAACGAAATATCTATAGACTATAGCTTCATTTTTTATAAGAAATTAGATACTGATCACCATTATAATTTCTTGCACGAAGTATTTGAGACTAATGAAAACTATCAAATTCTTGATGATGGATATAAAGTTTTAGACATGATTGACAGCCAAGCTTATTTATACAGGGTTATTATTAACAAAGCTATTTCATATATAAATCCAGACTCATCGCTAAATGTTCTTGAAAGCTTACATAACAATAATAATTTTAATATCCCTATTTCTACGGTTGATGACCTGTTAGGATTAAAAGTGTCCCTAATTACACAAGGGGTTAGAATTGAACGCAGTGCTTTGGAACACATTAACAAGACAAAAAGAATCAAAGATTCAACATTTAATGCAATTGATATAAAGCTTTTTGACTCACTAATTGTGAATTCCCCCATAAGCGTTCCATTTGTCGAACTAACACCGTTTCTTATCAAATATAATCCACTAACAAAATTAAATTTATATTTTAATGAGCAATTCATTTCCACAGTATCAGTAGATACAGAGGATGATTTGCCTGAAAAAACACAGAACGGGAATATACCATACAGAACCGTTGCGTTTAGAACAAATGATAGGGTAAGGGTAAGACATAGCTCAGTTTGCAGTTTCAAACTTCAAAATTTATCATGTGAGTTCTGTGAAAGTAAACATAAAAAGGCGTATGAAGTCCCTTTAGAAGATGTTTATGAAGTGATTGATACTTATGAAGAACAAGTTGACTTTAGACATTATCTTATTGGAGGAGCATCCGGTCCGGAAAATCATGAACACGAAAGAATAATCCAAATAGCTTCATATATAAAGTCTAAATCTTCAAAATCTATATATCTAATGTCGTTGCCACCAAAAGACAAAAACATCATAGATGAATATTTCAAATCGGGGATTACAGAAGTAGCATTTAATTTGGAAACTTATGATAGAGATGTTGCAAAAAAAATAATGCCAGGAAAAGGTCGCATTCTTATGTCCCAATATATAGAAGCATTTAAAGAGAGCGTCAAACACCTGGGAAATACAGGTAATGTTAGAACTATGTTTATTCTTGGATTAGAATCAGAAACAAGTCTTTTAACTGGTATAGAACATATGGCGTCAATAGGTGTATCGCCTATGCTTAGTGCATTAAGACCAATGCCCAACACTAAGCTTAATGATGTTATTACACCTAGTGTTCAATGGATCTGTGATATATATCGCAAAGCAAAAGCGATATGTGAAAAATACAATTTAGACTTAGGTCCACAATGTTCGGCTTGCCAAAACAATACAATTTCTTTACCCAAAATATATGATGAGATTATTAATAATTATAGTAATTAAGGTCTCTATCTTCATTTATAATGTTTTGACCAACAATTGTTTGATTACCGCTAACTATGTTAATATTGTGAGCCTTTAAAACACAAGACTGATTTCTTATGTGAACTACATAGTTTTCTTGATTTTGATTATCAATATCAGCAACTCTTTCTTCCGGTTTTGTTGGTTCGGATAAAGCCCTTTCCTTTAATTGGTTGTCAAGTTCCAAATTTCTAAGTTGAGCTTTTTGGATTTTACCTTCAAAATAATTTTTTCGATATTTTATGACTTTGTCATATATTTTATCAGTACTAGTAAAAATAAAGTGCAAAAATCCAGCAACTAGAAGTAAAGACTCATAAGAGCCAAAAACCTTTAAAAAAAGATCAAAAGGGCAATGGTGTCTGACTTCTATATAGTGCTTAATATTATTGTTATCAGAGTCTTTAATAAAACTAATTGTTTCTTCTATAACCTGAATTAATTTTGATAATTTTTCAATCTCATAATGTTCAATGTTTGTAGAAACACTAATCGTTAACGATGAGGATGCTTGCTCATTTAATAATAAACTTCTTATTGGGTCAATATATTTTTTTATACTGTAAAATTCAGCCAAACTCCATTCTTGATGATTCATACAATTAACTATCATATTATAAATGTTTAAGCATTGTATATCTGAAAAATATTCTTTTGTTTTTAGAAGTTTACAATAGTAGTAAACCATTCTATAACTGTGAAGCTGCATAGCATGTTGAATCCCGGATACGATTGCGGCAAAAGCCTCATTTTTCTTGTTGAGTGAAATGTAAATATTAGCTAACGGAAAGAAGTTTTGTGTTTTAATGTAAAATGTTTCAAGATCCTTTAAATATTCTGCATATTCTAAAGTGCTAATTGAACCTGTCGGAGAATTGGCAGACGAAATAACAACATTATCGGTTGTGTTAAGTATATATGATAAACCGTTGAAAATGTAAGGGATTGTTGGAAAAGGTAATCTAACATTATTCATTTTAACATCTTCAAATTGTGAAAATTCGAAGTTGAGTTTTTTTATAACAACAGAGTCAAAAATAGTGTTTTTGAAAATACTATTTTCTAGTGCGAGAGATTGCCAAACACAATTTTTAAAAGTTACGTCTACAAAAACAGAATCAGTAAAATTTGCTCCTAAAAGAGTGCAGTTTTCGAAATTGCTTTGTACAACGGTACTTTTACTGAGGTTTAAATTGATAAGGTTTCCATCCTGATTATTTGCAATCAAGTTTCGTTCACTTGTAATGAAATTACAGCTTTCAAATGCACAAGAATCTAGTTTAGTATTGTATATTTTACAATCTAAAAATGTTGTTTCTTTAAACATTGAACCTGACATGCCCATATTTGAAAAATCAGAATTCAAAAATTGACAATCCCAAAAATACGATCTTCTATGATTTTCGTCTGCATAATTACGTGTTATCGTTTCACCCTTTTGTATACAATACTGTTTTTCTCTGAAAAAAGATTTTTGTTTCATGTTTTTCTGCAGTCTCTCTTGTGATTTTAAAAAATCCGAATCAGAAACCTGCGGAAACACATTTGCATATTCAATCAAATTGTTCATATAGCCTCCCATAATTATTGAATGATAATTAAATATTATCCTGTATTTTTTACTTACAATAATTAGGTATTATTGTGAGTAAATTTGTTGTAACAAAGGAGGATAATTATAAGTTGAATATAAAAGAATTAATCGAAGATGGATTAGGCTTTGAATCAGGCTCAACCAATCAAAAACACAAAACCGACTTGACAGGAAAAGTCAGAGAAATAAAAAAAGACACACTTCCTGAAGAAGTAGTGTCAAATTTCCTGAATGGTGAATATAAAACATATATAACGACTGATAAGGTAGTCTTGTACCGTACATACGGCAGAGGATACAGCAAAAACAAGGGAGCAACTTGGAATGGCGGTTATGCATCAACCGAATTTGCAGAATCAAGGATTGATGTAAAAATAAGACTTGCATTAAAACCTGAATGGCTAAATACCAGACTTGTTGAAGAAAAAATACTTGTACCTATTGGCACAAAAATCAATATGGGATTAGTCGCACCGGTTACACTCAATACAGGTACTGTATTGGCAGGTGGCGCAGAACAGGTTTTGTTGCCAAGAAATTGGCCGAAAGAATGGATAATTGGTTATAGAGAAGTTACATCAAAACCTCTAATGGATTATCCTGAATTTTTTTCAACACCACCAAAAGATAATCGTGAATAAATTAAATAAAAACTACATTCCGAAACAGTCAAAAACAATACTGTAACAGCAGCAATCCGCACCATAGCAATCGGCTACGATGCGGATTCTTCATTTATTTCTTTACAACAGGAACCCATATTTCGCTACGGTAATCGGG
>JAZNQF010000091.1:0-21315 GCA_045590055.1 Acutalibacteraceae bacterium
TTTCAGGCTCTCCCTTCGGGAGAGCTGTCACGCAGTGACTGAGAGGGCAAGGCTCGGCTTCGCCTCGCAGTGATATATGCTTCGCATGTGATATACGCTACGCGTGTGATATTCGCCTGCGGCGAGTGATATATGCCTGCGGCATGTTACAGCCCTCTCCGACGGCTACGCCGCCACCTCTCCCAAAAGGAGAGGCACTCCGCCCAACAACTCAATAACAGCAAATAAATCACCCGAGACAGAGCGTGGTCGTAAATCCCACTTCTCGTCTCGGGTGTAGCTTTAAAGTTTTATCTTTGTCCGTCGGCTTGGTCTGCGCGACCACGCGCCGTCGGCATGGACTGTGCGGCCACGCACCGGCTTGGTGAGCGGCACCAGCCGCCGGACAGAGAAACAACTTTTAGATTCATGCCGAGAAGGAAAGTAAAAATGCGATATATGTCTGCGGCATGTGAATTTTTCGAACATCTTGCACAGACTTCCGCTTTGAGTAAGGTGGCACGCGCTGGACATTTTGATGAAAATGTGATAAAATTCAAGCGTTCGGTTTTTGCAATACTTCTGCAAAAAAAAACATTAAAAATCGGGGGATATAATATTGAAAGCAATAATCTACACTTCAAACACCGGCACAACCGAAAAATATGCCAAACTTCTCGGCGAAAAGCTCGCACTTCCCGTCTACGCGGCAAAGACTGCACCTGAGATTGACGGTGGCGTTATTTATATGGGCTGGGTGATGGCAAATACTGTTTCGGGTCTTACAGAAGCGTTGAACAAATACGACGTGCGCGCGGTCTGTGCGGTTGGTATGGCACCTGAAGCAAGTGATAAAACCGTGTCTGCCCTCAGGGAGAAAAATCCCACACAAGCACCGCTGTTTTATCTTCCCGGCGCGTTTGATATAAAAAAGCTTTCGGGCATGTATAAAATGATGATGAACATGGTTATATCAAAAATGAAGAGCGAAATAAAAAAGAAAGATATGCAGGGCGAGGCCGCTGATAAGATGATGAGCATGTTCACGGACGGCGTTGACTATTTTGACGAAAAACACCTTTTGCCCGTGCTTGAAGCACTGCAGTAACTTAGGGTGACGAGTATAACCCGAATCCGCCCGAAAGCGTGAATTTTCACGCACTTTTCGGCGCTTCGGCAACATAAAATCCTCAGCTTGTTGAGTCTGTTTTTCAACTTGCTGAGGTGTTTTTTTGCTTTGCGCGGTATTTTTTGCAAGTTTTGGGACGATAATGAGTTCACAAGGGTATTTTGTGATGAAAAAGCTTTGAATATCGTAGACATACACCTCATTATTGTCTATAAAAATACCGTAAAAAATGAAAACGCGAATTTGTAGAAAAATAAACAAAATTTCAGGGGTATAGTTTAGATTAAAAACATCTAAACCATACAAGCGGAGCGCAGTTGGGATAAAAAGGCAAGTTGTCCTTTGTGCATATTTCACAAAAGACGGCGATTTTAAAATTTGACATCTTAGTTGATAATCACTATAATACCCGAAGTTGATGCGAAGTTACGGCACTCACCTGCAAAAAAACGCTCAAAAATGAGTGTGCAGGCGGGTCAAATCAGTAAAGGAGCAGAACGAAAAATGATTATGAGAATCAAAGGTGCAACATCACGAGTCAAGCACTTCAAGCTCAAACTCATCATCGCTGTCATCGTGATAATCAGCTGCACCGCAACAACAGTTTTCGCCGCCTCATCGGTTGTTACAACCTATGTTTACTGCGAAGACGAAATATCCAGAGTCGTTTCTATCTCAACCGACCCCGATGATATCATCAGGAGAGCTTCAATTGAACTCACCGATGACGACGTGGTTGACCTTGACGGTTATACCGAGGGTAAGAATGACGGCGTTATCTACGTGCACAAGGCACACAACGTTGTTATCAGCGACGACGGAGAAAAATCATACGTATATGCTGCAGGCACCGTTAAGGATGCGCTCAAGAAGGCAGGCATCAAGCTCAGCCTCGGCGACAAAATCAGTGTCAGCAAAGATGTTTTCCTCACAGAAGGAATGGTAATCAAAATCAACCGCGCTTTCGGTGTTACCGTAATTGCAGACGGTGACAGCCAAAGCTTCGAGGTCACAAAGGGCAACGTTGCCGATATCCTTGCTCAGGCAAAGGTTACGCTCAACAAGCACGACGTTGTTTCACACGGCCTTGACGAGCTTCTTGAAGAAGGCATGAAAATTGTGGTTAAGCGCATCAGCTATAAAACACGCACAACCACAGAATCAATTGCTTTCAAAACCGTTACCGAGCGCACCTCCGAGCTTTACAACGACCAGAAGGAAGTTGTAACAAAGGGCGTGAACGGTCAGAGCGAAACAGTTTACAAAGACAAATACGTTGACGGCGTGCTTGAAAGCAGTGTTGTAAAGAGCGAAACCGTTATCAAAGAGCCCGTGAATCAGGTTGTCAAGGTAGGCACGAAAAACCGTCCTCTTGCCAACATCAGGCCCACATCAACTTCAAGGGTTATTTCACGCCTCACACCTCCCAGCCCCATTGAGCTTGACGAAAACGGCAGACCTGTTCATTACAAGAGGGTTATTACCGGCAAGGCAACTGCTTATTGCACAGGTACAATCTGCTCAACAGGCGTACCGCCCATGCCCGGCAGAGTTGCTGTTAACCCCAGGCAGATTCCTTACGGCACAAAGATGTACATTGTGTCCTCAGACGGTAAGTACGTTTACGGTTATTCCGTAGCGGCTGATACCGGCGGATTCACATGGAACGGTAGCGGTACTCTTATCGACCTTTATATGTACAGCTATTCAGAGTGTGTCAATTTCGGCAGAAGAACCGTCGAAGTCTACATTCTGTAATTGCAGCGGTGCGTGGCCGCACGCGCCATGCCGGCGGCTGGTGCCGCTCACCAAGCCGACCAACAAAGTTGAATTTTTAAAGCTACACCCGAGACGGTGCGTGGTCGCACAGACCATGCCGTCGGACAAAGTTAAAACTTTAAAGTTACACCCGAGACGAAAAGTGGGATTATTTTCCACATTCTGTCTCGGGCTATTTTGTTATATTTATTGAGTTGTTGGTCGGTGTGGCGTGCGGTGCCAACCGCCCCGAGACACGAAGCGGTTGAAATACCATTCTATGTCTCGGGTAGTTTTTTTGATGAACAGAGTTGTTGGGCGGCATGGCGTGCGGTGCCAACCGCCCCGAGACGGTGCGTGGCCGCACGGGCCATACCGAGCGCGTGGTCGCGCAGACCAAGCCGACGGACAGAGTTGAATAATTAGAGTTACACCCGAGACGAGAAGTGGTAGTTTTGACCACGTTCTGTCTCGGCGTTGACCCTGAAGTTATTGCACTGTCAGTCGGAGTGGCGTGCGGTGCCAACCGCCGAGGCGAAGCCGAGCCAACCGCCCGCCGCCGCGCGAAGCTCGCACGCGCTTGCTTGCAAGCGTGTGCATGAGCTTCGCGTTTTTTGCATGCCCTGCACCGCTTCAGTTTGCACACAGCCTCAACCGCCGTAACCGCGCGGCAAGGCAACTCCACCGCCACTGAGCGCATGCAAAAAGCCCTGCGCGAGCTGTCGCTCGCGCAGGGGGCGGCGGGCTCAACGCACTTTATTGTTTTTGCTTAAGATTGTTTCAATGGGGTTGCCGTTTTAAAAAAAATATGATATAATACCCAAACAGTATGTTATGCCTCGATTTGCGGGCAGACATTTGGAGGTACAGTTTTCATGTTTAAAGCTTTCGGTAATTTCTGGCAGCGCTTCGCCGAGTTCAAGGGTCGCACCAACAAGCGCATCTTCTGGCTCGCCGCAGTTGCTCAGCTTATAGTCATCGCGGTGCTTGTTGCCGTGTGTTCTTTTGTTTCACCGTTCATTTACGTTGCGGCAGTCTATGCTCTCGTCTGCCTCACACCCTCGCTGGCGATGTGCACAAGAAGACTCCACGACGTGGACAAAAAAGGCTCACTGATGTTCGTTGCACTTATCCCCGTCATCGGCTGGATTGTTTGCCTTGTTATGTTTGCGAAAAAAGGTGACGAAGGCGAAAACCGCTTCGGCGCAGTTGACGATGGCACGGTAATTGACGAAGCTGAAGTCGCTCAGCAGGAGATCGCTCAGCCCGACACTGACTTCACCATTCCGCCCATCTACCGCACAGATACCGCCGCTTCAGCCGAGCACAATGTTGACGATACCGTTGCATCAACCAACGGTGCACCTGCATATAATCCCACAGTTGCACCCGCTGCTCCCGTTGCTGAAGAACCTGCTGTGGCAGAAGAACCCGTGTTTGTTGCTGAGAATGTGGAGGAAGAGCCCGTGTTCACTGCCGAGCCCGTTGCACAGCCTCAGCCTGTTTTTGTTGCTGAGCCTGCCGCAGAAGAACCCGTTTTCGTAGCAGAAAACGTTGAAGAAGAGCCTGCAGAAGAAGAAAAGCCTGCAGTCGAGACTCAGCCCGCTCAGCCTGCATATACCGCACAATCTGTTCAGTCAATTTACGACACGCCTGTTTACGCATACAAACCCAAGGGCATCGTAGTAACTGACGATGAAACCGAGCCTGCTCCCACGCCTGCTCAGCCGCCTCAGCCTGAGGCACCCAAGGCAGAAGCAACCAAGGCAGAGCCGCCTAAGCCTGCTTTCAGACCTAAGGGCTACCGCACAAAAGGATTCCCTTACGGCCATTGATGCGGCAGAACAGCTAATCTTGCCCCTTGCGCTTGACTTTATCCGGTATAAGTGGTAAACTGACAACATAGTGAGCAATAACTCACCAAGGTTGTAATTATAAAATTTTTCGGAGGTATATTATGGACACAAGGTTTGCAATCACCAATTATCCCGATGCAGAAGCCATCACCAAAAAGCTGGACAATCTCATTTCCCAGCCCATCTATTCAATCGCTCCCGACGTTCTCGCAAAGTATGAGGAAGAATACTATGCGAAGAAGTGCGCAAAGTCCAAGGAAATGATTGAAGAAGCAAAGCAGATCATTCCCGGCGGCGTTCAGCACAACCTCGCTTTCAACTATCCCTTCCCCCTTGTTTTCACAAAGGCTGAAGGCGCAAAGCTTTATGATATCGACGGCAACGAATACTATGACTTCCTGCAGGCAGGCGGTCCCACAGTTCTCGGCTCCAATCCTCCCGAAGTACGTGAGCAGGTTATCGACCTTCTGAACACCTGCGGTCCTTCCACAGGTCTGTTCCACGAATTTGAATATAAGCTTGCAAAGAAGATTTCCGACAGCGTTCCCACCGTTGACATGTTCCGTATGCTCGGTTCAGGCACCGAGGCTTGCATGGTTGCAATCCGTATTGCAAGACTTGCCACCAAGAAAAAGAACATCGTTAAAATGGGCGGCGCATACCACGGCTGGTCCGATCAGCTCGGTTGGGGCATCCGCGTACCCGGCTCCAAGTGGACTCAGGCACACGGCGTACCCGTAAGACTCATGCGTGACACTCAGGAATTCTTCCCCAACGACCTTGATGATCTTGAAAAGACTCTCCGTCTCAACCAGCTCAGAGGCGGCACAGCGGCTGTTTTCATTGAGCCTGTAGGCCCCGAAAGCGGCACAAGACCCCTCGACATCGACTTCAACAAAGGCGTTGAAAGACTCTGCCGCAAGTACGGCGCACTCCTTATCTTCGATGAGGTTGTTACAGGCTTCCGTATCGGTATGGCAGGTGCTCAGGGCTACTATGGCGTTGAACCCGACCTCACCATCTTCGGTAAGGTTATCGCCGGCGGTTATCCGGGCGCAGGCGGCGTAGGCGGTAAGAGAGAATACATGAAGTATCTCGGCTCAGGCCTCGACGGCTCACAGAAGATCCACAAGGCATTCTGCGGCGGCACACTTGCTGCAACACCCCTCAGCTGCTGCGCAGGTTACTTCATGCTTGAAGAAATCGACAAGCAGAACGCATGCCAGAGAGCAGGTATCCTCGGTGACAGACTTGTTAACGGTCTCAACACCATCATCGATAAGTATAACCTTCCCTTCGTTGCATTCAACCAGGGCTCAATCTGCCACATGGAAACTGTTGGTACAATGCACTTCTCCATCGACTGGGGCAAGCTGTGGACAGTACCCGGCGTCCTCAAAGAGACAGACAAGAGAAAGAAAGAAATGCAGCACATGGGTGCAGCATACATGGCAGAAGGTCTCGTAACCCTCGCAGGTTCAAGACTTTACACCAGCGCCGCATACAACGAAGAAATGATCGACGACGTTCTCGCACGTTTCGACAAGGTATTCTCAAACGTTGTCTGCATCGAAAAATAATTAACACGTTTTGTACCCGATACCGCACATTTTCACATGTGCGGTGTTGGCATATACAAGAAAGGGGCAACCATGGATATTTTACAGGCCAAACAACTTGTTATTGATGCAGGCAAACAGCTTGTTGCCTGCGGTCTTATTGCAAGAACATGGGGCAACGTCAGTTGCCGTATCGACAACGAATCCTTCGTCATCACCCCCAGCGGCAAGGCGTACGATTCACTCACCCCCGACGACATCGTTGTTGTAAAGCTCAGCGACCTCAGCTATGAAGGCGACGTTAAGCCCTCAAGCGAAAAGGGTCTGCACGCTCAGTGCTATCTGCTCAGAAGTGACTGCAACTTTGTTATCCATACCCATCAGATGAACGCATCTGTTGTCAGCGCAATCGGTAACGATATCAACAAGCTTTCCGACGAAAGCCGCGCAATCATCGGCAACAACATTCCCATGGGCGGTTACGGCCTTCCCGGCACAAAAACACTCATGAAGGGTGTTGTCAGTGCACTCAAACGTTCTGATTCAAAGGCTGTTATTATGAGACACCACGGCGCAATCTGCCTGGGTGCAGACAGTGAAGATGCATTCCGCATTGCAAACGAAGTTGAAGTTGCATGCGCAAGCTACATCTACAGAAGATACAAGACTCTCACCAACAAAACCGCAGAATCTCTCAGCGAGCTTAACGACTATGCGGTTGAGCTTATCAGACGTTCAAAGGCATCTGCAACTGCACCTGCAATCAACTGCTACGACAGTGAGCGTGTGGGCGACAGCCTTGTTGTGCTTGACAAGGACGGCAACGAAAAAGCCGAAATCGCACTTGACGACGGCAAGCTTCTTTCAGGTGACAAGTATCCCTATGAAGCTGACATTCACCGCGCAGTGTACAACCGCCGCGCAGACGTAAACAGCATCATCCACTCAAACCAGACAGAGATTGTTGCAGTTTCAAAGCTCGGACGTACGATTCGTCCTCTGCTTGACGACTTTGCACAGATTGCCGGCACAACCGTAAAGTGCGGCGTATTCTCAATCCTTGAAACTGAAAAGAGTGCACAGAAGATTGCGAAGAAGCTTTCCGGCGGCAGAAATGCCGTTATGGTCAAGGACAACGGCGCAATCTGCTGCGGCAAGGACAAGGATGACGCTCAGGCAACCGAGATGGTTGTTGAGAAGAACTGCAAGGCAACACTTTATGCAAATCTTTTCGACAAGCCGAAGCCGATCAACGCTCTTGAATCCAAGCTGATGAACCTTGTTTATCGCATGAAATATTCAAAGCAAAAATAAGCGCGTGGTCGCGCAAACCATGCCGACGGCAGGTGCCGCTCACCAAGCCGACCAACAAAGTTGAATTTTTAAAGCTACACCCGAGACACGATGTGGTAGATTTGACCACGCTCTGTCTCGGGCGATTTTGTTATATTTATTGAGTTGTCGGGCGGCATAGTCTGCGCGACCACGCACTGTCTCGGGTGCTTTTATTGTTATAGATTTGTTGGGCAGATGAGCGGCGCATGGTGCGGCGGATTTCTTTGGGGATGACGACACGGCCGAGGTCGTCGATTCTTCTCACACCGCCTCTCGCCCTCCACACCTCTCCCTCAACCCACACTCCATACCGCCGTCCCGCACCGCACTCTTCGCGCGGGCTTTGCCCTGTCCCTGCATTTTCCTCACTTTTGCCTGAGGATTGTAGCCATACCGCTTGAAATGTCAGCTTCATTGCCGTATAATAAAAATAATACGTCGCACACGCGTGCACGTATATCCCAATGAAAAGTGAGGCAGTATTATGAGCGAAATTTTCTCAAACATCCCTCAAATTAAATACGAGGGTGCAGACAGTACAAATCCGCTTGCATTTAAGTATTATAACCCCGAAAGAGTCATCATGGGCAAAACCATGAAAGAGCACCTGCCTTTTGCAATGGCATGGTGGCATAATCTCTGCGCCGCAGGCACTGACATGTTCGGACGCGACACCGCAGACAAGTCCTTCGGTGCTGAAAAAGGCACAATGGAACACGCAAAGGCAAAGGTTGATGCAGGCTTTGAATTCATGCAAAAGCTCGGCGTTGAATATTTCTGTTTCCACGACGTTGACCTTGTACCCGAAGCCGAAGACATCAAAGAAACCAACCGCCGCCTTGACGAAATCACAGATTACATCCTTGAAAAAATGACCGCCACGGGTATCAAGTGCCTCTGGGGTACCGCAAACATGTTCTCCAACCCCCGTTTTATGAACGGCGCAGGCAGCACAAACTCCGCAGACGTTTATTGTTTTGCCGCCGCACAGATTAAAAAAGCACTCGACCTCACCGTTAAGCTCGGCGGTAAGGGCTATGTTTTCTGGGGCGGCAGAGAGGGCTACGAAACCCTGATGAACACCGACATGAAGTTTGAACAGGAAAACATTGCACGCCTTATGCACATGGCGGTTGATTACGGACGTTCAATCGGCTTCACGGGTGACTTTTACATCGAGCCCAAGCCGAAGGAGCCCATGAAGCATCAGTATGACTTTGACGCGGCAACCGCAATCGGCTTTTTGAGGCAGTACGGTCTTGACAAGGACTTCAAGCTCAACATTGAAGCCAACCATGCAACCCTCGCAGGTCACACCTTCCGCCACGATTTGCGCGTTTCTGCCATCAACGGCATGCTCGGCTCAATCGATGCCAACCAGGGCGACTATCTTCTCGGCTGGGACACAGACGAATTCCCCGCAGACGTATATGAGGCAACCTTCTGCATGTATGAAGTTCTCAAAGCAGGCGGTCTTACGGGCGGCTTCAACTTTGACTCAAAAACAAGACGTCCCAGTTACACGGCAGAAGACATGTTCTACGCATACATTCTCGGTATGGACACATTTGCACTCGGCCTTATCAAAGCCGCCGAGATTATCGAAGACGGCAGAATTGATGCTTTCATTTCAGAAAGATACTCAAGCTTCTCAAGCGGTATCGGCAAAAAAATCACAAACGGTGAAACCACACTTGCCGAGCTTGCACAGTATGCCGAAGAAATGGGCGCACCTGCGCTTCCTTCAAGCGGCAGGCAGGAATACCTCAACAGCATTGTAAACAACATTCTTTTTTCAAAATAAGCTTCACGGCAAATAACGCCGTTTTGTGAAGGAGACAGAAGTTTTATGGATTGGAACAAAGCAAGAGAAAAAGCGGTTGCCATCGTTGAACAGATGACACCGTATGAAAAAATGACTCAGTTACTTTTCAACGCGCCCGCAATTGAGCGTCTCGGCATCAAGGAGTATAACTGGTGGAACGAAGCCGCACACGGCGTTGCCCGTGCAGGCACAGCCACGGTTTTTCCGCAGGCAATCGGTATGGCGGCAACCTTTGACCCTGAGCTGGCCGAAAAAGTCGGTGACGCAGTTTCAATTGAAGCGCGCGCAAAATACAACAAGAGCGTAGAATTCGGCGACAGAGACATCTTCAAGGGGCTTACTTATTGGGCACCCAACATCAACATCTTCCGTGATGCACGCTGGGGCAGAGGTCAGGAAACCTACGGTGAGGACCCCTTCCTCACTGCACGGATGGGTTGTGCATACATAAGAGGTATTCAGGGCAACGGTGAATTCCTCAGAGCCGCCGCCTGCGCAAAGCACTTTGCAGGTCACTCAGGCCCCGAAAAGCTCCGCCACGGCTTCGATGCCATCATCAGCGAAAAAGACCTGAACGAAACCTATCTGCCTGCCTTTGAGCATGCGGTGAAAAGCGGTGTTGCAGGCGTTATGGGCGCATACAACCGCACAAACGGTGAGCCCTGCTGCGCCCACAGCAAGCTGATGGTTGAAACTCTGCAGAATAAGTGGCAGTTTAAGGGCTATTTTGTTTCTGACTGCTGGGCAATTAACGACATTTACAAGCACCACGGCTTTGCCGCAAACGCAAAAGAAGCCGCCGCAATCGCTCTCAAGCGCGGTTGCAACCTCAACTGCGGCGAAGCGTACGAGGCACTCATTGATGCATACGAGGAAGATCTTGTAACAGACGAGGACATCACCAATGCCGCCGTCAGACTTTTCACAATTCGCGTGCTTCTTGGTGAATTTGAAGAAGTTCGTCCGTTTTCGGACATTCCCTACAGCAAGCTCGACTGTGCTGAGCACAAGGCGCTCAACCTCGAAGCCGCAAAACAGACACTCGTTATGCTCAAAAACGAAAACGGCTTCCTTCCCGTTGGCAACAAAAAATACAAATCCATTGCCGTTGTTGGTCCCAACGCAAATTCCACAACCGTGCTTGAGGGTAACTACCACGGCTACGCTTCCGAATACGTAACTGTAGCAGACGGTATCCGTCGCACCTTCCCTGATGCTACCGTCAGCTATTCTGCAGGTTCTCTGCTTTTCAAAGAAGCAATCAACCACCCCGACGGTTTCTTCAACCTGCGCAGTGAAGGTGTTGCCGCCGCTTCTGAGGCTGAGCTTACCGTGCTCTGCCTTGGGCTTGACCGCAACATCGAAGGCGAGGAAATCGGAGGCCTCGACGACGACTTTGCCGACTGCGGCGACAAGAAAACAGTACACCTGCCCAAAACACAGATGCAACTTGCCGAAGCGGTATGCGATGCATGCGAAAACGTTGTTGTGGTTGTTATGTGCGGCAGTGCGGTTGACCTTGGTGAAAAGGTACGCAACCATGCAAAGGCTATTATCCACGGTTGGTATCCCGGCGCTATGGGCGGTCTTGCGGTAGCTCAGCTTCTCAAGGGCGACTTCTCACCCGCAGGCAGACTTCCGCTCACGTTCTACAAGGCGGAAAACAACATGCCCGTCAACACCGATTATTCAATGAAGGGCAGAACGTACCGTTACCTTGAGGAAGCTCCGCTTTATCCTTTCGGTTTCGGTCTCAGTTACACAACATTCAGCTACGACAAGGCAGAAATTGCTGAAAAGGCCGAGGACGTTGTACGTGTAAATGTAACCCTTACCAACACGGGAAGCATGGATGCTGACGAAAAGGTACAGATTTACGCCCACTACGATGACAGCCGCACAACCACTCCGAATTACCAGCTGTGCGCCATTAAATCCGTACACCTTGCCGCAGGCGAGACAAAGACGGTTGAACTCAGCATTGACACCTACTGGCTCAAAGCCGTGCTTGAAGACGGAGCAAGGGTTGCTCCTGACGGCGAAACCGTACTTTACGTCGGCGGTCACCAGCCCGACGAGCTGAGCGCGGAGCTTTGCGGCAGCAAATGCATTGAAATCAAGCTGTAAAACGCTGAACCGATGCGCGAAAGCAACGCTATCAAAGTAAGAAACAACCGATTATTAAAGCATAAACACCTGAGGGTGAGCCGTCGGGTGTTTGAATAAAAAGGAGAATTACTATGGCAATAAACAAGGTACAAACAGACAAAGCACCTGCTGCAATCGGCCCTTATTCACAGGCGATGATTGCAAACGGTATGGTATTCACTTCAGGTCAGATTCCGCTTGACCCCGAAACCGCCGACATGGTTGGCGAAAACATAACGGAGCAGACTCACCGCGTATGCAAAAATCTTGAAGCCGTTCTCACTGCGGCAGGCGCATCGTTTGAAAGCGTGATTAAAACCACGTGCTTTTTGAGCGACATGGCAGATTTTGCGGCATTCAACGAGGTTTATTCGCAGTATTTTGTCAGCAAGCCTGCACGCTCCTGCGTTGCAGTTAAAACTCTGCCCAAAGGCGCGCTTGTCGAGGTAGAGTGCGTGGCTTTGCAGGGCTGAGAGGTGCGTGGCCGCACGGGCCATGCCGACGGACAAAGATAAAACTTTAAAGCTACACCCGAGACACGATGTGGTAGATTTGACCACGCTCTGTCTCGGGTGATTTATTTGCTGTTATTGAGTTGTCGGGCGGCTTGGCGTGCGGTGCCAACCGCCGAGGGTGATTTTGTTATATTTATTGAGTTGTTGGGCGGAGTGGCGTGCGGCTACGCACCGCCACTCACTGCAGTGACCTGTTGATTGCGCAAAGCACTGCGCGGATGGACGCGTAGTTCGTGTTGTGGCTCATACCCACACCGAAGCTCGGCTTGCCATTGCTGTCTTTCAACTGAACGTAGCAGATACCCTTAGCGTCAGAACCGACCGATACGGCGTGCTGTGAGTAGTCAACAAAGTTGTAGCCTTCAATGCCCAACGATTTGAGCGCGTTGAAGAAGGCGTCAACAGGGCCGTTACCTCTGCCGGTGATTTCAACCGCTTCAGCACCGTTTTTGCTGATTTTACCCACAAAGCAGATAACGGGTGAAGTAAAGTTCGGGTCATATTCTTCAATGATTTTGTTGGTGAGCAGCTTGAAAGGTGTTGTAACGTCAAGATATTCACGCTTGAAGATTGCATAAACGTCTTCGCCCGTGATTTCGCCGCCGGATGCATCACACTGCGCCTTAACTGCTGCACCGAATTCGGGCAACATGGCTTTGGGCAAGTTGTAGCCGAAAACGTTTGACATAACGAACGCGGCACCGCCCTTGCCCGACTGGCTGTTGATGCGGATAATCGGCTCGTAATCCCTGCCGATGTCCGCAGGACAGATGGGCAGATACGGTACGTCCCAATAGGGTGAGTTGCTTGTGTTCATATAAAGCTCGCCCTTGTTGATTGCATCCTGATGTGAACCCGAAAACGCGGTGAAAACAAGCTCACCTGCATAGGGGTGTCGTTTGGCAACGTCCATTTTGGTCGTACGCTCATACATCTCTTTGATTTCGTTGATGTTGTGCAAATCGAGCTTGGGGTCAACCGCCTGCGTGTACATGTTCAGCGCAAGGGTGATGAGGTCGACGTTGCCCGTACGCTCTCCGCTACCGAAAAGTGTACCCTCAATTCTGTCAGCGCCTGCAAGCAGACCCAGTTCAGCGGCGGCTACCGCCGTGCCTCTGTCGTTATGAGGATGCAGGCTGATAATGGCGTTGTCTCTGTAGGGCAACTTGTTGCAGAAATATTCAATCATGTCCGCATAGGCGTTTGGTGTGCTCAGCTCAACCGAAGCGGGCAGGTTGAGAATGATGGGATTTTTACCGTCGGGTTCAAGAATCTCCATCACGCGTGAGCAGATTTCAACCGCAAAGTCAGGTTCTGTGCCCGTGAAGCTTTCGGGTGAATATTCAAAGCGGATGTTCATGCCGCACTCGGCGGCGTATTCGTCGGCAAGCTTGCGTATGTGCTTCGCACCTGCAACGGCAATGTCGATGATGCCCTGCTTGTCCTTGTGAAAAACAACCTTCCTCTGCTGTGCAGACGTTGAGTTGTAAAAATGAAGGATTACGTTTTTTGCGCCCTTGACGGCTTCAAAGGTTTTGTCAATAAGATGCTCGCGTGATTGCACAAGCACCTGAATCCATACGTCGTCAGGTATGAGGTCTTCTTCAATTAAAGTGCGCACTACGTCAAACTCGGTTTTGGACGCGGACGGAAAACCGACCTCAATCTCCTTGATACCGAGCTTGCACAGAAACTCAAACATCTCAATTTTTTCTTCAAGATTCATGGGGTTGACAAGCGCCTGATTGCCGTCGCGCAGGTCAACACTGCACCATACGGGCGCCTTTTCAATTCGTTTTGACGGCCACTTTCTGTCGGCAAGGTCTACGCCGACAAACGGCCTGTATTTTTTATAACCGTCGTTCATTTTTCCAACCCTTTTCTGTTGATTCGTAAATGCACTCACTTTACATTATAGTTATATATGCGGAAAAAGTCAACATACCCCGTGCGGAAGCAACGCAATTAAAAGGCAGGGGACACAACCTCACAAAAAAATACCCCCAACACTGAAGTCGGGGGTGTATGCGTTGCTTATACTCTTTCACTCACAATGCCCATGAAGATTTTGAGCAGTGATATGATGATGCGGAAAAGAGCCGCAAACGGGTTTGTTGTGAAACTGCTTTCGTATGAGTTGCCCTCAAAGCCGATGAGCCTGCCCGTTGAAAACTCAGTGTACTGCGGCAGAGTGTCCTGCGTGTCCCAAACTGTGAGTGAACCGTTGGATTCAAAGAACTGAATCATCAGCTCATTCTGCTGCTGGGGGAAGGTGCCGTGGTCAATGTTGGTTGCAAACCACGTCTGGTCGGGGAAAAGGCAGGTTGATGCGTCAACGGTTTTGTCGGGTGAAATGTATTTTGCAGTGCCGTTCTTTTCAGCGGCGTCAAGATATTTTTTGCTGAACGTGCTGTGTACGTCAGTTGCCGTTGCACCGAAGGAAAGCTCTGTTACCGTACCTCTGGAGTCGCCCGTGATTTCACAGCCCTTGAAAAGCGGGAAGCTCGGCTGACCGTACTTTGCAAGCACGCAGGAGTTGATGCTCTGAGCGTCAAGCTCAAGCAGAAGATCAACGTATTTGCTGTTGCCGGTTGTTTCGTCAATTTCACCGATAAGCTCGTAGTAGCTTTCGATTTTGCTGATGAGACCTGCGAATTCTTCCTTAAGCTCGGGGGTGTTGAAAACGTAATTAACGGCTTTTCTGAAATACTTTGAGCCAATCATTGACCAGTAGCTTGCGTTTGTGCCGTAGATGGAGATTCTTGCAAGCTCGGGGATGAGACTGTCTGCAACGTTTGCATAAATGCTTTCAACAACGTCAACGCCCCAGCCCATAACCTGTGCGTAGTTGAGAATTGAAACGATGCTGAGCACAAGCATTTCAACCGCGGGGTCTTCAATCATCGTACTGCCCTCGATGTAAGAGGTTGCAAAACGTGAAAGAGTGTCTGCCGAAAGGTCGATTGAGCCTGAAAGCAGAGCACCGATTGCAATGTAACCGTCTGTTGCAGAGGTGTTGTGTACAATGTTCTGCACTCTGAACGGGTGGTTGTAGTCGCCGTTGTAGCTCTTTGCAACGTATGCCATCACGAAGTTTGCGCCCATGCAGCGGCCTGTGATGTTGACTTTTTCTGCGCCCGTGGCGTCAAGCACTCTTTCGATGTAAACGTCAAGCTGGTCTGCTACGTCCATGGGTGACAGACGTGAGTCGTAATAGAAGTTGTATGCGGGGATGCCGAAGGCGGAATTTTCAACAACGGGTGAGGTTGCGTAGTTCCACAGAATGTGCTGACCCTCCTGCGGCTCGCCGTCAGGTGTGAGATTCTGTTCTTCGTAAATGGGCTTGCATGCGTCAACAATGGACTGCACGTAGTTTGTGTAATCGCCCGTAACAAGTGCCGCCATAAGCTCCTCAATAACGGGACCTGCGTTTTCTTTGATGTAGGCGCCTCTGTCTATTGATTTGGCGTTTTTGATGGGCTTGCCTTCGCTGTTATATACAGTGCTGTTGCCCTGACCGCTGAGGTAGATGAGGGGCAGGTTGGCTTCGCTTTTTTCATTTGCCGCAAAAGCCATGGAAGCCGATGCAAAAATCATCAGGATGCTGAGAACTACCGCTAAAAGCTTTTTCATATTATTACCTCCAATCAAACAAACATATTTTACCATTATAAAAATGTTAAATCAAGTATGAATTAACTTATCAGACATAAGCCGCTGTTTTGTAGGAAAGGTCATATAGGCTGCAACCATGTTGCAAAAGCATATTGTTTGTGTTATACTCACAAAGGTTGTCAGACAAAAAATTTTTTCAAAAAAATGTGACTTGCAGAACACTTCGCGCGTTTTGTTTACAGGAGGGTGAAAATTGAGCACGTTCGGGTTGCACAAAAATGACGTGGCCGTTGCATACGATGAATATGCCGACATGCTCTACCGCCTTGCGCTCACACATCTTCAGAACACCGAAGATGCGGCAGATGCCGTGCAGGATGTGTTTGTGAAATACATGCACCGCAAGCCCGTGTTCAAAGACCGTGAGCATGAACGCGCGTGGTTCATCCGCGTAACCGTCAACTGCTGCCACGACAAGCACCGCCGCCGCAAAGTGCGTGACGCACTCTCGCTTGAAGCTGTGGGCGATATTGCACATGAGGCAGACGGGGTGGACAGGGACACACTTTTTACCCTCATGAAAAGCCTTGAATCCGTTGAACATAAGTGCAGGGATGCAATTGTGTTGCATTACCTTGAAGGTCTGTCTGTGGATGAAACGGCAAAAGCTCTCGGCATTTCCGTGTCCGCCGTTAAAATGCGGCTGAGCAGGGGAAGGGACGCGCTGAAAACACTCATGAAAACGGAGTAAGATAATGTTTGACAGCAAGCACATTGAAGCATATAATCAAATCAAAGCGCCCGATGAACTGAAAAGCAGAATTCTGGCGCAGGAAACAAAAAACACTCACAAAACAATTCACGTCGATTTCAAAAGAATTGCGCTTGCCGCCGCGTGCTTTGCGGTGCTTCTCACCGCGGTGCTCGGTATGAGCGCAAACACACGCTCAGGCATTACCGTCAACGGCGAGACGGTAAAAAACAACGCAACTGTGTATATCGACAACAACAATGCCCGTTCTCTTGTTTCAGTGGCGGAAGCTTCACTTGAGGTTACGCTTGAGGCCGAAAAAGCGGCAACGTGGTTTGCCCATAGCGGCGAATTGCTCATAATCGGCGCAGACGGCGGCATTGTTCACATAGATACGGGCGCAACTTGTCACACCGACGGCACACAGCGCGTTGTGTGGACTCTCAACACGCCCGACACGCAAAGTGTCTACACCTTAACGGTGCAGACGAAGAAGGGTACACGTACCCTTTCACTTCAGTATGACGAGGAGCAAGGCTGGTTTGTTGAAAACACCGAAGCTCTTATGTCTATAAAATAAGAAACCAAAAACCAAAAAACAAAACAAAAGGAGAAACACACAATGAAAAAGGTATTAGCAATCGTACTCGCACTCGCAATGGTTATCGTTTTTGCCGCATGCGCAGGCAACAACGGTGACGACACCACCACAACAGAAGCACCCGTTTCAACAACTGAAGAAGCATCCGCAGAAGGCACCACAGAAGAAGCAAGCAAGAAGCCCGTAGCAGACGGCGAAACCTTCGGTCAGCTCCTTCTCGCTGATTTCAAAGCAGAAGTTGCAAGCGGCGACAAGACTGCTCTCCAGCTCGCAGAAGCTCTTTCACAGAACGAAAACATTCAGTTCATGGCTATGGCTATGGAAGTTGAAGAAGGTTTCCTCAACGGCTTTGACGCTGACGAAATCAAGGGCTTCGAATCTGCAGCAACATTTGCTCCCGCAATCGGCTCCATCCCCTTCATCGGTTACGTTTTCACCCTTGCAGCAGACGCTGACGTTGACGCTTTCGTAACAATGCTCAAGGACAATGCTAACCCCAGATGGAACATCTGTGTTGAAGCTGAAGAAACTGTTGTTGAAGCAGTTGACAACACCGTATTCTTTGTAATGTGCCCCCTTTCAGCAGAAGGCTGATTAACAACACAATAACAAAAAACGGAGAGAGTCAGCTCTCTCCGTTTTTAAACTGTCAGGGCAAAATATACACGGTACAATCAGCACATCAACCGTTTTAACCGTCGGTTAAAACGGCGCATAATCAGTTAATAATAAAGCATAACAAAAGGACAAGGAGAGACGGCTGAAAGCGTTACTGCTTACCGTTGGATAAAACCATGATTTTTTCAAGCATACCTTTCCTCTATTACTTTTTACCCGCAGTGCTTCTGCTTTACGCGCTGATGCCTAAGAAGCTGAAAAACTCGCTTCTTCTGGCGGCCAGCCTTGTGTTTTACGCTTGGGGCGAGCCGAAATACGTTGTGCTGATGATTATTTCCATCATCTTCGGTTACGTTTTCGGTTTGCTGATTGAAAAAACGCGCGGCAAAACCGCATCAAAGGTGTTTCTCATTCTCTCGTGCGTGTTCAGTCTCGGTACACTCGGTGTGTTCAAATACGCCGACTTCTTCATTTCAAATTTCAACGCGGCAACGGGTCTTTCTGTGAATCTTCTGAGGCTTGCACTTCCCGTAGGCATCAGCTTTTACACCTTCCAGCTTCTCAGTTACACCGTTGACGTCTATCGCGGCGACGTGCCTGCACAGAAAAACATTCTCACCCTCGGCGCGTATGTTTCAATGTTCCCACAGCTTATTGCAGGACCCATCGTGCGCTACAGCGACATTGCGGCTCAGCTTGAAAACCGCAAACACACTGCCGAAAAAACGGCGCAGGGTGTCACACGCTTCGTGCTCGGCCTTTCAAAGAAGGTGCTTGTTGCAAACCTGCTGGGCGAGCTTTGCGAAACCTTCCGCGCGTCAAACGACAAGTCGGTTTTGTTCTTCTGGCTTTATGCAATTGCGTTCACTCTGCACATTTATTTCGACTTTTCGGGTTACAGTGACATGGCAATCGGTCTTGGCAAGCTGTTCGGCCTTGATTTCATGGAAAACTTCAATTACCCGTACATTTCAAAAAGCGTTACGGAATTTTGGCGCCGCTGGCATATTTCACTCGGCACGTGGTTCCGCGATTACGTGTACATTCCCCTTGGCGGCAACCGTGTTTCAAAGCTTCGCAACCTTTTCAACATCTTTGTTGTGTGGATGCTGACAGGCTTCTGGCACGGCGCGGCGTGGAATTTCATTGCATGGGGACTTTACTTTGCACTGCTGTTGCTTGTTGAAAAGCTCTGGCTTCTCAAGTATCTCAAAAAATCAAAGGTTCTCTGCCGAGTATACGTGCTGATTGCGGTAATTTTCGGTTTCGTGCTTTTCAACGCAACCGACATCAGGGAAGCCCTGCAGTACATTGCCTCAATGTTCGGCGCAGGCAATTATCCGCTGATTTCCGCAGAGTTCGTTTACTACCTCAAGAACTACGCGGCGGTGCTTGTAATAGGCATTTTCGGCTCCACACCTGCGGCAAAAACGCTTGTGCTCAAGCTCAAGGAAAAGACCGCCGGCAACCGCGTTATCAATGTGCTTGAAGCGGTGTGCGTTGTTGTTCTGTTGGTGCTTGTCACGGCCTTCCTTGTTGACGGCTCGTTCAACCCCTTCCTTTATTTCAGATTCTGAGCGGAGGTGCAAACATGAAAGATAAAATTAAAAACATCATAGTATGCACCCTCTGTGCAATCATAATTTTCGGCTTTTCGGTATGGGGCATCTGCAAAAAAAGTGACCTCTATTCCGAAAGTGAACGCCGTGTGCTCTCACAGTTCCCCGAGCTGAGTATACAGACTCTGATTTCGGGCAAGTTCATGACTGAGTTTGAGGAATACACCCTCGACCAGTTTCCTCTCAGGGACGTTTTCCGCTCAATCAAGGCGAACACGGTGTTCAATGCACTTTTTGCCAAAGACAACAACGACATCTACACCGCGCAGGGACATCTGTCCAAGATGGAATACCCGCTGAGAGAAAATGCGCTGAGTGATGCAACGGATACGTTTGACTATATCCGCGATACCTACCTCGGTGACGAAACAGATGTGTATCTGTCAATCATTCCAGACAAGAATATGTTTCTTGCTGAAAAGCACGGCTATCTCAGCGTGGATTACAACAAGCTGATTGAAACCGTGCGAAAAAACACCGCCTTTGCAGAGTATATCGATATCACCGACCTTGTGTCTCTTGAAGATTTTTACCGTACGGACACACACTGGAAGCAGGAGAGCGTTGTTGACGTAGCAGGCAGACTCTGCGAAAAGATGGGTGTGCCGTTTGAGGACAACTTTGTGCTTAACACGGTAGACGGCGGATTCAGGGGCGTTTATCTCGGTCAGTCTGCGCTTAACATCAAGCCTGACACGCTCAATTATTTGACCAACGAAGCCACTGAAAACTGCACCGTCACAAGCTATGACACGGGCGTTGCCGTTGAGGCTGAGGTTTACGACATGGAAGCCGCAACAGGCCGTGACGGTTACGAGATGTTCCTTTGCGGCGCTGATGCGCTTGTTGTGATTGAAAATGAAAACGCAAAGAGCGACGAAGAGCTTGTGATTTTCCGTGATTCTTTTGCAGGCAGTCTCACACCGCTGATAATTGACAGTTACGCAAAAATCACCATGGTTGACCTGCGTTATGTCAAGGCCGGTGCGCTGAAAAGCATGGTTGACTTCGAGTCTGCCGATGACGTGCTTTTCCTTTACAGCACCATGCTTCTGAACACTGCAGGTATGTTCGGCGCGTAAGCCGGCGGCTGGTGCCGCTCACCAAGCCGACCAACAAAGTTGAATTTTTAAAGCTACACCCGAGACGGCGCGTGGTCGCACAGACCATGCCGACGGACAAAGATAAAGCCTTAAAAGTTATACCCGAGGCACGAAGCGGTTGAAATACCATTCTATGTCTCGGGTAGTTTTTTTGATGAACAGGGTTGTTGGGCGGCTTGGCGAGCGGTGCCAACCGCCGAGGGTGATTTTGTTATATTTATTGAGTTGTTGGGCGGAGTGGCGAGCCCTCTCAGTCACTGCGTGACAGCTCTCCCGAAGGGAGAGCCTGAAAAAGCCTCTCCCTTCGGGAGAGGTGGCGGCGAAGCCGTCGGAGAGGGCTGTAACATGCCGCAGGCATATATCACTCGCCGCAGGCGAATATCACACGCGTAGCGTATATCACATGCGAAGCATATATCACTGCGAGGCGAAGCCGAGCTTTGCCCTCTCAGTCACTGCGTGACAGCTCTCCCGAAGGGAGAGCCTGAAAAAGCCTCTCCCTTCGGGAGAGGTGGCGCGAAGCGTCGGAGAGGGTACTGCGGTGCCAACCGCCCCGAGACGGTGCGTGGTCGCACAGACCATGCCGACGGACAGAGTTGAAAACTAAAGTTATACCCGAGACACGAAGCGGTTGAAATACCATTCTATGTCTCGGGTAGTTTTTTTGATGAACAGGGTTGTCGGGCGGAGTGGCGAGCCCTCTCAGTCACTGCGTGACAGCTCTCCCACGGGGAGAGCCTGAAAAAGCCTCTCCTTTTGGGAGAGGTGGCGCGAAGCGTCGGAGAGGGCTGTAACATGCCGCAGGCATATATCACTCGCCGCAGGCGAATATCACACGCGTAGCGTATATCACATGCGAAGCATATATCACTGCGAGGCGAAGCCGAGCTTTGCCCTCTCAGTC
>JAZNQF010000092.1:0-17791 GCA_045590055.1 Acutalibacteraceae bacterium
CCCGCCGCACGCCCTGCTTCCACCGCCGCGGCACGTGGGCTCGCGGGGGGTTTGCGCGCGCAGGCGCAGGCACGGCGGACACTTGCGTGGCCGCGCCCTGCGCCTGCTTTCAGCGCGCAAAAAAGCGGTGTCCTGACGGACACCGCAACGGCGGCGGCTTTTACGCTGCTGCCACCGCTTTGTTCAAATTTTATCGCTCCTCGCGGAAATACGGCAGACCGAGTGACTCGGGAGGCTGATGCTCTCTCTTCTTTCTCATGCTTGTGATGATAAGAACAACGAGTGTTACAACGTAAGGAAGCATCATAACAAGGCGCTGAAGCGCACGGTTTTCGCCGAGATTGAGGTATGCTGAAAGCACGTAAAGTCCACCGAAAACAAATGAGCCCCAGATTGCTGACTTAGGCTTCCACAGCGCGAAAATAACAAGAGCGATAGCAAGCCATCCTCTGTCGCCGAAACCGCCGGAAGACCAAGTGCCGCAGTTGTAGTCCATGATGTAGTAAAGACCGCCGAGGCCGGCAACTGCGCCGCCGATTACGGTTGCAAGGTACTTGTACTTAGTAACGCTGATGCCTGCCGCGTCTGCAGTTGCAGGGTTTTCACCAACGGAACGAAGGTGAAGACCAACGCGCGTTTTGTTCAGCAGGAAGGATGCAATAAGGGCAAGAATAATTGCCACGTAAACAAGAAAACCGTAGTCAAGGAAAAGACGTCCGATAACACCGAGGAAACCGTTGGGGTTGTCAAATACGTTACCTTTTGTGCTTGCATAGTCAAAAATTGTCAAGCGGAAAAGGTCAGATGTTCTTTTAACGGAAAGTGAACCGCCCTCACCGAAAAGTTGAGCAAGCGAACCGCCGAAGAACGTGCCCATACCCATGCCGAAGGTAGAAAGCGCAAGACCCGTAACGTTCTGGTTTGCCTTGAAGGTGATGGTCAGCACACTGTAAATGCCTGAGAGCAACGCTGAGCCGAGCAGAGCGCATAACGTGCTGATAAGCACCGCAACTGCACCGATGTAGTTGTCGCCCGCAAACTTTTCATAGAAGAAAGCACCGATGATACCTGAAACGCCGCCCATGTACATGATGCCGGGAATTCCGAGGTTGAGGTTGCCTGACTTTTCGGTTATGATTTCACCCGTTGAGCCAAAAAGCAGGGGAGTACCCTGAACAATTGAAATCGGAATGAAGTTAACCAGCCATAAAAATGCTGAGGAGATAACGGACATTATTCTTTACCTCCTTTGTGGGAATGACGGAAATTAACCTTATACTGAATGAAGAATTCACAACCGATGATGAAGAAAAGAATGATACCGGTGATAATGTCGGCAAGCGTTTCGTTAAGGCCGAAGGTTGTGGCAATCGCGCTTGAACCTCTCTGCAGGAAGATGATGAGGAATGATGTAAGAATCATTGTTACAGGGTTGAACTTTGCAAGCCATGAAACCATCATCGCCGTGAAGCCCTGACCGCCGACTGTGTCTGTTGCAATTGTGTGGTCTGTGCCTGAAACAAGCAGCATTCCTGCAAGGCCGCAGATTGCACCTGAAACAAGCATCGTGCGCACGATAACCTTTTTTACGTTGATACCGATATATCTTGCAGTGTTCTGGCTTTCACCGACAACTGAGATTTCGTAGCCCTGTTTGCTGTGCTTGAGATAAATTGAAAGTGCAACTGTAACAAGCACAACAACAAGAATGTTGAGCAGATACTTCTGCCCGAACAAATCAGGCAGCCAGCCGCCGTGGGTGTTGAGGTTGATAACGCCTACGTTTGCGGAATTCTTGGGGTTTTCCCACACAATTTCAAGGAAAGCCGTGAGCTGAATTGCAACGTAGTTCATCATAAGAGTGAACAGAGTTTCATTTGTGTTGTACTTTGCCTTGAAAAACGCAGGGATAATGCCCCATATAGCACCGGCGAGTATACTCACAATAAGCATAACCGGTATAAGCACCCAAGGGGTTACGTCACCCCAATAAATCATACACGCGGCGGTTGCCATACAGCCTGCAAGTGTTTGACCCTCAGCACCGCAGTTCCAGAACTTCATTTTGAAAGCAGGTGTAACTGCAAGTGAAATGCAAAGAAGAATAGCGGTTTTCTGAAGCATGACCCAGATTTTTCTTGACGAGCCGAAGTTACCGCGGAACATTTCAGCATAAACTGAGAACGGGTTAAGCCCCGACAGAGCCATAATGATAACGCCCGAAACAGCGAGAGCGGCGACGATTGCGGCGGCTCTTATAAGCCATGCCTGCCACCATTCCATGCTGCTGCGCTTTGTGATGTGAATGAGAGGTTCATGATGGTTTTTAACTTGCGGTTTGCTCATTCGTCGTTACCTCCATTCGTTTTTGTCATAAGCAGACCGATCTGCTCTTTTGTTGCTTCACGTGCATCAACAATGCCTGTTACGCAACCTGCGCCGATAACAAGAATACGGTCACAAAGCTCAATGAGAACGTCAAGGTCCTCGCCAACGAAAATTACGGCGACGCCCTTTTCTTTCTGCTGGTTGAGAAGATTGTATATTGTGTAAGATGAGTTGATGTCAAGACCTCTTACGGGATAAGCTGCCATAAGTACCGTGGGCGAAGATGCAATCTCACGGCCAACAAGAACCTTTTGTACGTTACCGCCGGAAAGTCGTCTGACGGGGGTTGTTGCGCCGGGGGTTACAACCTCAAGGTCTTTGATAATCTTATCAGCAAGGTCCTTGGGCCCCTTGCGCTCAAGGAATGCGGATTTACCCTTGCGGTAGCTTCTGAGCATCATGTTGTCAATGATGTCCATGTTGCCGACGAGACCCATGCCGAGTCTGTCCTCCGGCACAAATGAGAGCCTTACGCCAAGCTCGCGGATTTGCATGGGCGTCTTGTCGCGCAGGTTGTCAACGCTTTCGGTTTTTGGGTTGTTGTAGAGGATTTCGCCCTCGTTGGTTTTCTGCAAGCCGGCAATTGCTTCAAGCAGCTCGCGCTGACCTGAACCTGCAATACCTGCAATACCGAGGATTTCGCCCGAACGTGCCGTGAAGGATACGTTGTCAAGCACCTTTACGCCGTCGCGGTTGATGCAACTTACGTTGTTCACAACAAGTCTGTCCTGCGGATTAACAGGCTCACTGCGGTCGATGTTAAGCTCAATCTTTTTGCCTACCATCATCTCAGTCAGCTCGGTTTCGTTTGTCTCGGCGGTAACAACCGTACCGATGTATTCACCTTTACGGAGAACTGCAACACGGTCAGACAGAGCCATAACCTCATGCAGCTTGTGGGTAATGATGATGATTGATTTGCCGTCGTCGCGCATGCGGCGAAGAACTGCAAAAAGCTTTGTGGTTTCCTGCGGAGTGAGAACGGCGGTCGGCTCGTCGAGAATGAGAATGTCCGCGCCTCTGTACAGCACCTTGATGATTTCAACAGTCTGCTTTTCGGAAACAGCCATGGTGTAAATCTTCTTTTTGGGGTCAACCTCAAAGCCGTAACGCTCGCAGATTTCCTTGACGCGTGTTTCAGCTTTTTTGAGGTCATATTTGCCGTCATCTTCAAGGCCGAGAACAATGTTTTCTGTTGCGGTGAAAACGTCAACAAGCTTGAAGTGCTGATGAATCATGCCGATTTTGTAGTCAAAAGCATCACGCGGAGAGGCAATAACGCACTCCTTGCCGTCGATAAAAATCTGGCCTTCATCGGGGTAATAGATACCCGAAATCATGTTCATCAGCGTGGTCTTTCCGCTTCCGTTTTCGCCGAGAATCGACAGAATCTCGCCCTTGTTCACGGTAAGATTAACGCCGCTGTTGGCAACAACACTGCCAAAACGTTTGGTGATGTTGCGCAGTTCTATGGCGGGAAAATCACTCATGGTTCATCCTCCTGATTTGAATTTATACTTGCATTCAAAACAATGTACCGCGGCTTTTGAGGTATGTTCTTTTCAATGCAAGAGCGTTCTTCTTTAGCAACGTAGACCCATGGTTGCACCATGGGTCTACAAGTGGTTAAACCGTTAAATTATTTTGTGGTTACGCCGTCGATGTCGAGGTCGAAGTAGGGAGCTGAACGGTACTTGGATTCTTTGAAAGCACCGTCTTCAACAACTTCTGTGTCACCTGTGAAAGCAGCGTCAGTGTCAACGTCTGCGAGGTAGGATGTAATAGCTTCGCCCTTAACGGTGAAGGTTGCGGTGTCGAATACTTCGAGTTCGCCCTTAACGATGAGGTTCTTAACTTCTTCAAGCTTTTCAGCAGTGCCTTCAGCAACGTTCTTGCCGAGCTCTGAAAGTTCAACTGAACCTGTTTCGATTGTGCCGCTCCAGTCAGCTGCAATTGCTTCGTCGTTAGCTACGCAGTTGATGATGTATTCATAGTAGGGAGCCCAGTTGATGCGTGAGGAAATAAGGAATGTTTCGGGGCAAGCTGCGTTTGTTGAGCCATTGTAGGAAACGTTGGGAACGTTCTTAGCTTCGCAAGCGTTGGGAGCACCCATTGAGTCAGCGTGCTGGCTGATGAGAACGCAACCGTCGTTGATGAGAGCGTTAGCATATTCCATTTCGAGAGTTTCGTCATACCAGGAGTTGGTGTACTTAACTTCGATTGTAGCGGATTCGCAGATGTAGCGAGCGCCAAGATAGAAGGAAGTCATACCTGACTTAACTTCTGCATAGGGCATTGCGCCAACGTAACCGATCTTTGCCTGGTCAGCAGTGATTTTGCCGTCAGCGATCATTTCGTTGAGCTTCATACCTGCAACAACGCCTGCAAGGAAGCGGCCTTCATAGATGGAGGCGAATGCGTTGTGGAAGTTGTCGAGCTTTTCGGTGTGAGCCTTTGTACCTGTTGCGTCCCAGAATTCTACGTCCGGATATTCCTTAGCAGCCTGGATCATGTAGTCTTCGTGGCCGAAGCTGTCTGCGAAAACGATGTCGCAATCGAAGTCGTCAGCAAGTTCAACAGCTGCTTCGTAGCATTCGCTGCCTTCGGGGATGTTTGTCTTGATGATAACCTGATCATCAGTGAGACCGAGTTCCTTCTGAGCATCTTTAACAGCGTTGATGAAGTTAAGGTCGTATGTTGTGTTTTCATCGTGAAGGAAGATGAAACCGATCTTGAGATCACTGAGGTCAGCCTTTACTTCTTCTGTTGTGCCTACGGGATCAGTTGTTGTGTTGTCGTCGGTGTTGCCTGTGCAAGCAGCAAAAACAACGAGAACAAGAGCAAGTGCAGCAAGGATAGCAATTACTTTTTTCATTTTGGATTTCCTCCGTATTTTTTTATTTTTATATTAATTATCGCATGCGCGATAAATTATTTTTGGAACACAACGGTTTCGTTTTCCATTGTTTCAATCATTGCAAGGGATTCAACGCGCACGCCCTTATCTCTGAGCTTGTTACCGCCGCCCTGGAACACCTTTTCAATGGCAATTCCGCAACCGACAACTTCAGCACCTGCCTGACGGCAAAGTTCAATCAGACCGTTGAGTGCCTCACCGTTTGCAAGAAAGTCATCAATGATGAGCACCTTGTCCTCACTTGTGAGGAAAGCCTTTTCTACCACTGCGGTATAATCGTTGCCGTGCGTGTATGAGTGGATGGGAGCTTTGTATACGCTCGGCCTCAGGTTTGCGCTTGCTGATTTTTTTGCAAACAGCACAGGGCATGCAAAAAACTGCGCAGTAACACTCGCAATAGCAATTCCCGACGCTTCAATCGTCAGAATCTTAGTTACTTCGCAGTCTGAAAAGAGTCTTTTGAACTCCTTGCCCATTTCGTTGAGCAGAGTTATATCGAGCTGATGGTTAAGGAAAGAACCTACTTTAAGAATGTTGCCGGGATACACCTCACCGTCAGTGAGAATCCTTTTTTCAAGAAGATCCACAGCACAATTCCTCCCTTCAATTTCATGCAATGATTATATCAAAAACCGTCGGCAGTTGCAACAAAATTGAACATAAATTTTGTCGTTTTTTGCTGACACACTTTTGTACAACATAGACAAGCGAACGGGCAACACTTTGCAAAAAAGTGTTGCCCGCGTAGATATGATCAAATTCTTTCTTACAGACCGAGCCTTTTTCTCATGGCAGAAACTTCGGCTGTTACTCTTTCGGGTGCAGGGCCACCCTTAACTGTTCGGCGGCTGACGCAGTTGTCAAGGTCGATTGCATCGTATACGCTCTCGTCAAACAATTCGCAGACCTCTTTGTATTTTTCAAGCGGAAGCTCCTCAAGGGTTGTGCCCATGTCAATGCAAACAGCCACAAGCTGACCCGTTGCCTTGTATGCATCGCGGAAGGCAAGACCCTTGCCTACAAGCCAGTCTGCACAGTCTGTTGCGTTGATGAAGCCCTTTGCGGCAGCTTTTCTCATGTTGTCGCGTAATACGGTTGCGGTGGCAAGCATGGGTGCAAAGGTGTCAAGGCACATAAGCACGGTGTCAACCGCATCAAATACCGCCTGCTTGTCCTCCTGCATGTCCTTGTTGTATGCAAGGGGGATACCCTTCATAACGGTGAGCATTGTCATCAGTGAGCCGAAAACTCTGCCTGATTTGCCGCGTACAAGCTCTGCAATGTCCGGGTTTTTCTTCTGCGGCATAATACTGCTGCCCGTGGAGAAGGCATCGTCAAGCTCAATGAACTTGAATTCCCAGCTGCACCACATGATGATTTCTTCAGCAAAGCGGGAAAGATGCACCATGATGATTGAAAGCACACTCAGCAGTTCAATTACGTAGTCTCTGTCTGATACGCCGTCGAGGCTGTTGTCACTGACACCGTTGAGGCCGAGTGCATCTGCAACCGCCTGCCTGTCAAGCGGATAGGTTGTGCCAGCAAGAGCACCTGAGCCGAGAGGGGAAACAGCCATGCGCTTTTTGCAGTCTGCAAGCCTCGAAAGGTCCCTTTCAAGCATGCTGGCATAAGCCATAAGGTGATGACCGAAGGTGATGGGCTGAGCTCTCTGCAGGTGTGTGTAGCCCGGCATTACGGCATCGTAATTTTCATCTGCTTTGTCAAGCAAAGTTTCAAGCAGAGCCATAACGGAGGCATTGAGCTCATCACACTTTTTGAGCAGATGGAGCCTTAAATCAAGTGCAACCTGGTCGTTACGGCTTCTGGCGGTGTGCAATCTTTTGCCGCTGTCACCTGTTCTCTGCGTGAGCTCGCCCTCAACAAAGGTGTGTACGTCTTCGGCGTTCATGTCAATTTCAAGTGAGCCGCTTTCAACGTCTGCAAGGATGCTCTTGAGTCCGTTGATGATAATTTCACTTTCCTTTTTGTCGATGATACCCGTGCTTCCGAGCATATCGGCGTGGGCAATTGAGCCCTCTATATCCTCACGCAGCATCTTTTGGTCAAAAGAGATTGATGAGTTGAAGTCGTTTGTTCTTTTGTCAAGCGCTTTTTTGAAGCGTCCTGTCCATAAAGGCATAAAAAACACCCTTTCGTTAATTTTTGCTTCGGTGATTGTACTCCACGAACGTAAAAAAGTCAATCGGTTGAAAAACGAATCTTACCGCAGAGCACGGTTATTTGCTTTCGGTGCAGTATTTGTCAAAGAAACGTTCAAAATTAAGGTGATATATTTTTTCTCTTTCTTCTTCGTCGGTTACGATTTTGTTGAGCATATTGATTTCAGTTGCGGCATTCCACATCGGATAATCGGAGCCGAAGAATATGCGGTCAACGCCAAAAGCGTCAATTAACTGACGAACCTTTTCGGGTTGTATGAATGGCTGTGTGCTGCACGTATCAACAAAAATGTCTGTGTCTGCAAGGTATTTCACGCCGTCGTCCCACACAGACCAACCGCCGAAATGCGCGCCGATGACGGTTAATTTCGGGTGATGCCTGAGTGCGTGGAGCAGTTTTTTCGGCTCGGAATACTGTGTGCGGTTATCTCCTACGTGTATAAGTACGGGCAGACGGCCTTCAATTGCTGAGAAGATACGGTCTGCCTGCTTGCTGTCGAGTGAGAATTTCTGAAAATCCGGGTGCAGCTTGATGCCGTGCAGACCGAGTTCAATTGCGTGCTCAACGTCAGCTTCAACGGTTTCACTTTCAGGGTGGAGTGTGGCAAAGCCGATGAATTTGTCGGGGTGAGCGTTGACGTTTTCTGCAATGAAACGGTTGATGGATGCAACCTGATGGGGTGTTGTTGCCACAGAGTGAATAAGAAAACGGCTGATACCCGTTGCATCTCCCATTTTCAGCAGGGAGCCTACCGTGCCGTCAAGGTGTTCAGTGTCAACGTGGTAGTAGTCGAGTACGGTGTGTACTGCCTTTGAGGCAATGGCGTCGGGATAGATGTGTGCATGTGTGTCAATGATTGTCAAGGGATGATGCTTCTTTCTGAAAAGGATTCTGACGTAGTGGCAGAAAACTGTTCTTAAGGGAACGCGTTGTCACTGTGTACAGTTGTTTATTAATCAGCGCAGATTAACCGTGACGGTATGCTTACCGGGTGCGGTTTTGATTTTTACAATTGAAGCTGTACCTGCGCGTTTTTCAACGGTGATTTCACCGTCAGCCTCAATTGTTTCAATCTCCTTGTGAATGAAAATTTCCGTGGGTGCGTCATATTCACGATCCTGCTCGTAGCAAAGGGTGAAGGTGTTACTTTTTCTGTCGTGCTTGTAGCTTATGATGTTACCGGTTACTGCTTGCGGATAGCTTCTGCGAAGGACGTCTATGACATAGGATGAATTGAAGCCTTTGTAATACACCCAATAGCAGTTGCTCCACTGATAACTGTCAAACAAATCAAGCAGATATTCAACATGAGGAAGCCACTCTGTGCCCTCTGAGTTGCCGCCCCATTCACCGACGAGCACGGGCATGTCAAGTCTTGTGTCCTGCTCTTTTTTCCTTTGACCGAAGATGAAGGCTACACGGTTGTTGTCGGCATACTTATAAAGCGGTGTGTCAACCATCAGGTCGTATGCATGAGGGGAAAACGCTTGATGCGGCTCGGTTTTACCTTTTATGCACACCGGTCCGTTGTGGCACGGAATGCCGAGATTGGAATAATAGCAGTTTTCGAAAATGATGATGCCGTTGGCGGTCTTTTCTCGGATTACAGCGCTGACCTTGTTAATGAACGGGGTGAAATGTTCACGGTCGAAACGGGCAATAATGGGTGCAACCTTTGCGGCGAGTTCTTTCATAACGTCAACGGTTACGGCGTTGAAAATCAGGTGGCTGTTTTGAGGGGAAACAACCCCTTTGAATACGGCTTTGCGATTTACGCTTTTGTGGGTGAGCGTGGTTTTCGCAAGACCGAGCGCAAGCTTCCTGAACAAAGCACCGCCGGGTGTGCCGGGGAAAGGCTCGTTCATTATGTCAAAGCCAAAAACTGCGGGATGTGAGCCAAAACGCTGAGCAAGGTGTGCCCACATGTCACAGTAGCGGTCCTGCAGACCTCTGCCTGCAACCTCTTTGTTAGCCCAGAAATTGTCAAAGCAACGGTGAACTGCTTTGCCCCAGAAATAACCCTCTGCCCATACAGCTTTGGGCGGTTTTGCTTTATATCCGTCGCTCAGGCAAGCCCATGCAGGCGCACCGTCACCTGTGAAGGTGTCGAAAGAGGAATACAAATCCTGATGAACGTCAAGAAAAGCATGCATGCCGTTTGCGGCAAACCAATCAAGCAAGGCTTCTATCCTGTTGAGAAACTCCTCGTTATATGTGCCCATTTCATGCTCAACGGCATCCCACGTGAAGCCGAGACGAATGAGGTTCATGCCCGAATCTCTGAGAGTTTCCAATTCTTCAACAGTGACATCAAAGGGGTAAGAAAGCTTTCTGCCGTCAAAAACACCTTTTTCGCAGATGTTGATGCCGTGAAAGATGCGCTGTCTGCCGTGTTCGTCAACAAAACGTTTGCCCTGAGTGAGGATTCTGTTCATGGTTTCCATTCCCTTCCGTGCAAAAGTTAATTTATATGATTATAGCACATTTGTATAAGGTTTTCAATAAACTTTTGGTTGCAAAGCAGAGCCATCATGCTTTTTGCCAAACACTGACGGCTTGACAAAAAGGAGTTTTTTGTGTATTTTAATAGAAGCATGAGTATATACACTGTGCAAATTGCCTAAACTACTGATTATTTTCCGCTCTTCCGGAGCGGATGAAAGGAATGCCGTCAAGGCTTTGATGACATGAAAAAATCACAAAAAATCATTCTTGCAATTATAACCGTACTGTGGGTTTGTGCAATCGGCGTTGAAGCTCTCCGCTACGTAGATGAGGGTGCTTTTGCATTTCAGAGCGAAACCACAACCGTAAACGGCGAAAACGAGGAAGAAACCTCAAACGAGAAGCAGACCGAAGAAACAACACAGGAAACCACAGAAACAACCACCGAAACAACAACTCAGAAGCCTACAGAAACCACAACACAACCAACAACACAAGCCACAACGGAAGGAACCACAGCTCAGCCTGAAACCACAACCGTTAAAGAGCTTGACTCAAAACCCTCAACGTGGTCGAAAAAAACCGTAATCAAAAAGCTTTGTGCCGCAATCAACCGCCTTGAAAATGAAAAAGGCAATTTTTCCGTGCACGAAACGCAGAATGTTGAGGCTAACATCCTTGAATGCTCAGACGAGGCGTTGCTTCCTGCACTCAGCAGCATTGCAAAAAGCTTTGTTGGCGAAACAGACATGACCTACAATTTCAGCAACGGCATTACAGTTGATGCAACAGGTGTTTCTGTTACAGCGGCAGACGTGCTTCCTCCGAAGGGCGAGATTTTCTCCCTGCGCACCAACAACGTGTCTTTCGCAAAGGCAAGTAAGGCAGGCGAAAACATTCTTCTCACAGTTAAGGTGGACAAGGAGCGAGTTGATTGGTCGGATGTTCCCGAAAATCACAGTTTTGCCGGCGGATACATTGATTTCACGAAGCTGACAATTGACCCTGCTTCTGTTTCCTCCGCCGAGGTTACTTACAAAAAGTCGGTAATCAAAGCTCTTATCAACAAAAACGGCGAGCTCATCAGCATCTCTGCAACAATGCCTTACAGGATTGATTGCACGGGAAGACTCGGAAAAAGCTTCACCGCAGTGGTTGACGGAAGAGTTGACCGCGAGTGGAAAGTGACTGTATAACTCTTGACAGAAAACAAACCGCATCAAAACTTCGCAGAGGTTTTGATGCGGTTTTTGTGTTTTGGGAAGAAGTTGTGCGTGCACCGCCCGCCGCCCCGGGGGTGCCGTGCGCGGCACCCCGGGGATTCCCGCGCCGACACAGCCCCCAAAACAACCCACACTTCTGCGGCGCGGGAATCCGTGCACCCGCGCGGGCAAAGCGGCATATGTTTGCACCGTGCTGACCGCGCGCGGTGCACGCGGCGGCGGGCGCGGCGGGCGGGTCGCCGGAGGGCGAGCCGCCTTTTCGCATGCGCCTTCACCTCGGCTGTATATCTGCACCCCGTGCCGCGCATGCGAAAACGCGGGCATGCGGCAATGCTCAGCGGCTTTCGCCGCCTCGCGCCGCATGCCCGCCGCCGCGGTGTCTCAACCGCGTTAGTGCATGTTTTATATTATCAGTCCGCCGTCAACGCGCAACGTCTGTCCCGTCACAAAGGATGCACTGTCTGCAAGAAAAAACACTGCCTCAGCAACCTGACGCGCGCTTCCAATGTCACATAAAGCCGCAGAAGATGCAAGCTCTGCCACTGTTTCTTCATCATGGCAGGCGTTCATGTCTGTGTCAATCACGCCGGGAGCAACACAGTTTACGCGTATTCCGCAAGGGCCAACCTCTTTTGCAAGTGCTGAGGTCATGCCGATAACCGCCGCCTTGCAAGCTGAGTAAACCACCTCACAGCTTGCTCCGGTGATGCCCAACACTGACGATATGTTGACAATGCTGCCTTGCTTGCGTGCAATCATATCGGGCAGCACCTCACGGCAGCAGTTGAACACACCTTTTACGTTTACTGCAAACAACCTGTCATATTCGGCATCGTCGGTGAATTGAAAAAGCCCGTGCTGAGCAATGCCTGCATTGTTAATAAGCACGTCAATTTTGCCGAAACGCGCGTTGATTTTTGAAACCGTTTCTTTCACTTGCGCTGCATCTGAAACGTCTGCAACAAAAACATCAGCATCACCGCCGAGCGCAAGTACGGAAGCCTTGATTTGCTCAGCTTTTTCGGTGTTGCTCATGCAGTTGATTGCAACGTTGTATCCTTTTTCGGCAAAGTATAACGCCGTCTGCGCACCGATTCCGCGTGATGCCCCAGTGATAAAAACTGTTTTTTTCATGTGTCCAATCCTTTCGTGTTGCAATAAAAGCGGAGCGTTGCCGCCCCGCTTTTAAAGGCTGCCGTCAGCCGTGATTGATTATTTGTGGTTTTGCGCCTAACTTTGTTTAAAACCACTCAACTGTAAATTGAGATAGTTTCGATGCAGAGCAAGGCGAAAAGCGGAGGAATCCGCGGGATTCCGAGCATTTTCAACGCAGCTATGCGCGAAAATAGCCAATTTACTTAACCAAAGAGCTTTTTAATGTACTCAATAAACGGTGAGTTGTAGTAGGGGAGAGTCATCTGACCGTCAGTGTCAATTATTTCTGCAAGGTTTCTTGCAACCTGAGCATTTTTGATTGCCTCGCCGTTTTCGAAAGCAGTGTCTTCAACGTTTACAAGCAGCGGAACGTCAACGCCTGTGTGGCTGCCGGAGGTGTAGTAGTATTCGCCGGTATTTTCGTTGTGCTTGATGCCGCCTGTTTCGTGGTCAGCAGTTACAACAACAACGGTTTCACCGTCTAATTTTGCAAATGCAAGTGCAAGTGCAACAGCTTCGTCAAATGCGTTGAGCTGAGCGGTCATGCCTGCCATGTCGTTGCTGTGTGACTTCTTGTCGATGTGTGCACCTTCAACCATAAGGAAGAAGCCGTCTTCGTCTGCGTTGAGAAGCTGAATTGCCTTTCCGGTCATTTCTGCAATTGTGGGTGTGTCATCATTGTTGGTGAGGTTTGAAAAATCACCGTATGAGAACTGAGCAAAGCTGTTGGTGCCTGCTTCAAGTGCGTACATTTCAGCTCTTGTGCTGATGTAAGTGTAGCCGTTTGCGGCACAGTTTTCGCGGTTGACCGATTCTGATGCGGCACCCCAAATAAGGTTAATGCCTGAGGTGAGCTGGTCGTTTGAGATATCGTCTTCATCGTCTCTGTCACGTGCGTGTGCAGAGAAAGAAGCAGGGGTTGCACCGCTTGTGGAGTCTGTGGTAACAACGCCGGTTGACATGCCTTCCTGTGCGGCAGCCTCTGTCAGTGAAGCGGGTACCATGAACAGTGAGAACGGGTCAAGCACGAAGGTGCCGATGCCGCCGTTGTATGTTCTTGCACCGCAGGCAAGTGCTGTGCCGCCTGCTGCAGAGTCTGTAACAAGGCTTGTTGCAGAGGCCGTTTTGGACCAACCGCGTACGGGCATTGAATCGAGAGCAGGTGTGTCGTAACCGCTCCATTTTGCAGCATTGATGCTGTTGATGCCCATGCCGTCACCGATAAAGAGGATAACGTTTTTGTACTGCTTGTCGGCAGTGCCGCCTTCTGCAAGAGCAAAAGCTGAGCAGCTCAAAAGCAGGACAAAGGAGAGCATTACGGATATGATTTTCTTGGTGTTTGTTTTCATAGTTTTCTGTCCTTTCCCATTTATTTGTTGGAAATTATATCATATCTCCCAAAAAAGTGCAACCGTAACCGAAATAAAAAAACATAGTGACGAAAATTAATTTGTGCAGAAAGAAAGTTGCGTTTTCGCTTGAAAAAGATGTCAAAAATGTGTATTATAGACACAATTTATTTCATCTTACAGGAAGGGAGAAATTTCAATGTACAGTGAATTTCTTGACAGCATCAGTCTCGTAACTTCAGTTGACCCTGAGGTAGGCGAGGCAATGGCTCTTGAACTCAAGCGTCAGAGAGAAAAGCTTGAACTCATCGCATCGGAAAACGTTGTTTCCCCTGCAGTAATGGCTGCAATGGGCAGCGTTCTCACCAACAAATATGCAGAAGGCTATCCGGGTAAGCGCTACTACGGCGGTTGTGAATGTGTTGATATCGCAGAAAACATCGCAATCGAAAGAGCCAAGAAGCTTTTTGGCTGCGGCTATGCAAACGTACAGCCCCACTCAGGCTCACAGGCAAACCTTGCAGTTTATTCAGCACTCCTTCAGCCCGGCGATAAGGTTCTCGGCATGAGCCTTGCAGAAGGCGGCCACCTCACCCACGGCTCACCCGTCAACACCAGCGGTAAGCTCTATGAGTTCCACGCATACGGCGTTAACGAGGACGGCTACATCGACTACGATGAGCTCGACAGACTCGCCCACGAAATTATGCCCAAGCTGATTGTTGCAGGTGCTTCCGCATACCCCAGAATCATCGACTTCGAAAGAATCGGCAAAACTGCAAAGTCAGTCGGCGCACTCTTTATGGTCGATATCGCACATATCGCAGGTCTTGTTGCCGCAGGTCTTCATCCGTCACCGTTCCCGCACGCAGACGTTGTCACCACCACCACTCATAAGACTCTCAGAGGTCCCAGAGGCGGTCTTATTCTTGCCAACGAAGAACTTGCCGCAGCGCTTAACAAGGCAATCTTCCCCGGCAATCAGGGCGGCCCCCTCATGCACGTCATCGCCGCAAAGGCTGTCAGCTTCGGTGAAGCACTCAAGCCCGAATTCGTTGAATATCAGAAGAAGATTCTCAGCAACTGCCGCGCACTTGCAGACGGTCTTGCAAAGAGAGGTGTTAACCTCGTTTCAGGCGGTACAGACAACCACCTTATCCTTTGTGACCTTCGCTCACTCGGCGTAACAGGTAAAGAACTTGAGCACAGACTCGACGAAGTGAACATCACAACTAACAAAAACGCCATCCCCAACGACCCCGAAAAGCCGTTTGTAACGAGCGGTATCCGTGTCGGCACAGCCGCACTCACCACAAGAGGTCTCAACGAGGATGATATGGACAAGATTGCAGAACTCATTTATCTTGCCGCCACAGACTTTGAAGCAAAGAAGGATTACATCATCGCCTGCGTTGCAGAAATCTGCGAGAAGTATCCGCTTTACGCTGACTGATAACACACAGATTTTCCTGCACATCACGTCCTCACGGGCAGATGTGCAGGCTTTTTTTAGGGTGAGTCCAATGACAGAAATCCAGAAAACACTTTTTTCACTGCAAGATAAGGATTATGCGGCGTTTTCCGCAAAGCTCATGCCCACCGTCAGCACAGATACCGTCATCGGTGTGAGAGTGCCGCTTATTCGTACGCTTGCAAAGCAGTTGTGTAAAGAAGGGAGTGCAGAAGCTTTCCTCAGTACCCTGCCGCATACGTACTTTGAAGAAAATCATCTGCACTCCTTCATAATCGGCGCCACGCGCGATTTTGACACGTGTGTTGCTCAGCTTGACCAATTTTTGCCGTACGTGGACAATTGGGCGGTGTGCGACAGTCTGCGCCCCGTGAGCTTCGGCAAAAATCTTTTGCGTCTCAGTGAAAAAATTAAAGTGTGGCTCACTTCGCCGCATCCTTATACCGTACGCTTCGGCATTGAAATGCTGATGGTGCATTTCCTCGACGGTGCGTTTGACGAAAAATATCTGTCGTGGGTATCCGCGGTAAAAAGCGATGAATACTACGTGAAAATGATGCAGGCGTGGTATTTTGCAACCGCACTTGCAAAGCAGTGGGACAGTACGTTGCCTATCATTGAAAACGGTCTGCCTGATGCATGGGTACACAACAAAGCTATACAGAAATCCGTTGAAAGCTACCGCGTCACTGATGACAGAAAAATGTATTTGAAAATGTTGAAGATGTGAGCACTTTGTGTCGATATTTTTATGTATTTACTACTTTAATTTTGGTATAACTTATGCTATAATAAATTTTCAGCGGAATATCAATATAAAGTTTTTGTAAAAAAGGAACGCTTATGGGAAAAACCATTTCAATAGTCAACCAGAAGGGTGGCGTGGGCAAAACCACCACCGCCGTCAACCTTGCCGCCTGCGTCGGTTATATGGGCAAAAAAGTGCTTATTGTGGACATTGACCCTCAGGGTAACGCAACAAGCGGCTTCGGAATCAACAAAAAGAACGTGCAGAAATCAACCTATGACATGATTGTTTCGGGGCTGGATGCTTCTCAGGTTGTGCAGAAAACCGAATTCAGGAACGTGGACATTCTGCCTGCAAACATGAACCTTGCAGGTGCAGAGCTTGAACTCATAGACATTGAAAACCGCGAAATGAGGCTGAAAAACTGCCTTGCAATCGTCAAGTCGCAGTATGACTTCATTTTCCTTGATTGTCCGCCCGCACTCGGTCTCATCACGCTCAATGCGCTTTCTTGCTCAGATTCGCTGCTTGTGCCCATCCAGTGCGAATATTACGCGCTTGAGGGTCTGTCACAGCTTATGAACACCGTAAGGCAGGTCAAGCGGCTTTATAATCCCTTGCTTGAACTTGAGGGCGTGCTGCTGACAATGTTTGACGGCAGGCTCAACCTTACCCAGCAGGTTGTGGGCGAGGTCAAAAGATTCTTCCCCAACAAAGTCTATTCAACCGTAATTCCCCGCAACGTCAGGCTTTCGGAAGCACCCAGCTTCGGCCAACCCGTTTTGTATTTTGACAGAGGCTCAAGAGGAAGCACCTCTTATTACGCGCTTGCAGAGGAATTCCTTAAACACAATAAAAACCGATGAGGAGATGACACGATGGCCGCAAAGAAAAAAGGTCTCGGCAGGGGTCTTGACGCTCTGTTTGAAGACAATTCAATGGAACAGCTCAGCGGTAACAGCGCCGTAATGCTCAAGCTTAACGACATTGAGCCGAACCGCGACCAGCCGCGTAAAACGTTTGACGAGCAGGCTCTTTCGGAGCTTGCAGACAGTATATCCAAGCACGGTGTTATTCAGCCGTTGCTTGTGCGCCCCCTTGCAGACGGAAGCTATCAGCTTGTTGCAGGTGAAAGACGTTGGCGCGCTTCACGCCTTGCAGGGCTGACGGAAGTGCCCGCCGTCATCAAAGATATGACCGACAGCGAAGCCATGGAGCTTGCCCTCATTGAAAATCTTCAGCGTGAGGATCTCAACCCAATTGAAGAAGCAGAGGGAATCCAGCTTCTTATCGACACCTACGGGCTTACGCAGGACGTTGCCGCAGAGAGACTCGGCAAATCGCGCCCTGCAATTGCAAATGCGCTAAGGCTGCTCAATTTGCCCAAATGCCTGCTCGACATGGTCAAGGAAGGCACACTTTCAGCGGGCCACGCAAGGGCACTGCTTGCCCTCGGTGATGAAACGCTGATGATTGAAACCGCAAAGCTGTGCATCCTCAAAGGCTTTTCCGTCAGGGAAACCGAGAGACTTGTGCGCGCAATACTCAACGACAGTGCAAAGCCCGAAAAGAAGCCCAAGCGCCGCGACGTATATTATGACGAAGCTGAGCTTGCCATGAGTGAAACTCTCGGCAGGAAAGTCAAGGTGCTCAACGGCAAGGGCGGCAGAGGCACAATAGAAATTGAATTTTTCGGCATGGAAGACCTTGCATCACTTGCAAAGCTTTTTGATAAATAAAAAGTTAAGTTAGGGTGACGAGTATAACCCGAACCCGCCTGAAAGCGTGAATTTTCACGCACTTTTCGGCGCTTCGGCTTTGAAAGGCGGAAGCCTTCCTGTAGCCTCATCATCCGAAAATTACGCAAAAATTTGCACTTTCAGGTCGAAGATTTTTTACAGAGGAGATTTTCGG
>JAZNQF010000093.1:0-21890 GCA_045590055.1 Acutalibacteraceae bacterium
ACGTTTTATTATCTGTTTTCACAATACAGACAGTAACACATATTGTCAACATTTCGGTAAAGAAAAAATTACATTTTGGTTAAAAAACGCAGAAGCCTGTGAGACTTCTGCGTTGCTGTTTTGCTAAATCGGCTAAGAAACTAAATTAACGTCGGACAATTCCACCCTCTACTGCCGAAACGGTCAGTTTGCAGCGGTGTAAAATTCACCGTTGGCCTGAGTTGCAGATTCTTCTTCAGCTTTCAGACGTGCCTCAATTTCTTTTCTCGCTTGTTCTTCGCGCTGAAGTTGAACCAATCCATCAGGTTTGAATCTGCCGGTATAGGTTATCTGTAATTTATCCAAAGCTTCATCAATTGTAATCTCACCGTTTTCATAAGCTACAACAACCTTTTCGGCAGCTTCAAGATTTTCTTTAGCAGAATTTATCCGTTCTTTACATTCGCTTTTTTTCGATATACCTGCCAAATCATACTCTTCTTCAGCAAATATCACATAGTCCTCGAGACAACAAATTTCAAAATACATTTCATCCTCTTTTTCAACAGTATCAATTTCTTCAACCGTAAAGGTCTTTAATGCATATTTCATCAAAGCTAATTCATATTCCTCACATCTTTTACTGTTATCAACAAGCGCAGAACTATTGGATTTATCTTCGAAGAAATTGAAAGTCAATAATAAATTATCATATTCTTCTTTAACACTTCGGTAACTGTCGTATTCATCTTTTAATTCATAAACAAAATCTGCATTAACATCAACGGTGGTGCTTTCTGTGGTTTCTTTTGTTGCGCTCAGCTTTGCACCCGTTGCACTGATTGCAATAACAAAAACGGTTAAGCTGACAAGAACCAATGAAATTGTGATGATGATTTTCTTGGTTTTCATATTGTTATCCTCCTTTAATTTTCAGTTAATTCCAAAAACAAGGATGAGGTCTCAGCGTTTGCTTATCAGATTGTAATTAGATTAAATAACCGTCGAGTCCTCTCAAATAGTGCCCCTTGCAAAAAGTAGTAGGGTGTATTATGTGTTCTGCGTACATTTTATTATTCACATTTTACACCACTAAAAATAACATACATTATCAACATTCCGATAAAGAAAAAGTTACATTTTGGTTAAGATTTGAATATCATGGAAACATCAACACAAAAAGCTCCTGCGCACAACCGCAAGAGCTCAGTTCTTTATTCTCTCGCCCCGTCAAGCACACTGAGCAACACCCCGATATTTTCGTCGGAATACTCAATCTCAGCGGAATACATACGTGCAACCTCAGCAACAGTCTCACCCGTTGCGGCGCAAACAAGGCAGATTATATGTACACTCAGAATTGCAAAAGCGAGGCGCAGCTCAAACAAGCCGTCTTCAAGTGCGCCCGAAAAATGCCTGAAAATGAAATAGACAAGCAACTGCTCACGGCAGATTCCGTCAACGTTGACAACCGCGTCACCGCTTTCGGAAAGGGCGGTAAGAGCCTGTGTCCAGCTTTCATCAAGGCGTTCAAGGCTGAGAAAAGCCTCTGCCCATTCACGCGCGCTCTTTTGCGGCAGATCAAATTCAAGCATCGCTTTGAGCTGACTCACACGCTCATCGAAACCGTACGCGCGATTCTGCGCAACAAAAAGCACACGCTCACGCAGTTCAAAAAACGCGGCATCCTCGGGCGGAATATCATCCTCGCCGTCGTTTTCGGTTTCAACAAGGGTCACCTTTTCTGTTTCACCGAGAATCAGCTCTGCCGCCGCCTCACAGCAAAGACCAAGCCCCGTTTCCGTAACACCGTCAAAGCAGTTTCTGAATCGCGGATGGTCTGCGCAAATCCGGCACAATGCATCCTCACCGAGCTGAGAGATAATATCACAAAGGTTGTTTTGGTTAAGCATCGGGCACCGCTCGCCTTCCGCAAGGCAGAAATGCGGCTCACCAATGAAGCTGATGTTTGCCATAATGCGCTCACCGAGTTCATCGGTCAATGAGCTGTAATATTGCAGGGTATCAGCATCAACGTCAATTTCCCAGCCGATGCAGCAATTGTGTCCGCAACGGTCTGCAATGCATTTGAATTTATGATAATACGACGGAACAACGGTTTTCATTTTTACCTCCGTAACGCTGAAATTCAGATGTGCACAGTATATATCTTCAGCGGCGGTATGTCAATTCATCCGTTGCCTGCTTTGACAAAACGTTCAGTGCAAGCAAATTCGGTGCGGCAAGAAACACGTTGAGAATATCCGCAAAATTCCACACAAGCTCAATTTTAAGCACTGCGCCGATGAATACCGTAGCAATATAAAGCCACCTGTAACCCGTAACCGTACGCGTTGAAAGGTAAGACGCGGTTTTTTCGCCGTAGCAGCACCAGCCGATTACGGTTGCAAAAGCAAACACGCACACGCTCAGGCTCAGAAAGACAGAGCCCGCCTTGCCAAGTGTTTGCTCAAATGCCGCCTGAGTGAGCACGGCAGCACTGATTTGCGTGTTTTCGGTGTAAACACCCGAGCAAAGAATAACAAGTGCGGTGACGGTGCACATCACGGGCGTATCGGCAAACACCTCAAAAATGCCCCACATACCCTGCGCGGCAGGGCTGTCTGTTTCAGCTTCACCGTGGATTATTGATGCAGTACCCAAGCCTGCCTCATTTGAAAAAACACCGCGGGAAATACCGTAGCGCAGTGCCTGAGAAAAAGTGTGCGCCGCAATACCTGCGCCCGCACTTCTTATGCCGAAAGCACCGCTGAAAATACTTGCAAACGCAACAGGTATATTTTTGTAGTTTGCGGCAATACACACAAAAGCAAACACCACAAACACCACGCATGAAAGCGGCACAAGCTTTTCTGCCAACTGCGCAATTCTTTTCACACCGCCGAGAATGACCACTCCGCACAACGCGCACATCACTGCGCCGATGGCAAATTTGTTGAAGCCGAACGTCTCTCTCAGGCTCTCACTCACCGCGTTGGACTGCGTCATGTTGCCCATGCAGAAAGCGGCGGCAGTGCAGAAAAGAGCGTACATTTTTGCAAGAAACGGACTTTTTATGCCTCGTTCAAGGTAAGCCATGGGACCCGAATGCCAGCCGTTTTCGCTTCGCACACGGTATTTGACGGCAAGGATGTTCTCACAGCAGCACGTCATCATACCCAGCGCAGAAGCTACCCACATCCAGAAAACCGCGCCCGGTCCACCCAAGCAGATTGCTGAAGCAACACCCACAATGTTGCCCGTACCCACACAAGCCGCCAGTGCCGCACACGTTGCCTGAAACGGCGAAACACCGTTTTTGCCGTCTTTGCCACGGTTTCTGAACGCGCCGATTATTGTGCCGTTAAGCCATGTTTTCACATGCGTAAATTGAAAAAAGCGGGTACGTGCGCTGAGATAAAAACCTGTGAACACAAAGGCAGCAAGTGTTGCAGGCCCCCACAACAAAGAGCCGGCATATTCAAGCGCCGATGAAACCGTTTGATAAAGCTGCATTACCCCACCCCGACCGATTGTAAAAATAACCTCGCGATACTTGCTTAAAATCACGTGCTTTTGTTGACAAATCCTTGCGCAAAGTATAAACTATAAAGTAACAATTAATGTCCCACGGAGGATTTGTTGTGCTTATTAAAAATGCTACTTATACCAATGCTGATTTTAAATTCACGCGCGGTGACATACTTTGCGAAAACGGTATCATCAAAGCCATCGGCGAAGCTCTCACGGGAGACGATGTTCTCACCCTGCCCGAAGACAGTGTTGTTCTGCCCGGCTTTATCGACATACACACCCACGGTTGCGCAGGAGCAGACACCGGAGATGCAACACACGAAGCCTTTGACACAATGTCAAAGTACCACGCCACACACGGTGTCACCTCTTTTTGTCCCACAACAATGACAGACAGTGAGCAGAAGCTCATTGACGTTTTCACCGCGGCGGCAGCCTTTTCAGGCAAAGAAAGCGGCGCGTATATTCACGGCATCAACATGGAAGGACCGTATATTTCATACGATAAAAAAGGTGCTCAACCCGAAGAATTCATCCGCAAGCCCTCGCTTGATGAGTTCGCGATGCTTAACAGCATTTTCCGCATTTCGCTCATTGACGTAGCACCAGAAGCAGAAGGTGCTGCAGGCTTCGCTTCTGTTGCATCAAAAATATGCACGGTGAGTGCCGCGCACAGCAACGCCGACGAGCAAACTGCGCTCAAAGCATATAAGTCAGGCTTTTCACACGCAACCCACCTTTTCAACGCGATGTCGGGCATGAATGCAAGAAACCCCGGTGTTGCAGGCGTTGCGCTTGATATGGGTGCAACGTGCGAGCTCATCTGCGACGGTTTCCACGTTTCACCCACAATGCTCAGCCTTGCTTTCAAGTTGCTTGGAAGAGACCGCGCAGTTGTTGTCAGCGACTCCATGCGAAGTGCAGGCTTACCTGACGGAGAATATACTCTCGGTGCACAGACTGTTTATGTCAAAGACGGCAAAGCAAGACTTGCCGACGGTACAATTGCCGCCAGCACATCTAATCTTCACGAAGAATTCCTCAATCTGCTTGATTTCGGGATTGAGTTTGAGCAGGCATTGAGGGCGTGCACCATAAATCCCGCAAGAGTCATCGGTGTCAGTGAAAAAACGGGAAGCATTAAAATTAACAAACAAGCTGACTTTGTTATTCTTGACAGTAATTTTGATATACATACCGTCATCATAGGCGGAAAAGTTGCTTTCACAGCACATGATTAAAATATGTACGAAAGGCTGATAATATGAAATACGCAGTTATTCTTTATGACGGTATGGCAGACTATCCCGTACCTGCGCTTGACGGCAAAACACCCATGGAAGTTGCCCACAAGCCCTTGTTTGACTCACTTGCAAAAAAGGCAGAAGTAGGTCTTGTTAAAACAGTTGCAGACAACATGAAACCCGGCAGTGATGTTGCAAACCTCAGCGTCCTCGGTTATGACCCTGCAAAATGCTACACGGGCCGCTCTCCGCTTGAAGCAATAAGCATCGGTGTTCAGCTCAGCGATACAGATGTCACACTCAGATGTAACCTCGTCACCCTTTCCGACGAGGAAAAATATGAAAACAAAACCATGATTGATTATTCCGCAGGCGACATCAGCAGCGAAGATGCCGAACAAATCATCAAAAGCGTGCAAGAGCATTTCGGTAACGACGTTTTTGCATTTTTCAACGGTGTCAGCTACCGTCATTGCCTTGTGTGGCACGGCGGCACTGTTAAGCTCGGCTCAATGACTCCGCCTCACGATATCAGTGGCAAGGTTGTCGGCGAATATCTTTCCGACCACCCCGATGCACAAACGCTGATTGCCATGATGAAAGAAAGCTATGAGCTTCTCAAAGACCACCCCGTAAACCAAAGGCGCATTGCCGAAGGTAAGAGACCTGCAAACTCCATCTGGCTGTGGGGTGAGGGAAGCAAACCTATGCTTGACAACTTTGAAAAGCTGCACGGTGTAAAAGGAAGCATCATCTCTGCAGTTGACCTTCTCAGAGGCATCGGCAAGGGTGCAGGCATGAACACACCCACTGTTGAAGGTGCAACCGGCTACATTGACACAAACTTCAAAGGTAAGGCCCTTGCCGCACTCAAAGAGCTTGAGGACGGGCAGGATTTCGTTTACATCCACATTGAAGCACCCGACGAATGCGGACACAGAAATGAGCCGCACAATAAGGTGCGTGCAATTGAGCTCATTGACTCTGAGGTGCTCAGCGTTATGCTTGATGGACTTGAAAAGTACGACGACTACAAAATCATGATACTCCCCGACCATCCCACTCCGATCGTTACCATGACACATGCAAGAGATCCCGTACCGTACATGATTTATCAAAAGAGTAAGGCGGTTGTCGGCGTTGATTCCATCAACGAAAAATCTGCCGCAGAAACGGGCAACTTCATTGAATTCGGCCCGTCAATCATGACAAAATTCCTTGAAGAATAAGCGAACGTATAAGGCTTAGGGTGACGAGTATAAACCGAACCTACCTGAAAGCGTGAATTTTAAAGTTTTTCAGGCGGGTTCGGTTTATATCGTTCACCCTACGCTCGTTTACCGCGGGCATAAGCCTTACAAAATCTTATGAAAGGGAAATGCGTCGTCCGTACGGGCACACATCATACACAGCAATGCAAATCGGTGCATCATCATCATGCTTTTATCCCGACGATACGCTCAATTCACTCATACGCGTAGGTGAGCTGGGTTTTAAAACAACTGAGGTTTTCCTCAACACACCCTCGGAAACCTCTCAGGACTTCATCTACCGTCTCAACGAGGTCAAAAGCCGTTACGCACTTAACATCGTTTCAATTCATCCATACATGTCCTTTGCTGAGGGCTACTGCCTTTTCAGCACCTATAAGCAGAGATATCACGACTACATTGAGCATTACAAAACCTTTTTCAATCTTTGTGAAAAGGTCGGTGCAAAATATTTTGTGCTTCACGGTGCGCAGGAAAAGCCGGATTATCCCACGGATATATACTGCGAAAGATTTGCAGGGCTTGTTAACACGGCAAAAGATTTCGGTGTTACCGTTGCGCAGGAAAACGTCGTACACTATCACTCACAGTCCCCTGATTTTCTGCTTTCAATGAAGCAACAGCTCGGTGACGATTTTAATATGGTGCTTGACATCAAGCAAGCGCGCAGGGCAGGGTTTAAACCTGAGGAGTTTTTGAGCAAGCTCGCAGACTGTATCGTGCACATCCACGTCAGTGACGTCAACGATGACTTTGACTGTGTTCCCCCGGGTGAGGGTCAGTTTGACTTTGAAGGTTTTTTCAAAGCCGTTGCCGCAACGGGTTATGACGGTGCATTCATCATTGAGCTTTACAGAAAAAGCTTCACACACGACAGGCAGATTCTTTGTGCAGGTGAATTTCTTAAGAAAATACTGCAGAAAATTTGATTAAAGTAAAAAATTTTTTGATATATCTTGTATATTGTATCTTCGCGTGATACAATATATAAGATATTTTTGTATTTAAGGGGTAATTGCCAATGAAATGTCCGTTTTGCGGTTACAGCGAAAGTAAGGTTATTGACTCAAGACCCACCGACGAGAATGAGCGCATCCGCCGCCGCAGAGAATGTATATCCTGCTCAAAGCGCTTCACAACGTATGAAATCATCGAAAGCGTGCCGATTATCGTTGTAAAAAAAGACAAGTCACGCGAGGCTTTTGACAGAGTCAAGCTTTTCAACGGCTTCCTCAGAGCTTGCGAAAAGCGCCCAGTTTCCATTGAAACTATTGAGCGCTCCGTTTCCGAAATTGAAGCAGAGCTGCAAAACTCTCTTGACAGAGAGGTTACAAGCGTGAAAATCGGCGAGCTTGCAATGGAAAAGCTCAAATCCATTGATGAGGTTGCTTACGTACGCTTCGCCTCAGTTTACAGGCAGTTCAAGGACATCAACACTTTCATGGATGAGCTTGCAAAACTTTTGGGTGAGAGAACATAATATATATCGGGGGATGCACATGCACATCTATAATTCCATGATTGAAACCATCGGCTCAACTCCGCTTGTTGCCGTTGACAGATTCGCTCAGTTTCACAATGCTTCGGCACGCATACTTGCAAAGGTTGAATTTTTCAACCCATGCTCAAGTGTGAAAGACCGCGCCGCACTCAACATGCTTGAAGAAGCGGAAAAATCAGGCAAAATCGGCACAGACGTAACCATAATTGAACCGACAAGCGGCAACACGGGTATCGGTCTTGCCGCAGTTGCCGCCGCAAAGGGCTATAAAGCCGTTATCGTCATGCCCGACAGTATGAGTGAAGAAAGGCGCCGCCTTCTCAAAGCTTACGGCGCACAGCTTGTGCTCACACCCGGCGCTGAAGGCATAGCAGGTGCAATCAAAAAAGCCGAGGAGCTTCATGCACAGATTCCCGGCTCATTTATTCCGGCGCAGTTTGACAATCCCGATAATCCTGACGCACACTACAAAACCACCGCACCCGAAATATACGAAGCATGTGACGGCAAAGTTGACGTGTTTGTTGCAGGTGTCGGTACGGGCGGTACACTCACGGGTATCGGCAGATATCTCAAAGAGAAGAATCCTGACATAAAAATTGTTGCAGTTGAACCTGCGGACTCCCCTATTCTTTCAGGAGGCAAAGCAGGCGCGCACGCTCTGCAAGGCATCGGCGCAAACTTTGTGCCGTCAATTCTTGACAGAGCGTTGATTGACGAAATCATCACCGTCACATCCGAGCAGGCATTTGATGCTTGCCGCAGCCTTGTAAAAACAGAAGGTCTGCTTTGCGGAATATCGGGTGGTGCGGCTCTTTACGCGGCAGCTCAAATAGCTTCACGTGATGAATTCAGCGGCAAAAACGTCGTCACTCTCCTGCCCGACTCGGGTGAAAGATATCTCTCAACGGGGATATTTGACTGAGACAACAACACAATGATAAAAGCACATCGGACGAAAGGTCTGATGTGCTTTAGTTTTTGGGATTTCATTGGGGTTGTTGCGCTTTATCGTCAACCCGCCAACTCACAACAACCCGACAAACCAAAACAGGTTGACAAGAAAGATGCAAGATGGCATTTTCTTTGTCCCCGAAGGCGTACACAGGTACTTCGAGTGGGCAAAAAAGTCACATCGCGCTTTATCGTCAACCCGCCAACTCACAACAACCCGACAAACCAAAACGGGTTGACAAGAAAGATGCAAGATGGCATTTTCTTTGTCCCCGAAGGCGTACATAGGTACGTCGAGTGGGCAAAAAAATGTCATGTTGCGCTTTATCGTCAACCCGCCAGTGTTATTTGTGATTTTTGATGTAATACTTGTAGAATTTTACACAGTGAGCCACTTCGTCAACGCCGATGCTTTCGTTTGCGGCGTGCATTGAGGCAAGCTGCTCGTTGCTCATTTTTATGGGACAGAAACGCAGGCAGTTGTCTGCAATTTCTTCATAGTGACGGCAGTCCGTACCACCGGTCATAAGATAAGGAATTACGCCGGCTTCGGGGTAGCACTCGTTGAGGCACTTTTTGAGATAGCCGAATTCCTCGCCGTTATAGTCAACACAGTTTGATGCATTCCTTGCAACAATGGGCTCAAATTCAAGGTCGTACTTGTCGGCATACTTTTTAAGCACTGCAATTGATTCCTCCGCATTCTGATGCGGTGAGGGACGAAGGTTGCAGATTACGTATGCTTCCGTCGGAATAACGTTGGGTGTGTGTGAGCCTTCAGCCATTGTGCAGCAGAAGGTTGTTTTAACAAATGCGTTGCACATGGGAGAAACCACGGGCAGCACCTTTGTGAGCAGACCTTTGAAAAGCCACATGTTGCCGAGCACCATTCTCAGCGGGAAGCCGAGAAGCGGTGCAGCCTGATCGAGCATTGCATAAACGGGACCTGAGATTTCAGCTTTGAAGGGCTTGTCTTTTTCCACAGCAGCAACAAACTTTGAAAGCCTTGCAAGAGGAGTGTTGCTCTTGGGCGTTGAGGAGTGGCCTCCCTTGCCTTTGGCAATAACCTTGAGGTCAATGTAACCCTTTTCAAGCACGCCGATTGCGGCACACCAGCCATCCATTGTGGGCAGAGCACCTTTGAGAATTGCACCACCCTCGTCCATTGCAACGTCGAGGTGAACGCCCTTAGACTTGAGATATTCAACGAGTCTGGGAGCACCGCCGCCGGAGATTTCCTCATCAACAGAGGATGAAAGGTAGATATCGCAAGGTGGCTCGTAGCCTTCCGCAAGAAGTTCTTCAATTGCCTGAAATTCGCAGAACACGGTGGACTTGCAGTCCATTGCGCCTCTGCCGTGGATGTTGCCGCCTGAAATTTCGCCTGAGAAAGGTGAGCGTTCCCACGTGGGCTCGTCTGCGGTAACAACGTCCTGATGTCCCATGAGAAGGATGCCGTTTCTGCTTGAATCCTTGCCTTTCCAACGGAAAAGAAGGTTTCCGTCAAGCTCGGTAAGCTCAAGCTTTGAGAAAATGAGCGGGAAGTTTTTTTTCATAACCTCGTGCAGTTTGTAAAACTGAGTGAGGTCGGTGTTGCCCCTTAGAGAAATTGTGGGCACCTGCACCATTGCGGAAAGCTTTTGTGCATAGTCAGCCGCTTCTTCTTCGGTGGGATTGATTGCAGGTTTGTCTGTGTTGGGTTTTGCTTTGATTTTAACTGCTCTGAGTGCGCAGATTGCAATGAGAATCACAAAAATTGCCACAACAGCAAGCAGTGCAAAGCCTATGTACTTCATGTTTTTTCATATCCTTTCTTTTAATAAATGCTAACCTTGATATTATATCACCGTTTACATCAGAAGTAAAGAGATGCAGCGGTTATCTTTGCACATTCTTTTTCAGTATCGTCGCGATTTTGTGCTCACACTTTTTGGTCACAAAAATAATACAAATAGGGCTCAATTATTTAATCATTGTTCAACACGTAATCTATTGAACTTTTGCATATAAAATGATATAATGCTGTTATAATGGTATAGGTGTCCCCTTTACCGAATATAATCAGAGGATGGTGTCTATGAAAAAATCATTCAAGCTTCTGCCCTTTGTTGTACTCATGGTCTGCTTGATTTCCATGTTGTGCATCACAGGTGCAAGCGCGGCAGACGTCGGTGCGATTAAGGAAATTGTACGCACAGACATCAAGCAAACAAGCATCAAGCTCGATTGGAACGACGTTTCGGGCGCATCAGGATATCAAGTCTGGATGCTCGACGATGCAACAGATTCCTACGTGCTTGAAAAAACAGTAACAAATTCACACACAACGTTGAAAGACCTTGACAGAGGCCTCACTTCAAAGGTAAGAGTGCGCGCATACAAAATCGTCTCAGGCAAGGTGAAATTCGGTGACTACAAATACACTACCATAAAAACCGTACCCGCAAAGCCTGCGAAGGTCAGACAGTACGCCGCCGCGCAGACATCTGTGACGGTTAAGTGGAACAAATCTGAAGGCGCAACGGGCTACCGTCTCTACGTCAAATACGCAGGTGCTGACGACTACGTACTCTATAAGAGCTACACCGGTACAAAGGCTACCGTTAGAGACCTGCCCCGCGGCACGACCGTCAGAATCAAAGTCAGCACATACAGAAACATTTTCGGTGCTACATACGAAACAGGCAAGACATCATACGTTGAAATGCAGACCCTGCCCTCAGGCGCGGTAAAAGACCTTGCAGTTAACTCAACAGGCGTTACCGTTGCAGAGCTTTCCTGGTCAGCGGTCAAGGATGCAAACCAATACGTGGTATATGCCAGCACAGACAACGGCACAACGTGGTCTGCAGTGCAGATTACCGAAGAAAACGTGATTAAACTCAAGGGTCTCACCGCATGCACGGAATATCTGTTCAAGGTTTGCCCTTGCGTTGTTTTTGACGAAACAATTTTTGACGGCAAGTTTTCCTCCGAGGTTTCCGCAATTACTTCTCCCACAAGAGTTTCGGGCGTTACTGTTTCAAACGTAACAAATAATTCCGTAACCGTCAAATGGAAGGCAACAAGCGGTCAGACCGGATATAGCCTTGAGATTCTCAGACCGGGCGCAACCGAATATGAATTCTATTCAAGCGTTAAGGGTACTACAAAAAACGTTACCAATCTTGAAGAGCTGAGTGTATACAGCTTCCGTGTCCGCGGCTATTACTTAACCTCAGCAGGCGAAACCGTCTGGGGCGCATATAACAAAGACCCCGTAACAGTAACAACAGACGATTCCAAGGTTGACTCGATTGAGGTTACAAGCAGCAAAAAGACCGTATGGGTTGGCAACAAGCGCTCACTCACTGCAACGGTGCTGCCCTCATACGCTGCAGATAAAACCGTTACGTGGCACTCAACTGACACAGACATTGCAACCGTTTCAAAAACAGGTTACGTGACAGGCGTTTCCGCAGGTAAGGTTAAGATTTTCGCAAAATCCGCTGACGGTGAAGTTGTAAGCAACTCTTATGAAATCACCGTCAAGCAGCATGTTGAAAGCCTCAATCTTGCTCAGTCAAGCGTCAGCCTTTCACTCAACGAGGATTATGCCCTTGATTATGAGATTCTGCCTCACGATGCAAACAACAGAAAGGTATCCTTCAAATCGAGCAACACAAGCGTTGCAACAGTGACCTCAAACGGTTATATCAAAGCAGTGGGCACAGGCACGGCAAAAATCACTGTTACGTCCGACGATGTTTCAACCATCAAAGCAAGCTGCACCATCAACGTCACTAAAAAAAGCGTAACTTCAATTTCAATGCCCGAAACGCTCACAATCTACGCAGGTCAGACATGTGAAATCAAGCCTGTTTTTTCTCCTTCAAACGCATCGAACAAGGACTTCACCATCTCTCTGAGTAACTACACATATCTTATTACAACTTACAAGTGGTCCGATTACATTATGGTTTCGGGCAACAAAATTACCGGTATCAAAGCTTCAAAGCCCGCAATCGGCAGTAATTTCTCCTTCAAAATGACCGTCACCTCAAAAGACGGACAGTTTAAGGATACATGCGAAGTAACGGTTATTTCCGCAACCACAAGGGAAAAGCCCACAGGAGTCACCATTCTCACAAGTGACTCCGTCTGGTATCCCGGCAAAATCGGACAGCTTGCCGCAGTGGTTACCCCTGCAACCGCAACCGATCAAAGCGTAACGTGGAAATCAAGCAAAAACAGTGTTGCAAGGGTTGACAGCAACGGCAGAATCATCTGCCTTAACCCCGGTGAAGCAGTTATCACTGCAACAACAAACGACCAGCAGAAAGTTTGTACCTACAAGATTGTTGTTGAAGACCGAATTAGAGTCAGCAACGCCGAAATGTCATACTCGGAATATGCGCTCAAGGAAGGCGACACATTCATTCTCAGAGCACGCATAACACCTTATAATGCAAATATAACCACCGTTACATGGGCATCAAGCAACAAAAATGTTGCAACCGTTTCCTCATCAGGTATTGTCAAAGCCAAGAGCCCCGGCTCAACTGTTATTACTGCGACCACCACAGACGGCGGATATGTTGCTTCATGTGCAATTGCCGTTGTTGACCTGAAATTCACCGGCACAAATTATCACGAGAATCTCAATGTCGGTGACAAGGTTCAGCTTACCGCAGAATTCCAGCCTGCCGCTTCCGCTCAGCCACTTGTATGGAGCACAAGTGACGAAAACGTTGCAAAGGTAACACAAACAGGTGAGGTTACAATAGTTGGCGAAGGCGGTGCATATATCACCGTAAGAACGCTTTCCAACAAGGATATATATGACCGGGCAATTGTCAGAACAGACACGTTCACTCCGCCTGAAAACACACCTGATACTCTGCTTCAGGCAGCAACAACAGCCATGAACAGAATCAAAACCGTAACAAAACCCGAAACCACAATCGTAAACTCCTTTATTATCAATCAGTTCAATATTAAGAACACAACTTTTGCTGAAGATCTGATAAATGAAGCAATAAAAGACAGCCTTACCTCCGATCCTACAATCAGCAAAGTCTCCATTCCCAAAGGCTCGTCACAACTCATCAACCGCTTACCCATCAGTGGCTCATCCTTGTGTATAGCAGACGGTCTCAATGCGGCAACCGATCTTAACGCAAGCAAGACAAAGCTCAGCAACAGCAAAACCAGCTCGACCTACACCATCACGCTTTGGTTTGCGGATGAAAAAATTGAAACTCTGCCCACAAATCCCATTTCACAAACCAAACACGGCAAAGCGTTTGACATATTCACAAAATCCGACGTTGACAGTATGATTGGTGAAATGGTTGGCGCAGGGCTCGAAATGAGCTACAGAGAAGTAACCGCAGACTACACGGGTTGCTCAATCGTTGTTACACTTGACAAGCTTTCAAACGAGGTTGTCGGCGTTGTTTACGACCAGAACATGTCGCTCATTCTTGGTGGCTGCAAAATGGCAGTTATGAGATTCTCATTGACAGGTGATATCACAATCGGCACAAACACCAGAACAGAAATCAGTTTTAATTATTAATTAAAAATTACGAGGAGGATAATCATCATGACATCATTCATCGCAAGTTTCGTATCCATCATCATGGCAGTTTTCTATATTCTTGGTATTATTGGCTCACCCACACAGTTAAATCTCGAAAACAAGGTATATGAAAACGTAACAATTGACACACAGTACACCGAAGAAACCGGCACAGCGGACCGCATTCACTTCCTCAACACAGGAAGCGGAAACTGCATCGTCATTGAAAGTAACGGCAGATTTGCAATGCTTGATGCGGCAGAAGACAACGACAACCCCAAGGGTCTTCCCAGCCTTGACCTTGTTGGCTACGAGGAAGAAATCCTTGAATACCTCAAAGCGAACTGTGCTGATGAAAACGGCAAGGTTACACTTGACTGGGTACTCGGCACACACGCACACTCCGATCACCTCGGCGGTTTTGACACCATCATCAACGATGAAGATGTAACCGTCAAAAAAGCTTTCCTCAAGAAGTACGATGCTTCAAAGTGTGTATTCTTTGAGAGATGGACATGGGACAACGAAGAAGTCTACAATCAGATGATTGAAGCTTGTGAAGCAAACGGCGTTGAGCTTATTCAGGACATTCCCACAGAGCCCTTCGCTTTCGGTGATTTCACAATTCAGTTCTTCAGCACAGACTTTGACGAAGCAGCCTTTGAAAAGGAAGAAAACGCAAACAGTGTTGTTACTCTTGTTGAAAAAGCCGGAAGAACCGCTCTTTGCACAGGTGACCTTGACTGGTTCTTCGGTGACGAAATGGAGGTTGCAAAAGCAATCGGCAAAGAAATTGACATTCTCGAGCTTGGTCATCACGGTTACATCGGCTCATCAGCACCTAACTTTGTTAAGACACTCAAACCCGAAGTTGCAATTGCTTGCAACACTCAGGAAGGACTCACATATTCAACAGTAATCAAAGCATTTTCAAGCATCAACTGTCCGATTTTCCCGACAGTTGAAAACGACGGTATCATCACTTACTTCACAGACGACGGCAGAATCATTCTTGCTGACGACATCATCTGCTCACAACAGTTAGGTTGACACACAGACTTCGTAAAACAACTATTTTTTCCGGAGGGACAGCAATGCAAAAATCAATCCGCAGAATGTTTTGCCTTTTTCTTGCAATTGTGATGTGTGCAACAATCATACCAATGAGTGCGGCACAGGCAAACGCGGCAACAGGCGGCACTTGCGGCGATAACCTTACATGGAGTTATTCCAAAAGCAAAAAAACGCTGACGATCAGCGGCAGCGGCGAAATGTGGAACTGGCAGACAGACAACCCCGAATGGTACAGCTTCCACGATGATATTGAAAAGGTTGTTATCAAAAGCGGCGTAACAAGCATTGGTATTTATGCTTTCTACTATTGCAGTAATCTTGATGAAATCACCATCCCGTCCTCAGTTGTGAGCATCGGAGCAGGTGCTTTTGAAGAAACAGAACTTTACAAGGACAACGACAATTGGTCTGACAATGGCGCTCTTTACATTGAAAAGAGACTCATTACCGTCAAGCCGAAAAAGGTTGAAAGCACCTTCAATATCCGCAAAAGTACAACACTGATTGCAGATAACGCTTTCTACGGTTGCACAAAACTTCAGGAAATTACAATTCCCGAAAACGTAACCTCTGTCGGTAAAGCCGCTTTCTACGGCTGCACAAAGCTGAGCAAAATCACCGTATCCGACAATATCGAGCACATCGGGGACTCCTGCTTTACAAGCACGGCTTTCTTCAACAACGCTGAAAATCGCACATCTACAGGCGGTCTGTATCTGGGCAAGTATCTCATCAACGTTGCAGAAACAGCCAAAGGCAGTTTCAAAATCAAAAAATCAACCCTTGCAGTTGCAAACGCCGCTTTCAAGGGTTGCACGGGTATAACGTCAGTTACCGTGCAACAAGGTGTGAAGTTCATCAGCAACAGCATATTCAGCGGTTGCACAGCATTGAAAGAGGTTATTTTATCCGACACGGTAACCGCCATCGGCAGCAAAGCCTTTTTCAACTGCAAAGCACTTGAAAAAATCACCCTGCCTGAGTCGCTTACGTCCGTCGGTGCCAACGCTTTTTACAGTTGCACCGCGCTTAAGTCAATCCGTTTCCCCGCAAACGTGACCGACATAGCAACCACAGCGCTCAGATATTGCAAGCTCGAATCAATCAAGGTCAGCACAGACAACCTCATGTACTGCTCACGCAACAATGCGCTTCTTTCAAAAGCCCGTGACGTACTTTATCAATATGCAACAGGCAACACCGCCACATCATACGAGATGCCGTCAAGCGTTATGGCCGTTGCCCCTGAGGCTTTCTATGGAAGCACGTCACTTAAAACCGTCAAGCTTTCCAAAAAGCTGACAAGCATCGGCGCTTACGCTTTCTGCGGTTGCACAGCTCTTCAATCAATTGACATTCCTGACGGTGTGAAAACAATTGAAGCTTACACCTTTGCAAATTGTGTGAAGCTCGGCAAGGTTAACCTGCCGCCTAAGCTCACGAGCATTGAATCATTTGCATTTTTCGGTTGCAAAACTTTTGCAACAATACGCATTTCAAGCACCGTTAAAAGCATTGCAAGCAACGCTTTCAACAGTTGCAACAGCAAGCTGAAGATATATTGCGACGCCGGATCCTACGCTGATACGTATGCAAAAAGCCGCAGTATTTCAACCGGCAGGCTCGCTTTAAAGGTTACAAACGTTAAAGCATCTCCCCTTTCATCCAGCTCAATCAAGCTTACATGGAAGGCTCAGGAAAAGGCTGACTACTACAAGGTTTACAAGTACAGCAAATCGAAAGACAAGTTTGTTCTTGACCAAACTGTTAACAAAAACGAGGCCATCATCACGGACCTTGCCTCTGCAACAACATACAAGTTCATGGTTAAGGCATACCGTGTGGTTGACGGCGCAATGTTCACATCTGTTGACTCCGCATCTATCAGCCAGACAACCAAACCCGAAGCCGTTAAGAATCTTGTTGCAAAAGAAAAGAGCAGGAATTCAGTAACACTTGCATGGTCCTCAGTCAGAAACGCTGATAAGTATAGAGTCTATATCTTCAACGACTATGAAGGCGAATATGAATTGTACACAACTGTAAGCGGCACAAGTTGCACAATCAAACACCTTGCCCCCGCCACAAGCTACAGATTCAAGGTAAGAGCATACAAAACATTTGACGGTGCCAAGTGCTACGGCGCATATTCAAGTGCAATCAATGTAACAACAAACGCGTAACAAATACATAATTATAGAAACTGCTTAACTGAGCATGAGGCTTGGTTAAGCAGTTTTTTTGCGTTTTTTGAAGCATAAACGCAAAAATCTCAGAACATGTATAAAAGAGCGTCAATTGACACTTCGCGTAAAAGTGTCCAGATTTATACATTTGCAAAACTATTGAAAATTGAACAACACCCAAAATCATGTATAATATTTTTATAGAAAGGTCGTGTATTCATGAAAAAAATCAAAAACCTTATGTGCATAATTCTCACCATGACCATGTTGCTTTCATGCTTGATTCCCACTTTTGCAAACGGTGAGGAAAATCAACCCGTTTCACAAACAGAATACGGTGCAGTTAAAGGCATGTATTATCAGGGCGGCGAATTATATTACGGCATTCCTTACGCAAAGCCAACCGTTGGTGAACGCCGCTTCACTGCTCCGCTTGCTCCCGATAAATGGGACGGAGTTTTTGATGCTACCACACAGCCAAAGAAGTCTATTCAAACAAACTACAGTGAGTCAAAGCAGAGTGAGGATTCCCTCAAGCTCAACATTTGGGTTCCCGATACAGATTCCACTGAGCCTCTTGCCGTTATGTTCTGGATTCATGGCGGCTCATACGCAACGGGCGGAATTGACGAGAGCTACTACGACATGAGAACAATGGCGAACGACACCGGATGCATCATTGTTTCAGCAAACTACCGTCTCAACGTATGCGGTTTTCTTGATTTAAGAGATACAATACCCGGCGCAACGGCAAACAATGGCTTAAGAGACATTGTTTTTGCACTTGAATGGGTAAACAGAAACATTACCTCCTTTGGCGGAGACCCGTCAAACGTCACTGTTTTCGGTCAATCTTCGGGTGCCGCACTTGCAACAGCACTGCTTGCAGTACCGTCTGCAAAACCTTATTTCAGCAAAGTCATTTCGCAAAGCTCATGCGGCGATTCATTTTATTCAGCACAGCAAGCAAAAGACGTAGCGTCAATATGGCTTAACAAAATGGGCAATCCGTCCGCGCAGGAGCTCATTGAAATGTCCCCCGCTACCCTTGTTTCAAAAAACGGTGCGCTTGATTTTGACGTTGCACTTAAATACGGCATTAACTGCACCTTCAACCCCGTCATTGACGGTGAATTCCTTGTTTGCCATCCCTCTCAAGCGGCAAGCGAAAACACCGACAAAAAAATACTTGCAGGCTGCACAAGGGATGAAGCATCACTGTTTTTCTTCTTTATTCTGCCTCCGCTTACATATCTCCCCATCGTACAGAAGCTTGTAACACCCAATTATACCGCCGAATTCAAGTCAATTGTTACAAGTGGTATGAATTATCCATCAACAAAATCACTCATTGAGCTCGGCACAGAAAGAATGTACCGCTATCCCCTCACAAAGCTTGCCGACAATTATTCAGAAACAACACAGGTTTATACATACCGCTATGACTATCAGCCCAATCTTGTGAAGCTCGTAAACCTCGGTGCTTTCCATATAACAGATATTCCGATTCTGTTTGATTCTACGCTTGACCTCGGCCTTGTTGAAAAGAAGATTTTTAACAGTGCAACAGATAAGCAGGTAGGCTCGAAAATGCGCAATTATTGGGGCAATTTTGCAAAATATGGCTGCCCCGATGAAAGCTGGCCCGAATATAATAAAGACAACAGAGCAACCCTTATCATTGACAAAACCGACAGTGTTGTAAATGATCCGTACGGTTCACGCATGGCGCTTTATGAAAGCTATGTTTCCCCTTGGAACAAATAAACCCGCATTAAAAAATCGCACGTAACACAGTATTACGTGCGATTTTTGATATCAGTCGGGCTCTATTTCCGGAAGTCCTATAAGCTTATTTGTTGCCCTGAGATAACGGTTGGCTATCATTGCAAGGGTGTTAATATCGGACGGTGTTTCTGATTTAAGATTATGAAGGAACATGTTCAACACACCGCTGACGAGAAACACCAGCACGTTGTCGAGGTTATCAGATTCGGGAATAATGAAAGACAGCAGAGTTTTAAAATACCCGCTCATTGCCGACTGAAACTTTTCGCGGAAAGCAGCATCGCCGTTTTCCCCGAAGAGAAGTTCAATTTCGTTTGCATGTGCAAAGAACACCTCAAACACACGTTTAGCAATTGGAAACTCACCAACCACGTAGGTGCTTTCATCAAATTTTTTAATCTCCTCAAGCACCTGAGAAATTATATCATCTTCCGTTTGATTTAAAAGGTCATAGATGTCAAGATAGTGCAAATAAAATGTGGCACGGCTGATATCCGCCTTACGTACAATTTCTGCAACTGTAATTTTTTGCACACTCTTTGTCTGCATCAGCTCAAAAAAAGCCGTTCTGATTCGCTGCTTGGTAAAGCGAACACTTCTGTTGTCATCACCGCGTGCACTCATTGTCTTTCTCCTATGCGAAAATATTATTTTACCATTTTACCGATATAAGCAACTGTTTTGTTTTCAATCACGACAATACCGTTAGCTTGCATTTTATCAAAAGCCTTGATCATCTCTTCCAAGAACAAATCATAATCGACATCGCCTTTTCTCAAAGAATATGACCCCGAAAGAGCGCGGTTAATGAATTTCTCTTTGTCATAATACAGAGGGTTATCAAAGGTTACGTATTCATATTCGTTGCTAAAAAACTCTTTGATGCGCTCATCGTGCAGCTTTGTGCCACCGCTGAAGCCTTTAAAATCTGGGCAATACTTCGAATAAATGCCGTGAAGCATCTGATTTATCGGTGCAGTTTCAACTCTTGTGTTCCAGATAAGAAACACTTTCCCGTCAGGTTTAATTATACGGCAACATTCTTTTTTGAAGTTTTGTGGGTTAAACCAATGGAACGCCTGCGCAGTGACAACAAAATCAACAGAATTATCCGTAAGAGTTGTGTTTTCAGCACTGCCGTCAACAGACTGAAAATTTGGATATATGCTCAACTCTTTTTCAGCCGTAAGGCGCATGTCAGTATTCGGCTCAATACAATAAACTATACTTTCCTTGTCAAGCAACTGCTTTGCAAATTTGCCCGTACCCGAACCTATATCTGCTATAACAGAGACGTCAGAAAAGCCGTAGTCATTATACAAAGCTTCAATAAACTCTCTCGCATAGCTTGGTCTGCCCTGTGTATATTCCTTTGCTTTGCCGCTGAATTTCACAGTGGTATCCATAACGCACCTCCTGTCAATTGCTTTATAATTATATCACAACCGAACATCAAAAACAATATGGAATAAGTCCGCACAGCCGTAATCGAAACATAGCAGAAACCACAAATAGGCAGTTGCATTTGCGGTAACGGTGTGTTATAATAAGAAAAAATACATACTGCCACCGGGTAGTGAAATGCAGAAGCATTCGTTTACACATCGTTAGGTCTTAGAAGATGTGTATCGGATGCTTGTTTTTTTAGGGAGACGGAATGAAAAAGATTATAGGATATTTTACAAAAACTGAGCTTATTCTATGGAGCGTTTCTGTTTTGGCTACTGTTGTTTCATTTGCGTACTTTGACAGGTCTGACTATATGACGCTAGCAGCCTCATTAATAGGCATAACCTCACTGATTTTTAATGCTAAAGGCAACCCCATAGGTCAAGTGCTGATGATTATTTTCAGCGCTTTATACGGCATAATATCGTTTTCGGTTGCTTACTACGGCGAGATGGTAACCTACCTCGGAATGACCGCTCCGATGGCGGTTTACGCATTGATTGCGTGGCTTCGCAACCCATACAAAGGCAACCGCGCCGAAGTGACGGTAAACAGCCTTAAGAAAAAAGAGGTTGTGTTTATGTTTGCGTTATCTGCTGTTGTAACCGTTGTTTTTTATTATATATTGGTTGCGTTCAACACAGCCAACATCATACCAAGCACAGTTTCCGTTACAACAAGCTTTATTGCCGCATATCTGACTTTCAGGCGCAGCCCGTTTTTCGCCCTCGCCTATGCCGCAAATGATGTGGTTCTGCTTGTTTTATGGGTTATGGCGAGTATTGAAGACAGCTCGTGCATATCTGTTTTGGTTTGCTTTGTGATGTTCCTTATTAACGATTTGTACGGCTTTGTGAATTGGCTGAACATGCAGAAAAAGCAGAGAGGTTGAAATAACATATCAGATTTTTGATTGGCCGTAAACAGATACTCCGAGGGAGAAAAAACGAAAAGGCGTGATGCCAAAAGCGCCACCCCGTTCATGCGCTCTATCGTCCGCAACAAAATAAGCGGACAAGAATGCAGAGGGTTGCTAAGGACAGATAAAATTATTGGTAGACACTTTGTGATGAAGTGCTCCCAATTTTTTATATAAAAAGTGACACTTTCGGCTTGAAAGTGTCATAGTGGGTTATATACTCTAAAAGCAATTACGCCAAAGTGAAAATATTTTCTTCGGTGAGTATTAAGTGATATTGCAAATTAAAATTTGCAGTTATATTTTTGATAAATCAAAAGTGATATTGAAGCCTTACGGCTTCAGTGTTATTTTATTCGCCGAAAACTGCCGAAGGCAATATCACTTGTCGCAAGACAAATATCACTGCGAAGCAATAAAACTCGCCG
>JAZNQF010000094.1:0-2012 GCA_045590055.1 Acutalibacteraceae bacterium
CACCTTCATTTTTTTCGGCTGTTCTTTTCAGAATTTCATAATACAAAGGGCTGCCGCAGCTGCCTGTCCAATGGCTCATAAGACCCGATGTTGAAATCCCGCCCACATCTCCGTTTTGCTCAACAACAATAACCTTTGCACTGTTTTTTGCAGCAGTATATGCCGCTGCAAACCCGGAAGGACCGCTTCCGAGAACAAGAACGTCGGTATGTATTTCAAACTTTTTAATCATATTTATCACCCTGACAAATTGGAATTTGTTATTATAAAATCTCTCAACTTACAACCCGTATTTACGAATGAAATATGATGGCGTACAGCTCCATGCGTGGCAAAGGCTGTTTATCATTCTGTCGTTGTACGGTGAGAAATCAAGGTCATCGGGAATATACGCCTCCCAGAAGGTATCTGCACCAAGTTCCACCATACCGCCCCAATATTTTTTCAAATATTGTACAGCTTCATCCTTCATACCAAGCTTTAACATAGCTTCAATAACATAGTGGCGCATATACGGTGTAACAGGCTGCTTAAACTTCTTGTTGTCAAGACAAGAAAAAAGAAGTTTTTTTGCTTTCTCTCCGGTTATCACACCGCCCAAAATCATCCAGACCTGAGAATGAACACTGAGCTGACTATCATCTAAAGCATTTGAGAAAACACCTTTGTTCCCATCATAAAGGTGTTTTTTAGAAGCAGAACGAACCTCGGAAATAAGAGCAGAGTATTTTTCATATTCCTCATCGCCTATTGCATACAGCAATTTGCAAAAACGTTCAAGTGTATAAAGATATACCCCTTGTAATGAGGTTATACATTCAAGCCCCGGACACCAGTCAATAAAAGCAAACCAACCGCATTGCTTTGTTGCAATCAAATTTTCATCCAGCGTGGCTCTGAAGCTTTCAAGCTGTGATCTGCAAATTTCCAACAGGTCGTTAACAACATCCATATCTTCGGTATGCTCGTAGTAATCGCATACGCTTACAACATATAAAAGTGCATAATCCTCAATGTGTGTTGCTCCGGAGTGGTAGTAAGGAGTTTCATAAACAAAGGACGGCAAGAAACCTGATTCATTACACTCTCCTGCGGCAAAAAGATACAAACATCTTTTTACAATTTCAAGATTATTAAACGTATAATAATTTGCAAGAGCCTCCAGACGAAGGTCGCCAATCCAAAGACGGCGGTCACGTTTGGGACCATCCTCAAAGACGGTCTGCATACATTCCTTGAGAGTGTTTGTTGCAACTATGTCAATTTTATTTAACAATGCATCTTCCGTGTTCGTAAAAACCGGCACAGATACATCGGCACTTGTTGAAGAACGGAAGCTGAAATCAAAGAGTCTTATTGGTCGTGTGGTTCTTTCCACTGTTATTTTTATGTATCTGCAAGCATACCTTCTTTGCATAGTTATTTTCTGCGGGAAATCAAGATTGATTATTTCCTCCTGCAACCATGTTTTTGAAAGCACGCCGTTGTATTGAGAAAAATCATCATTTATTTCTCTCATATCTTCGCCGAACTTAATAATCAAACGAACGGGAGCATCAACAAAAACATCAACTCTATCAAAAGCGAAGGAGAAATGTCCCACCGCATGTTCCCCAAAATCAAGAAGAATACTGTCACCGTTTGAACCGATAAATTCGGTTGTATCGGGAGTGAGGAAAGAAAATTTCAGTTCAGGAAAATTATCCTGAGCCTTGCTTAAAAGATAATCTTTATCTTTCATATTAAAAACACTTCACTTTATAATAACGATTTTTTGTTTGATAAAACCAAGCTTATCCGGCTCTAAAATTTCTTGTCGAAATAATTATATCACACATAAACTTAAGATACAATCCGGTGCAGATCAAATCAGCTTGCCGTCAGGCAGCTATTTTATGTTGTGCAACAAAGTCAGCGTCACAAGTACCACTGAATGGAATATGTCCGTACTGACATAAACAAAGCCCAACTTGCAGAAGCAAGTCGGGCTCAGACTGTCGAGAAAAGCACAA
>JAZNQF010000095.1:0-16247 GCA_045590055.1 Acutalibacteraceae bacterium
TTGTACGATTTTCGCATTGTTTTGACCTTTTTTTGCCCTCTCGGAGTACCTTTGTACACCTTCGGGGCAAAGAAAAGGTCATCTTGCACCTTTCTCGGCAGTCTGACAGCTTGTCGAAAACGAGTTTTTCGACAAGCTGAACTGCACACTCTGAAACGAGTGTGCAGTTGTTTTTTTGTGAGCGTCACGGGCGCGTGGTCGCGCAGACCATGCCGCCATACAACTCTAAGACCAAAAGAAAACACCCGAGACATAAGGCAGTGCTGATAACTGCTTTGCGTCACGGGCGCTTTTTATAAGTTAAAGAGTTGGCAGGCAGGTGACTGAGGGGGGCAAGGCTCGGATTCGCCTTGGCAGTTGGCACCGTAATCACCCTCTCCGACGCTTCGCGCCACCTCTCCCGAAGGGAGAGGCAGGTGAAGGCTCCACCTCCGAGAGATTCCCCTATCCGGGGAAATGTCACGAAGTGACAAAAGGGTGCCCGTTCACGGAGTGAAAGCGGCGGGTTTCCCGACCGACTAGTTTTATATATTCACAAGTTCCTTCATGCACGCCTCAATTTTAACACTGTACCAATGGTTGTCAATGTAGTCCATTGTTCGCTCAATGCAAAGCACCGCAAAGTCTGCGGCAACACATGTGGCATCTTCAACGATGTAGCCCTTCATGTCTTTTGCTTACACTTTCATTATCGTGCTATTTTCTTTATCATTACATCTTTGCCGAATTTTCTTGCAAAGTCAATCATAGATTTTGTTCCTCTGCTCTTTTCATCCCAAAAGCAAATCACAAGGTCACTGACCTCTGCCATTTGTTTGTTCCTTTTCGGTCCTGCGCTTTTGCCGAAAAGTTGCCACTGTGCAGGATATTTTTCAGCCTTATATCCGTTTTCTTCTGCATATCTTTCACCAAGAGAGTCTGCACCTCTTGCACATCCCGAAACGATGATAATTTCGTTTTCTCTTTTCAAATCAAGCAGGCAAGCATCAATAAACTTCTTTGCTTCATCGTAGTCATCATAATCCCTGCAACCAACCACGGCAACCCGTTTTATTAACTTTTTCACAAGCCGTCATCCCTTGTTTTTCGCAACAAACTATGTGGCGCTTTCTTTATCATACTCTACTATAAAAAATCACTTTTGTCAACAAAACAATACAGTTGCTGATAATTTATTGTCTTATTGTGCAGGATATAATTATCAAAAAGGAGTGTTGCGTATGGTTTACGATATGATTAAAAGCTTGCGCGAAGATGCGGGTTATTCTCAAGCGGAGTTAGCACGGAAACTCGGCATTTCACGCAGTTCTGTAAATTCGTGGGAAATGGGTTTATCCACGCCTACAACTCCGTATATTGTTGAGCTTGCAAAAATCTTCCATGTTTCAACCGATTATCTTCTCGGCGTTGACAGCAAAAGACACATTGTTCTTGACGGATACAGCAACACTGAAATCGAATTGATTTACAACCTGCTGAGATATTTTGACGAACAAAAGTAAACAAAAAAGGAAGTGCGGTAGACACTTCCTTTTTGCTTCTGCTTATTTTTATATATTCACAAGTTCCTTCATGCACGCCTCAATTTTAACACTGTACCAATGGTTGTCAATGTCATCCATTGTGCGCTCAATGCAAAGCACCGCAAAGTCTGCGGCAACACGTGCAGCATCTTCAACGCTGTAGCCCTTCATGTATGCGCCGGTGAAAACGCTTGCGTAAACGTCGCCCGTGCCGTGCATGGATACGTTGATGCGCTTGTTGAAATAAGTGTGCATCTTGCCCGTCTCAGCATCGTACGTTGCAACGCCGAGTTTGCCCTCTTCAAAGCTGACACCCGTTAAAACAACGTGCTTTGCACCAAGAGCGGCGAGACGTACGAGCACGTCTTTTACGGCATCTTCATCCTTTGCTTCAAGCACACTCATGTCGTCAAGCATAAACGCCGCTTCCGTGAAGTTGGGAATGATGACGTCTGCCTTGCCGCACAGCTTTGCCATGCTTGCGGCAAATTCCGGTGTGAAGCCCGTGTAAAGCTTGCCGCCGTCGCCCATAACGGGGTCGATGATAACTGCGGCATCCTTGCCGAAGGTGTCAATTATCTTTGATACGTATTCAAGCTGTGTGAAGGAGCCGAGGTAGCCCGTGTAAATGGAATCGAAGCGAAGATTTTCCTTTTCCCAATGCTGTGCAATTTTTGGAATTTCTTCTGTCAGGTCACAGAAGGTGTACCCGGTGAAGCCTGCAGTGTGGGTTGAAAGCACGGCTGTGGGTAAAGATGCAACCTCACTGCCCATGGCAGAAATAACGGGCAGTGCCACTGTGAGTGAGCACTTACCTACGCATGAAATGTCGTGAATGGCGAGACATCTTTTGAGTCTGCTCATAATGTGTACCTCTTTTCATTTTTTTGCGGCAGATACTTGCCGTTTGGTTTAACGTGGTATATAATACAACTGCACTGACATTAAATCAATGCACAATTTTGATTATTTTTTAGGGGACAGTTGTGAAAAAAGAACTTTTCGGTAACAGCAACGCACCGTTGTACGTACGGCTCTATGAGCACTTCAGAGGGCTGATAATCTCAGGTGCGTTGGAAGACGGCGCAAAGCTCCCGTCAATCAGGCGTTGCGCTCAGGAATACGAGCTGAGCCGCACCACAGTTGAAAATGCATACGCGATGCTCGCACAGGACGGATACGTACTTTCAAAGCCGCAAAGCGCATATACTGTCTGCGGCGCTGTCAAAAAAAGCATCAAACCGCAGGAGAGTGAGTGTGCAGATGAAGCACGGCATGCCCGTTTTGACTTCGTTTCGTCTTATTCTGACGCGGACAGTTTCAGCCTTGCGGTATGGAGCCGTTACGTCAAAAGCGCACTAAGAAGCACAGACAGACTCCTCAGCTATGGCGAGGAGCAGGGCGAGGAGGATTTGCGCAAGTCAATCAGCGACTACGCGGCAAAGCAGAGGGGCGTGGTATGTGCGCCGTCTCAGGTTGTCATCGGCGCAGGCGTGCAAAGTCTGTTGCATATTCTGTGCTCTGTTATCGACACAAAAAACGCGCTCTTTGTAGGTCCGCTTTTTTCAAGAGGTGAAACTATTTTCAAAGACCGCGGCTTCAACACAGTACACATTGAAGCTCTGCCGCAGAATATAGACGCGCTGGCGGATTATTCACCCGGCATTATATATATTTCCCCCTCGCACATCTCGCCGTGGGGTGAGGTACTCAGCGCCCAGCAACGCCGCCAGCTCATCGCCTTTGCAGGCAAAAACAACTGCCTCATTCTTGAAGATGATTTTGACAGTGAATTCCGCTACTATACGCGCCCCGTTTCATCAATGCAGGGCATGGATTCGCACGAGTGCGTGGTGTATTTCGGCTCTTTTTCCAAATTGCTGCTTCCGTCAATTCACGTCAGTTTTATGGTACTGCCTGAACGGCTTATGGGTCAGTACCGCGAAAAAAGCAGCTTGTATTCGCAGACCGCCTCAAAAACGGAGCAGATAGCTCTCTGCCATTACATCAGCGACGGCAGGCTTGCTTCTCAGGTGCGCAAGCTCAGGAAGCAATACATCGCAAAAGCAGACAGGCTCTGTGAGGCGGCCCACGAAGCTTTTGGCGGCAAGGCGAAGGCTTTTGCCGGCTCCGCAGGTTATCTTGTGAAGCTGGAGCTGGGTTATGCTTTATCTGCAAGAGAGGTTGAACGCCGAGCGGCGCAAGCAGGTGTTGCGCTCAAGGCGTTTGACGTTGAGGGGATGCCGGTGCTTCTGCTTTGTTGCTCGGGTATGCCTGTCGCTGATTTTATGCAGGCAATGCTTGTTCTCAAAACCGCGCTTGAAGCATAAAAAAGGCGTATATGCTTGACTCACACTGAGTATAGATATATAATTGACGTAATATTTTCCTTATATAAAGAAAGGTTGATTTCAATGAACAGAGTTTATAACTTTTCTGCAGGTCCCTCAATGCTTCCCGAATCGGTGATGCACAGAGCAGCGGCAGAAATGCTTAACTACAAGGAGTCGGGTCAGTCTGTTATGGAGATGTCACACCGTTCCACAGTATATCAGCAGATTTTTGACGAAACGGAAGCTCTCATGCGCGAAGTGATGGGCATACCGGACAACTACCGCGTGTTGTTTCTTCAAGGCGGTGCATCCACACAGTTTTCCGCAATTCCGCTCAATCTCATGAACAAAAGCGGAAAGGCGGATTACATTATCACGGGTCAGTTTGCCAAGAAAGCATACGAGGAAGCATGCAAATACGGCGACGCACGCGCCGTTGCCTCAAGCGCAGACAAAACCTTCTCATACATCCCCAGAGTAACCGCAGAGGATTTTCGCGCAGACGCCGACTACGCCTACATCTGCATGAACAACACAATCTACGGCACGCTTTTCAAAGAGATACCCGACGTCAACGGTCTGCCCCTTGTTGCAGACATTTCATCCTGCATTCTCTCTGAGCCGATTGACGTCAGCCGATTTGCAATGCTTTATGCAGGTGCGCAGAAAAACATTGCCCCTGCAGGTCTCACCATCGTTATCATCCGTGACGACATGATAGGCAACGCGAGGGACATCACCCCCACCATGCTTGATTACAAAATCCATGCCGACAACGGCTCAATGTATAACACGCCGCCCACATACAACATCTATATCTGCAAGCTTGTGCTTGAATGGATAAAGCAATACGGCGGCATTGAAGCCATGGGAGAGAGAAACCGCAAAAAAGCTCAGATACTTTACGATTTCCTCGATTCAAGCAAACTCTTCCGCGGCGTTGCGGAAAAGGACGCGCGTTCAATAATGAACGTTACGTTTGTAACAGAAAGTGAGGAGCTTAACGCAAAGTTTGTGCGCGAGGCTGAGAAGGCAGGCTTCGTCAACCTCAAGGGTCACCGCTCTGTTGGAGGAATGAGAGCTTCAATTTACAATGCCATGCCCGTTGAAGGCGTAGAAAAACTCGTTGAATTCATGCGCGATTTTGAAGCCCGCAACTAGTGCGTAGCCGCACAGGCTATGCCGACGGACGAAGAGCTAATCTCCAAGTCAACACCCGGGACGCGAAGCAGTTGCAAACCCCACAACAAGTGCGTGGTCGCACGGACCATGCCGACGGACGAAGAGCTAATCTCCAAGTCAACACTCGGGACGAGAAGCGGTTGCAAACCCCACAACTAGTGTGGCGGCGCGTGGTCGCGCGGACCATGTCGACGGACAACTCCAAAACCAAAACAAAGCACCCGAAACATGAAGTGGTAGTTTCGACCACGTTCTGTCTCGGGTGATAGTTTTATATTGCAACTCTTTCGAGCGGCTTGGTGTGCGGCGCCGGCCGCCCGCCGCGCTTATTTTGCAAAACCGAAGGGGAAGAAGTCAGTGTAACCCTGACCGCCGACGGTCTTGAACAGAAGGTCGTCTGCGAATTTGAGGACGATTTCTGCGCCGTCTTCAAGCACTGTGCTGCTTTCTGCTTCGGCTTCTCTTGCGCCAACTTCTACAAGAGCGTTCTGCAGCTTCTTTGTTACTGCATCTGCTTCTTCCTGAGCGTTTTCACCAAGGATGGTGCTGTTTGCAAGGAAGGCTTCTGCTTCAAGGTATGCTGCTTCAACAATTGCAATCTGCTCTGCGGAGTAGGTGCCTTCTTCGTTTGCCATTACGTCACGTGCATCGGGCATATCCCAACGGGTGAGATCCTTTGTGCTTCTGTGACCGTTGTACTGCGGGAAAGCTGCGCTTGAGTTAACATCTGTAACTGTGCCGAGGAGAATACCCTTGAGCAGGCTGAAAACAACGTCGTTGTAGCCTGTTTCGTGGTGCTGGCCGTTGAAGAACCATGTGTTATCCGGGAACAGGCAGGTTGAAGCGTCACAGCTTCCGTCGGGTGAGATGTACTTTGCGGTGCCGTTTGCCTGAGCTTCTGCGATGTAGGCTGCATCAAAGGATGTGCCTGCAGGTACGCATGTTGCGCCGATTGAGGTTGAATATGTAGGAATAATACCGTCGCTGTTGCAAGTTGCGCTGCTTGCTACGATACCGAAGAAGCAATATTCACCGTCTGTGTAGGAGAGGTTGTAGCCGCAGATGCTGTTGACGGCAACGCCCTGTGAAACTGCTTCAAGCAGGTTGCCTTCAAGGTTAACTCTTGCCTGCTGGAAAGCATCTGCCTTAGCCTTGAGAACTGCGTATTCTTCACCAACGAGATATCTTTCGGCAAGAGCCTCATATCTCTCCTTGGGAAGCATTGCCCAGAACTGAGGATTGTTGAGAATGAGTGTATCAAGGATGCCTGAGAATGCACCTGTAAGAAGACCTTCAAGTGTCTTGCGGGAGAAAAGACGGAGTGCGGCGTTGATAACACAACCGAGTGTTTCTGAGCCGTTCATTTCCTTCATGATACCTCTTACGTAGTCTTTGTAGAGGTTTTCGTCGGAGAGATTCCATTCGCGAGCATAGAAGTCAGCGATGATATCTGTACCGTTGAGGAGAGCAACAGCGTTGATGATGGAGTTGACGTTTGACCAGTCGCCGTTGATGATGTCTGCATAAGCTGTGAGGATCGTGCCACCGAGGCTGACGGTTGCAAGGTTAACCTTGTCAACACCCTTCTGTGCCTTGACCATTTCGATGTAATCAACGAGCTTTGCGGCGGAATCCATGGGGTTGCCAACCAGCGGGAATGTGTAAAGGTATACGTTTTCTTCACCGAAATCCTTGGTTACGTTCTGCATGGGAAGCATTCTGTAGAACCAATCTTTTGTATCCTCGTCCATTTCGCTGACGGGATGGTTGTATTCGATTGTCTGAAGATTGTAAATCTGGTTGCCTTCCTTGTCGCAGGACTGAAGCTTGAACAGGTCGCATACTACTTCATAAGCGGCATCGGAAAGTCCGTTGTCAAACTGCATGAAGAGGCTGGAAAGCAGGGGCCAAAGGAGCTTTTTAATGAGCTTGCCCACAAGACCTGCGGAGTCAATGATAAGCAGGCCGCCTGAAAGCTCTGCACCGTCTGCGTTAACGGCAGGTGTGCCGTCTTCATTTGCAACGTATGAAACAGAGTGGTTGATGCCGGGCAGAATGATAAGGGGGTACTGCGCATCTGCTGCTGTGTACTGTGCTTTTGCCGCGGGTACCTCTGCCGCACTTGTGGTGAAGCATACGGTGAACATTCCTGCAAACATGAGAACTGCAAGGAATACTGCGGTCAGTTTCTGAAATCTTTTCATGTTGTTCCCTCCGTGATATATTATTGTATCCGGCCTCGTGCCGGCAATTGGAGACTATGTTAGGGTGAGTGGTATAATCCTACTGTGTCTGCTCATACAGACGCTTTTTTTCAGCCTTGAAAGCTTCCCTTTCCGCTACGACGCGAGCGCGGATTTCTTTGCGGTTTTTGCCGATTATGCCGTTACGCCTGAAGGCTTCGATGAACATTGCACCCAGCGCGCCGACGGCACCTATAATCAGGTCTGCCATGGTGTCCGTGAGACCGCCGCCGTAGAGCTCGGCACCGAACTGCATGTCGAAGCCGTAGAGTCTGTCCATAGTGAACTCATAAAACTCCCACGCGACAAGGATGCCCATGCCGAAAAGTAATGAGAACATAGCATGCACAGACGGCTTAAGCGGCGTTTTTTTGCCCTGCATCATACTGCCCAGCTCAAAGCCGAAGCAGCACGAGAGATAGCCTGCAAACATGTGCTCGGGTATGTCTATAAAGGTGAAGTTTGTGTGTGTGTTGATTGTTGTGCCGACCACGCAGCCGAATACCAGAAACAGATTGAGCATAGTCTGGAATGAAAACGTGACCTGAGTAATAAAAGACCTGCCGCCGAAGAGCTGAAACATATCCCACAGGTGCGAAAAAGCAATTGCGAAAATTGCCTGCACAAACTGGTAGGTGTAACCGTACATCATGCTGACGGCGCCCCAGATGAACAGAGCCGCCCTGCATAACCACCACAGAATCTCGGTGCTTTTCGGCAAGGGTTGAATTTGGTTGAGTTTTTTCATTGGTGTCCTTGCTTTCAGTTTGTTTTGCCCCAGTGCGCACATACCGCTACTGTAGCATCTTATATAATGAATTAAATCGGCAAAAAAGTCAAGAGGAATCAGTAATTTTGTCAATACAATAAAAAAACTATAATTAAAAAATGGCATTACTTACTGAAATTTTAAAAAAACATAAAAATTGCTTGAAAGCAGAGAGAATATGTATTATAATGTATGAGCTATTAATATGCCTATGACTGTGCGGTACGTCCGCATGAAAGAAAGGAAAATGTAACCATGAAAAAGCTTAAAGGTCCCGATGTGTTCTTCTTCAAAGTCCTTTCCGTTATTCTTGCTTCAGCCCTCATCATCAGCTCTTTCCTTGCAGTCGGTCTGACGAGAAACATCAACATCAAGTCAAACAGTGCCGGTGTTTTCACACCCATTCTTCAGGGCATTCTTTCAGGCGGCAACGGCGGCACAGCAAGCACACCTGTTGACGCTCAGCCTCAGGCAACCCAGCCCACTACTCAGCCTTCAACTCAGCCTTCAACCCAGCCCTCAACTCAGGGCGGCAGCTCTTCAAGCGACACAACAAACACCGCTCCCACTGAGAGCACAACGGCTTCAGGCAGCTCATCCGGCACAATTTCATCATCTTCTTCAGTTGACGAGGTTGTTGCTTACTTCAACGCAAGCGCAAACAAGATTAAGACAAACGCAACAAGCGTTACAAGAAACTATGAGGATGCCGCAAACATCCCTGAAAAGCTTCAGGTTCCCAGCGCAGTAAGTTCAATTGCAAAAGGCGCAATGGACACTTTCCTTAAAAAGAACGAGACACCCGTTGTTTACGGTTCACAGCAGGAAATTATTGACAACTATCCCGTCAAGGGCGAAAGCTGGGTAAGCCAGCTCACACCCGACATGGTTGAGCAGTTCACAGTTGAAGATGACGGCACAAACATCAAAATCACAATGAACATCATTGATGATGAAACCGTTAACCCCAAAGCAGGCGAAGGTTACGGCAAGGCTTTCAACGTTCTCAAGGAAGAAGAGATCACCCTTGATTACCCCGGCCTCACCATTTCAAACGTTAAGCTTACATATTTCGACGGCATCATCTCCTGCAAAATTGACAAGGCAACAGGCAACATGGTTGAAGCAACCTACGGCATGCCCCTTGTTCTTTCACTCACAGCAAAGATTCTTGTTACAAGTGTTGATGCTCAGATCGGTATGAGATTCGAACAGAACTACACAATTGCTTACTAAGAATAAAAAGTGAAAATTAAAGCAGCCAATTCCGCAAGGAGTTGGCTGCTTTTTTGTGGGCGCGGCGAGCGCGGCACGAGCGGAGCGAGATGCCGTTGCGCGAGCCGCCTTGCGTGTGCGGATACGAGGTGTTGCCGCAGGTGCGTTGGTTGCGGCAGCTGAGCTTTTGAGGGAAAGCAAAATGACGGTCGCACACGCAAGCCGCGGCGAGCGGAGCGAGCCGCCGTTGCAACGCAGCAGAATTAATAGTTATCCGCCTTGATTTCGAAGTATGCCTGCGGGTGCTTGCACACGGGACACATCTGCGGAGCTTTTTTGCCCACAACAACATGGCCGCAGTTGTTGCAAATCCAGATGCAATCACTCTCACGCGAGAAAACGAGACCGCCTTTTACGTTGTCAATCAGCTTTTTGTAGCGCTCCTCGTGCTCTCTTTCAATTGCGGCAACCATTTCGAAAAGTGCGGCGATCTGCGTGAACCCTTCCTCTCTCGCCTCTTTTGCGAAGGTAGGATACATGTCTGTCCACTCAAAGTTTTCACCACTTGCACCGTCTTCAAGGTTTTCAAGGGTGGGCGGAATTTCGTCGCCGTGAAGGAGCTTGAACCAGATTTCAGCGTGCTCTTTCTCGTTGTTTGCGGTTTCTTCAAAGATTGCGGCAATCTGCTCATAGCCGTCCTTTCTTGCTTTTGAGGCGTAGTAGGTGTATTTGTTCCTTGCCTGAGATTCGCCTGCAAAAGCCGCCATAAGATTTGCATAAGTTCTTGTTTCTTTCGTCAGTTCCATGGATTTCTTCCTTTCGGTTTTTGCTGATATTATTGAGCGCTTTGGGAGCGATTATACAACGCGGCGGCAACGGGCCCGCGGCGGTCGCCCCGCCCGCAGGGCGGGGCGCGTTTTCGCATGCATCCACCGCGTCGGCTGTCTTTTTAACGTCACACCTGCATGCGAAAACACAGGCATGCGGCAAGCTCAGCTTCACAGCGAGGCACGACCGTGCCTCGCCTTCCGCACCGCTTCGCGCCGCATGCCTCCCGCCGCGGGCGGCTCGGGCTTCGCCGCGCGCACCCTGCCGCAAACCGCAACGTGAAAAAGCAGTCTATACAGACGTTCATCTGTACAAACTGCTTCGTTTTTTATTTCAGAGTGTCAATATACTTGCATGCCGCCAGCGCCGCAACGCTTCCGTCTGCGCATGCGGTTGTGAGCTGACGTACATTTTTCCTGCGGCAGTCGCCTGCAACGTAAATGCCGTTTGTTGCGGTTGTGCATGCCTCATCGGTGTCAAAATAACCTCTGCTGTCAAGAGCGGCAATGTTCTCAAATGCCGTATTTTTGGGCACAAGACCAATTGCAACAAAGAGACCTGCTATATTAAGCGCCTTGCTTTCGTCGCTTGTGAGCACCTCTATGCCCTCAAGGGAGGTGTTTCCGATGAGTTTTGTGATTTTTGACGCAGGCATAAGGGTTACGTTGCTCTTCGCCTTCAGCTTTTCAATCAGCGCCGCCTCTCCCGTAAATTGGGGCATCATTTCAATAACGTAAACGTGGTTGCATATATCACTGAGATACATTGCTTCCTGCAGTGCCGTGTTGCCGCCTCCTGCAACCGCAACGTCGCCGCCTTTGTAGAAAGCACCGTCACACACCGCACAGAAAGAGATTCCTTCGCCGACGAAATCATTTTCTCTTTCAAGGCCGAGCTGTCTGTGTGTAACGCCGACAGCGATGATTACCGCCTTTGCTTCAAAGGAGCCACCTTCGCAGATAACGGTTTTAGTTGCGCCGTTGTCTTCAATTTTAACAACACGGTCGCTTTCAAACTCTGCGCCAAGGTCGATTGCAGCATCAACCATTCTCTCCGCCAGCTCGTTGCCGCTGATTTCTTTCACTGAGGGGAAATTTTCAACCTTGGGTGAAAAGGTAATCTGACCGCCGAAAGCCGCTTTTTCAATCAGCAGAACGCTCTTTCCTGCTCTGAGAGTATAAACTGCCGCTGTGAGACCCGCAGGGCCTGCGCCGACAACAATTACGTCATACATAAATTTTACCTCTTTCCTTTTTTCTCACATTATATCATTATAATATATTTCTTTCATATCATCAAGCCTTAATAATGCAGGCTCAAAACCTGCGGCAACACCTACGTCAATGTTAATCCACGTGTCTGTTTTCAGTATTCTGCCGCGGTGCTCATCGCCGAAGCAAAGCGTTGGCGTGTGACCGAAAATAACCGTAACGTCATCAAAATATCGTGTGTTGGCGTCAGGTCTTGTCCAGAGTATTTCGGTCGGGGTGTATTCACGAAGTTTTTTGTTTTTGCTGAAATTGCCGAGCCCACCGTGAACGAAGACAAAGTCTCTGCCGTTGACACTCAAGGTTTCATATAAGGGCGATTGCCTGACAAAATCAAGAAGATATCTCACGTCGCGCTTATCTGTTGCCGCCAGAGCATCAACCGTTGACTGACCGCCGTTTGCAAGCCATGTGCGGTAAGCGTTGAGCTTTGAAAGTGACAGATTCTCAATTGTCGTTGGGGTGATTTCATCGAAAAGGAAGTCGCACGCAAGCAGAACTGCTTCGTGGTTGCCGAGCAGCAGTTCCATATTCGGCTGAAACATCAGCCAATTAAGCAGCTTCACCGAGTCGGGACCTCTGTCGATTACGTCGCCGAGGACGTAAAGAAAGTCGTTTGCGCCGAAGCCGACTTTGTTAAGAAATGCTTTGAAGTTTTTGAGTGAAAAGCCGTGTAAGTCAGAGATACAATAAATCATTTGTTACTCCTTGGACGGATTTGCGAGTATTTTAACGATGGGTTAACGGAAATCCACCTGTAAAAAACGGGTTCGGATTATACCCGTCACCCTAAGCAGACAAGAGCTGAACACTGTGCAGTGTTCAGCTCGTCTTTTTTGTTAATCAGCCAACCTTTGCATTTGCTGAAATGAAGCTCTTAACTTCGGTGATACCTGCATACTTGGTGACGGTGTCGCCTTCAACCACAACAATTGTGGGAGCCTGCTTGATTTCAAACTCCTTGGCAAGTTCAAGGTTTTCGTTGGCGATTATCTTTTCAAAAGCGATGCCTGCTTTTTCAAGCATTGATGCCGCTACCTTACAGTTCGGGCAGGTTGAGGTTGTGAAAAGGATAACCTTTCTGTCAACCGGCTTTGCGCTTCTTTCGCTCTTGAGTCTGGAGTTAGCAATGTCGTAAACCTTGCGGTCCTTGTATTCCTGAGTCTTGCCGTCATTCCAGTTCTGTACGGGACGGTAGTAACCTGTGATGCGGCTGTATACCTCTGTTTTTGCTCCGCAGTGCGGGCATTCGTTCTGCTCACCTGCCAGATAGCCGTGTTCTCTGCATACTGAGTATGTGGGGGAAAGTGTGTAGTAGGGAAGCTTGTAGTTTTCTGCAATCTTCCTTACAAGTGCAGCGGCAGCCTGCCATGAGGGAAGCTTTTCGCCGAGGAATGCATGGAATACTGTGCCTGATGTGTAGAGAGTCTGGAGTTCGTCCTGAACGTCGAGAGCTTCGAAGATGTCTGCTGTGTAGCCAACGGGAAGGTGTGAGCTGTTGGTGTAATAAGGTGTTGCGCCTTCCTCTGCTGCGGTGATGATGTCCGGATACTTTGCTCTGTCGTGCTTTGCAAAGCGGTAAGTTGTGGACTCAGCGGGAGTTGCTTCGAGGTTGTAGAGGTCGCCGTACTTCTCCTGATAGTCGGAGAGTCTTTCTCTCATGTGGTTAAGAACATCCTGAGAGAATTTTACGGTGCGCGGATCGGTCATGTCTGCGCGGATCCACTTTGCGTTGAGACCGGCTTCGTTCATGCCGATAAGGCCAATTGTTGAGAAGTGGTTTGCGAATGTGCCGAGGTAACGTTTTGTGTACGGATAAAGACCTTCATCCATGAGCTTTGTGATAACGTCGCGCTTGATTTTCAGTGAGCGAGCGGCGATATCCATGAGCTTGTCGAGTCTCTTGTAGAAGTCTGCCTCGTCTTCTGCAAGGTATGCAATACGGGGAATATTGATTGTAACAACACCAACAGAGCCTGTGCTCTCACCGCTACCGAAGAAGCCGCCGGACTTTTTGCGAAGCTCACGAAGGTCAAGGCGAAGACGGCAGCACATTGATCTGACGTCGCTGGGTTCCATGTCGCTGTTGATGTAGTTTGAGAAGTAAGGTGTGCCGTATTTTGAGGTCATCTCAAAAAGGAGGCGGTTGTTTTCGGTTTCGGACCAGTCAAAGTTGCTTGTGATTGAGTAGGTCGGAATCGGATACTGGAAGCCACGGCCGTTTGCGTCACCTTCAATCATGATTTCGATGAAGGCTTTGTTGACCATATCCATCTCTTTTTTACAGTCTTTGTATTTGAAGTCTGCTTCTTTGCCGCCGATGATGCAGTACTGCACAGCAAGGTCAGCAGGTACGGTCCAGTCAAGGGTGATGTTTGAGAAGGGAGCCTGTGTGCCCCAGCGAGACGGTGTGTTTACGCCGTAAACAAAGGACTCTATGCACTTTTTAACTGCTTCATAGTCAAGGTTGTCTACCTTAACGAAGGGGGCGAGGTATGTGTCGAATGAGGAGAAGGCCTGAGCGCCTGCCCACTCGTTCTGCATGATGCCAAGGAAGTTAACCATCTGGTTACATACGGTTGCGAGATGGCTTGCAGGTGCGGATGTGATTTTGCCGGGTACGCCGCCGAGACCTTCAAGCAGAAGCTGACGGAGTGACCAACCTGCGCAGTAGCCGGTGAGCATTGAAAGGTCGTGCAGGTGAATGTCGCCGTTGCGGTGAGCGTTGGCAATTTCGTCATCGTAAACCTCTGAGAGCCAATAATTTGCAGTGATTGCGCCTGAGTTGCTGAGGATGAGACCGCCGACTGAATATGTGACGGTGGAGTTTTCCTTAACGCGCCAGTCGTTTACACGTACATAGTTGTCAACAAGTTCCTTGTAATCAAGGAAGGTGCTCTTCATGTTTCTCATTTTTTCGCGCTGGCGGCGATAGAGAATGTATGCCTTTGCGATGTCGGCGTAGCCTGCCTGTACGAGAACAGACTCGACGCTGTCCTGCACGTCCTCAACGGCAACAAGGCCGTTTTTAATTTTGGGCTCAAAATCTGCAGTAACCTTGAGGGCAAGGAAATCAATTACGCCGGTATGATACTGCTTTTCCTGTGCCTCGAATGCTTTGGTGATTGCCTGTGCGATTTTTGCAATGTCAAAATCTGCAACTTTTCCGTCTCTTTTTACTACTTTATACATAAGGTTCTTCCTTTCCTGAAATATGTACTGTTTTTTCCCGTTTTTGCGGGAGCACGATAATACTACCACAACATCTTGTGTTTGTCAATAGAAAAACATAAGATATATTGTGTTTATTTATTCCACAATATATCTTATTTCTGTATGATATTTGTATGCTGTCGGATTTCACCTGCCGCGGATTTGCGCCGACGGAATATTCCAGTTGAGTATCTTGAGCATTTTTTGAGTGTTCTCCTCGCTGACTGCACTGAGGTTTTCGCCAATCAGGTCGCCTGAGTCAACAAAGCCTTGTAAAAAGTATCTTTTCGCCCCTGAGAGCCACTCACCTATGCGGTGCATATCATCAAGGGTGTGCAATTCATTGACAAGTGTGGTGCGGAATTCGTAATCCACTCCGCAGTTCATGAGAAACCGGGCGCTCTCTTTTATCGGTGTTGTGTCGAAATTCTCTATGCCGACGGTTTTTGGATAACTTTCAAGTGAGTTTTTTATATCCATTGCAACATAATCTACAATCCCCGCTTGAACGATGGCTTTTAATCTGTCGGGGTAGCAGCCGTTTGTGTCAAGCTTCACACTGTAGCCAAGCTCTTTTGCGGTGCGAAGAAAATCGGCAGCTTCAATGTTGAGCAATGGCTCGCCGCCTGTTAGGCAGACTCCGTCAAGCAAACCTGCGCGCTTTTTTAAAAACGAGATAACCTCGTTGTACGGAATTTCTTCCGCGCGGTTATAAACAAGCAATGCATTGTGGCAAAACGGGCAGCGCAGGTTGCATCCTGCGGTAAAAACTGTGCATGCGACTTTTCCGGGGAAGTCAAGAAGGGTGAGTTTTTGCAGACCTGAAAATTTCATTTTGATTTAACCTGCTTCTGTGAGTTTTAAGGTTGCCACTGTTGATATTGGTCGAACCACTTTTTAACACTCTGAACGGTGTTGATGTAATCTTTTGTTACGCTGCCAAACACCCCGATTATATATGAAATCAGCGCGGTGCTGATTGCCATAAGGCTGAAGCCTGCAAGACCTGAGTACATGGCGGCGAAAACGAAGAGGAAAAGCCATGTTTTGCCGACGTATGACGGGAGTTTTCTTTTAAGGAACTCACCGAAGCCTTCGTCTGCGACTCTCTCAGCCTCGATTTTTCTTGTGTCGATTCTTGAGCCGTCGACGATTGAGGTGTTGTCGAGATAGGCGTTGAACTCACAGGAGAGACCGCAATCATGAATGCTGACAGTTATAGGCATGTCGTCAATATCAATGTTATAGAACATATATCCGCCGACAAGCTTGCCTTCATGCATGACGACGATGTTGCCGTCGACATAGATCTTTTGCACGCTCTTCCACGGGCTTGCGAGCACTTCGAGGCGGTGCAATTTATCGTAAACATAAAAATCACAAACAAAACTATCCATGGCGATAACTCCTTTGCGTTTTGGTGCGTCCATTTCTATTTTAACACAAAGTTGAACGTTTGGCAACTGATTTGCTTCTCGGGTGTTGTAAAACTTGCGGTTGCTTTTTTGTGATTTTTTGTGTGATGTTGCTTTTGGACGAGCTGTACCCGACGGGGTCGGGCGGCCCGCCGCCGCGCGATTGCGCAGCAAGCGCGTTTTTCACGCGCAGGCGGCGGTAGCCGCCTTTTTGCGCGTGAAAAAAGAAGCCACCGTGGGTGGCTTTGGCGGCGGGCG
>JAZNQF010000096.1:0-5628 GCA_045590055.1 Acutalibacteraceae bacterium
GGAGGATTTCTGCAACAGCATTATAGTAACAGCCGTAAATCTCGTGAAAGAGCATTATTCCTCACCTCCCAAGCCATAAAGACGGTACATATCCTGCAAGTCCATATTGAATCGGTTTTCGTAAAGCTTATTGGAATACTCTATGTTTTCAATTCTGCCTATAAAGGTACGAATCCAGGGATTAAGCTCACTTGAGTCATAAACATCAGCAGAGAAACGGCAAGTTCTTTCATCAATTCTCTCTACTGTACCACATCTCTTTTCTCTTAAAAGTCTGCGATAAATATATTCTTCATCCTTGCCTATATGTACAGTAAATTCAATATGTTCAAGAAGCCGTCTTTCATCACAGACAACACCCCACATATTTTTTTGCATTAGAGAGAATTTTTCTCTTTTTTCGTCAAATGCACTGTAAGCTTCGCCCATAACTATGTCGCTGAGATAGTCAAGACGGTAAACCTTGTAATACTTGTAGCTTATCGAATACGCGGCAAGATATCGTCTGCCGTTCTGTACACTTATAAGCACCTTAAGTGGCACTATTTCTTCTCTGCGGTCGTTTTGTGTGCGACGCGATGTATTTGTTACTATGAGAATTCTTTTCTGTGAAATCGCATCAAAAACCTTATACAGAATCTCACTTTCAAGAGCGTGTGTTATGTAATGGTGTTTAAAAGAAAAGCAATCTTCACTATAAGGAAATTTATCAAGCAGAAAACTGCCGACAACACCGCAGAGTCCTGCTTCGCTGAAAAAAGATATGACATCACACAGGTTGGATATGTAGGCATCCGGACATCTTGAATATAAAACCTTCTTACCTTCCTTACGACACTGTACCAGTCCGAGTTCAACATATTCTTTAAGCTTTTTGCGGACGGTTGATTCATCGAATACCATCGGCTCACTGAAATAAGAAAGATATTCGCTGTCGATTTTAGCTGTTATATCGGAAAGTGATAAAGCAACTTCAGGAGAATGCAGAATATCAAACAGAATAAAATGCAGGGTTATATCACCGTCGGTAAAGCTTTTGGATTTGAGTACACTGTAAAGCGGATTATGTGAAACCGAACGACTGTCTATTGAAAGAAAAACATTCTTGCCTTTTTCGCTCTGATGAAAGCCCATATATTCACCGAGATAGCTTTCAATTCTGCGGCGCTCATTGTCATAGGAACGGCCACTCTTTTTGTCGTATTCATCTCTGCTTTTAAAGCCGTAAACATAAAACTCTCTCATGTAGTCACGGATTCGCTCAAAGTTTTTGATAAGCTCTGTGTATGCCATTGGTTTCACCTCCTTGGTTGTGTTTAAGTTTATTATATCATAATTTGTAAATTGTTCAATATTAAGAGATAAAGTCTTTTTTAGTTTGTTTTTGTCACTATGCAAATCCCTTTATCTTACAATCACTAAATTATCATATTTTATTACAAAATGAAAACTTGATTCTAAAACTTACAAAACTAATCGTATTACAGTTAGTATAGCTGTATAACTGTGTTCACTTTTTCAAAAAATGTTGTATTATGGGTCTTAAAATTTTTAAGGAGGCTCATAACATGAGAAAAAACTATTCAGAAGAACAGAAAAAGGAAATTTTATCACGGTATCGTTCAGGCGAAACATTATCTAGTATTTGTAAAAATACAGGTATTTCTAAAAGCACCCTGTACTCGTGGTTAAATGCTGATAATACAACAAAACGAAAACCGATAAATATGACAGATGTCAGGATCCTAAAACAGCGTTGTGAAAAGTTGGAGAAAATGGTAGAGGTTTTACAAATGTCTCCTTGCCCTGTAAACGCTCCCCTACATGAACGATATGAAGTTATCAAAGATTTATCTGAAGCTTACTCGATTACACTTCTTTGTGATGCCCTGAAAGCAGCTAAAGGAAGCTATTACAATCATATTCTAAGAAATACAAATGAAAACACATCATACGCCCGTAAAAAGAATGAAATAACTCCTATTATCGAAGAAATTTTTAATGAAAGCAACCAGATTTTTGGTGCAGCTAAAATCAATGCCATACTCAGAAATCGAGGTTATGTAGTTGCCGAAAAGACGGTCGCTGATATTATGCACGAAAATGGCTGGTTCAGTATACGCGGTGGATCAAAAAAGCTCTACGAAACGAACAAACAAAGAAAAGAAAATATATTATCTCAGCGATTTGTAGCTACAGAACCGAACCAGGCTTGGGTTAGTGATGTTACATATTTTTCTCTCAAAAATATAAAATATTATATCTGTGTAATTATTGACCTTTATGCAAGAAAAGTAGTCGCCTATGGAATTTCAAGCAAGAACAGCACACAATTAACCAAGAGAACTCTTAGCAAAGCATACTACGATCGTATGCCAATAGAAGGACTAATCTTCCACAGTAACAGAGGAGCTAATTATACATCCCGCACTTTATTGAGTTTTGTAAAACACTAGGAATTATTCGCTCCCTATCAAGAAGCGGTACACCGTATGATAATTACGTTATGGAGTCTTTCTTCAAATCATTAAAGGCAGAAGAACTCTATAGAAACAACTATCGTTCAGAGAAAGAGTTTAAAGAAAGTATAGATAAATATATAGAATTTTATAATAGTAAAAGACCTCATAAGATTAACAGAAACCGAACTCCAAATGATACAGAAAACGAGTACTTTAACAGACATAAAAAGGCATAAAAAAATCGAACCGGTTCGGTTCGTTTTACCTGCAATTTCAAGTTTTCAGCACAGAATTTCGGATTTTTTGAATTTTACGGTTCGATTAAAACAAAAAGAAGAAAGTGCCGTGAAGCCTCTTCCTCGCTGGGTTTATAAAAAGTAAAAGACATCTCAATCGAACCGCATCGGTTCAGATTTGGGATGTCATTCACATGGAGGTGCCACCCGGATTTGAACCGGGGAATAAAGGTTTTGCAGACCTTTGCCTTACCACTTGGCCATGGCACCAAATATTTAGTTAAAAAAATGGAGCGGATGACGGGGCTCGAACCCGCTACCTCCACCTTGGCAAGGTGGCGCTCTACCAGATGAGCTACATCCGCATATCAGACCGTTGCTATTGCAACGTCTCTGAAAATGGTGCCTCCGGCCGGAATCGAACCAGCGACACGCGGATTTTCAGTCCGCTGCTCTACCAACTGAGCTACAGAGGCAAATAAGGGCGAAAAGCTATTCACTTATCGCCCTATGGCGACCCGGAACGGGCTCGAACCGTCGACCTCTAGCGTGACAGGCTAGCGTTCTAACCAACTGAACTACCGGGCCATTGGTGGGAACAACAGGGCTCGAACCTGTGACTCCCTGCTTGTAAGGCAGGTGCTCTCCCAGCTGAGCTATGCTCCCATGCGACGCTCAATTTGTACTGCAGCGACTTGATTAATATACATTATCATCTTTGATTTGTCAACCCCTTTTTTCATTTTTTTCGTAATTTTTTCAAAAAATTTTTTGTACCCCGTTTTTTGTTTGTAACCGCTTGCTGTACCTCAACTTTTTTCAGGCTAACTCTTGCGTTTTTATTTTTGCTGTGATAAAGTGACCACGTGAAAACACTTATCAATTATATATAAGGAGAAATAAAAAATGGCACTCAGAGTCGGTATTATCGGAAACGGCGGAATCAGCAACTCACACATGCTCGGCTACAACGACCTCGGAGACAGAGTTGAAGTTGTTGCCTGCTGCGACATTGACGAGGCAAAGGCAAAGGATTTTGCTGAAAGATACAACGTACCCAACTACTACACAAGCTGTGAGGAAATGGTGAAAAACACTCAGCTCGACCTTGTAAGTGTATGCACGTGGAACAGCGCACATGCAGAATGTACAATAACTGCGCTCAACGCAGGCTGTCACGTACTTTGCGAAAAGCCCATGGCAATGAACGCACAAGAGGCGCTTGCCATGAAGGAAGCCGCTGAGAAAAACGGCAAGCTGCTTATGCTTGGTTTCGTACGCCGCCACGGCAACGATGCAAAAAGCGCCATCGAATTCATCCACGACGGCTACCTCGGCGATATCTACTATGCCAAGGCTTCATACCTGCGCCGTTGCGGCTTCCCCGGCGGTTGGTTCGGTGACAAATCACGTTCAGGCGGCGGACCGCTGATTGACCTCGGCGTACACGTAATTGACCTCACACGCTACATCATGGGCAACCCGAAGCCCATTACGGTATTCGGCGCAACCTTCAACAAGCTCGGCGCAAGAGACCACATTCTCACAACCGAGTGGCAATCACAAACAAAGGTTGACAAGCCGATTTTCACCGTTGAAGACCTCGCCAGCGCGATGATCCGCTTTGACAACGGCGCAGTGCTTCACGTTGAAGCGAGCTTCAACCTCAACCTCAAAACACGCACGGGCAACATTGAGCTTTTCGGCGACAAAGCAGGTCTTACCCTTGAGCCGTTTGAGCTTCACACTGAAATGAATTCAAGGCTTGCAGACATTGCAATTCTCGGTGACAACAACTTTGAATTTCATCGCGATTTCGTAAGAGAAATTCACAACTTTGTTGATGCGGTTGAGGGCAAAGCTGAATGTGTTGCAACCGCAGAGGACGGCGTTGTGATGATGAAGATTCTTGACGCGATCTATGAATCCGCGGAAACGGGCAAGTCGGTAGATATCGTATGATAGCAGAGTTGTTCAACTTCTCCTCAATGACCGCGCTCGAAATTATCGCACAGTTGCTCGGCTTCGGCGGCACAATAATGAACTTCGTTTCATACCAGATGAACGAGAGAAAAAAGATTCTCGGATGTCAGATGATTGCGGCGTTGTTTTTCGTCGCGAGCTTTCTGTGCCTCGGTGCATACACCGGCATGGCGATGAACTTCCTCGGTATGCTTCGTGCGCTGGTTTACACAAACAACGACAAGAAGTGGGCAAAGCCGACCGTATGGATGCCGATTTTCTTCGCGGCATTTGCCGCCGCAACCGCGTTGACGTGGGACGGCGCGATCTCCTTGCTGCCCATGGTTGCAATGATGCTTGCAACGGTTTCGCTCAGTCTCAAAAATCCGACGTACATACGCATCGTCACCTTCCCAACGTCGCCGTGTTGGCTGATTTACAACGTTTTCTGTCGCTCATACGCCGGCATACTGACAGAGGCAATGGTTATGTTCTCAATTGTTTCAGCGGCGGTAAGATACGATGTGATACCATGGATTCGCAAGAGGAAGAAAAAATAAGTTGGCAAAAACACTCCGTGATATTATGCGCCTGTAGCGTATATCGTATCACGGAGTGCTGTATTTACAATAAAACGTAACGGTACGCCGAGAGCGCGAAGCGTCCGAGGCAAAGCCGGTGTGCAACACCGATGCGGTTTGCGCACGCAAACCGCCGCCCGCCGCCGCGTGCGCTTGCTCACCCCCCCCGAACGCGCGGCAGTGACACCGCCGTGCCGAGCGTCTACCTCGCGCGGTGCAAAGCCTTCGGGCAAGCGCACGGATTTCCGCGCTCGGCAACAGCGGTGCAGCAAAGCAAGGCTTCGGGCGGCGCGGAAATCCCATCGGGTTGCCTGCGGCAACCCGATGCGGCGGCGGGCGGGTGCTCGCTTCGCTCGCACTGCAAATCTCCCAACACAACAAAGCACC
>JAZNQF010000097.1:0-20933 GCA_045590055.1 Acutalibacteraceae bacterium
ACGGAGCAACACAAGCGTATCACTCCGTAAAACTGTTATTTTAGTACCACCCTAAAATGAGCTTATTTTCGTGCGAGACAAGGAAAGAAGCGCAAGCAATACGCGGTATTGCGAGCATTCTTGACGCCGTATCACGCGAAAAGAAGCCATTTTAAATGGAGATATCCATGGCAACCTTGTACATCTCAAGGTCTACGGTGTTCTTCATGTTGAGAGCCTCGTAGATGTCGTAGTCAACGATTTCTTCCTTCTTCATGGCGATAACTCTGTTGCCTACACCTCTGACAAGAAGCTGAACTGCAGCATGACCCATGCGGCTTGCAACGATCCTGTCCTTGGCTGTGGGTGAACCGCCGCGCTGAACGTGACCGAGAACGGTTGCACGGCTTTCAACGCCTGTTTCTGCCTGAATTCTCTTTGCCATTTCTTCAACACCGCCGATAGCTTCGGAAACGATGATAACAAAGTGAACCTTATCGGTCTTCTGAGTTCTCTTCATGCGCTCAATAACGTCACGGTCGAAATCATAGGGAATTTCGGGAATGAGAATTGAAGTTGCACCGCATGCAATGCCTGCGGAAAGTGCAAGGAAGCCTGCGCCTCTGCCCATAACCTCAACAACTGCGCAACGGTCGTGAGACTCAGTTGTGTCGCGGATTCTGTCTACCATCTGCATGACGGTGTTTGTGGCTGTGTCGTAACCGATGGTGTAATCACAGCAGCCGATATCGTTATCGATTGTACCGGGGATAGCTACGCAAGGAATACCTCTGAGAGAAAGATCTCTTGCACCTCTGAATGAGCCGTCGCCGCCAATGACAACAAGACCGTCGATACCTCTTTTTTTGCAGGTTGCAATTGCATCAGCCATGCCTTCTTCTGTTTTGAAGCGGTCGCTTCTTGCAGAATAAAGGATTGTGCCGCCGCGGTTGATGATGTCGGATACACTTCTGAGGTCCATCTCATACATGTCATCATCCATAAGGCCGTTGTAACCACGTCTGATACCATATACCTTCATATTGAGCTCGCGTGCTGTTCTGACAACTGCACGGATTGCAGCATTCATGCCGGGGGCGTCGCCGCCGCTTGTAAGTACGCCAATTGTATTCATTATAATTCCTCCAATATCTCCGAGTCCTTATTCGGAAGCAAAATAACTGTAGATATTATACTCGTATGTCATATTTTGTCAAGAGCAGTCGACAATCAATCTTTCCTGTACACCACGTTTTCGCCACCGAGAAGCCGCCTAAGCTCAGCAAACATGGTTTCATTAGGCTGCACCCACAAGGAAGTGCCAAGTGCTTCGTATTTGCCTGTATCAGCAAAATAGTAGTACACGGGGAAGCTGCCGTCAAAAATTGAAAGCAAGTTTTCAACGCTTTTGCGCTGTGGATACTGTGCACTTTCAACCCTGAGGAAAAGACCTGCCCTTTTCTTTTTGGGCTTTGTTGCCGCTTCGGTGACCTTGTCAACGTTTGAGGGGCACGGCTCGATGCTTTCACACACAATTGTGGGAGCCTTGTCCTCGCGCAGACTGAGCCTGCCCTTGATGAGAATAACATTGCCCTCGTTAAGCATTAATATGCTTTCGGAGAAAAGACGTGAAAACACTATGCACTCAATTGCACCGTAAACGTCCTCAACCGTAACAAAACCCATAACAGAATCATTCTTTGTTGTCTTTTTTGTTACGCCCGATATAATACCGAAAATTGTAACACGCTGATTATCCTTATACTGCGAGTTGAAGGTGAAATCAGCTTCAAGTAATCTGCCGATGTTTGCCGCGCCGATTCTTGCGCTCAACTCCTTGTATTCAGCCATAGGATGCCCTGAAAGGTACAACCCCGTTGTCTCTTTTTCCATTGAGATAAGCTCTTTCATTGAAAACTCGGCAAGATTCGGCAATGTCGGGCCGTCGTACCTCGTGTGTGAGCCGATGTCAAACAAGCCTATCTGCCCTTCAAGATTGCGACTTTTATCGCTTTCAAGCTCACCCAGAATTGAAGGCAGGACGTTGAGCATCTGCCTTCTGTTTGCGCCAAGGCCGTCCACCGCACCGCACTTGATAAGACTTTCCATAGCTCTGCGGTTGAAATCTTTGCCGTAAACGCGCTTGCAGAAGGAATAAAAGCTTTTGTATTCACCGTTTCTGCGCTCTGTGATGATGGTGTTGATGAAACCTCTGCCAAGATTCTTGATGGCAAGCAGACCAAATCGCACTGCATCACCTTGCACACTGAAAGATTCAAGGCTTACATTGATACTTGGCGGAAGCACCTTGATACCAAGGCGGTTACATTCGCCTATATACAACGATACTTTTGACAAATCACCAAGCCAGCTTGAAAGAGTCGCCGCCATCAGCTCGCACGGATAATGGCATTTGAGCCACGCCGTCTGGTATGAGACGTAAGCATAAGCGGCGGCGTGCGACTTATTGAATGCATAACGCGCGAATGATGACATATCGTCAAAAATGGAGTTTGCCACATCCTCCGGCACTCCCCTTTTTATTGCACCGTCGCACTCTACCGTGCCGTCATCGTTAACCTTGCCGTAAACGAAGTTACGACGTTCAAGGCGCATCACGTCTTCTTTTTTCTTGGACATTGCGCGGCGCACAATGTCAGCACGGCCGTAAGAATAACCTGCAACCTTGCGGCAGATTTCCATTACCTGCTCCTGATAAACCATGCAACCGTAGGTAACGTCAAGTATATCCTTGATAAGAGGTGTTTTATAGGTAGTTTGCTCAGGATGGTGCCTGTTATTAATATAGGTATCAATTGAATCTGCAGGACCCGGACGGTAGAGAGAGATAACGGCTATCAAATCCTCGAGGCTCTCGGGCTTAAGTCGCGTGAGAACACTGCGCATACCTGCGGATTCATACTGAAACACACCGTCTGTTTTGCCGCTTGAAAGCATCTCATAAACCGCAGCATCGTTAACGTCGATGCTGTTTATGTCAAATCCCGGCACTTTTTCTCTGATAAAACGCTGGGCATCGTCAATAACTGTCAGCGTGCGAAGTCCGAGAAAATCCATTTTGAGCAGACCGAGCTGTTCAAGGGTCGTCATCGGAAACTGAGTTACAACGCTTTCGTCGTTGAGTGCAAGCGGTACGTAGCAATTGACTGGGTCGTGGGTAATAACCACACCTGCGGCATGCGTTGACGCGTGACGGGGCATACCCTCAACGCGACGCGCAAGGTTAAGAAGCTGAGCGATATCGCCCGATTCGTAAAGTCTGCGAAGGTCGGGTGACATATCAAGAGCCTTGTCAATTGTTATTTTCAATTCGTTTGGTATGAGCTTTGCTACACTGTCAACAGTAGCATACGGAATACCCAGCGCTCTGCCAACGTCACGTACTGCGGCACGTGCGGCAAGTGTACCGAAGGTTACAATCTGCGCAACATGATCCTTGCCGTATTTTTCAACAACGTAGTCGATAACCTCCTGACGTCTGACGTAACAGAAGTCGATATCAAAGTCGGGCATGCTGACACGCTCAGGGTTGAGAAAACGCTCAAACAGCAGGTTATATCTGATCGGGTCAATACCCGTGATTCCGATGCAATATGCAGCAAGGCTGCCGGCACCTGAGCCTCTGCCGGGACCGACGGGTATGCCTTTTGATTTTGCATATCTTATAAAATCGTGGACGATGAGGTAATAATCCACATAACCCATTGAGTTGATTACACCAAGCTCATAATCAAGGCGCTCGGTGTATTCAGCGGGCGGATTTGCGCCGATTTTACTGTATAAGCCCTCGCGGCACTTGCGTGAAAAATAACTGAAATGGTCTTCACCGTCGGGCACTTCAAAATGCGGAAGCTTTGTGTTGCCGAATTCAAATTCAACGTTGCACCGTGCGGCAATATCCGCCGTCCTTGCCACTGCATCGGGGAGGTCCGGAAAAGCCGCCAGCATCTCTGCCTCACTTTTGAGGTACATTTCATCGTTTTCAAAATCAAGCCCCGTGTTTTCTCCGAGGGTGTGGTTGGTCTGTATGCATATAAGCACCCTTTGCACCTCGGCGTCAGCCTTTTCAACGTAGTGGGTATCGTTTGTTGCAACAAGAGGTATACCGGTCTCTTTTGAAAGACGAATCATGTCGTTTTTTATTTCAAGCTGCTCACGCAAGCCGTGATTCTGAATTTCAAGGAAGAAATTGCCTTCACCGAAAAGGTTACGATACCACAAGGCGGTATTTTTCGCCGTCTCATAGTCACCGCGGAGCAAAGCACGTGGGATTTCACCGTAAAGGCAACCTGAAAGCGCAATCAACCCCTCGTGGTGCTTTTCAAGCAATTCTCGGTCTATTCTCGGCTTGACATAGAAACCGCTTGTCCATGCTTCACTCACCATTTTGATGAGATTTGAATAACCCACGTTGTTTTCGCAAATCAGCGTAAGGTGATATCTTTCGCCGTCAACTGCATGAACACGGTCATGACGGGTTCGAGCGGCAACGTAGCATTCGCAGCCTATGACAGCTTTGATTCCCCTCTCCTTTGCCGCTTTGTAAAAATCAACAACACCGTACATAACGCCATGGTCTGTGATAGCAACGGATTTCTGCCCCATAGCCACCGCCCTGTCAAGCACGTTGTTTATGCGGCAAGCGCCGTCAAGCAAGCTGTATTCGGTGTGAAGATGAAGATGCGTAAAAGCCATGGGGTATCCTCCTTTTTATTCCGGTGAAATCGGATTGATGATGATTGTGTTGTATACGTGATAAATGACCTTGCCCGGTTTTGCACCGTTGGGCTTTTTGAGGTTTTTGGCAAGTGTGTAATCAACCGGCACAAGCGCAGACTGCCTCGCCTTACTGTAATAAGCCGCAAGACCCGCGGCATATTCAACGGTTGAATCGGGTATGGATTCGTTTTCCGACACTATGATAACGTGTGAGCCGGGAATTTTCTGTGTGTGAAGCCATATGTCGTTGCCGTGTGCGGTTTTAAGCGAGAGCTTATCATTCTGCACGTTGTTTCTGCCAATGAGAATTTTAAAACCATCGGGTGAAACAAAGCTCATTGGCTCAGCAACCTTAGGAGCTTTTTGTTTTGCACTGCGTTTTTTAATGTAACCGCTTTCACCAAGCTCCATACGTATTGCCGCAAGGTCAGCTTCGGTTTCGCTCCTTGTCAGCTCATCAAGCACGGATTCGAGATAAATCAATTCTTCCTCGCCTGCTTCAATCAACTGAGTGAGCTTTTCCTCAGCGGTTTTCCTTTTTCTGTATTCTTTATAATACTTCTGCGACTGTTGCTGGGGTGAAAGCGACGGGTCTGCAGGTATTCTTATCATTTCATAGTCTTGGTAATAATTGGGCAAATCATAAAAAAGTGAGCCTTTTTTGAGAGAAAAAAGATTTGCCTGAATAAGTTCTGCATAAATACGGTATTTCTCTCTGTCTGCGCATTGTTCAAGGTCAGCTTTCTGCATCTGCAGACGGTGCGCAGTTCTCTCACAAAGGGACTCAACAAGCTTGAAAAGCTCCTGACCTCTGTTGCGAATGCGGTCAATGCGCGTTTTTTCACTGTAAAAATCGCTAAGCAAGAGCGAGCAGCTGTCATACTCGCGCACGCTCATGCTTTCACCGTATTGCTTCACGTTGAATGCACAGAAATCAGCGGGTCTGCCTGTTGAATCAAGCACAAGGCAGACTTTGTCACTGTCAATTGACGAGACAAGCTGTTGAAGCGTGTTTTCAAGTACGTTATATTTATCCTCGGCAAGCTCACCCACAAAGGAATCAGCGCCATCAACTCTGTATGCAATCTCCCTTGCAGTAAGCGGTGAAACACCTTGCAAAGCAGAAAGCACGGCGGAGCTGAGATGCTTTTCTCGGTTGAGCCAGACTGCCTGAGCCGCACGCGAAGCGGTTGTGGTAAGAAGATTAACCTTGATTTGCTCGGGCGGCAGTTTGTATGCAATACCCGGCAGAATCTGCCTGTATGACGAGGTGCTGACGTCCACCCTTTTAAGTGCATCAACAACAGTCATATCCTCCCTAAGAAGAATAACATTGCTGTGTTTACCCATGATTTCGGCACAGAGAGTAAGGTTTGTTCTGTCTCCTATTTCATCGGTACCGCTGAAGTGAACAAAGAGGATTCGGTCAAGCCCATGCTGGCTGACACTCTCAAGGATACTGCCGCAGAGATGCTTCCTGAGAAGCATGCACAGCATTGGCGGAGTTGCAGGATTCTCGGGTGTTTTGTCAACAAACTGAACTCGCGCACTGTCTGCTTTGATTGAAAAAAGCAGTTTATACGCGCCGTTTCTGCCGCGAAGGTGCAAAACCACCTCATCGCGTGAGGGCTGATAAACACGCTCCACTCTGCAACCGACACCGTACTTGTCAATTTCGTTTTTTATTTTATGCAAAAAAATTCCGTCAAGAGCCATGAAGATTAACCTTTCGGACAAATGTATTTCAACGGGTTGGTTTGTGTGAGCATCACAGCTTCAATGCCCTCGCATTTCTCGCTGACTTTTTTCATCAGCACGGGCATGGCGATGTTTTCAGTTTCAAAGTGACCTGCAACCACAAGTGTTACGCCTGCCTGCTGAGCCATAAGAAGCTCGTGGTGCTTTGCTTCACCCGTAACAAGAGCATCAATGCCGCACTTTATCACGTCACCGATGAGTGAACCGCCAGATCCGCCAAGCACTGCAACGGACGTGATGCTTTTTGAGGCATCGACAAAGCTCACCGCGGTGTTAAACTTTTCTGCTGCAAGTGATGCAAGCTCTCGAGGTGTCATTTCGTTGACACTGCCGAAACGGGCAATCGCACCTTCACCTTCGTCTGCAACGCGCTTGGCATCTGAAATGCCGAGGATTGCGCAGAGAACATCGTTTATACCGCCGTCTGCCGCATCAAAGCAGGTATGTGCAGAGATCACGTTGATTCCCGACCTTGCGGCAAGGAAGGCAACATCATCGGCAAGAAATGCCTTTTTTGCGCCGAAAATTACGGGGTGATGTGTTACAACAAGGTCAACACCCTGCGCAACTGCGCTGTTAAGGCTTTCAACAGTGAGATCAAGACAGAAGCCGATTTTTTTCACTTCGCAGTTTCTGTCTCCGACAAGAAAGCCGCTGTTGTCCCACTCCTCCTGAAGTTCAAAGGGTGCAATGTCGTTGATTATGCTTATTATATCTGATACACGGATGTTTTTCTGTGTCATTTTTTAAGTTCTCCAATCGCGTCTTTGATTGCTGTTTCTGCCTTAGTAAGTGAGGGTATTTCGTCAGAATCAGGTCTTGCGGCAGTGAGTGCGTCTATACGCTGACGGATTCTACCGAGATTCTTGCGAAGAAAAACAAGTGCCGATTCCTTGTCGCGCACGGTTTTATCAAGGCGGCCTACATACCACACCTTTTCATCATGAAGTTGAATCTGCCCCGTATATTCTGCGCTGAGGGCGAGGTATACCCTGCCGTCGCAGAAGCAGGTGTTCTCTTCAACAATTTCAAATCCGTTATCAAAAAGGCAGCGGCGCACATCTTCAACATGTGTCATGGGCTGCAAAACGAGCCTTATGTTCTTGTTTTTCAGCCACTCGCATCTGCTCACAATTTCGGCTATTAGGTTGCCGCCCATACCGGCAATAACTATATCGTCAGCACAGTTTTCGGGTACGCCGTCAAGTCCGTCGGAAAGATACAAGGATATTTTGCTTTGCATATCACAAAGCGCAACGGTTTCACGTGCATTTGCAAGCGGACCTTTCTTCACATCGGATGCAACGGCTGACGGACATTTGCCGCTATGTACAAGATAAACAGGAAGATAGGCATGGTCTGTGCCAACATCAAGCACACGGCTTGACTGACGCACCATATCGGACAGCATGCTCAGTCTCTCGTCAGGTTTATAGATGTTCTTCATTAATTTATCACGGCTTGCGCCGCCCTTTCTTAAAAAACAACCGCCCCATACCGAAGTATTGAGGCGGCAGGTTAGTGATTATTTTGATGCAAGATATGCGTTAATCTTGTCAACAAGCTCATTCACATCAACACCGTGAACGGCACATGCCTGTTCAACACTTTCGCCCCTTGCGGAAGGGCAACCAAGGCAATGCATACCCATTTCCAAAAAATAAACTGCCGTGCCTCTGTCGGCATCGAGGATATCACCGATTGTCATGTCCTTTGTGATTGAAGTCATTTTTGCTACCTCCTAAAATTACTGTATTTATTATATTCCCTAAACGCCGTTATTTCAATATATTTTGTCAAAATACTTTTGAAAAAAGTTTTGTTTTGCTTGATAAAAACTCTGTATTATTGTAAAATAGAGTGAATAAATCATCATTATTAACGGAGTGAATTGAAATGGCTGTTCTTGCCGCAAACAACTTATCAGTCTCGTTCGGCGAGAATGTTATTTTTTCCGACGTTGCATTTGAAATCGGTCCGAAGGATAAGGTTGGTCTCATTGGCGCAAACGGTGCAGGCAAAACCACAATTTTTAAGGTTATCACAGGTGAAATCGAATCATCCGAAGGCGACGTATTCATATCAAAAAATGTACGCATCGGGTATATGAGTCAGCACGCCTGCCGCGACGAAGGACGAACAATATACGACGAGATGCTTTCTGTTTTCAGCGACGTTGAGCAAATTGAAGCAGAGCTTGAGGAAATCAACTCAAAAATCGATGCAAACATCGGCGACATAAACTCATTGATTGAACGTCAGCAGTTTTTACACACGGAATATGACCGTAGGGGCGGACTCTCATACAAAAGCCGCGCCCGTTCCGCTTTGCTCGGTCTTGGCTTTGAGGATCGTGACCTCACTCTCCCCTGCAGTGCGATGAGCGGCGGTCAGCTTTCCAAAATCGCACTTGGCAAGCTTTTGCTCTCGGGCGCAGAGCTTCTTTTGCTTGACGAGCCGACAAACCATCTTGACATCACAAGCGTTGAATGGCTTGAAAACTGGCTTTCTGACTTCAACGGTGCCGCCCTCATTATCTCGCACGACAGATATTTTTTGGACAAGCTGACAAACAAAACCATGGAGCTTGAACGCGGCAGACTCACCATAACAGACGGCAACTATACACGTTTCATGCAACTGAAAAAGGAGCGGCTTGAATATGCGCGCCGTCACTATGAAAACACAATGCGTGAGGTGCACAGAATTGAGGGCATAATTGAGCAACAGCGCACCTTCAGCCAGGAAAGGAACTTTATAACCATCGCCCACAAGCAAAAGTCAATTGACCGCCTGCTTGACGGGCTTGAAGAACCCGACCGCGAGCTTGAAAACATACACTTCACCTTCAAGGCGGCAAACGTCAGCGGCAACGAGGTGCTGACGGCAAAAGGGCTGAAAAAGAGCTACGACGGCAAGCTCCTTTTTGAAAACGTGGATTTTCTTGTCAAACGCAACGAACGCGTTTTCCTTCTCGGAGACAACGGTTGCGGTAAATCCACGCTGTTCAACATCATTATGAACCGCATGAACGCCGACTCAGGCAGATACATATACGGCTCCGCTATCAAAATAGGCTATTTCGAGCAGACGCTTGCAGGGCTCAATCCGCAGAACACTGCACTTGATGAAATCTGGAACAGCTACAGAAATATGACGGAGCTTGAAGTTCGCAAGGCAATGGCACTTTTCCTTTTCAAAGGCGACAGTATTTATAAAAAAGTTGAAAAGCTCAGCGGCGGCGAGAAAGCAAGAATCGCACTCATCAAAATCATGCTTTCAGGCTCAAACGTACTCATGCTTGACGAGCCGACAAACCATCTTGATATCGGCTCACGCGAAGCACTTGAGCAGGCTCTTGAGGATTACGACGGCACGTTGTTTGTTATTTCGCACGACAGATATTTCATCAATCGCATTGCCACAAGGATTCTTTGGCTTCATAAAGGCGGTGTAAAGAATTTTGACGGCAACTATGACTACTTCCTTTCACATTTTGAAAGACCGAAAGAGGTTGCCGCACCGCAGAAAAAGCAGACGCCCACCGCAAATGCTTACAAGAAAAAGAAAGAGCACGAAAGTGAGCTCCGCTGGGCAAAAGGCAGGCTGACAAGGTGCGAAAGTGAAATTGAGGAAGTTGAACATCTTATAGAAGAAACGCAGGCTTTGCTTGAAGCGCCTGAAACCTCAGCCGACTATGAAAAAGTGCTTGAGCTTTCAAACCGAATCAATGAGCTAAACAAAAAGCAGGAAGAGCTTCTTGAGTTGTGGGAAAAGCTCACGGAAGAATATGACAGACTGCAAAATGAAGAAATATAAAATCACAAAAGTGAAAGGAGCATACCATGACAGTTAAAGCTAACCCTGTACCCGAAATGCACAGTGATGCAAAACTCAGAATAATCAGCTTCAACCTGCGTTGCACAGGTGAGGGTGACACAAGTGTTGAAACAAGATATCCCCTTATGTGTGCACAGTTGCTTGAATTTGCACCCGACTCAATGGGTCTGCAGGAAGCAACGCCTCAATGGATGGAGCTTCTTAAAGAAGAACTCAAGGATAAATATGGCTTCGTCGGCGTCGGACGCGATGACGGCAAAAACAAGGGCGAATACGGCCCCGTATTTTATCTCAAAGATAAATATGAGTTGCTTGACTCCGGCACAATCTGGCTTTCTGCAAAGCCGAATAAGGCGGGTTCTCGCTTTCTTGGCTCAGCTTGCGTAAGAATCTGCACATGGGTTGTGCTCAAAAACAAAGAAAGCGGCGAAACGTACAGCCACATCAACACTCACCTCGACCACGTTTCCGAAAAAGCAAGATTAAAGCAAACCGATGTTCTGCTGAAGAAAATCGGTGAGTTGAAAAAGTACGGTCCCATTGTGTGCACGGGCGACTTCAACGTATATGAGAACTCCGACGTTTACAGAAAAATGTGTGACAACATGACGGATGCCAAATATGCCGCACCCGTAACTGAAAACCACGGCACTTTCCATGCATACAGAAATGACAACCTTGAGGGTGTGTCACCGATTGATTTTGCATTCATAGCAAACGGCTTTGAAGCGCTTACATACCGCGTTATCAAAGACAAAATCAACGGTCTTCACCTTTCCGACCACTACGGATTAAGTGTTGAATTGAAATAAACGCAAGCAAACCCGCAATACATAAGGTATTACGGGTTTGTGTTACTGAATTGTACCGGTTTCCCGGGAAAAGTTAAGTGCTGTATTCAAAATCGAGGTAATCGACAAACTGAACGTTTTTTCCACCGCGCTTATAGACTCGCGGCACTCTGCGCGAAATTCCGCAAACCAACTCATAGCTGATCGAACCGACAATCTGTGCAAGCTCATCAAAGGTTATCTCGTTTTCGCCGTCACTGCCAACGACTGTGACAAGGTCGCCTTGCTTGACATCAGGAATATCTGTTGCATCAACCATAAACTGATCCATGCAGATTCTGCCGATGATGTTTGCATAACATCCGTTGATAAGCACCCTGCCACCATGTTGGAGTGAGCGAGGATATCCGTCCGCATAGCCAATCGGCACTGTGGCAACAACGGTCGGCTTTTCAGCAACAAAGGTTGAAGCATAGCTGACAGTATCCCCCGCATTAATGGTTTTGACATAGGATACATGGCTTTTGATTTCAAGTGCGGGTTTAAGCTTAACAGAATTTCTGTTAACGATATCTGACGGATATAAACCGTAAGTGATGATGCCTGAGCGCACCATATCACCGAAGCACTCTTCGTATTCGAGGATGGCGGCGCTGTTGCACGTGTGCTTGACGGGAATACGGATACCTGCATCTTCAAGCTGTTTTACGAAATCGTCAAACAGTTCTTTCTGGCGAAAAACTGCGGAATCATCTTTCATATCCGCACGTGCAAAGTGAGTGAAGATACCTTCAATGCAGATGTTTTTAAGGCTTGCGATACGTTTTATTTCGCTGAGACTCTCCTGCGAGGGAACAAAGCCGATTCTGCCCATACCTGTGTCAATTTTAAGGTGAATACGCGCGGTCATACCGAGACGTACGGCAACGTCGGAAAGCTGCTTTGCTGCTTTATATTGAAAGATGGTTTGTGTGATATTGTTTTCGAGTAGGCTTTCATACTGTTCGGGGAAGGTGTAACCGAGAACAAGTATTTGTTCGTTAATTCCGCAGCGCCTGAGCACTTCAGCTTCGTCAACAGTTGCGATACCGAATGCATCGGCAAGCCCTGTACGGCTTAGCTCCCTTGCAATCGGTACAGAGCCGTGACCGTAGCCGTCAGCTTTGATTATTGCCATGAATTTGCGCTCGCCGATTCTCGCTTTGATGTTGCGGACGTTTTCACAGATTCTATCCAGATCTATCTCGGCATAGATGCGCTTCATATACATATTTTCATTATGCGCCACATTTGACGCCCCTTTCAATCTGTTTACTAATCCATTATATCCGTTTTTTTATTATTGTAAAGTACATAAATCAAATTCATTTCAGGAGGTACACCGAAAATGAAAAAATCACCCGTAAACGCAGAAATCAAAAGACTCAATGCAAAACGTCGCAGAAAGATTTTTGGGCGTGTGATGTTGGGCATTGCTTGTATTGTTGCACTTTTTGTTGGTGTTACATACGCAATCACACTCAGCGGAAACGCAAAAAACATGGAGCTTGCGCGCTCATTCGACAAGGTTGAAATTGATGAAAACATAACCATTGAAAACTATGACAACGGCTGTTGGGATATATCGGCAAATCGCGACATCAAGGTTTTACAGCTTACAGACGTGCATTTCGGCGGCGGTTGGATGTCGCTGAAAAAGGACGCAATGGCACTAAATGCGGTTGCCGCCATGGTAACTGCGGAAAAGCCCGACCTTATTATTATCACGGGAGACATGGCTTATCCCGTCCCCTTCCAGGCAGGCATGTTCAACAATCTCAACGGTGCCAGACTGCTTGCGGAATTAATGGAAACCCTCGGTGTACCGTGGACCGTTTCCCTCGGCAACCACGATTCAGAGTTTTACAGTTTCTATAACAGAAAAAAGGTTTCTGATTTTTATGAGCACAGCGGCTTTGAACACTGCCTTTATCAATCCGGCCCCGACGACGTTGACGGTTACGGAAACCAGGTCATTAATCTGAGGAAAAAGAACGGTCTTATCAACAGAACACTCTTTATTCTCGACTCACATTCATATACCGACGGCGACTTCTTGGGCATCATGTGGAAGTATGACAACATACATGACAACCAGATTGAGTGGTACAAAAACACGGTTGCACAGCTCAGCGCAGAAAACGTTGAAACACTGAGCACTCTGCCTGCAGAAAAGCAACCGGCACATCCGGAGGATTTCACCACGGTCAAATCTCTTGTATTTTTACACATACCTGTTGAAGAATACAAAACAGCTTGGCATGAGTATATTAATAACAATAGTCAGAATACAACAGACGTTGAATATGTCGGCGGCGTTGCAGGCGAAAGCGGCGAGGTTGTATACTGCGGAATTCACCCCGATGAATTTTTTGAAACAATGGTTGAGCTTGGAAGCACTCAGGCAGTATTCTGCGGACACGACCACCTCAACAACTTTGCAGTGAACTATAAAGGGATTACGCTTTCATACGGTATGAGTGTGGATTACCTTGCTTACATTGGCATTGCCAAAAAAGGCGCACAAAGAGGCTGTACCGTAATTGACGTTGCAAAAAACGGCAGCTTTGAAATCACAAAAGAGTGCTATTATCAGGACAAATACGTTTCCAAATACGAAAAGGAAACAGTGCTTGACATTGAAGCATGATGAGTGAAGAAAAAACACGTTGCCGCCGTTGCATGCTTGAAGAAGCCGGCGAAAAAGACGTGCTTGAACAAGTAAAGGCGTGCATTGAAAAAATCAAACCTGAGGAAAAGGTAGACAGTAAAAGATATTCTGAAAGACTGGCGTTTTGCAGGGAATGTGAGTTTCTGCTTGGTGGCACCTGCCTTAAGTGCGGCTGTTACGTTGAACTTCGGGCGGCTTACAAGAGCAATAAATGTCCACTTGCAAAAAGTGCAAAAAAATGGTGAGTGAGTGCCTCTTGCAGCGCACCGTCCCCGCGAGAAAACAACCTCAGCACAAACTTCCGACTGTGTTAACCGCGCCCGACACACATCCCGCGCGCGCCGCACAGCTCAAAAACCACAACCCCCGCCCCGCGCGCGGGGCTTCCCCATACCTCTGCGGTATGGGGCTTTTTGTTGCAAAAAAGCCCGACTTCAAACGAAGCCGGGCGGAGTTGCTATTATTCATCTGATGCGCGCTTGACAAAATTCTTGAAGAATTTGACGGCGTTTCCGAGTGTTTCAACAGGGATTTTTTCATTTGTGCCGTGGCATGCAAGCAACAGCCTTGTGTCAACAACAAACGGAGCATAACGGTAGATGTTTTCACAGATAGGCTCGTAGTTGTATGCATCTGTGCCGCCCATAACAAGGAAAGGCACAACCACACTGTTGGGGTTAATTGCAAGGCAGAGTTCTTCAATGATGCCGAAAGATCTTGAATCTGTGGGTGAAACCTTGGAAGCAAGCTTGCTTTCCTTAACTTTGATTTCGATGTCCTTGTATCTTACAACCTTGCGAATGTGTGAGATAATATCTGCTGTTGTAACGCCGGGCATTGCACGGAAGTTAACGTTTATTGCCGCACGCTGAGGAAGCACGTTTGCAGCGGGGCTGCCTTCAGCCTGAGTAACGGCAGTTGTGGTTCTTACCATACACGCTGAGGGAGGGAACAGTTTTGCAACCTCAAGAAGTACAGGCTTGATGTATGAAAGGTTGCAAGCAAAGAAACGTACAGGATAGGTCATGTTTCTTGTTGCTTTGTCAAGAAGGCTTGACATAGTTTCAGTGAAGGTTGCCTTGAACTGATTGCTTTCAAGGTCCTTGATAACGTCTGCCATAATGCCCAAAGCTGTGTGCGCAGGCGGCTGAGAAGAATGGCCACCCTTTGCATTGACAACGATTTCAATGTCAGCATAGCCTTTTTCAGCAATACCGATACCGGCGATGAACTTGTTTTCAAGCACACCTTTAACATTTACGTCAAGAGCCGCGCCACCTTCATCGATGATGCAATCAAGGTGCACACCGCGCGCACGCAAGGTTTCCATTATTGCCTTTGCGCCGTTGTTCTTACCTGCAACAATTTCTTCATTGTCGCCAAAGAGAAGGTAAACATCTCTAACGGGCTCAAAACCTTCCTCAAGCAGAGCCTCGATGGCTTCCATAACTGCGATGAGGTGGTTTTTCATATCAAGTGCGCCTCTGCCCCAAATAAACTCACCGTCGTCATGGCCACTGAATGCAGGATGCACCCAGTCTTTTTCAGTGCCTTCAGTTACAGGTACAACGTCCTGATGTGAAAGCAGAGCGATGGGGTCAAGTGAGCTGTTTTTTCCTTTCCAGTGGAAAATGAGGTTTGAGGGAGGAACAATTTCTCTTGTGAGATTCTTATGTACAAGAGGATAACGCTCAGCTAGGAAATCACGGAAGCGTTCAAACTCACTCCAATCAATCTTCTCTTCGTCTACATGAGAAATAGTTTTGATTTTAATTGCATCGGACAGATTTTTGCGGTATCTGTCTACATTGATAACTTCATTAGGAAGCTTTTTAACCTCTTTTTTCTCAGGTACAAACTTTTTTGCTTTGATGGCATTTGCCGCAACAAGAGCTGCGGCACCACCCGCTGCTACAATAGCTTTGATTTTCTTATCCATATAATGCACCTCTCACATTTTTTAGAGTTAAATCAACTCCACAATTTGATTATAGACTAAAATCTGATAAATTGCAATCTTTATAATCCGAATCCATTTCAAAATCTAAGCGCAAAAAACGTGAAAAATCACGCTTTCAGGCGAGTTTGGATTATCGTGACTTACCAAAGAAGCTCCCAGACTTCAACCTGTTCAGCCTCAAAGGTTGCAGAGCCTGAAAGAACACCTTTTTCTCCGCCTGCATAGGTGTGAATCGGTATGGTGTAGGTTGCTTTTGAAACATAGCCGTCGCTGTTGATTGTTGCATCAATTGATGAGCCCTTATAGTCAATATCAAGCGCGGTAAGTGTCAGAAAGTTTTGAATTTGTGTCAGCTGAAGAAAGCCGATTGCCTGAGGATTGTATACGGGGATTTCGTTAAGTGCAACGCTTTCGGGCACAAGAACAAGGTGAATGTTTACAGAGTCCCCGTCTTTGGTTGCGGTGATGGACTGTACACCCTCAATCGGCAGAGTGAATGCACCGGCCTGCGGAAGAAGAATCGGTATTGTCTCCCCTTCCGAGTTAACGGTTGTGCCGTTTTTGAATTGGAACACCTCATCTGACGGATCAGACATTGTCTGCACAACCTGATTGACAACGTAGGTTGCGAGGCTGCCGCCTGTGCAATCAAGCACCTCTGCGGTGAAGTTTTCCGTGTGGTTTACTGTAAGATCGCCCGTGTATGACTTTGACTTGTTGACCGCCTCACTGAGATATGTAAGCATCTGCTCCTGAGTCCATGTTGACGGGTCAGCCTTACGCCAATCAAGCACAACAACAGGTACGTCAGCAGATGTAGGCTCCGTGGTTGAAGGCAGAGTTGAAGGTGCGGTCGATGGCTGAGTTGTGGGTACGGTTGAAGGCTGGGTTGTGGGTTGTGTTGTTGGAATCGTGCTCGGAATTGTTGTTGACGTAGTGCTGACGTTAGGCTGTGTTGTTGTGACTGAATCGCGCGTCACAAAATCATGCACTGCGAGTGAAAAGAGTATGCAGGCAACTGCAGCGAAAGCAACAATAATAACCGTTAAAGTTTTCGAGCCTGATTTATTTGCCGAATATTGCATTTTTTTTGCCAAATCAATACCTCCTGAAAAAAACAATCTATCTCTTTAAATTTAATGTTAAAACGGAATTATTATACCGAAAACAATGCTTTAATCCGAATCAACGAAAAGTTGATTCGGATTAAAAATAAGCAAACGATTATTTATCCGTTTTTGCCTTGGATTCACAGTAAATGCATCTGTAAACGCGGTTGGCTTCATCGGTAAGTTTGAAAATGTGGTGAAGCTCCTGCTCGGTGGTGGTAATGCAACGGGGATTTTTGCATTTGATTACATCCTTGATTTCCCTGGGAAGCTCCAACTTTCTTCGCTTATGAAGCACACCGTCTTTAATGGTGTTAACAGTGACACCCGGGGCAACGTAGCCAAGAGCGTCAAGGTCAATTTCAATAGGTGCATCAATTTTAATGAGGTCTTTTTTGCCCATTTTTTTGCTGTCTGCATTGGTGATAATTGCAACAGGACAATCAAGGCTTCCCAAATCAAGAAGATCGTAAATCTTCAATGCACTTCCTGCTTCAATGTGGTCGATAACAATGCCATCGTTAATTGAAGTTACGTTCATTTCTGAAGCTCCTTTCCAAGAAGTTTCATGATGAGTGCCATGCGGATGTATTTGCCGTTGAGCACCTGCTTGAAGTAGCATGCGCGGGGGTCTGCATCAACGTCAACGGAAATCTCATTAACTCTGGGCAGCGGATGCATAATGCACAAATCACTCTTTGCGGTTTCAAGCTTTTTTGCAGTGAGCACATAACTGTCTTTAAGACGGATATAATCCGCCTCGTTGAAGAATCTCTCGCGCTGAACACGTGTCATATACAGAACATCAAGCTCAGGCAGAACGTCTGTTAATGATGAGGTCTGCTTGAAGGTAACGTTGCTGTTTTTGAGCACACCGTCAATGATATATTCGGGCAGTTTCAGTTCATCGGGTGAAATGAAAACAAAGTTGATGCCCTCATATCTTGTGAGTGCGGTGATGAGTGAATGAACAGTTCTGCCAAATTTGAGGTCACCGCAAAGGCCGTAAGTAAGACCCGAAAAGCCTCCCTTTTCACGTTTGACGGTGAGAAGGTCGGTAAGAGTCTGCGTGGGGTGGTTGTGACCGCCGTCACCCGCGTTGATTATGGGTACACTTGCATTCATTGATGCAACAAGCGGTGCACCTTCCTTGGGATGCCTCATAGCAATGATATCGGCGTAACAGCTTACGGTGCGCACGGTATCTGCAACGCTTTCACCCTTGGCGGCAGAAGAACTGTTCGACTCGGAAAAACCAAGAACGTGACCGCCAAGCTCATACATAGCTGCCTCAAAACTGAGACGAGTACGTGTTGACGGCTCAAAAAAGAGGGTTGCAAGCTTCTGCCTGTCGCAAACGTGAGCATATTTATCGGGGTTTGCAATTATATCTTCGGCAGTTTCAATCAGCTCGTCAATTTCTTGGGTTGTTAAATCTCTGATATCAATAACGCTTTTCAATTCAACTTCCTCCTGCAGATTAATTAAGCGGTAATCCAGCTTTCGTCTGAGGGGTTGTTGCGAAATTTGATAAGTCTTTCAACGTCTTCGGGCTTGATATAGCCTTCATCAGCGGCAACCTGAGCAATAACGTCAAAGTTTGTGAGGCTGACGTTTTTGACGTTCGCCTGCTCAAGACGCTCAAAGCCTTTTTTCATGTTGTATGTGAAGATGCTGACGATGCCGAGAACTTCTGCGCCGGCTTCCCTAAGAGCGTCAACAACGTCGATTACGCTGCCGCCGGTTGAGATAAGGTCTTCAATAACAACAACCTTCTGACCCTTTTCAAGCTTACCTTCAATGCGGTTCTGCCTGCCATGGTCCTTGTTGCCTGAACGTACATAACCCATGGGGATACCCATGATGTGCGCGGCAATTGCGGCATGTGCAATACCTGCGGTGCTTGTGCCCATGAGCACTTCGCACTCGGGATATTCAGCCTTGACTGTATCTGCAATTGCCTGCTCAATCACACTTCTCTGTTCAGGTGCAGTGAGGATGAGCCTGTTATCACAATAAACGGGACTTTTGATGCCGCTTGCCCATGTAAACGGCTCTTCGGGACGGAAAAAGACTGCTCCGATTGAAAGCAGAGCTCTTGCTGCTGTTTTTTGCATATATATCAACCTTTCTTAATTAAAATCAACCAACAAATTCTGCAACGCATCTCTTATATGCGGCAACCGGATCTTCTGCCGCGGTAATCGGACGACCCACAACAATGTAATCTGAGCCGATTTCCTTAGCTTTTGCGGGGGTGGTAACGCGCTTCTGGTCACCTACGTCACCGTCTGCAAAACGGACACCGGGGGTTACTGTGACAAAGCTTTTGCCGCAGGCATCTTTAACCTTGCCTGCTTCAAGGGGTGAGCATACAACACCGTCAAGACCTGCTTTGCAGGCATTTTCAGCGTAGCCGATAACAACCTCGTCAATGGGTTTGTTGATGAAAAGCTCGTTCTTCATGCGTTCTTCGTCTGTTGAAGTGAGCTGAGTTACGGCAATAAGCAACGGTCTTGTGCCATCCTCACGGGTGAGACCTTCAAGTGCGGCTTCCATCATTGCACGTGTGCCTGCTGCGTGAAGATTTGTCATATCGACGTCGAGATTCGAAAGCACACTCATTGATTTTTTAACTGTGTTGGGGATATCGTGAAGCTTGAGGTCAAGGAAAATCTTGTGACCGCGTTTTTTGATTTCTCTTACAATTTCAGGACCTTCTGCATAGAAAAGCTCCATACCGACTTTAAGGAAGGGCTTTGTGTCTGTGAAAAGGTCAAGGAAGTCATAAAGCTTTTGTGCACTGCTGAAATCACATGCAATAATTACGTCTTTACCCATATTTTTGTCCTCCTGATTATATATTTATTTTCAGTGCGCCTTACCGATTATATCGCTGAGGCGTTCAATTGAATACTTCTCCATAGTTGCAGGCAATGCTTCAATAATGTTTTTGCAGGCAAATGGGTCAACAAGGTTTGCCGCACCGACCTGCACTGCGGTTGCACCTGCAAGCATCATTTCAATTACATCTTCGGCGGTTGAAATGCCACCCATGCCGATAATGGGAATGTTGACCGCTTCGTATACCTGATATACCATACGAAGCGCAACGGGCATGATGGCAGGACCTGAAAATCCGCCCATTTTTCTTGCGATTACGGGCTTTTTGGTTTTGAGGTCAATGCGCATACCAAGCAGAGTGTTAATCATGCTGATACCGTCTGCGCCTGCATCTTCACAAGCTTTTGCAATTGAAACAATGTCTGTAACATTGGGGCTGAGCTTGATGTAAACAGGCTTGGTGGTTACTTTTTTAACCGCTTCGGTAACCTGAGCCGCACTCTGAGCAGACGTGCCGAAAGCCATACCGCCGTTGTGCACATTTGGACAGCTTACGTTAACTTCAAGTATACCAACCTGCTCACAGTCGTTGAGCTTGCGGCAGCTTTCGGTGTAATCCTCAATACTGAAACCGCTAACGTTTGCAACAACCGGTTTTTTATAGCAAGCAGCAAGCTTGGGAAGCTCATCGCTGATAACCTTATCAACACCCGGATTCTGTAAGCCAACAGAGTTAATCATACCTGCGGTACATTCAGCAATTCTGGGTGTGGGGTTACCGAACTGAGCCTCACGTGTTGTTCCCTTGAAGGAAAGTGAGCCGAGGATGTTTATATCGTAAAGGTCGGCAAATTCATAGCCGAAACCGAACGTTCCGCTTGCGGGGATAACGGGATTGTCGATTTCAATTCCTAATAGGTTAACTTTTAAATCTACTTTTCCCATATTATCTCCTCTTTTTTAAGAACTGGTCCGTCTTTACAAATTCTCTTGTTGCCGTAAAGCGTTTTACAAGAACAACCCATACACGCGCCAAAACCGCACCCCATTCTTTCTTCAAACGAGAATTCGCCTTGGGTTTTACTCTTATTGTAAATTGCCTTTAACATTGGTTCTGGCCCACAAGTGTAAAAGTAGGTGTAATCTAAATCCATAGCGTCGGTTACAAAACCTTTAATGCCATAACTTCCGTCAACGGTAGT
>JAZNQF010000098.1:0-7438 GCA_045590055.1 Acutalibacteraceae bacterium
GGTACTCTCCTCGGCATTGACGACATGCTTGAGGCAACCAGAGCAGGCAAGCTCATCATGGACGGTGCACCCGAATTCGGCGCACAGATTGGTGGCTACATGCTCATGATCGGTGACCTCGCAAAATAAGCGCGTAGCCGCGCATACCATGCCGGCGGCGGGTGCCGCTCACCAAGCCGACGGACAAAGATAAAACTTTAAAGTTACACCCGAGACATAAAGTGGGATTTATGACCACATTCTGTCTCGGCGTTGCCCCTGAAGTTATTGCACTGTCGGGCGGCATGGTCTGCGGCACCAGCCGCCAAAAAGCCGCGCGCAAGCTTTCGCTTGCGCGCGGGGCGGCGAGATACGCCGAATATTACTTGCACTGCTTGACTTTTGAGAAGAAATACTCTTTTCTTTCCTCGTTGTTGATTACGGTGACGGGCTTGATCTGGTTGAGAACAACACCTCTTGCCTTGAGCATTTCGCGGTAGCCCTGATATGCGCCCTTTTCAAGAATGAGCACCTCAGGGTCGCCAATCATGCCCCAACGTCTGTATTTGAAATACTTGTCGTTGGCTTCGTTGAGCTTTTCGTCAAGAATCTTGCCAAGCTCAATTCTCTGCTCCTCGGAAACTTCACCGTTTGCTTCAGCAAGCATTACGTAGCGTACGGGGTCGGATGCAAGGTCTGCATAGAAGCTGTGGCCTTCAAATTCAACACCGATTTCAGCTTCGGTCTGCTGAGCAGCCCAGTCTACCATCTGAGTGGTGGTCTTTTCATTGGCAATATTCATTGCAAGGTTGTTTCTGTAAAGGAACTCGATTTTCGGAGTCTTGTTGAAATATCCCGTAACGCGTACAACGTCTTCAATCTTGTAGCGGTACAAACCTGAGAAGTTTGTAACAACAAGCTCGTACTCTTTGCCAACCTCAATTTCGCCGATTGTCAGCGGACGTTCAATGTCGGGGTTGTCAATCGGAATGAACTCAAAGAACAAACTTCTGGGAAGAAGTACATAGTCGGTTACGTCAAGCTCAACCGGCATTGCCATGAAGCCTTCAGCGGCAGCATAACCCATGTTGTGAATGGGAGCGTCACCGATGTGCTTTCTGAGCTTCTGCACATAGAAAGCAAGGTTTGAACCAACCATGCCGTATGCCCATGCAAATTTCGGCCAGATTCTGGGCGCGATGGGAGTATCGAAGCCCTTTTCAAACTCCTTGCGAAGCTCAGCGGCGCGCTTGGGGTTGGGCTTGAACTTTTTGTTGTATTTTGCTCTGAGTTCAGGTGTGCACTTAACAGAGGGGTCGATTGTGCCTTTTTCAATGTCGTTGCACATCATTTCCCAATTAAGCTCAAGGTAGTCAAACATGGTTGTAAGCAGGGTAACAACCATTGAGCCGAGGTAGCTCAGGTCGCGCTCAACAAGCGCAAAGCGAAGCTGGAAGTATGATGAATCGATTTCGTCCTCATGCTCGGGATACATGAAGTCGTTGGGTGTTGTCATGAAGAAACGGGAAATGGGCTTGATGTATGTAAAGGGTACCTGACCTGCGCCGTTACACATTTTGCCGTCTCTGAGCGGATGACCGGTGAGAATAACAACAACGGGGCCCTTCTGCCTGGGAAATTTTTTGCCGTGTTCCTTGAACCACTTTGATGCACAAGCGGGTGTGGCGGCAAAGCCCATGCACTGCATGTTCCAAAGGTCCTTGCCTGACTTGGGCAGAATTTTCGGCCTGCCTACACTGCCTGAGCTTGAGCAGTATCTTTTGCACTCGCGTGCCATGATGAGATTTTTTTCGCCGTCGAGCATACGTTCAACGTAGTCTGCATAATCGTCATAGGTTGAAAGCGGTACCTTCTCCTGAAAATCTCTGACAGAATGTACGTCTTTGAAATTGAACTTTTTGCCGTACTCCGTGTCTTTGTTTTCATCCATAATCTGAAGAAGTATTTTTTCCTGAATTTCAACAGGAATTGATGTGAAGTGGTTAACTCCCTTGAAAACCATATTACCCAATAATACGCCGATGTCTGAAATTGCCATAAATTCTCTCCTTAAATTTTATTGTTGCACCTCAGGCGCGGTTGTGAAGCGGGATTTTGCCGTATTTTTTTGCTGAGCACTTTGCTCAGTTGGAAAACTGGGTGGGTTTGGCGCGGTTGATGGTGAGCACCATAATGATTCTTGCAAGCCTTTTTGCAGGTATTCGTTCTTCGGAATTGAGCCATTTCCACACAATGCTTGCAACACCTGCGGAAATAAACTGTACCACGTATGTGTCCATTTCGCTGCGCTCATTTTCCTGTGACAAATTTGCAAGCACGTTTGTCACAAGATCTGAGAAGGTTTCGCCGATGCTGAGACTGCCGTTTTCACTCAGCAGAGTGAGGCACATGTCGCGGTGTGTCTCTATGTATGTGAGTATGTCAACCATAATTTCGCTGTGGTCGTCTTTGTGTTTCTGTGAAATATCAAGTATGTCGTTCACAACGTCGGAGATTATGTCGTCATACAAATCAAACTGTGTGTCGTAATGTCGGTAGAAGGTGCTGCGGTTGACTTGTGCATGGTCGCATATTTCTTTGATGCTGATTGAGTGAATCGGCTTCTTTTTCATGCACTCAACAAGGCTGTCCTTAAGCAACCGCTTTGTCATAATAACGCGTCTGTTTGTGTTGTTGTCGTCAATCAAATTCATTCTCCTTTCCTGTGTGGATTATTCTTTTTTGCAACCGAAGGTAAAAAATGTTATTTTTGAAACATAATCAGATGTTTTTGTTGCAAAACAGCATAATTTACACTGATTTGATGCTTGAAACCTTCCTTAAGATATTGTAACATATTTTTACAGAAAATGCAACACCGTGTTTCATATTGATTTTCGTGTATCATTTATGACCGAGTGTTGCGAATATTCTTTTTTAAAAAAATGGAGGCATATCATGGATAAAAATGAACGTAAAATCCTCGACGAGCTCAGGCACTCCGCGCACATGCTCGGCGACCTGCGCGACCTGCGCGATCTCATCACCCGTACGGAAAAGTTCTTCTCGGGCAGAACCGCAATTGTTGAAAAGCGCAAGGACGAGGTTATCACACACTCCGTAGATGAATTCTGCGAAAAGAGACGCGCTCTCGGCACGGCTCTTATCGACATGGGTCTCAAGGACAAAAACATTGCAATCCTCAGCGAAGGCTCTTTTAACTGGGTGCTCGCTTTTATGACAATTGCCTGCGGTGTCGGCACAGCCGTACCGCTTGACAAAGAGCTTTCCGACAGTGAGCTGAGTGTTCTGCTCACCAAGGCAGATGCAGAGGCGGTGTTCTTCTCAAGGCCTTACATCAGCACCGTTGAGCTTCACGCCGAAAACGACAGCAACTGCAAATACAGCATTCTCATGACAAAGATGAAGAAGGAGCACAACTTCCTTGACATTGATGCCCTCATCGAAAAAGGACGCGAGCTGCTCAAAAATGGCGACACACGTTACCTTGACGCTGAAATTGACCCCGACAAGCCCTGTGCAATCGTATTCACGTCAGGCACAACGGGCGCAAACAAGGGTGTGCTGCTTTCACACACAAACTTTGTTGCAAACGTAGACAATATAATTGAAACAATCCCCACGGAGTATTCCTCATTCTCACTGCTTCCCATGAACCACGTTTTTGAGCTGAGCTGCAACATTTTCACGGCTCTTTACATGAACGCAGTTATCTACATTAACGACAGCCTCAAAAACATTCTGCAGAACATTCAGCTTTTTGAACCCGATGCCATGAACGCCGTACCGCTGGTGCTTGAAGGTATCTACAACGGCATCTGGGCGGCGGCTGAAAAGAAGGGCAAGGCAGAGGCTCTTAAAAAGCTTGTTAAAATCAGCAACAAGCTCAGAACAAAGGGCATCGACCTTCGTCACGTGCTGTTCAAAACAATCAGCAAAAACTTCGGCGGCAAATTCCCCACACTTGTTTGCGGCGGCGCACCCTCAAGGGCAGAATATGTTACGGGTCTGGGCGATTTCGGCTTCAAGGTTTACAACGGCTACGGTCTGACAGAATCCTCCCCCTCGGTTGCGCTCAATATGGCGGCAGACAAAAATCCGCTCTCAGCAGGTTTCTGTCTCCCTCGCTGTGAAATGAAAATCCATGAGCCTGATGCAGACGGTATTGGTGAAATCTGGATTCGCGGCAAAAACGTAACCTGCGGTTACTACAAAGACGAGCAGGCAACTGCAGATTCATTTGAAGACGGTTGGTTCAAAACCGGTGACTACGGCATTATCACCGCGGAGGGTGAGCTGTTTGTTTCAGGCAGAAAGAAAACTCTCATCATTCTTGACAACGGCAAAAACATTTTCCCCGAAGACGTTGAGTTTTCTGTTATGGACAACATTTCCTACATCCGCGAGTGCTGCGCATTTGAAGCAGTGAAAACCATTGCGGAAAAGACACAGACCATCATCGCAGTTGGTGTCTACGTGGAGAAGGCAGACTTCCCCGGAATGAGCGAAGCTGAGATTGTTGAGAAGGTTAAGAAAGACATCACCGAAGTAAACAAGAAGATGCCTTCATACAAGAAGGTAAGCGACTTCTTCGTGGTTTACGAGGAATTTGAAAAGACCTCAACAAGAAAAATCATCCGCGCAAAAGTCAGTGATGCATACAAGGCTCTTGCAACAAAATAAACAGAATATACCGTGAATTAACAAAAAATGCCACATGTGTGAAGGGGAATAACTTTACACGTGTGGCGTTTTTCTTATGTTATGGTCAAGGCGCAGAAACAAGCGCAGACTCCCAAAAAGCAGATGATTTCAAGAAAAACAACTGATATCTTGCGGTTCAAGGGGAATATATGGCGGTGTGAGATGAAAAAAACGGTGATATGTAAAGGCATTGCACTTTACATATCTTCAGAAAACTCCTTGCACAGCCTCACCCTAAAGGGGGCAAGGCTCGGCTTCGCCTCGCAGTGATATATGCTTCGCATGTGATATACGCTACGCGTGTGATATTCGCCTGCGGCGAATGATATATGCCTGCGGCATGTTACAGCCCTCTCCGACGGCTACGCCGCCACCTCTCCCGGAGGGAGAGGCATGCCGACCAACGACTCTGCAACAAAAGATAGAACCACCCGAGACAGAATGTGGTCATAAATCCCACTTCTCGTCTCGGGTGTAACTCTAATTATTCAACTCTGCCCGTCGGCTTGGTCTGTGCGACCACGCACCGTCTCGGGTGTAACTTTAAAGTTTTATCTCTGTCCGTCGGCATGGCCCGTGCGGCCACGCACCGGCATGGTCTGTGCGGCTACGCACCGCGCTTATCTGCTGTTGACGGTATTGATGTAGTTGGTGTAGAAATCCTCGTACGTGGTGGGCCAGCCTTCCGTGCCCATGTAGCTCGCGTGCTGGAAATTCATCAGCGGCTCCATCATATACCATCTGCCCGGCTCAATTTCTTCGCCTGCGGCAACCGCATCAGCATAAACTTTGGCTGTTGCAACATCCTGCGCAGGACATTTTGCGCTTGCGTAAGGTACAATACCGTCGCTGATTGCCCATTCCTGTGTCATTTCAACGCCGTCAATTGTTCTTCCTTCGCTCAGGCTGAGCACAAGTGATGAGAAGGAGAACATTGACATCTTGTTCAGCTTCTGGCGGCCGAGACAGTTTTCTTCGGTTGCAATTGCGGTGTATGAATAATAGTAAGTGTTAGGTGAAAGCTTGATTTTCGCGTTGAGCTCTTTTGCGCCGTCAATCGTCATGTCGTAGCCGCAGTTGTCGTCGGCTTCGTAGAAGTTCTTGATTGCAGAGAGGTTGAACGTCGCCTTGTCCTCGTCCTGCTTTGAGGTAATGTCAAAGTGACCGAGTCTCAGTGACCACATGCTGACGTTATCACCGAAAAATACGCCGAGAACGTTTGCCGCAAATGCGATGAGGGCAATAAGCTTCAAGTCAACAAGCATGTCAGCTATCGGAGTGCCGTCGTTGGGGCTTGAGAAGGTTGCAACCGAATGGATGCAATCGTGTCCGCCTGCGAAAAGCGGTGACACGTCGTTGCCCGAAGCGGCTTTTTCAGCTTCGTCACCGTATGCCATGAGGGATGCAAACAGACGAACTGTGGGTCCGCCGAAGGAGTGACCCATGATGTTGATGGGAGTCTGCATGTCCCACGGCTCACCCATGAGGGCGTTGCCTTCGTAGGAATAACCGTATCTTTCGTGGTTGTGCGCGGCTGAGTGTGCCTCACCGTAGTCAACCACAGTGCCCGTAAGCTGTGCGTAAAGCTCGCAGGCTCTGTCCCACGCGCTGGAAAACGGGCCAACAGACGCTTCGTACGTTTCAATGCCGTTTTCGTTAAGAATATCAACAATGTTTGTGTCGCTGACACCCATCTGCATGCCGTTCATGTTCATGCCGCCCCAATAAGGCATCGGTGCGTTTTCTTCATAAGCGCCCCAGCCACCCATGCCGTGCACAAACACAAAAGGATACTCGTTCTCGGTGAGGTCGTCCCACGTGAGATATCCGTTTTCGTCTGCCGCGGCGGCAGGCATGATTATAAAGGAAAAAGCAAGCGTGCAAACAAGTAACAAGGATATAACTTTTTTTGCGGTTTTCATGTTTTGTCCTCCGTTTTGATTTATAAATTAATTTTAGCACTACCAATCAACAATTGTCAATCAGTATGTTGGAAAAATTTATTGTTCGGATTGGGAATAAAAGCGCGCGGTCGCGGCGGTTGGCTCGGCTTCGCCTCGCAGTGATATATGCTTCGCATGTGATATACGCTACGCGTGTGATATTCGCCTGTGGCGAGTGATATATGCCTGCGGCATGTTACAGCCCTCTCCGACGGCTACGCCGCCACCTCTCCCAAAAGGAGAGGCTTTTTCAGGCTCTCCCCGTGGGAGAGCTGTCACGCAGTGACTGAGAGGGCACGCCACTCCGCCCAACAACTCAATAAATATAACAAAATCACCCTCGGCGGTTGGCACCGCACGCCACTCCGCCCAACAACTCAATAAATATAACAAAATCACCCGAGACAGGATGTGGTCATAAATCCCACTTTTCGTCTCGGGTGTGACTCTAATTATTCAACTCTGCCCATCGGCTTGGTCTGTGCGACCACGCACCGTCTCGGGGCGGTTGGCACCGCACGCCATGCCGCCCAACAACTCAATAAATATAACAAAATCACCCGAGACAGAGCGTGGTCAAATCTACCACATCGTGTCTCGGGTGTAGCTTTAAAAATTCAACTTTGTTGGTCGGCTTGGTGAGCGGCACCAGCCGCCGGCCACGCACCTTATTCTTCGGCTTCTGCCTTTGCGTCTTCGATAACTTTCTGTGCAACGTTTGCAGGAGCATCCTGATAACGTGCAAATTCCATTGAGAAATAGCCTCTGCCTGCGGTTACAGAACGGAGAAC
>JAZNQF010000099.1:0-3856 GCA_045590055.1 Acutalibacteraceae bacterium
GCGGTGAAAACAACCTTGCCGCATGCAGCGCCGGGGGAAGCACCGAGACCCTTACCTGCGGGAGCAGCATCCTTGAGTGCCTTTGCATCAAACTGAGGATGAAGGAGAGTGTCAAGGTTTCTGGGGTCGATCATAGCAACAGCCTGCTTCTTGTCGATCATGCCTTCTTCAACGAGGTCACAAGCGATCTTGAGAGCAGCCTTAGCAGTTCTCTTACCGTTACGTGTCTGGAGCATATAGAGCTTACCGTCTTCAACGGTGAATTCCATATCCTGCATATCTCTGTAGTGATCTTCAAGGATAGCGCAAACTTTGTTGAATTCTTCAAAAGCTGCGGGGAACTTTTCAGCCATTTCAGCAATCGGCATGGGAGTACGTACGCCGGCAACAACGTCTTCACCCTGTGCATTGGTGAGGAATTCGCCCATAAGGCCCTTTTCGCCGGTGGCGGGGTCACGGGTGAAAGCAACGCCTGTGCCGCAGTTGTCGCCCATGTTACCGAAAGCCATCATCTGTACGTTAACAGCGGTACCCCATGAATAGGGAATGTCGTTGTCGCGGCGGTATACGTTTGCACGGGGGTTGTCCCATGAACGGAAAACTGCTTCAACAGCGCCCATAAGCTGCTCTTTGGGATCGGTGGGGAAATCGGAACCGATCTTTGCTTTGTATTCAGCCTTGAACTGACCGGCGAGAACCTTGAGGTCTTCAGCGGTGAGGTCAACGTCCTGAGTAACGCCTTTTTCTTCCTTCATCTTGTCGATGAGTTCTTCAAAGTACTTCTTACCGACTTCCATAACAACGTCGGAGTACATCTGGATGAATCTTCTGTAGCAGTCCCAAGCCCAGCGGGGATTGCCTGACTTAGCAGCGATAGCTTCAACAACGTCTTCGTTAAGGCCGAGGTTGAGGATTGTGTCCATCATACCGGGCATAGAAGCTCTTGCGCCGGAACGTACGGAAACGAGAAGGGGATTTTCCTTATCGCCGAACTTTTTACCGGTGATTTCTTCCATCTTAACGATGTATTCCATGATTTCTGCCTGGATGTCATCGTTGATTTTTTTGCCGTCTTCGTAATACTGTGTGCAAGCCTCGGTTGAAACTGTGAAGCCCTGGGGTACGGGGAGACCGAGAGATGTCATTTCTGCAAGGTTTGCGCCCTTACCGCCGAGAAGTTCACGCATGCTTGCGTTACCTTCTTTGAAAAGGTAAACAAATTTTTTGCCCATTGGAATCTACCTCCATAAAATTAATAACATGGTTAATTTTGACAACACCCGCAGAGGTTATGCAACCCACTGAGAGTTGTTGTCAAATTATTCTACCAAATAAGATGCAAAATGTCTACAGTTTTTTGATGATTATTTACCTGATAAAAACAAAAAATTTGTAAAAATTACAAAAAACAGCCGTAAATAGTTGTTGCGAGCTTGCGCATGCGACGAAGCGGAAGAATACGACGGATTTGTATGCACAAAAATTTATACAAAAACAAGTTATTCGCAAAGGGCTATTTATATCTGTATTTTTCTCTTTTATTATTTTTCTCTTTTATTATAGAAAAGTTCATAAAAGTGTGATATCATATCACCATCTGTGATTATAAGGGGGAATTTTGTTGAAAAAGATACTTTGTTTAATTCTTGTTGCGCTGTCGCTTTTTTCATTCACTGCATGCAACAAAAAAGTTGATACCGTGACGGTCAATCTGCCTGCAATGTTTGTCGGCGATACCGACAAGGATTCGCTTAAAAGCTACTGCGAAGCAAACGGATACATCAGCGGAACTTACAACAAAAAAAGCGACACAGTCGCTCTGGTTATGACCGAGAACGCGTACAGTCTTCAGCTTGTTTCCATCGGCATGAAGGTTATCAAGGCAATGTATAACGTGCTTGACGAGGGCACCTTCCCTTACTTCAAGGAAATCAAGAGCTACTCAGACGACTTCACACAGGTTACAATTGTTGTTGACGGCGAGGCATACAAGGCAGACAAAACAAGCAGCCTTCTCGCAATGACAATCGGCGAAACCTGCTTGATGTACGGTATGTACACCGTTAACGATGACCCGAAATGCACGGTAATTGTGCTTGACGGGGAAACAAACGTTGTGCTTGACACAAAAACATTCGACACAAAGGGCGGCGGCGCGCCGTCTGCAGAATAAAATACAGAGAGGTAACTGAAATGCAAATGACATTCAGATGGTTCGGCAGAAATAAGGACACCGTTTCTCTCGAACAAATCAGGCAGATTCCGGGTGTGGTGGGCGTTGTGCCCGCACTGCACGAGCTTCCCTGCGGTGAAGCATGGCCGCTCGATATGGTTATGGATATGAAAAAGGAGATTGAGGCTGCAGGGCTCACAATGGAGTGCATTGAGAGCGTTAATGTCCACGAGGACATCAAGCTCGGTCTGCCCACAAGGGAAAAGTATATTGAGAATTACATCACGTCCATCAGAAACCTTGCCAAAGCAGGCGTCAAGGTTATCTGCTATAACTTTATGCCTGTTTTCGACTGGTTAAGAACCAATCTATACTTTCAGCACACTGACGGCGCAAATTCTCTTGCATACAGCGAAGATGATTTTGCAAAGCTCGATCCACGCAATCTTCACTTACCGGGTTGGGACGAAAGCTATTCGACAGAACAGCTTAACGAGCTTCTTGATAAATACAAAGATATCACACGCGAAGCGCTGTTCGAAAATCTTATATATTTTCTTAATGGCATCATGCCCGCTTGTGACGCTGCGGGCGTAAACGTTGCAATTCACCCTGATGATCCGCCTTGGGCTGTTTTCGGTCTTCCCCGTATTATCAGCACAGAAAAGGATCTCGAAAGACTTTTGGAGGCTGTTCCAAACGAGCACAACGGTTTAACCTTCTGCACAGGATCACTTGGCGCAGGCAGATTTAACGACTTAGTCAAAATTTCGGCACGCTTTGCAAAGCGTATCTACTTTGCACATCTACGTCAGCTTAAATACATCAATGAAACCGATTTTTATGAAAACGGGCATCAAACTTCAAGCGGAAATATAGATACCTATGCTATTGTTAAAGCTCTTGTCGATAACGGTTTCAACGGTTACGTTCGTCCCGACCACGGCAGAAACGTTTGGGGCGAAGATGCAAAACCCGGTTACGGCCTATTTGACAGAGCAATGGGTGCTACCTACCTCACCGGTTTGTTTGAAGCTATCGAAAAGGATAATGCGGAGGCATAAAATGATAAATGATTTTAGATTTATTCCGGTTGTCGTTATCAACGATATAAGCGAAACGAAGTATATTCTCGGCGAGCTTTGCAGAGGTGGACTCCCATGCGCAGAAATCACATTTCGTACCGCTTGTGCTGCAGATGCGATCCGAATCGGCAAGCAGTTATATCCCGATATGTGCATCGGTGCCGGTACAATTATCAATCTCGAACAATGTATAAAAGCTCTTGAAGCCGGCGCAGAATTTATTGTTTCCCCCGGACTTTCCGAAGAGGTCACTGTATACTGTGTAGATAATAACGTCCCTTACTTTCCCGGATGCGTCACACCCACCGAAATAATGAAGGCAATATCCTTGGGCATAACAACTGTAAAATTCTTCCCTGCCGGCGTTTACGGCGGTCTTAAAGCCATGAAAGCGCTTGCCGCTCCGTTTCCTCAAATCAAATTTGTACCCACCGGCGGTGTAGATATGAATAATATCGAGGAATACCTTGCGTTTGACAAAATTCAAGCAATCGGCGGCTCATTCATAATGAAAGGAAACATTGCCGAAAATACGGCAATACTAATGGAGAAAATCAATGGCAAATAAAATAGTAACCTTCGGTGAGTTAATGTTAAG
>JAZNQF010000100.1:0-36853 GCA_045590055.1 Acutalibacteraceae bacterium
CAGGAAGGCTTCCGCCTTTCAAAACCGAAGCGCCGAAAAGTGCGTGAAAGTTCACGCTTTCAGGCGGGTTCGGGTTATACTCGTCACCCTAGGGTGACCTATATAATCCGAACCCGTTTTTTACAGGTGGATTTCCGTCAATCCTTCGTTAAAATACTCGCAAATCCGTAAAGGATTTGCTGCGTTTTGTGCCTTGGCTCGCCGAAAATCTCCTCTGTAAAAAATCTTCAACCTGAAAGTGCGAATTTTTGCATGATTTTCGGATGATGAGCCTGCAGGAAGGCTTCCGCCTTTCAAAACCGAAGCGCCGAAAAGCGTGTGAAAATTCACGCTTTCAGGCGGATTCGGGTTATACTCGTCACCCTAAGGTGATGACAAAAGATAAACTGCTTCAAAAATTTTGAAAATAGGGGTTGATTTTTTTTCTTTAGTTCTGTATAATGTTCGGGTACGACATGGAGAGTTGTCCGAGTTGGTCGAAGGAGCACGATTGGAAATCGTGTAACGGCCTAAAACCGTTCGAGGGTTCGAATCCCTTGCTCTCCGCCAGAAAAAATGAAAGGTAGTACCTTCGGTGCTACCTTTTATTTTTTCGGACTCTTCACCCCAACTATTGACAAAGAGCCTTATTTGATTGGTTTTGTTGTTCCACCCCGGGACTTAACCCATTATTCCTGCCGGCCAATCGTTAAAATACCGCTATTCGTTAAACTGCTGAAATGTTGGTAACAATTTAGTCCTTCCTTGACGATGGCGCTTTGTAACCATATAAGGCTTCTGTCCTGGCAGCATGATTTCCCCAATTCCGTTATAAATAATTTGAATCCGCTGTTCACCTCTACCATCAACATCTTCCGGAGAATGAACAATAATTCTGCTTACGAATTCTCGAAGGATTTCGGCACTCAAACATTCAATTTTCTTGTATTTATGAGCAAGAGAAATAGTGTATTTTGTATTGTGCCTTTGACAAAAACTTTATGTTGACTTGAGGTACTATAAACGATATAATTTAATGTCAGGAAATATATATTGTTTTATTCAAAGGAGTGTAAGATTTTTGAAAAAGAAGCTGTATTTTTTTCAGGTTAACTATTCTTACGGTAAGTCTGTACATATACCTTACACTGCAGGGCAACTTTGCGCATATGCCTTTGATGACAAAGATATTTCAGATAATTTTGAACTTAAAAAAATTTTCTTTTTAAGAGAAAAAATCGATAACATTTTTTCACAGATAGACAATCCTTCCGTGGTTGCCTTTTCAACCTATATATGGAATTTCAACTATAATAAAACTTTAGCGTCTCTTATAAAACAAAAATATCCCGAATGTGTAATCATCTTTGGCGGACATCATGTTTCACCGGGTGGAAAATTGTTGGAAGAATGCAAATATATTGATTATCTGCTTCACGGAGAAGGAGAAATAATCTTCAGGCGTCTTTTACGTTCAGTTATCGGACTTGAAGCAGCCAAGGACATTCCCGGAATATCAATGAGGACAGAAAATGGAATTATCACTAATCCTGAAATCATTTCTGAAGAGTGTAATTTCCCCTCCCCTTACCTTAACGGATATTTTGATGAAATTTTAAAAGAAAATCCGGACAAGGATTTTATGGCTCTTATAGAAACCTCCCGAGGATGTCCCAACTCCTGCGCCTATTGCGATTGGAGTAATATGAAATCAAAAATCCGCAAATTCCCGTTAGAACGCATCTATGGTGAAATTGAATGGGTAATGAATAATAAGGTTTACGGCCTCGGTGCCGCTGATTCAAACTTTGGTATGTTTAAGCGTGATGAGGAAATAACCGATAAAATCATTCAGGCAAAAAAGAAAAGCGGATATCCTATAGGTTTTCAGACCTCTTATGCCAAAAACAGCAGCGATACCGTATTCAGAATTGGAATGAAGCTTGAAAAAAGCGGCATGAATAAAGGTATTACTCTGTCTTTTCAATCAATGAGTAAGGATGTTTTGAAGAATATAGGCAGGCACAATATCAGCATTGATTATTATTCTGAGCTTATGCAACTTTATAATAAGGCCGGCATAGCAACATATACGGAACTTATTTTAGGCCTGCCGGGCGAAACCTATGAAAGCCTTGTAAACGGGATCGATGAGCTGCTTAATCTCGGGCAGCACAATTCCATATACATCCATAACTGCGAGTGGTTACCTTGCTCAATAATGGGACAAAAAAACTATGTGGAGCATTACAGAATAAAAACATCCCATATTCCTCTTAATCAACCTCACCGCGAACCCGATGAGTGGGATAATATTCCCGAATGGTCTAATATTGTGACTTCCACTTACTCAATGAGTGAGGATGAGTGGAAAAAAATGAACCTTTTCTCCTATGTTGTTCAGGCATATCATCATATGGGGCTTCTGCAATTCTTTGCGCTTTACCTTTATAATGAAGGAATTTGTTCCTATAAAGATTTTTATATAGGACTACTGGAATATTTCCTCACAAATACCGAAACCGTGGCAGGAAAAACATTTCAAAAAATATGTGGCTTTCTTGATGAGGTTCTGACCGAAACCGGCACACTGAGCTGTTGCGATAAAAGATTCGGAAAGGTTCAGTGGCCATTTGAAGAATATGCATATCTTTGTACGGTATATGAACTTGATAAATTTTATGATGAAACCGCGGCTTTTTTAAAGAGCTTTAACCTTAATGATGAAATATTCGGGGAACTCATCAGTTTTCAGAGGAACATCATCAAAAGACCTCACCATACCGACTTGACTGTTACTGCAAAATACGATTTTTTTGAATACTTCAACAATTTACTTGACGGAAAAAAAGCAGTGTTGGTAAAAAAAGATATTCACAAGCAAATTTCAACCCGGCCCTTTGAAAGCTGGGAAATGTATGCCAAAAAGGTTGTCTGGTACGGAAGAAAAGACAGCAACTGCACTTATATCAGACAAACTCAATTGAAACGGAGTAAAAATAATGACTAAGAAAAAAGTATATTTTGTCCAGGTCAATGTAACATACAGTGATTATATAGCGTATCTGCCATATGCCGCAGGTTGCATTGCAGCATATGCATGGCAAGACGAAGAAATTAAAGAATCCTTCGAGTTGTCAGATCTTCTGTATATGAGACTTAAAGTTGAAGATTCACTTCAAAAAATCAAAGACCCGGCAGTAGTTGCTTTTTCATGTTATATATGGAACATGGAATACAACCTCAAGCTTGCTAAAATGGTAAAAGAAAAATTTCCCGACTGTCTTATAGTTTTCGGAGGGCACAATGTTCCCGATAATACGACTCTTCTTGAAAAATACCCCTTTATTGATGTTCTCATGCATGCAGAAGGAGAAGAGCCTTTTACCATGCTTTTAAAGCAACTCAAAGGTGAAAGGAATTTTTCAAATGTGTATGACATTTCATACCGTAAAAATGAAGAAATAATCACAACTGAAAAGAAAAGAGTTTATGATATTGCTGACTACCCTTCCCCCTACAAGGCAGGGCTGTTTGACAGAATGTTCAAAGAATATCCGACAGTAAACTTCCATGCTACACTGGAAACTAACAGAGGTTGTCCTTATTCCTGTGCTTTTTGTGATTGGTGTTTTACAAAAAAAATTCGTTTTTTCCCTATGGAGCGAATATTTTCCGATATCGATTGGATGTCTGAGCACAAAATAACCTATTGCTACTGTGCCGATGCAAACTTCGGTATAGCTGAACGCGATATAGAAATAGCAAATTACATATGGAAAAAGAAAACTGAAACAGGATTTCCGCAAGTTTTCAAGCCCTGTTATGCAAAGGAAAGCGATGATACTGTTTTTGAAATCGGTAAGATTCTCAATCACAGCGGCATTGATAAAGGTGTTACACTTGCCTATCAGTCTCTTGATGAAAAAACCCTTGAAAACATAGGCAGAAAAAATCTGACATTAGAACATTATTCATCCCTCACAGCAAAATACGCTGAAGAAAAAATACCCACCTATACTGAACTTATACTAGGCATGCCCGGTGAAACCTATGACAGTTTTTGTAATGGCCTTTGCCGTCTGCTTGAAAACGGTCAGCATAACTCTATGACTGTTTATACTTGTCAGGTTTATTGTAATTCTCCGCTTGCACAAAAGGAGTATAAAGAAAAATACGGCATCAGATGGGAACGTCAGCCCCTTCACGGAATACACTATCCTGCAAACTTCAATGGTGTTCAGGAATATTACGATGTTGTTGTTGAAACATCTGATATGAGCAAGGAAATGTGGGTTAAGGCAAATATGTTTTCAGTTTGTCTTCAGAGCTTTCATCATCTGGGACTTCTCAGATGCTTCGCTCTTTATTCAAGATATGAGCTTGGTATTTCATACTATGATTTCTATAACCGTCTTCTTGAATATATTTTCAGTGACAAAGAAAAGTATATCTATAAGCTTTTTGAAGAAATCAGATGGAAAACAGAAAACACCGAGGTTTCAGATTGGTGCTATCAGAAGGATATTTTCAGCAAGGTCGGCTGGTATTTTGAAGAGGGAATATTCCTTGATCTTATTTACAACCGCGATGTATTCTGGAAAGATATCGATGGCTTTGTAAACTCTCTGGGAATTGAAGAGAATGTATACAGTCAGTTATTACACTATCAAAAATCTATTCTTCGTTTACCCGGCGTTAAGAATTTAACAATAGACAGTGAATATGATTTTTACAGCTATTTTGAAAACATCTATGATGACTGTTATAAGCCTCTGGAAAAGAAAAAAACCACCCTGCTGATCGAGCTTGAAAAGGAGATTGACACCTGGGCTGATTATGCCAGAGAAATTATCTGGTTTGGAAAAAGGAGAAGTGCTACCCTCTCTACAAACTCCAGAGAAAAGATTGAAGTAATATATTAAAAACCGGAAAAGGAGATTTTTTTATGAAAATATTATTGTTGTATCCACCCCAGTGGACACCGAATTCTCCTTATCTTGCCTTACCTTTACTTTCCGCACAGCTAAAAAAGTATGGTTATGACACTAAAATTGAAGATATAAATATTGAATTTTTTAATTTCATACTTACGAAAAAAAATCTGCTGAGCTGTTTTAATAAAGCGCAGAACTTTTACGAAGCTTTTAAACAGGAAGTTTTTGAAAAATACCCTGACGCCGAAAAAAGCTTTAACTCCTATTCGTTTGAAGAACAGAACAAACTTATTAAATTTAAAAAAACGCTTGAATTTGTTTCATCCCCTGACAAAACTCATAAAATAATAAACGAGTGTGAGAATGCGGTAAGTATCCTCAAAGATAAGAACAAATTTTACGATCCTGAACTACTTTTCTCTGCAAAAAAGACCATACAAGAGGCGTTAAAAATAGCTTCTCTGCCCTTTGCTCCCAACGAGATGATTTACGATAATTACTTTGCGAATCCCTTACTTAAGCTTGATTGGGTTAACATTGATTTTCAATGCAAAGATAAAGAGACAAATATGTTCTGTGAGTTTTTTGAAAAAAAATCAGAAAAAATAAAAAAGGATGACTGTGACCTTATCTGCATTTCTGTTCCCGATTTAAGCCAGCTTATTCCTGCATTTACCCTTTCACGTATTTTAAAACAAGCTACAGGAAAACCTGTTGCTGTAGGCGGAAATTATATAACTCAGAACAAAAAAGGTTTTCTGAATCATCCCGAAATTTTTTCGGAATACTGTGATTATATTATGGTCGGTGACGGTGAAAGATCTATAGTTGAGCTGGCAGAACATATAGAAAACAAGAGAAAAATTGAAGATGTAAGTAATCTTATGTATCTTAAAAATTCACAAGCCGTATGTAACCCTGCAGCAAAAGAACTTGATTTTCATGAAGTTGCTTATGCTGATTTTGACGATATCGATTTTTCTCAGTACTTTTCACCTCAAACAGTTATACCCTTGCAGCTTTCTAAAGGTTGTTATTGGGGAAAATGCACCTTTTGCGACTATTATTACGGACAGCAATGCTTCGATATAAAGAAAATTGATGATGTTATTGACGAAATAAAGCACTTTATGAACAAATACAAAGTCAAACATTTTCTTTTTATTGATGAAGCAATTCCACCCAAATATTATAATGAGCTTGCCAATGCCATACTGAAAAATAACATTGAAATATATTTTTATTCCTTTGTCCGTTTAGAAAAAGGCTTTACAAGGGATGTTCTTGATAACCTTTATAAAGCAGGCTTCAGAATAGGTCTCTGGGGCTACGAATCGTCTTCAGAACGGATAATGCAAATGATGAACAAAGGCATTGATGTTAATGAAAGGCTCAGAATTCTCCGTGATGCAAAAGAAGCCGGTATATGGAATAACGGTCTTTTTATCATGGGTTATCCCACTGAAACACGAGAAGAAATAGAAAAAACAATTTCCGTTGTATATAAAAACAGAGATATAATTCATAGCTGCACACCGTCAAACTTCTCTTTAAAAAAGAATGCTATACTTATGAATTTTATTGGCAAAAACGGTTTGTTAGGTTATGAGACCAACGGTGAGTTTTATGTTGTTCTTAAAGATAAAATTGAGGGTGTACCCCAGTGGGAAAGACGGGAAATACGCCGCAAATTCCACAGTGATTATATAGAAGCAAACAAACATTGCTTGTGGCCCATAAATTATTCTGATACAGACCATATATTGCTCTATCTTTCAAAATACACATGTGACTATGTAAGCGGATATCGTTCAGAAAACGATATTTGTCTGCAGTTCAGATAACAGGAGGTAATTATATGAAAAATATTTATATGGTTCAGGCATCAAACACCTATACAGGTAACTCCTTTAAGGCAGCCTATCTGCCTTATGCTGCCGGACTTTTAATTGCCTATGCTTTTACAAATGAAACAATAAAAAGTGAATATGCATTCAAACGCTTCGTTTTTACACGAGAGAGTACGGACAAGGTTACTGCAGAAATGGATTGTCCTGCCGTTGTAGGCTTTTCAAACTATATATGGAATACACAGTATAACCTTACTCTTGCAAGTAAAATTAAAGCAAAATATCCTGAATGTGTTATTATATTCGGCGGACATAACATTCCGCCTGACAACTCTTTTTTGGAGAAATATAGTTTTATTGATTTTCTCATTCACGGAGAAGGCGAAGAGGCTTTTAAAGCCTTGCTTCTTGAACTTTGCGAAAAAAACAGAGATTTTTCATCAATTTCAAATATTTCCTACCGCTCTGTTGACGGAACCCTCATCAAGAACCCTACACAGGTGTTGACCGGTACTGATTATCCTTCACCTTATCTGACAGGATTATTTGACTATATTTTTGATGAAAATCCTGATATGCAGCTTGATGCTATCATTGAAACCAGCAGAGGCTGCCCCAGAGACTGCGCCTACTGTGACTGGGGCTGCAACAGCCAGAGAATAAAACTCTTCCCTATTGAAAGAGTTTATGCCGAAATTGACTGGTTTGCTGCTCATAAGGTTAAATTTATCTGGGGTGCAGATGCAAACTTTGGAGCTTATGAACGAGACATGGATATTGTTGACTATTTTGTCAAGGTGCGTGAAAAAACAGGCTACCCCGAAAGGATACGAACAAATTACGCAATGAATAAGCACGAGGCTGTGTTTAAAATAAATCAAAAGTTTGAAAAGTACGGATTAAGCAAAGAAGGCGCAACCTTATCCTTCCAAAGCCTTAACCCTAAAACTCTTGAATACATCGGCAGAAGAAATATGAGCCTTGATAAGTTCAGCAAGCTTATTTCTATGTATAAAAAAGCCGGGGTAACTACTTATTCTGAGCTTATTGTCGGTTTGCCTGGCGAAACATATGAAAGCTTCTGCAAGGGCATAGGTGCTTTGCTTGCAGCGGGACAGCACAGAATGATAACTGTTTACAACTGTGAAATTCTGCCGAATGCTCCTATGGCACAGCCCGAATACATGAAAGAGCATGGCATAAAAACCGCAACTATAGAATACCTTACAGCTCATACTGAAGCTGACAGCGAAATCAAGGAAACAACAAAATATGTTATCGGCACCAACACCTTAAGCACTGAAGACTGGATTGCCTGTAATATATTCACTTGTTTTGAAGAATCATACCATCATTACGGTATATTGAAGTTCATATCTATTTATCTTTATAAGGAACTGGGTGTGCCCTATGAGGATTTTTATAATGCAATTATTAATTTTGCAAAAGAAAATAAAACATCTATAGCTTATTCTGTTTACGAAAAGTTGTATTCGTTCTTTAAAGCAATTTCCCTTGAAAACCCCATAAAGCTATATGCAAATAAGATTTACGGAGATATTACTTGGATACCGAAAAATGTAGCACACCTTGATACAATATACAGAATTGACGATTTTTATTCGGAAATAAAGCCCTTGATTATGAGTTTCGGTATAGACGATGAAAAATATGCTGAACTTGTCAAATACGAAAAAACTGCACTTAAATATCCCGGTAAAAACAATTTTTACGTTGATTTCATATATAATTGGCACGAATATTTCACATGTATTCTGGAGGACGGATATGTTCCCCTTACGAAAAAAAATAACCGTGTCAGCGTTCACAATGAAACCCTTGCTGATAACTGGAAGGATTATGCTATTCAGTCAACATGGTTCGGTAAAAACGGTTCAACCTTCAATCAGGGTATGACAGTGGAAGACTTGTAAAAGGAGCACATCAAATTGATAAAATATGATACAGTTGTTATAGGCGCGGGTAATGGCGGACTGGCCTGTGCAAATGTACTGGCAAAAAAGGGTCAAAAGGTTCTTGTACTGGAACAATCACATAGGCCGGGCGGTTTTGCCGGAAGTTTTAAACGCGGTAGGTTTGAATTTGAAATTTCACTTCATGAGCTTTGCGGCTTTGGCCGTTATGATAAACCTTTTGGCAGCGTAAGAAGCTTTTTTGATTATCTTGGAATCTCCGATAAAATTGACTGGGTTGATATACCCGAAGCTTTTCGTCTCATAAGCTTTAATGCCGGAAAAGAATTAGATGTTACAATGCCGTTTGGTATTGACGAATTTTGCCGTAAAGCTGAAGAATATGCTCCCGGTTGTGAAAAAGGAATGAGAAAGCTTTTTAGCCTTGGCGAAGAATGTAGGCTTACTGTTGAAAAAATCGGTAAGTCCGGTTCGGCTGTAACCAAATTATTCGCACTTATGAAAAAAGGCGGTTTTCTTCATACTGCACCTTATAGTGTAGATGAAGTGCTCTCAAGGCTTGATATGCCTGAAAAAGCCAAAAACATTTTCAAAGCATATTGGATATACCTTGATATAGATTGCGAAACACTAAGCTTTTTTCACTATATAACTATGATCAATTCATATATTGAACTGAAATCGGTAGTTCCTTTGTGCAGAAGTCAAGAGCTGATAAACTGTCTGGTTGAATGTCTGCACTCCAATTCAGGAGAGCTTTGGCTCAACAGTAAAGTTGTTAAAATAGATGTTGCAAACGGTTTATGCAAAAAAATAATTCTTGAAGACGGTACCGAAATAGAAGCCGATAACGTGGTATGCAACTGTTCGCCTCACCTTGTATACGGAAAAATGATTGAGTGCGCAAAAATTCCGGAATTTGAACTAAAAAAAGTAAACGCAAAAAAATTCAGCGGTCGTGGCTTTGTTGTTTTTCTCGGTCTTAATAAATCTGCAAAAGAGTTAGGATTAAACAACTATTCCTACTTTATTTATCCGGATATGGACACAAAAAAACAATATGAATTGATGTCTGATATAAAAACAAACGATGTACAGGCAAGTATTTGTCTTAATGCTGCAAATCCCAACGCGTCACCTGAAGGAACCTGTATTCTTACAATGACAACACTTTTTAATTCAGATTGTTGGGGCGGTGTCAGTTCTGAGGAATATTTTGATAAAAAAGAAGAGTTTGCTTCTCATATGATTGATGTTTTTGAAAAAGCAACAAATATCAGGATAAGAGATTATATCGAAGAACTTGAAATTGCTTCACCTGAAACTTTCGCCCACTTCACAGGAACTCCTCAAGGAACAATTTACGGCTATCATTCACAGGATTGGGATGGAGTTATACAAAGAACAATGACCTCAGGAACGGAGCACGGTATAAAAAATCTTTTCTTTGCCGGTGGATGGTGCGAAAAACTTCTTGGTTACAGTTCATCTCTTTCTTCAGGAAGAGACTGCGCTGAAAGAGTGTGCAAAAAGAAGTAATGTAAGGGAGAAAACAAATGAAAAGGCTTATTGTAAGATCATTTTTTGAAGATATAAAAAACTTTAAAAACATGATACCCTACCGCACCAAAAAAATTGAAGAAACTGATGCTGTTCCTTTGCCGGAAACATACAATGTAAATAAACTTTCTACAGCTCTGCACCCGGATAATCAGCGCGTATCCCTTTCATCTGCTGTAGCCATTGACAATAAAACAAAAATAATCACTCTTTCTTCTTGTAGCAGCGTACCTCTTGCTCCCTTCAGAGCCGGACAGGGTATAAATATCAAACATGGTACCAAAACAACCTTTTTCCCTATACTGTCTGCCCCTGAAGAAGAAAATTACAGTGTAATTGCTTCCTCTGACTCTTCAGATGAAGTAACGGAATTTTTGTTTAACGCAGATAAAAACACCGAGATTGATGTTTCGGGTCCCGTAGGCTTATTCTATTATTCACATTTAAGAGACGGTGATTCCACTGTACTTATATGTGATAATCCCGGAGCTGCACCTGTTATTTCAATATGTAAACACCTTATTGGTAATGCGAATAAAACAGTTACGGTTCTTTTTCTCGACGAAGAAGAAATTTACAGAACACAGGATTTATTTAAAACTCTGCCTGCTGACATCAGTGTTTCTTATGTAAAAAGCTATGAAGAAATCTATAAACGAATCTCAACACAAATTTGTTCTCCTGCGGCTTTTTTTGCAAGCGGAAAACAAGATTTCTGTAATAAAATTAAGTCCCTCTTCAATAACCATGAATTTCTCAGAGGAAGCATAAAAACATTCATTTCAGAACCTTCTTTAAAAGTTGATGTTCCTCCTGAAGAATATAGGTGTCAAGTACTTTACAGGGATAAAAGCTTTAATTTTTCCTGTTTATCAAACGAAACACTTCTATCCGCTTTTGAACGTAATAATGTTCCCACACAAGCAAAATGTAAGGTAGGAGAATGCGGATATTGCAGGTGTAAATTACTTGAAGGAAAAGTTGAAACTGTGCTTTGTGGCGATATTGACAGTTTACTCAGTGCAGATGAAAAATACAATTTTATTCATCCCTGCAGAGCTTTTCCGAAAACTGATATTAAAGTTAAACTTTAAAGGTGCGTGTTAATATGTCTGAATTTACCGGTGTAAGCATTATGTTAGGAGCAGTAAGCGAAACAAACTCCTTGAGAAATACCGTCAATACTGTTCTGGAAATATGTAACCACAAAGATATAACCGAAATAATAATCGGATATCCTGAAAGAATAACACAGGAATGCCTTGCAGTAGTAAATGAGTTATCTGTTATGGAAACTGATGTTCCCATTATCACATTCAGACAGACAAGACCGTTTATGGCGGGTATAAACGATATGATTGATGTTGCAAGAGGCTCACATTGCATGCTCCTTGCTTCTGATATGGCCCTTGACTTATCCGTTATTCCTCAGATGATTGAAAAGGCTAAGAAAAGCCCTAATGTAATTCACTCAGTTTCTCGTTGGAAAAAAGGCTGCAAGTTTTACGGTTACGGAAAAATAAGGAGAATAATAAATTTCTGTGCTCAAAAGTTTCTTGCGGTGCTTTATATGCGAAACCTTACAGATTTTACAATTCCCGTTCAGATTGCTCCATCTGAACTTTATAAATCGATAAAATTTGAGGAAATCGGATTTCCGTTTCTGCTTGAAATGGTGCTAAAGCCTATCAGATTGGGATATAAATTTACAGAAACACCTACAAATTGTTATTCACGAAAAGAAGGAAAGTCGAGCAACTCTTTTATGCAGACTGCAGATTATCTCAGAATCGCATTGCATATAAGGTTTATGAAAAAAGAAGATATACTTTTAGATAAAAAGGACTGAAAATATGAAAACGCTTTTTATAATTCCACCTCAGTGGTATCCTATGAATCCATATCTTTCAGCTGCTCAGCTTATAGGACAATTCAAGGCAAAAGGACTTGAGGCACAGGCTAAAGACCTTAACATTGAATTTTTCAATGATGTGTTAAAAAAAGAAAAAGTTATTGAAGCGGAAAATAAGGCAAGAGAATTTTTTCTGGCTTTTAAAACAGAGGTTGAAGAAAACGGATATTGTCAGGAAAATTTTTCCTCCTATTCCCGTGAGCTACAGACAAAGCTTCTGAGATTTGTGGCATATTCGGATTTTCTTAAAAGCGGATTGGATGCTGAAGCAGTTGCAGAAAAGGTGGAAAACGCAGTTTCAGTAATGAAAGATCCTGAAAAATTTTATGATCCCGAACAGCTTTTTGAGGCTAAAGATACACTTAAGGATGCACTTAAAATTATATCTTTGCCGTTTCAGCCGAGCAGGATAATGCTCGATAACTTTATTGCAAACCCGGTTTACTCCTACAATTATAATGATATCAAAATACAGGTTAACAATCCGGATTTGAATATGTTTGTTGATTATTTCAACAAAAAAATTGATATTAAAGAATATATTGAATATTCAATTATAGGAATAAGCATCTTTGATTTAAGTCAGGTTATCCCCGGACTTACACTTGCAAAATATTTAAAAGAACATACAAATGCTCACATAACCTTAGGTGGCAATTATATTTATAAAATCCGTGATTCACTCAAAACAATACCTGAGTTTTTCGATATATTCTGTGACTCAGTTCAATTGGGTGACGGAGAAATAGCAGCAGTCAAACTCGCTGAGATTATCAGAGACAACGAATCGTTTGAAAATGCCTATTCCCTCATATATAAAAATGATAAAGAGGAAATCATAGAAACTCAGACAGCGCCGCTGCTTGATATGGATTCATTAGCACCGCCTTGCTTTGACGGATATGATTTCACAAGTTATTTTTCACCTGACATTGTGTTGCCTGTACAACTTTCCAAAAGTTGTTATTGGGCAAAATGTACCTTCTGTGATTTTTATACCGGACAGCAATGCTTCGATATAAAGTCTGTTAACCATGCGGTTGATGAGGTTGAGTATCTGGTCAACAAATACGGTTTCAGACATTTTATATTTGTTGATGAAGCCGTACCACCCAAGTACTATGATAAGCTTGCAACAGAAATAATCAGCAGAGGGCTTAAGATATACTTCTATTCCTTTGCCCGAATGGAAAAGGCGTTTACAAAGGATGTATTGCTAAACCTTTATAATGCAGGCGCAAGGATGTTCTCATGGGGTTATGAAGCCGAATCTGAAAGGGTAATGAAGCTTCTGAATAAAGGCATTGACTGTTCTTACCGTAAAACTCTGCTTCAATATGCAATGGATGTGGGGCTTTGGAACCAATGCACCTTCCTTTTGGGTTATCCCGGTGAAACTCCTGAAGAAACCGAATCAACAAAGAAGGTTATATGGAACAGAGAGCTCGTTCACAGTTGTACCCCTTCTAATTTTGCACTTAAAAAGAATGCAATTTTAATCAATGAAACCGATGACGCAGGAATAAAAAATATTGCTGATAATGGCGATTTTCACATTTCATGCAATTATGTTGTTGACGGCAAAGCGACACAGAATATAAAAAAAGATCGCATGGATTTCCAAATAGACTTTCTGAAAAAAACAGCAGATTCTTTATGGTCGCTTGATTTTACAGATACTGATCACATTTTACTGTACACATCAAAATACGGAGCAAAGTGGGTCAGAGAGTACAGACTTAAATATAAGAAACATAATTTTTAATTATAAGGATTATAAAGTACAATTCATGTTATTCACTTATATGGTAATAAAAGGAGCTGTAAAAAAACAGCATAAAAAATTTGGGATTAGTCTAAAAGCTAGTCCCAGATAATTTTTGTGAAGAGAATAAAACGTAGAAAACGCAACGTTATAAGGCTTTCGTTGCATTGTATCAAAATTGGCGTGGAACCACAGAAAAATGAAAGGTAGTACCTTCGGTGCTACCTTTTATTTTTTTGTTGTAATCATAAGCAAGGGATTCGAACAAGGAGGAAGCGAAGCGGAAGAAAACAGTCCGGTGGACTGTTTTCGCCGATGTGGCAACGAGCAAAGCGAGGCGATAGCGCGGCAACGCGGGACAAAATCCCTTGCTCTCCGCCACACAATCCTACCACCTCCGTATCATTGTCCCCATCCCCCGCATCCGAGCAAGAGAGAATTATAACAACCGAAAACTGTATTCACACTGTAAAAATTGTACAAAAACGGTTTTGTAATTTTTATTGGCTGAAAAGATTTTTTTGAATGGTAAACATTGTAAGTTTGTGAACTTTTTGATAAAATTACATTCGTAAAAGTGATTATAAATCACTCAAAAATTCTCGAAGGGAGACAAAAGCATGAAAAAACTTTTATCAGTCGTTCTTGCAATTTTAATGATTGCAACAGCAATTCCCGTTGTTTCACTGCCTACATTTGCGGCGGACGGTTATAATGGAACACCTGTTCGCCCCATTAAGATTACAGACAGCAACTGGGCCGACTTGGGTCTTAAGGAGAAGAAATTTGTAGGCTATTATGCTATCCGTAATGCTTCGGAGCTTTACGGCTTTGCAGAATACATCGAGGAAACTCGTGATTTATCTGCCAATATCGTTCTTCTCAACGACATCGTTATCAACGAGGATATGGATAATCCGCAGTACAAGTGGGATCCCATTATAGTTTTCTGCGGCAACCTTGAAGGTAACGGCTGCACAATCAGCGGTCTCTGGGTTGACAGAGGTGACTATGGCTACGGCGGTCTGTTCCTCTCCGTCGGAGCTCCGGGCTTAAGCAGTGACCGTACCATTTCAAACCTCACCATCGCAAACTCAAAAATTAAAGCAGACTATAGTGCAGGCGCTATTGCCGGTTCTCTTGAGGGCCAGGGATACACAGTTTCAAACTGCCGCGTTGAGTCTGATGTACTGATTGAAACAAGAGCCGGCAGCGCAGGCGGCTTCTTCGGTGATATCAATGCAAGCTTCATGTATTATTTCAACCACCTTAACCGTTTTGAAAACTGTGTTATGGCAGGTCAGGTCAAATCAAGGAACTCATATTCCACCGTTGCCGCTTTTGTCGGCAGAGCAAGAATAGACGGCAGAGAGTCCGTTGAAGCTTCCAACTGCTATTATGTAATCGACACAGTCAAGGGCGGTTCCGTTAATTATAACTATGCTTTCGGCGGCCGTTACAGTGAATATCTGACTAACAAGGGTGTCACAAAGCTTTCAAACCTCAACGGCACACACACCTGTATCAACGTTTCGCGTGTTGCAACAGAGCCTACTTGTGTTTATGAGGGCGTCAGCGCCTATACTCATTGCATTTATTGCGGTAAGGTAAACGCAGGCTCAGACACTGCAACCAAAGCAACCGGTACACACTCCATGGGTGACTATGTTTATAACAAAGACGGCAACTGCTATAAAAACGGCACTGAAACCAGGAAGTGCGTTTATAATTGCGGAAAAGCAGAAACAAGAACCGCTGAAAACACAATCACACATGAGCGCATGATTTTTGAACTGTTCACAGCAGCTACATGCACAAAAGAAGGCAACAGCAGCTATTACAGATGCTCAGAATGCGGATACAAAGAAGGTTATGAAGTTTACGAAAAGCTTGATTGTGAATACCAGCTTTATAAGACTGTTGAACCTACCTGTACCGAAGCGGGACAGAACGTTTACGTCTGCAAAAACTGCAGAGCATATACCTTTGAGGAGATTCCGGCACTCGGCGGTCACGCGCTTGTAATGGTTGACGGTAAGGCTCCTACATGCAGCTCAACAGGTTATACCTCACACGCTTACTGCACAAGATGTGACTTTAAGACAGAGGAATTCACCGTTCTTGAAAAGGTTCCTCACGATTTTTCAACCGTTGTAAAGCACCATCCTGCTACCTGCAACGGTGTCGGTCATACTACATATAAGTGTAAATGGTGTGGTATTCAGCAGACTTTTGTAACTGAACAGCGACTGACTCACGAATATAAAAATTGGACATTGGATGAAGAATCCAACACTTGCGGTAAGACGCTCCGCTACATAGGCCATTGTGATAACTGCGACGGATACAGCTATAAATACGAGGGCGATATCATAGAGCACAACTATGTTTACGAGAGCACCACGGAGCCTACCTGCTACAGATACGGCTTTAAATATTACCGTTGTACAACATGTTCGCAAATGCGCTATGAGGCAATTCCCTCTCTTGAACATGATTTCAGCGTAGAAAGAATCATTGAGGATGCCACCTGCACAACAGACGGAAAAGTGGCTTACGATTGTGCGCACGGCTGTGGTTCATCAAAATACGAAGTTGTTGACAGACTCGGACACGATATTGAAACAATTGCAAGAATAGAACCCACCTGCATTACAGACGGCTGGACAGAAGGCAAGAAGTGCACCAGATGCGACTATACCGAATCTGCACAGAAAATTCCTGCAACCGGTCACACAATAAACAAGGATGAAGGCAAGGTTCTTACACAGGCAACGTGCCTTCCCGGTCTTAAGGAGTATTATTGCTCTGTATGTAACGACACAATTCTTGAGGAAATCCCTGCAACCGGCGAGCATGTAATTACAAGCACGGTAACAGTTGAAGCAACCTGCTGTGACAGAGAAGTTACCGAAGAAAGCTGCAAAAACTGTGACTATCTGAACATTATAACCGGTGACTATGCTGATGAGCATAAGGACATCAGGGTCAGAAAGGGCTATGCAGCTACCTGCGGTTTTTCCGGTTATACCGATGAAACCTATTGCGCTTACTGTAATGAGGTTATTGTGTCGAGCGAACATATCGAACCGCTTGCACATAAGGAAAAGACCGTTCCCGCAAAAGCAGCCACCTGCACAGAGTGGGGACATTCAGAGTATACAGTATGTGAGCATTGCGGTATCGTGATGGAGTCCCCTGAGCATTATCAGGTTTTAGGTCATGATTATGTATTTGTGCCGCGCGTGTTTGCCACATGCTCCAAAGACGGTGTTGAACCGGGATATAAATGTAACCGATGCAACGACGTAATAGATATGCAGCCTTATTCAGACAGCACCTATCATGTCAATCGTCATGCAACACTTCTGGATGAAGGCAACTGCAGTAACTATCCCGTAGTTCGCGAATGGTGTGATGACTGTGATTTTGACATAACCCGTGAGCTTAAAGAGGCAGGATACGGCTTACATGTATACAGTGAAAACGTTGAAGACAGAGCATTCAAAAAGTTATCTGAAACAGAGTGTGGATGGGCTTGTGAAGAGTGCGGCTTTTGTGATCCCGAACTCATAGACACACATCACCCCGAAACCAATGCGCAAGGTCAGCCAATTGCTGTGTCTCCTTATTACCACAAGGGCACATACGGCAATTATACTTATCATATTGATTATAAATGTGATTTCTGTAATGAAGTTTATACAAAGACAATTGATAAATCAGAAATCGGCTTCGATTATCAGGAATGTGATCACATTTGCCATAAGACGGGCTTTGTGGGCTTCTTTGCAAAGATCGCAATCTTCTTCTGGAAGCTGTTTAAGACTAACCCCGTATGTGAATGCGGAATGAATCACTATTAATACATTTCACTGCCGGCAATGCTAAAACTAAAAACGCATTGTACGGGCTGAAATGAAGTTTAACCAAAAAGTCAGGTTAAGGCTTGGTTAAATTAAATATTAAGCAGCAAAAATGGCTTGGGATCTGCGAACAGCAGTTCTCAGGCCATTTATATTATTAACCTGATTCTGCAATCATTGCAACAAGCAAAAAAGTCTGAGATGAAGTGTTCAGCCAACCGGACTCACGTGCCGTCTTTCCGCAACCCAACCGAAAACTCAACTTAAAATAAACATAACAAATTCACTATAACCTCTCCCCCTATTGAATTTTAATATTTTTATGATATAATTTAATAATTGTGAGGTGTTAATTATGAAAAAGTTTATCTCTTTTATTATGGCAATTGTACTTATGCTTACTGCAGTTCCTCTTTGTACTTATGCGGCGGATGAAGCTACCGTTGAGCAAGTCGAGGAAATGCTGACGAACATTGACACTCTTCAGCAGATGCAGAATAAAAGAAGCCAGTACAGTGCCAGCGGTCACTATGATATTACCACTACAGATGCCAACAGAATCGCTAAACACAAAGCCGCTCGTGAAGGTTACGACAGCTACGTAGCTGAAATGTTTGCAAAAAGAGCTGCTGCACAGCAGGCTTTCGATGCACTGAGCGACGAGCAAAAAGCTCAGATCGATTCTGCATTGGTTGCAAAACTGAACAATGAATTACCCACGGTTTTCAAAACAGGCGAATACGCCGTTTCTCCCCGTAACGATGAGTATTCTTTCGAAGCGGTCCGAGTTGGTTTAGGCTTTGCGTATGAAGTCAGCAATCACATGGTTTCGGGCAGTATCCCTCAGACCTTTGTGCTTGTTGACACATCCGACGGAACAACAACATGGTCTCCGAGCGGTGAATATGTTTACGATGAAAGCAATTATATCGTAGCATACTGCTGTGACAAAGAAACCGGCCTTGAATATGAAACCGACTACAAGCGCATCAACCTGGAAGACAGTGACTATTTTGATGCAGATGCAGCGCAACATATCAGAGCGGTTTTGGCAAACTCCTACCCGTTTGTTTCAATGGACGAAATGAAAGCAAGTCTCAAAAAAGGCGGTCTTAACGCCGGTTTTGTTGACTCACTAACCCGTGCCGACCTTATTGCAGCCGTTCAGATGACCGTATGGTCCTATGCAAACATCAACGATGCCGCCGCTAACGGTCTTGAATACTTTGCATCAATTGACGTACCTAAAAACACGGGAATCTATTTTACCCCCCTTCATGATTATACAAACGAAGTGTGGGATTGGCTGCCCGGAAAAAGGCAGAGATCCTTTGACGAAAAGGCAGAATACCGTGTGAACACTCTGGCGCAGTACCTGTGTAACCTTCAGCCTGTTGAACCCACCAAGGAACAGACGGTTATTTCTGAGGTCGAGGTAGTACGCACCGAGCTTCTTTCCGAAGAAAACGGCATTTACGACGTTACGGTTTACGTCACCCTCAACGGTGGCGGCGATGAAAGGGATAATCTTAACATCACCGCAACCGCATACTCCGAAAATGAAGACGGCACACTTGATATTACCGCTCATGCGACACAAAAAGCCAATTGTGAAAACAACTGCTACTGCATAGATATCTCTGTTAAAGACGGCAATAAGCTCAAAATAGAAATAGACGGTGAACAATACATTGCAAAGGGTGCATATTTCTACACTCCCGAGGGTGGACGTAATGTTTCCCAGTCTCTTGTAGGCGTAAGCGAGGGTGATACAGCCGTAAGAGCAGAGCGCGAAATCATCTTTTCTGCCCCCGAATATACCATTGAAGTTCCTGCCTCATTCACCGTTAAATACGGTGAAAAAACAAAGCTCGATGTCAAGGTGATTCCTGAAATCGGTGCACCCGACATAACCTTCTCTTCATCAAATGAAAGCATTGTTACCGTGGATGCTGACGGTTATGTAACTGCGGTTGCAACGGGCAAAGCAACAATCAAAGCAGAGCTTCCAAACGGAAATTTTGTGATTATCCCCGTAACTGTTAAGCCCTCGTCAGCCAAAAAGCATTATGTTGTTTTCGGCAAAACGGAAAAAATAGGCTGGTATTCCGTATCAATGGACGGCGGAAAAACTTTCCAGACCATATTCGGAAACTCCAACCTTGTTCTTGAAGAAGGCACTGTGCTTACCATCAAAGCCGTTGACGTATTCGGAGACCCCTTCACCTTCTATGTCAACGGTGATGCCGTAAAACCGGACGAAAACGGCTATGTGACAGTTAAGGTTGAAGATTACATGCTCATAGGCGCTCTCGGAATCCCCGTTACTGCACCCGACGTAGAGGAATCACTCAACTTCTTTGAGAAGCTTATAAAAGCCGTCGAGGATTTCTTCAAGTGGATTGCAAGCTGGTTTGAATAATAAAAATCCGGCTCTTCACCAATATGCTGTGTTATGATTAACTAACACAAACAAATAAAGATACCGACACCCTGATGCTGATGCCCGGTAAGGCAGCATGGGGTCGGTATCTTTTACTTTGTGTTCACAAGCAACAACCGCTGCAAGCGGCATGAAGCGGCAAAGCACAGAGTCGATGTTCTTCAGCGTACATCACACTGCGGTGTTTCACAAACGCGATGCACTCTTATTCTTCGTCAGGCTGCTGACCGTCGTGAGCAAGCCATCTGCACTCTGTAAGTTCCATGTTTGTGAAGGTTGCTTTAAACGATGAATCTTCAGGGCTACATGCATAGATGCCGAACTTTATTGTGCCTGCCCCGTTCCACATGTGGCACACACGCATCTGCTTAAACCTGACACCGTCTTCGGAGCACTCTATGCAGTAATCGTCCTCTCTGCGGCTGAAGCGATACCACATCGCTTTTATATCTGCAGAAATTTCGGTTGTTGCCCAATCGGAATAGCCGTTGTTTGTAACAACAGAGCCGAGGTGTTGAAACTCTTCGTTTTCATACTCAATCGAGCCTTTGAGCCAGTTGTCACTGTCAAGATACATAACTATGCCGCACTGGTCAAAACGGTGCTTGCTTTCAAATTCTGTTTTTACGGTGAAAGAGAAAAACTTTTCGTCGGTTTCCGTCTGCAGCACAGGCGCATTGTCATTCCTGAAATGATAGTACGTTCTCTGCCACAAATCTGTGTGCGGACTTGTTACGATTTCAATTCCGTCTGCAGTTATCGAGTAGTCTGCAGGCTCTCTTGTCCATTGTAATGCTGTTGTGTCGAACTTCATGATTATACCTCGTGAGTCGGAATTAGTACCGTATAATGTTATCTTATCAATATTTCTTTGTCAATAGCACGTCTCTTTTTTATACGGCTATAGCGTTCAATCTTCGTGTGTTCACACGAAAAAAGCGCTTAAACTATTGATTATTTTTGAAATAGGAATATAATTGATATATCAACATCAAAGGAGAGGTTAAAAATGAATTATCCCATAAACCCCGAGCTTTTGAAAACAACCACCGCAGAGTGCACTGAGTTTGCCACAAACGGAATCAAAAACATCTGCGAAACATACGGTCCGCGTCCGTGCGGAAGCGACAGCGAAACCGCCGCACAGGAACAGATGATGAAAGACCTTGAGCCTTACTGCGACAGCGTAACACGCGAAACCTTCAAAGTTAACCCCAAGGCTTTCATGTCCTTTGTATCACACGCAGGCGCCTGCCTTATGGGTGCATCTGCAATCAACATTGCCACCGCTTTCGGCAAGGGCTCAAAAAAGAAGGCTCTCGGCTCACTCGCTCTTATCGGCGGCGCTCTTTCAGGCATCGTTGGCGAGTTTGTGCTGTACAAGAAGATGTACGACCCGCTTTTCAAAGAAGAAACCTCAGGCAACGTAATCGCCGTCAGAAAAGCAAAGGGTGAAACCAAACGCAGAATCATCCTCTCAGGTCACACCGATTCCGCACCCGAATGGACCTACACATACAGACTCGGTTCACACGGTGTTATCGCCGTATGCGGTTATGCAATTGCAGGCCTCGGCTACACGGTTGCAACAACCGCCTCACTTCTTGCAGGAAAAAACGCGAAAAAGATGGCTCTCGGTCAGCTTGCTTTTGCCCCCGCTTATGCAGGCCTTTTCAAGTTTGTTAACCACAAAAACTACGTTGACGGCGCAAACGACGACCTCACCGGTTGCTACGTTTCCTCGGCCGTTATGAAGTATCTCAGCGATAACGATATCCGCTTTGAAAACACTGAAGTTGTTGCAATCCTCGCAGGCGGTGAAGAAAGCGGTCTTCGTGGCTCAAAGGCATATTTTGAAGCTCACCCCGAGCTGAAAAACGACGGCGTTGAAACAATCTTCATTGGTCTTGACACCATCCGCGATGCCGAATACATGATGATTTATGAAAGAGACATGACCGGCATGGTTAAAAATGACAAGGACGTTTGTGCCCTTCTCAAAAACGCCGGTGCAAAGCAGGGTGAGGATATCCCCGTAGGCGCAATTCCGCTTGGCTCAACCGATGCTGCCGCCGCTTCTCAGGCAGGCATCAAAGCAGCCTCCCTCGTTGCCATGGACCCCGCACCTGCAAGATACTACCACACCAGACTTGACACTGCAGACATCCTTATCCCCGAAACCATCGACAAGGTTATCAACATTGTTCTTCAGGCGGTCTGCGATTTCGACGAAAAAGGCGTATAAAATTCTGAGCGTTCCGATATGCTTCGGAACGCTCTTTTGTTTATATAATCCTGCTTATTTTGCCGCAGCTTTTTTCATCACGCTCTTTTTGTATACATTGAGAAGCACGGTGCAACCGAGATTTAAAATAATTGAGCCAAGAAGAAGTGAAAGAAGATTGCTTGGCAGATTCTTTACAATTGTGTCTGTTTCAACAAACGATATTATAAGGTAAATGAAGCCCACGTTGTTAAACACCATCGGCATACAGGGAGCCGCGAGTATAAGCACTCCGACTACGGCAACAAGCGGAATAATTACTGCGGTTGTGTGCCCTGCACCGACTGTCATCAGAGCTTTACATGCAACAACCACGCCTGCCGCCAGCAACAGACCGACGCTTCCTCCCACGAGAGTATGCCAGAAACGCTCTTTATACGTAAGCTCCTCCTGCATAAAAAACAACGTTACCGCTGCAAAAAACGACCAGTTGATTATCTGTATGTTCCAATCGTGCCAGATGCCGTGCAAAAGCTGATAGACAACGTTCCACAAAGCAATCCACGCAAACACGATAATAAGTCCTATCATCTTTGTTTTTGCAGGCTTGTGAAATAGCTTCACGCCCTTTTTGTTTTCGTTACTCATTTTTTGATTTTCCTCTCTTTTGATGTGTTCAAGTCTCGCAAATATTATCAACCAAAAACGGAAAAGTCAATGGATTTCAAAGAAGTAAAACACTCAGCGAAATATCAGTACATGAAAAATCAAAAATCGATTTTTTTGTATATTTACCGACAAAAAAGCGTTAATGAATACTTTTTCAACACTTATTATTCAAGTGTTTTTTATTCAATTCAAAAAAAGGTATTGTATTTCTCGGTGCAATATTATACAATAATACCTAATGTTCAGGTGTTACTGCGACAAATTGCAGCAGCCTGAAAAATAACAGTAAATCTGAAAAGAGGATATTTGCTATGGAACTCATTATGAAATCCGATAAACTTCAGAACGTTCACTCCGACATTCGCGGCCCCGTATTCATGGAAGCAAACAGAATGCGCGCCCAGGGTATTGACGTTCTCCGCCTTAACACAGGCAACCCCGCAACCTTCGGCTTCGGTATGCCCGACAGTGTACGTGACGCCCTCATCAACAACGCCGACAAGGCAGTTGCATACTGCGACCTCAAGGGTATGCCCGACGCAAGAGAAGCTATCTGTGATTACCATAAAGCAAAGGGCATTGAAGGCATCACACCAGACGACGTGTTCATCGGCAACGGCGTCAGTGAGCTTGTTACAATGGTGCTTACCGCACTTCTCAACTACAACGACGAAATCCTCGTACCCGCACCCGACTATTCTCTGTGGACAAACTCCGTCTACATTGCAGGCGCAAAACCCGTACACTACATCTGTGACGAGCAGTCCGAGTGGTACCCCGACATGGCGGATATTCGCAAAAAGATTACCCCCAAAACACGCGCAATTGTACTCATCAACCCCAACAACCCCACAGGTACGCTCTATCCCAAAGAGGTGCTTGAAGAAATCGTTGCAATCGCAAGAGAACACAACCTCGTAATTTTCAGCGACGAAATCTATGACCGTCTCGTTATGGATGATCTTGAGCACGTTTCAACTGCAACACTTTGCCCCGACCTGCTTTGCATCACCATGAACGGTCTTTCAAAGTCACACATCGTCTGCGGCTTCCGTTGCGGCTGGATGCTTATCTCCGGCGCCAAAGACAAAGCTCAGGACTTCATCGCAGGTATCCGTGCACTGTGTGCAATGCGCCTTTGCGCAAACGCACTCATGCAGCTTGTTATCCCCGCCGCACTCAACGACCCCGACAGCACGAAGGCAATGCTTGTACCCGGCGGCCGCCTTTATGAGCAGAGAGAAGCCTGCTGCCGTGAACTCGCAAAAATTCCCGGCGTAAGCTTCGTCAAGAACAAGGCTGCTTTCTACATTTTCCCGAAGCTTGACAGCCGCTTCAACATCACAGACGACCAGCAGTTTGCAATGGATTACCTTCATTCAAAGAACGTCATGATCATCCCCGGCAGAGGTTTCAACTGGCCCACACCCGACCACTTCCGCATTGTTATGCTGCCCGAGCCCGAACAGATGGCAAAGGCTATGCGCGACCTCGGCGACTTTCTTGCCGATTACAGACAAGGCTAAGGTGTCAGATTGACGATAAGGGCGCATGACCAACAATGCCGGATTGTCGAAATATTAAATACTGTTTTTAATTGCAACACTTTGCTTTATCGGAAAAGGGCACAAGGCATCGAACCTTGTGCTCTTTTGGCATTGTTTTGCCGTTTTTTTGCCCTCTCGGCGTATCTGTATACGCCTTCGGGTCAAAGAAAGCGGCATCCTGCACCCTTCTCGTCAACCTGCAATCTTACCCGATAAGGGCACATGACCAACAATGCCGTATTATCGAAATATCAAATACTGTTTTTAATTGCAACACTTTGCTTTATCGGAAAAGAGCACAAGGCATCGAACCTTGTGCTCTTCACTTTATATCCTCTTTACATATATACTTCTCAACAAGCCGCCGTATTTTTCCTTTGTCGAGTGAAACGCATAGCCTGACTTGATGAAGTTGTTGCAACTGAAGCTGTTAAGCGGTGAAACCGTTGCGCAAATAAGCTTTTTGCCTTTTTCAACCGCAACTGCCTCAAGCCTTGCCATCAACTTGCCTTGCAAGCCGTTGCCTCTGTATTCGGGCGAAACAATAATCAGCTTCATGTTTATAACGTCTTTAACGGCGTCACCGCTGAGACCGATGTCAAAGCCAATGTTTTCGTCTGTATCTCCGCCGTCATAAAGCACAGCAAACGCAATGAGCTGACCGTTATAAAACGCACCGAGTGTGCAATGCTCAACAAGGCAGGACAACAACATTTCTCTGCTGTTTCTGCGCAGTAAATCAGGGTTGTCAATGTGCTCAAACGCACTTTCCTGCAAGGCACAGATATCATCAAGATGTTCTGCCGTGCACTTTTCAAAAACTATATCAGTATCTTTAAGTTTCATTTCTTCTTGTTTTTATTGCCTTTCATAATCTTTTCATATATCTCTTTGTCAACAACTTTTTCCAAGCTGTATTCCTCGTGAAAAACGGGTTGTCCGAGTTTTTTGCGGTATTTCATCCATTCACTTTCAAGCTTATACAAATTGACAAAGTTTTCGGGTGACTTCACGAGCTTTTTCTTCTGCACATAAGGGTTATGCACAGCAATAAAAAATCTGTATCCGAAAAGGTTGTTCAGCATATCAATGGTAAGTGTGCCGCGATCGATAAGGAGCTGAAAAATTTCAAAAAAAGTGAGGTAGTTTGAAATATGTATATTATCCAGATCGATGTCGGGCAGGTTTTCAAAATCATAGCTTTCAAATAACGTATATGCTTTTTTGTAGTCCTCGTTGGTAACAAACGCCTCGTTCAGTTCTGCCAAAAAATCAGCTTCGGTGATTTTTCGCGACTGATACATTTCAAGGCCGAGCATAACAACACCAAGCACAGCAGTTATGAGCGATATGACCTGAATTAAATCAACCCCGTTTCTGTAAGAAACATAAACCGAACCTAAACCGAGCACAATCATGAGCATATATGCAATCGTTTTGAACTTACCTTTCATCGCATTCTCCCCTTTTTTTTAAATTCGTCTTTTTTCATTTTACGGCAAAAGTTGCAACAAGTCAAGCTGAAACGCCACGGAAGCAGGTCACTTCCGTGGCGTTGTTATCAGGTTACTTATTTGTTGAGAACTTTGTTTACACCCTTGTTGAGTGTTCTTGTAACCGCTGAGAATGCGTTTTCAATGAAGCTCGGGCTGTCGTCTTCAATAACACCTGCTGCAATCATTGCGGCGTTGAGGTCAGCGGAAACCTGTTCCCATTTTTCCTCGTCGATGACAGTGTTTGCCTTTTCGGCTTCGTATGCGGCAATCGCAGCCTCGCAAGCGGCGATTTCTTCGGCTGAAAGCTGGCTCTTATCGAACTCATCGTATGCCTTAACAGCGATATCCTGATATCTTGTGCTTCTTGCGCCGTTAAACTGCGGGAAAGCGGCGGGGTTGCTGTAGACGTCAATCATGTTATCGTCTGTCATAAGTCTTGTGGTAAGGGCAAGGCAAACGTCGTTGTAACCGAAGTCTGCGTGATACTGACCCTCGAAATACCATGTGGTGCAGGGCAGGAAGCCTGTTGTTGCGTCCACAACACCGTCGGGTGAAAGGTGGTTATGAGCGGGGTTGTTGCAGTTTGTGCCTGCGGCTACGTAGCCTTCACCGAGGGTTTCACCGAGATTTGCAAAGGTTGCGCCCATTGAAGTTGATACGCACTGGATGATACCGTCACTGTTTTTAACGTTGTATTCCTTGGTGATGGGGAAGTTTTCGAGGTTGTAGCATACCATGTTGTAAACTCTGCCGCCGTTTGCAAGGATGGTGTTGGTGTTTGCGCGGAAGTTTTTACGTGCGGTCATATAGTTATCAACCTTTTCGGCGATAAGAGCATAATCCTCGTCGGCAAGCCAGATTTCCTTAGCCTGCTCGTAGTATGCATCGGGGCAAAGGGCCCAGATTTGTGTTGTGCTTCTGCAGAGAGTCTGCACTGCACCCTCAACAAGGCCGTGCAAGGCTGATTTCATAACATGGTTGGGCAAAATACGGATGAGCATGTTGATGAGGTGAGCAAGATAGGTATCACCAATAAGCTTTGTGAAGAAGTCATAGTAAAGCACTTCGTCATCTTCGATGCTGATGTTGCCGATAAGAAGGTCGCCTACGATGTCGGAGCCGTCGATTGCAGGCACAACATAAGCAATCTTTTTGATGAGGTCAAGGTCTTCCTTGTACATATCCATGTACTGAACAGCTACTGTTGCACCAAGGCTCATGGGGCAGATGCTGACCTTGTCGCTTCCTGTCTGCGGAAGTACGGTTTCTGTGATGAACTCATGAAGCTGGCGAGCAGTTGTTTCAATGTCGCCGAATGAGTCGTAACCGAAGTAATACATGCTCTCTTCGCCGATGATATCGGCGCACTCATAAACGGGTACGTATTTGTAACACATCTGCTTGAAATCCTCTTCCATTTCGGAGAACGGGCCTTTGAAGCAGGGTACTTCAATTTCGTTGAGGTAGTTGCCTTCACTATCCTTATGCAGAGTGTAAAGAAGGTCGTATGCGCCCTTCTTCATGGCTTCGGAAAGGCCGCTGTCTTTTCTTGTGAGAACAGACATAAGAAGGCTGGGAAGCACGTCTTTTACAAGAGCCATAATGTCAAGTGAAAGCGGCCAGCCGGTGATGTACTTGCCGTTTTTGTCAACCTTTCTGTTGCCATCTTCGTCAAGAACGTACGTATCGTTCATACCAATGCCGTGAATAAGAACAACAGGTGTTTCTGTGTCGTAGTCAGGCACGTAGGTGTTCTGTGTAGCAGTGGGTACCGCAGATTCTGCAGATACTGCAAAGGGAATTGCAGTAAAGAGCATAACCGCCACAAGAATAAAGCTGATTATTTTTTTGGTTTTCATTGCTTTCTCTCCTCAAAATTATTCACAGTAATTTTATACCAAAGCAACAAAATAATCAACCGAATATTTCGGGTCAAACCGCACAAAAATGCTGCCCGGAATTTGTGCAACGCGCAGTACTTCCGGACGATGTGTTGCTGACACACGGCACTTATCCGACAAACAGGGAATATAGTTTATCAACAGGCAAAAGCGAACTAACCGACAGCTTCGTTGGTTAACGAATAATTACGGATACCTCACCCAATTTTTCCTACACTTGACTGAACGGTTGAATTATGCTACATTAATTTCAGGTTCAATATGAAAGGGGTATTGTCATGCAGTTAATCTACGAAGCACTCCACCTCAGCTACCGCGAAATTTGGGCGTTTGAAAAAGCCGCACAGATTTTCCTCGACTTCTTCAAGGGTGATTTTCCGCCTAAGAGGTTTTTCTCGGGTCTTATGGTCATCATCCAGATGTTCTCTTTTATGCTTTTCCAAACTCCGATGCCTGCAACAGGTCAGGAGCTTGATCTGACGGGTTACGAGCTTGTTTTCTGTGACAACTTTGACGGAGACACCCTCAACGAAGACGTGTGGTTCCACCGCGGAGTCGGCGCGCGCCGCACCGGCTACAATGCTTCAAGTCAGGCTGTGGTTAAAGACGGCAACCTCGTCATCACGGGTGAATACCTTGAAAACGGCACATACGGCGAAGGCTGGTATGCAGGCGCAGTTGCCCTCAAGGAAAAGTACAAGCAGGGATATTTTGAAATAAGCTGCATTTGTAACGACGGACTCGGTTATTGGAGTGCATTCTGGATTCAGGCTGATTCCCCGTACACACCCGAGATTTCCAAGGGCGGCATCGGCGGTGCGGAGCTTGACATTTTTGAGTCGCGCAACAGCTCTGAGGAGTTTTTACGCATGCCTGCAGTTACACATGCCATTCACTGCTCCGGCATGGAGGGTGACACAAGCGGAGGTCTCAACTCAGTAAACCTCGGCACCTTCACCGGCAAAAACATCTTCAAAGACTACAACACCTACGGCCTTGAATGGACAGAGGACGAATACATATTCTACATCAACGGAGTTGAAACCACCCGTTCAGCTTTTGCAGACGGTGTTTCTCAGGTACCCGAGCAGGTTATTCTTTCCCTTGAAATTCCTGAGGACATGAGCGCGGTTGACAAAGCGCAAGTCAGCGAGTTCAAAGTGGATTACATTAAGATTTATCAAAAGGGCTGAGCATAAGCCCGCCGCGCCCCTCGCGCCGCAAGGTGCGACGGGCTTTTTGTGCGCCGCGGCAGGCAGCGGCGGGTATACTTTGCAGAGATGGATTTCAGCTGACGTAGCGGCGCACAAAAAAAGCAGGCGCTGTTGCGCCTGCGCGGCGGGCGGCGTTGAAGTTACCGCCCGCTTGGATTTTTTATTTCACGGTCACGCTCTTCACATCAGAAAAGTTACCGTAATATTTCACACCGTCCACGGATTTATACGCGCGGATCTTGAAATAATAGGTCTTGCCCGAAGTCAGCGACTTGATGGTCTTTGTTACGGAATCTTCACCTGTGACCTTCACTGTCTCATACGTTTTGAAAGACTTGCTTGTAGAGTATCTGATCTGATAACTTGTGCAGTTACGTTCATACCACTTGACAGTTACTTTCTTTGTGCCTGCAGTAACAGATGCAAGCGTAACCTTTAAAGGCTTAGTCGCCGTGTTGACGGATTTTATCTTTTCCGCATAAACCCTTTCGCCGTCAATTATTACATATGCCTTGATCCTGACTTCATATTTTGTGCCCGGTGTGAGATCGGTGACCTTGTATGTGAGCTTTGTTGTGTTCTTCGCAAACACCTGTTTTGAGCCCTTGTAGACATACACTCGGTAGCCGTCTGCGCCGATGACCTTGTTCCAGTCTATGTAGAGTGTCTTCGTTGCCTGCGTAACCTCAAGTTTGCTCGTGGCTTTAGGAAGAATGATAAAACTGAGGGTCTTTGTGCCGCTGTATCTGCCCTTGAACTTGATTCTCACGGTGTGTTCACCAACGCTTGTACGGTCTGTTTCAAACGTCACAGTGTAGTCACTGCCCTGTGTGAGAATGTTTCCGTGCGAATCGGCAACGGCAACTTTCGGAGTTTTCACTTTGCCGCTGTAGTTATATTCAGTTCTGGAAAGCTCAATTTGAGAAACGGCATAGATTGTCTGTTCACTGCCGGCGAACACACTTCCGCATTTTTTGCACATACTCGCAACTTCGCCATCTTCTTCAAGATTTGCCTTTTTCACAGTTACATATTTATGACCATCGGTATGCGAACAGCTCAACTCAACGAAAGTTCTCGAATATTTCCGGGCATAGGCTTGTGCCGTTGAACCCACATAACCGTAAATCACGGAATTTTCGGCTATAGTTGCGTATGAATCGGATATTTCGCACTCGTAGTTGAGGAAGATTATTTTCTCAAGGCCTTCGCAAGTGTCCATCATTTCATCATATCTGCCGAAAGCATATTTTCCTATACTCCTCACACTCTGCGGAAGATTAACTTCCTTGAGCTTTTCACAGGCAGAAAAAGCTCTGTCGTCTATTACCGTGACGGTTTCAGGGATGCTGACAGAAACAAGATTCGTGCAAGCGTCAAACGCAGATTTGCCAATGATGGTTACGCCCTCTGGTATCTGAATCTGAGTAAGACTGAAACAAGAGCCGAACATACCGTCTGTAACAGCGGTCATTCCGTTAGGGAAAGTAACTTGTGCCAATGACACACAATGATAGAAAAGGTAGTCACCAAGTTGCGTTACCCCTTTCGGCAAAGTGACACTTTCAAGTCCGTTGCAACCCATGAAAGCGGATTCGCCGATGGATGTAAGTGTGTCAGGCAGGTCAACATTTTCAAGTACAACACTTGCATAAAAAGCCTGTTTTCCAATGTTTGTCACACCTTCGGGTATAACAATTTCTTTCAGATGGTTTGCACTGAAGAAAGAATATGGGCCAACCGATGTCACAGATGCGGGAACTTTGTAAGTATCCCCCTGTCTGTCTGACGGATAATGTATGATTTCAGTTCTGTTTTTGTTAAACAGAACGCCGGTGAGGCTTGAATAGACAGGGTTTGCTCTTTTCACCGATATCGTATTTAACGCAGAGCAATCACCAAAGGCTCTGACACCGATTTCTGTTACATTTTCGGTAATTTTGATACTCTCTATGCCGTCGCAATCCCAGAAAGCAACATCGCCTATGCGCGCAAGAGCCTCGGGAAACGTTACCGCCTGCAAATCATCACAATTAACAAAGCTGTAGTCACCGATAGCTTTGAGGCTGTCGGGCAGGTCTACGGTTGTAAGGTTTTCGAACGCATAGAAAGCATAGTTACCGATTGTCGTGATACCCTCAGACAAAACGAGCTTTTTGATTTCTCCCCTTTTCAAATTCCACGGAGGATAATTGCTGTCGACAAAGCTGTAGTCATACATTGCACCCGTGCCACTGAGTGTCAGCGCACCTTCACTGTCAAGCGACCATGTGATGTTGACACCGCACTTGCCGCTTGCAACCGTTGCCGCATTTGCCTCAATCGACATTCCACCCAGCAGCACAACAGCAAGACACACTATCGCTGCAAAAAATACGCTTGTTACTCTTTTTGCTGTTTTCATACTGATTTCACCTCGTATTCATTTGGTTTGGTTACAATTTTCCAAAAGCGTTATAATGCTAAAAACAGTTGTGTCAACGTAAAAAACTTAAGCTTGTTTAATTTAACATTTTCACCCTGCACGCCAAAACGGCCGCACCGGTTTCTTTCAATTGGCCAATGCGGCCTATTTAATGCTTGTGTTATGTTATTTTATTGTCACGCTCTTCACCTTTGAAAAACCACCATAGTACCTCACACCGCCCACGTATTTGTACGCACGGACTTTGAAATAATACTTTTTGCCGCTTTCAAGGTTTTTGATGATTGCCGATACGTTTTCACTGCCTTTTACTTTAAGGTATTCATAATCCTTAAAATTCTCGTTGGTTGAATATCTTATCTGGTAGTTGGTGCAGTTCTTTTTGCTCCACGTGAGTGTGGCGCACTCTTTGCCCGCCTTCACAGTCAGAATCGGTTTTGTGGGTTTTGTTGCAGTGTTTACAGATGTGCTGTTTATAGCATAGAATCTCTCGTCACCGATATTCATATATGCTCTGACTCTGACCGTATATTTCATACCGGGCGCGAGGTCTTTCACTGTTCGTGTGAGCTTTGTTGTGCGCTTGGCATAAATCTGCTTGCCGTTTTTGTAAACGAACACCCTGTAGCCGTCTGCACCCTTAACTGCTTTCCAACTTATATTGAGTGTATTTGTGTCCTGCATGACCTCAATTTTGCTTGTTGCCTTGGGAACAACATAGTAAGTCATGGTTTTTGTGCCCGAATAGTTACCCTTGAATGTAACCTTGATGGTGTGTGCACCGAGACTCTTGCGATCCGTTTCGTATGTATATGTGAAATCAGTACCGTTTACGAGTGTTTTGCCGTTCGCGGTTTTAATTACAACCGTGGGTGATTTCATACCGCCGTTGCATTCATATTCTGAGCGCAGGAAACTGAAAGAAACAGGTCTGCTGATTGCAGTTGTCTGCGGATAAAAATATGTGCAGGTTTTGCACTGCTTCTGCATCACACCGTCTGCAGTGAGGGTTGCTTTTTTCGTTGTAACGAATTCTGTGCCGTACTGGTGCGCGCACGACAGCGCCGCAAAAGCGTTGCCGTTCTTTGTGGCATAGTTGCGCGCGGTTGATTTCGGGTAGCCGACGATGGTTGTGTTTTTCGGGATGGTATACGTAACAGTATTCGCTTCCTCGTTTATCACACAGAAAGGATTACGGATGGTAAGTGTTTTTAATTTATCACACTGAAAAAATGCACTGTCTCCGATTGATGTTACACTCGCAGGCACATCAACACTTGTCAGATTTTCGCAAGCTTGGAATGCAAATTCTCCGATCGACTTTACACTCGCGGGTATTTTGACACTTGTCAAGCCGTGGCAGCATGTGAACGCACTGTCTCCGATTGATGTTACACCCGCAAGCATACCATCGATACTCGTCAAGCCGTAGCAGCCTAAGAATGCACCTTTTCCGATTGCAGTCACACTGCCCGGAATTGTGACTTTTGTCAGTTTTTGACACCCATTGAACATTCCGCTTTCAATTGTTTTTATTCCGTTGGGTATATTTGCGCTTGTTAAAGCAAAACACCTTTCAAACACGTATCCTCCGATTGATTTTACGCTGTCGGGGATGGTAACGCTTTTTAATGCAACACACTCAGAAAAAGCAGAATACTCAATTGACGTAACACTGTTTGGAATGGTGATGCTTTCTAAAGCATAGCAAGCACTGAAAGCACCATCCGGAATTGCTGTTATGCTATTGGGAATTGTAAAGCTTTTCAAGCCTTTACAATAAGCGAAAACCTGACTTCCGAGTGTTTTTACGCTGCTTGGAATTGTGAGGCTTGTTAAGCTGGTACAGTAATAGAACGCACCGCCGCCGATTGACGTTACACTACTCGGAATGGTGATGCTTTTAGCGTTAATGCAGTAATAGAACGCTCCTCCGCCGATTGACGTTACACCGTCTTTAATCTGTATGCTGGTTATTTTGTTGTAGTGCACATACCACGGTGCCTTTTCATAGCCCAAATCGACCATTGTGCCTTTGCCTTCAATCACCAGCGTGCCGTTATCATGGAGTGTCCATGTCAGGTTTGTGCCGCACTTTCCGCTTGCAACCGTTGCCGCCTGTGCCTCGGTGCCCAAGCCGCTGACGATAACGGTACATAAGCACAACACAAACACCAATGCTGCTAATGCCGATTTTCTTGTGTTTTTCATGTCCTTTTCCTCCTTAGTTTTTCTATTGAGTTAATTGTTAAATGTTCTCAAAATATCACGCCATAATCATTATATATCATGTAAAGTGCACATGTCAAGATACATATATAGTGTATCAACGCCTGATAATCCGCAGATTCAGAAACTCACATATCGCACAGGATTCTCACCTCCGTTTTTTCTGCCGTTCATCAATTACCGTGTGTGAAGATTTTAAATCTCTACGTAACACCATTATACATATTATAAGTATACATGTCAATCAAAAAATATCTTTATTGTATCTGCAAATCCGCCTGCGCAGATTTATACTACATACAGACAGATAAGGCGGTATGTTTATGGATTACATTGAATGGATTGCAAAGCGAATTTCTCAGCTCAGAATTGAAAAGGGTGTGTCTGCAAGAGACATGAGCCTTTCACTCGGTCAGAGTGAAAGCTACATCAACAAAATCGAAAACGGCTACACCCTGCCCTCAATGACAGGGTTTGTTTACATCTGCGAATTTTTGGGCGTTACCCCTAAAGATTTTTTTGACACAGAGAATTTGTCTCCGTCAAAAACGCAGGAGCTTGTCAAGGAAATCAAAAAGCTCTCTCCCGAAAAGGCGGAGCACCTTCTGCTTGTTGTGAAGGACCTTAACTGAATCAATCTAAGCCTGATATTACAAAAAGGTTGCACACACCGTGTTGCGGCCTTTTTTCGTGCAAAAAACATTTTACAAACTCCCCTTTCCGTGATAAAATACCGTTAACTACTCATCTGCACGGAGGACGAAAAATGGTTGAAGTTGTTGCGGCTCTTATTTGGGACAACGATAAATTTATGATTTGTCAGCGCCCTGCGCACAAAACGCGCGGTCTGCTTTGGGAGTTTGTGGGCGGCAAGGTTGAGCCCGGCGAAACGAAAGAGCAAGCCCTCCTGCGCGAATGCCGCGAGGAACTTGACGTTGAGCTTTGCGTTGGCGACGTCTACACAGAGGTTGTGCATCACTATTCGGATTTGGACGTTCAGCTGACGCTTTTCAATGCGACCGTCAAAAGCGGCGAACCGAAAAAGATTGAACACAACGATATCCGCTGGATAACGCCTGCAGAGATTGACCAATACGCCTTCTGCCCTGCCGACAGAGAGATACTTCTCAAGCTTCAGGGGCTGCCCGACATCAGCGTTGACGAGATGCGCCTGACCGAGTTTTTCAAAAGCATAATTGATCAGGATTCGAGTGAGGTTGTCATCTGCAACACACAGCATACCATCATATATATGAACCCTGCCGCAAAGGCGCAGTATGCAAAACACGGCGGTGATGCACTCGTTGGCAGAAGCCTGCTCAACTGTCACAGCAAAGCTTCGGCGCAGATGATTGAAAAAATCCTCGCGTGGTTTGCAGCAGACAAAGCCAACAACAAAGTACACACCTTCTATAATGAGAAACAGAACAAGGACGTATATATGGTTGCCCTGCGTGACAAAAACGGCGCTCTCATCGGCTACTATGAAAAGCATGAAATGCGCAACCGTGACTCAGACGCATTTTACTGTATGCCCGATAAAGATCAGGCTTGACAGAGGAGATATGTATGAAAAAGCTATATAAAAAAAGCGAAATATGGTTTTCTGTAGTCTGGATTGTGGACTACATTGTTCTGACAAGTGCAGCAGACAGTGCCTCGATGAGATTAGGCACACAAAAGCTGCTGACCTTCCCCATACACGTGCTTATGACATTGAGTGCGCTTTTGTTTGTGAAGAAAAACGGGCTTATGGAAAAATACGGCTTGTGCAAGCCGTCGCTCAAAGCTTCCAAGTGCCTTTATTGGCTACCGCTTGTTCTTCTTTCAAGCGTCAACGTGTGGTTTGGTGTGAGACTCAACTTTTCCGTTACGGAATCCCTGCTTTACGTCGGCAGTATGATTTGCGTCGGCATCCTTGAGGAGCTGATTTTCAGAGGCTTCCTTTTCAAAGCGATGCTGAAGGACATACCGAAAACAGCGGTTGCAGTCTCTGCGCTGACCTTCGGTATCGGCCACATCGTCAACCTCTTCAACGGCAGCGGCGCAGAATTGTTGCCCACCGTCTGCCAAATATTCCACGCGGTTGCTTTCGGCTGGCTGTGCGTTGTTATCTTCATGCGCACAAAGAGTATCGTGCCGTGCATCATCGCACACAGTGTTATCAACTCACTGAGCGCATTTTCAAACAGTGCTCTCTCCGCAACCACGGAAATATGTGTATCGCTTGCGCTTTGTGTAATTGCGGGCGGATATGCACTGTATTTCGAAAGGGATCGCTTAATAAAAAAGAGCTAAGATTCACATTAAAGCCGACTCAACATATTGAACAAACTGAAAAAATCTGCTACAATAAAACGAATGGCAACGCTTTGAAAAATGAAACATAATATGGGGGATAAACAAATGAACATGATTTACACTCTCAAGTACAAGCTCGGCGGCAAAACCGTCACCTCACGCGCCACGGAAAACGACGACTACCGCATTGACATCCGCGAAGAAGAAAACCGTTACACCGCAACTCTTGTGCCCAAAAAGAGCTTTGAAATGGTTGAGTTTTTTGCCGAATTCCCGTTCACCTTCAAACCGGGGGACAAATTCTTCGGCAACGGCTACCAGTCATGGACAAAGTCCAGAGAATACACTGCAGACGAAATCATGCGCGGCACAATCAAGCTTTCAGAAATCGCAGAGCCGCTTAAGGACCTTGCAAGAAAAACAAGCGATTCATGGATGATTGACTATTCCGAAAAGCCCGGCGAATTCCACAGCCACTGCTACACATACGTCAGAAACGGCGAAAATATGAAGCTTTGGGGCTCACTGACTGAAAAGACAGGCTTTACTTATTTCAAAGTAAAAATGAAAGAAGACCGTTTTTACTTTGTCAAAGATCTTG
>JAZNQF010000101.1:0-73646 GCA_045590055.1 Acutalibacteraceae bacterium
GTTATATCTGTAAAGGCTGATTTTGCTTAACAAAAAGAACAGTAAGCATGTAAGGCACAAAGCCAAGCAGATAATATAGATATCGTCTATTCAATCTGTGAAAAATCAAATGAATATATAGATAAGGAACTGCCGTAAGGCGGTTCCTTTTTTGGCTCTTTGTCAATAGTTGGGGTAAAGAGTCTTTATTTGTTTTCGTTTTGAACCGTTGAAGATTTATATTGGTAATTTTACAGTTTTTGTTGACAAATGCCTATTTGATTATTTATAATCATTATATAAATATTAAGAAAAGGGGAATAATATGGAAAACGGGCTCAAGAAAAAATACGGATTATTCACGGCTATTGCAATGGTTGTAGGTATCGTTGTAGGCAGCGGTGTTTTCTTCAAGGCTGAAAAGGTGCTCACCGCAACGGGAGGAAACCTTAAACTCGGTATCCTTTCATGGATAATCGGCGGAGCTATTATGGTAAGCTGCGCTTATGTTTTCTCACTCCTTGCCACAAAGATTGAAAAGGTAAACGGCGTTGTTGACTATGCCGAAGCAACTGTAGGTGACAAATACGCTTACCTTATAGGCTGGTTCTTGTCAACAATCTATTATCCTACGCTGACGATGGCACTTTCATGGGTTTCCGCAAGATACACACTTGTTTTAATTTACGGCTCTGATGCAGACATTACAGGCGGCCTGTGCCTTGCAATTTCAGCAGCTTATTTGATTGCCAGCTTTGCGCTCAACTCACTTGCGCCCGTAATTGCAGGTAAGTTTCAGGTTACCACAACTGCAATCAAACTCATTCCGCTTCTCCTCATGGCGATTATCGGCACAATTTACGGCTTAACAAAAGGCTACACGGTTGAAAACTTCACCACTGTGGTTGAAAAGGTTGTACCCGGCTCTGCGATTTTTAAAGCAGTTTGCGCAACTGCATTTGCATACGAAGGTTGGATCATCGCCACTTCAATCAATGCAGAAATCAAAGACTCAAAAAAGAACCTGCCCCGTGCCCTTGTTATCGGTACGCTTACGGTTGTGGCAATCTACGTTGTTTATTACATCGGACTTGCAGGTGCAATACCCAATGCAGAAATGATGGCAGGCGGCGAGGCCGGCGCAAGGCACGCTTTCTCCGCAGTTTTCGGCAACATTGCAGGTACAGGTTTGTTTGTGTTTGTTGTTGTTTCTTGCCTCGGCACGCTCAACGGTTTGATGCTCGGTTGTACACGCGGCATGTATTCAATTGCAATCCGTAACCGCGGCCCCAAGCCCGAAGTTTTCAAACAGATTGACCCTGCAACCAACATGCCCACAAATTCATCGGTTTTCGGTTTGCTTCTGTGTGGAATCTGGCTGTTGTATTTCTATTGCGCACAGCTTTCGTCATTCAGCGCAAAAATGGGTACCTTTGCTTTTGACCCCACGGAAATTCCCATTATCACAATTTATGCGTTTTATGTACCCATGTTCATTATGATTCTTGCCAAGCATAGGGACGGAAACGTATTCCAGAAATTTGTCGCACCTGTTATTGCGCTTTTCGGTTGCTTGTTTATGATAGTTGCTGCATTTGTTTCACACAAGGCAACCATGCCCGGTTACCTGATTATTTTTGTGGTTGTTATGCTTCTCGGTGTTCTTTTCATGAACGAGAGACCTGCAAAAAAAGTGAAATGATTTTGATACTGTCCCGTGAACGTGTTTGCGTTCGCGGGATTTTGTGATTTCAACAAAGAACTGTTTTTTGTTGGCTGTTATGGCAACTCATGAATTTGTTTTGAGAAAAAATTTATAAATAATGCACATTATTTCTATATCAGAAATATAACTGTGAATATTATATGTATAATACATTTGTCAACTATTAAGAAAGGAAGGAACACACGATGAATTGGGACGAAATCATTGCTCTCTTTGAGAAATACATTGCTCTTCTTCTTGATTTCCTTAAGATGCTTTAATTAAATTTATAACCGCCTCGACAGTGTCGGGGCGGTTTTTCCTTTCATGTTTAACAGTGTCAGCCATAATTACATCCCCACAATACCGAGTGTATTGCGGGGATGATGTTATGTTTATTTTTCTGCCTTTTTAAGAAGCATCTTTGCGGCCTTGTATATATCACCGCATCCGAGTGTAATAACAAGGTCACCTTTTTTTGCGTGCTCATATACGTAATCCACAACGCCGTCAAAGCCTTCAAACCAGACGCTGCCGGGAATTTTTGCCGCAAGGTCCTTAGTGTAGATGTTGTACGTGTTTATCTCGCGTGAGCCCATGATTTCCGTCATAACACAGTGGTCGGGGATTGCAAGAACCCTTGCAAAATCGTCAAGAAGGATGGAGGTTCTTGAATAAGTGAACGGCTGAAAAACTGCCCACACCTTGTTGTATCCCATCTTCATGCACGCGTTGAGTGTGACCTCAAGCTCAGCAGGATGATGCGCATAGTCATCAATAACGGTTACACCGTTAATTTCGCCGAGAATTTCAAATCGTCTGCCTGCACCTGTGAAAGTTGCAATTGCCTCAATGCATTTTTGAGCAGTAACGCCTTCGTTCATTGCACATGCGATGGCGGCAAGTGCGTTGACAATGTTGTGCTCACCGGGAATGTTGAGTTTGACTCTGCCGAGGTTTTCGCCGTTTGCAATCAGGTCAAACTCAGCGAAGGAGCCGCGGCTCCAGCTTATATTGGCGCAGGTGAAATTGTTGTGCTCGCCTTTGCCAAAGGTGATTTTTTTTGCGGTTACGTTTTCAACGGCGCGTGCGCTGTTTTCGTCGTCACCGTTGTATATTACAGTTTTTGTTGCCATACCGCTGAACTTTGCAAAAGAAGCGATGATATTGTCAAGGGTTTTGAAATAGTCGAGGTGGTCTTCGTCAACGTTGAGAAGCAGTGCAACGTCGGGGGAGAGGTCGAGGAAAGTGTCCACAAACTCGCACGCTTCGCAAACCATTGTCTCGTTATGGCCGACTCTGCCGTGGCTGTCAATCAAAGGAAGACGGCCGCCTATGACTGCCGTGGGATCTTTCTCGGCAAGAATTAGCATTTGTGTGAGCATTGCGGTTACGGTTGTTTTGCCGTGCGTGCCGCAAACACCGATGCAATTTGAATACATACGAGTGATTGCACCAAAGAGCTTTGAACGCTCAAAAGTGGGCACGCCCGATGCTTTTGCGGCAACAAGCTCCGGGTTGTCACTGAGGAGAGCTGCGGTGTAAACCACCATCTGTGCGTCGCCGATATTTTCAGCGCGTTGCCCCATATATACGGTGATGCCGAGTGAGCGCAGCTTGTCAACCGTGTCGCCCGTGTTATTGTCTGAACCGGTGATTTCATAGCCAAGCTCTTTAAGAATTTCAGCAAGCGGGCACATACCTGAGCCACCGATACCGATGAAGTGAACTCGTTTTATATTCTTTAACAATGCATCTATTTCAAACATGCTTAGCCTCCTGAGTGGATTCTTTCTTTACATTATAGTGCAAATGCGCAATAAAATAAATACCTATTTGAAAATTTTTCCTTTGAATTGGGATTATTAATATACGAGTAAAAATATACCGCAACAAAACACACAATGTCTGCAACAACATATTATGACATTGAAAGCGTGGTGTTGTTATGGGTAATAAAACTTATACCCCGACTTTTGCGGTAATTGGCAGTGATGCAAGACTGAAAGCCGCACATGAACATCTTGAAATGCTTGGTTACACCAGCGATTTGGCAGGATATTACGTTACTCAAAAAGCTCAGCTTTGCGCAACGGTTGCAAACAGCACGTTTGTTGTTTTGCCTCTGCCGCTTACCCGTGACTTAAAAACGCTGAATGCCGACAAAACAAAGCTTGACATAACGCTCGACGAGCTTTTTGAAATGATGAGACCTGCTCAGACCGTTTTTGTCGGCATGCCGCCGCAAAGTGCGGTTGAAAAGCTTAATAAGCTTGGAATCAGTGTGGTTGATTATTATAAAGATGAAACATTGCTACAACAAAACGCATATTTCACCGCGCAGGGCTTGCTGGCAATTGTGCTTGAAAATATAAGAGAATCGCTTGATTCAATCCGCGTGCTTGTTACGGGCTACGGCAGGGTTGGCAGTGCAACGGCAAGGCTTTTGAAAAATGCAGGCGCCGATGTCAGCGTATGTGTCAGGCGCGCCGAAGCGTACAATGCCGTACAGCGTGACGGTTTTACCCCACTTTTTTACGGTATGGCAGGGGAGTGCGCAGGTTGTTTTGACGTTGTGATTAACACGGTTGAAGCGACTGTGCTTGACGAAACTTTTTTGCGCACGGTCACGCCGGATTGCTTGCTTCTTGAAGCGGCAAGCGCACCGTACGGCTTTGATATGCAGGCGGCACAAAGGCTCGGCAGGTCTGTAAGAATCTGCCCTGCGCTTCCGGGAAAATACGTTCCGGTATCTGCAGGGAAGGCAATTGCAAACACAGTTTTAAGACTTATCGGGGAGGGAGGATAAGTGGAAGAAATCACAGTCGGCTACGCGTTGACGGGTTCATTTTGTACACTTGACAAATCTGTTGCATGTATGCGCGAGCTGAAAGAAAAAGGCTTGCGTGTTATACCGATTGTTTCGCAGGCGGTTGCTGAAACAGACACGCGCTTCGGCTTAGCACAAACATGGTTGAACACGATTGAAGATATATGCGGTGAAAACATCATTTTCACAATAGCACAGGCAGAGCCTATCGGTCCGAAAAAGCTGCTTGATTTGCTCGTTGTGTCGCCTTGCACAGGCAACACTCTCGGCAAACTTGCGGCAGGTATATATGACACTTCTGTAACAATGGCGGTTAAAGCTCATCTGAGAAACAGAAGACCGGTGCTTATCGGTGTTTCCACAAACGATGCCCTGACAGGCTCAGCAAAAAGCATCGGTGCATTGATGAACAGTAAAAACTATTATTTCATACCCATGAGGCAGGACGACCCTTACAAAAAGCCGTTTTCGGTTGTTGCAGACTTCACAAAAACCTATGATGCGGTAATGTCTGCATTGCAGGGTGAACAAATTCAGCCAATGCTGAGTTAACAAAACTGCGAAGCAGTTTATAATGTGAAATAAGCATGTAAAAGAAGGCGAAAAATCACCGATAATGCTGATGCATATCGGTGATTTTTAACGCATTATTGTGCGCTTTGTTTATATTTTAAAGAAATAATCTTATCGGTTGTTAGCATACTCAGGTAGCTGTTGTGCTATTTGGCCGACACTAACGGTGTGTATGACGGAATGTTTTTGTATTTATAAGCGTAATTTAATAAACAACCCATTGATTTACGGAAGAAAATGGAATATAATATATGATACCATGGCGATAATAGGATTAGTATAAATTAACTTATAAAACAAGGGAAAGGAGCGCGCAGGATTCTGCCTGCCGTTGACCGTAACCATGAATGAGAAAAAGAAAAGCACCGTCAAAAAGCCTGACAGTGCTCCCGAAAAAGTTGCAAAGAAAAAGAGAAAGAAAAAGCAACATCCCGTGTTATTCGGCGTTGTGCTTGCGGCTTTTTGCGCGTGCATTGCCGCGGCTTGTACCGTGTTTATCGTGGGTGGCGTTGTTTTCAATTACATGAACGAGTCTGTATACGGAGAACTGCTGACAGACCTTGATTATTACAAGAGCAACCAGAATCAGACCTCCATTGTGTACGGCTATGATAAGGGTGGAAACACTGTTGAACTTTGCAGGCTTCACGGTGAGGAAAACCGCATTTGGGTTGATTATGAAGAGATGCCCGAGGAGCTTTTGTGGTCATATGTTTGTCTTGAAGATAAGCGCTTTTACGACCACCGCGGTGTTGACTGGATAAGAACAATCGGTGTTATGATTTACGGCTTTGAACAGGGCGGCTCAACACTTACCCAGCAGCTCATCAAAAACCTCACAAAGCAGGACGAGGTTACCTTTGTGCGTAAGTTCAACGAGATTATACGTGCGCTGAACCTTGAGTTCTATTATTCCAAAAAAGACATAATTGAAGCGTACCTCAACACTCTGTATCTCGGCGCCGGATGTTACGGCATCAAAACTGCGGCAGAGACGTACTACGGCAAAGAGGTCAGCGAGCTTAACCTTGCTGAGTGCGCAATGTTTGCGGGGTTGACAAAGGCACCGTACACAATGAGCCCGCTTGTAAATATGGAAAAGGCGAAGATAAGGCAGAAGGAATGCCTTGACCAGATGCTCAAGCAACAGCGAATTACTCAGGAAGAATATGATGAGGCAATAAATTACGAGCTTGTGTTCAGTGACGGTTCCTCAAAAAATGACGAGGAGACACAAACCGAGACTGTGCAGGAAGTGCAGACTTATTACGAAGACTACGTTATTGACGAAGTTATTGCCGATCTTCAAAAAGAGTACGGTTATGATAAAAACGAAGCATGGCGCATGGTTTATTACGGCGGATTGAAGATTTATGCCGCAGTTGACATTGAAGCGCAGGAAAAGCTCCAGTCAATTTACGAAAACCGCACCAATTTCCCCACTGCAAGGAAGCACTCAAAAGACGGAACTCTGCCGCAGTCATCAATGGCTGTTATGGACTATGAAGGCAGAATAATCGCAATTGCAGGCGGCGCAGATAAAAAGGAAGGCAACCGTTCTTATAACAGGGCAACCGATGTCAGAGCAAAGCGTCAGCCCGGTTCAACCATCAAGCCTCTTTCGGTTTATGCTCCTGCAATTGATACGGGTGTTATTGCCGGCGGTGAAGCTCTTGTGCTTGACTACGCACTTGAATACAAGGGTGATTTGTGGCCGCAGAACACAACGGGTTCACATGGTTCACAGCAGCTTGTTACAGTAAAGCATGCTATTGCTCAGTCGCTTAACACGGTTGCGGCAAGAATCGTATATCTCATGCTTGGCGTTGATTCAAGCTACCGATATGCGAATGAAAAATTTCACCTCAATCTTGATGAGTATGATAAGGATCTTTCGCCGCTTGCCTGCGGAAGCTTGACATACGGCACAACCGCACTTGAAATGGCTCAGGCTTACGCTTGCTTCGGCAACGGTGGCAGATTCTACGAATCATACAGCTACTACAAGGTTGTTGACAAAACCGGCAAGGTTCTGCTTGAAAACGAAAACAACGGCTACGAGCAGGCAATCAAAGAATCAACTGCGGCAACCATGCTTTCACTCCTGCAGAACGTTGTAAACAACGGTACGGGTGCGGGTGCTTACGTCAGCGGTTTCTCAACATTCGGTAAAACAGGTTCTTCCGATGATTACCACAACAGATGGTTCTGCGGCGGTACACCGCATTATGTTGCGGCTGTATGGTTCGGTCACGACTATCCTGAGCGCGTATATTCAAACGTTTCCAACCCTGCCAAAACAATTTTTGCAAACGTCATGAAGGAGCTTCACAAGGGTCTGCCCTCAAAGAGCTTCAACGACGTTTTGAATGAACAAGACTGATGATTATTTTTGCAGTAGATTACGGTGATGTCAGAACAGGTATGGCGGTGTGTGACAAGGGTGAGATACTTGCTTCACCCGTTGGTGTGCTCACACAAAACTGGCAACCCAAGCTGATTGAAGCCTTGAAAGTGAAAATTGCCGAAAGCCGTGCACAGCTTGTTGTGGTGGGGCTTCCGGTGAACATGGACGGAACAAAAGGCGAGAGAGCACAGAAATGCCGCGATTTTGCCGAAGCTCTTGAGGCTGAGCTTGACGGCATCTCCGTGAAGCTTTGGGACGAGAGGTTGACCACTGTTTCCGCCCACCGTGCACTCAACGAGGTGAACGTCAGAGGTGCAAAGCGCAAGGCGGTTGTTGATGCTGTTTCGGCAGTGATGATTCTTGAAGACTACCTTGCGGCAAGAAAAAACGGCAGAGTGGAATAGTATATGTTGTGCGGCGGAGCTTCAGCTCCGCCGCTTTTCATCGCCCGCCGCCGCGCAAGTCTGCGTGCGCAGACTTGCGCCTTCCTGCATGCGCCGTATATTCTTGTGTAATTGCAGGATTTACGCATGCAGGAAGTGAACCGCCGCGCCCTCATGGGTACGGCGGTTCGGCGGCGGGCGGCAAGTCGGTTAACCGACTTGCGTGAAACCCGATGTATGTGCAAAAAAAACGGAGACAACTTCTTGCGAAGTGTCTCCGTTTTATGTTCGTCGATTAGATCATGCCTTTGATGGCGATTTTGATGCCGAACTTAATGAGAAGCTTTGTGAAAACAAAAACGAGTCTCTCAATAACTCTCTGCATCCAATCAGGCAGTTCGGAAATGTCGATTTCTGTGACATCGCCTTCTTCTTCACCCGTTACTTCTTCTGTTGTAGCTTCAGCTGTTGTTACTTCACCTTCTGCAAAAGAAGTGAAAGCGACTGAAGTGAGTGAGAAAATCATGAGTGCAGCAAGAAGAACTGCAAGCAACTTTTTCATTGTGCGAACCTCCTTTCCCAAAAGGTTACACAAATATTATACATACAGACGGCTTAATTGTCAATATATTGAAAATAAACCTATATCTGATGTTTCGTTGTCAATCTGTCAGTGCGCGCAGCATTTTGAATACTGCGGCTTTTTCTGAATCGGGGATGCATCTGAAAATTGAAACCAGCAGTTTCTCGCTTTCTGTGAGTTTTTCGCTTGAATCATGCGAGGGGGCACTGAAAAACTGAGTCTGTTGAGTTGTGCGGTCAACGGTGGCTGTTTCCGTTGTGAAGAATTCAAGCGGAATGTCGTAAAAAGTTGCAAGCTTGGTTAGCGTCATAATGGACGGCTTTGTTGCGCCCGTTTCATAGTAGGCGTAAGTTGAACGTTTCATACCAAGGACTTCAGCTATTTCAAGCTGTGTTTTGCCGTGTATTTTTCTGATTTCGCGCAGACGTTCTGCGACAAAACAGTTTTCCTGCTTATTGCCCTGCATAATTTGCTCTCCTTTATATGTTGATGTGAAATATATTTGTATTATAACATAAAAAGTCGAAAAATACAACTGCATTGTGAAAATGATTCACGAAAGTTGTTTGCTACTGTCGAAAAAAGGCGATAATATTAAGCGCGTCCTTTTCTCCGATACCTGCAACTTTAAGCAAATCTTCTTGTGAAGCGGCTTTGATGTTAGCCATTGTTTTGAAGTGCTTGATTAATGCCGAGGCTTTTTTGGGGCCGATGCCTTCAATCTTCGTCAGCTTGCTTTCAAAGGTTGAAGCGGTGTGCTTCTTTCTGTGGTAAGTGATTGCAAAGCGGTGCACTTCGTTCTGAATATCGGAAACGAGGGTGAACGCGCGCCTGTTTGATGAAATTGATATTTCGCCGCCGTCATGAGCAATTGCGCGCGTGCGGTGCTTGCTGTCTTTAACCATGCCGAAAACGGGAATATTGAGCTCAAATGCCTCAATAATCGGCAAAACTGCATTAACCTGACCTTGTCCGCCGTCAAGCAGAATCAGGTCGGGCAGACGGCCAAATCCCTCGTTGCTGTCTTTTTCTTCCTGATATCTATTGAGTCTTCGTGACATAACTTCTCTCATCGAGCCGTAGTCATCCTGACCGTCAAAGCCTTTGATTGAAAAGCGCTTATATGCTGAACGATAGGGGACACCGTCTTTGAAAACAACCATGCCTGCAACGTTGTCGCTTCCTGCGGTGTGTGAAATATCGTACGCTTCAATGTAAACGGGCGCAGATTTGAGCCCAAGAAGCAGCCCGAGCTCGTCAATTGCCGCGGCGTGTTTTCCGCGTCTGCCCGTGTGCTGAGATAGCTTTTCAGCGGCGTTGCTCAGGCAAAGAGAAACAAGCTGAGCCTGCTCACCTCTTTGCGGTACGGCAATTTTGACCGCGTGTCCGCTTTTTTCACTCAACCATCTGCTGAGCAGTTCGGCATCCTCAACCTCACCGTCAACCGTAATTCTTTTTGGAATTGTGCGGTTCATGGTGTAGTAGTTTGCAATCATTTCATGGCGCAAAGCAGGGGTAACCGAGTTGTCGTCAAGGATGAAGCTTTCACTGTCAAAAAGTTTGCCGTTGCTGAAACGCAAAACTGCAAGGCAGGCGGAATCGGGGCTTTGAGCCACAGCAAAAATGTCTTGCTCTTTAACAGAATCGGAAATAACCTTCTGCTTGCTGTTTATGCGGTTGATGGCACTTATTCTGTCGCGCAGTTTAGCCGCAAGCTCAAACTCAAGATTTTCAGCGGCTTCTTCCATTTGCCGCTGAAGCTCCTTTACCGTTTGTGAAGAATCGCCCGAAATGAAAGCTACGGCATCTTTAAGATTCTGCGCATATTCTTCTTCACTGAGCTTGCCCGTACAGGGTGCGTTGCAAAGTGAGATGAAGTGGTTGAGGCATGGTCTGCCCTTGCCGATGTCACGCGGAAAAACACGCGTACATGTGGGCAGACGGTAGATTTTAACCGCCTCGTCAACAACGTTTTTTACGCTGAAACCGCTTGTATAAGGGCCGAGATAATCTGCATCGGGGTCGTCTTTCCTGAAGCAAGCCGAAATTCTGCCCCATGGACCGCGTGTGATTTTAATGTAACTGTAGCCCTTGTCGTCCTTGAGCAGAATATTATATTTCGGCATATTCTGCTTTATCAGGCTACATTCAAGTACGAGCGCTTCAAACTCACTGTCGGTGAGAATGTAGTCAAAATCGTGCACGTTTTCAACCATTTTTCTCACTTTTGTGAGGTGGTTTCTCTGTGACCCGAAGTATTGGCTGACGCGGTTTTTGAGCGCCTTTGCTTTGCCGATATAGATTATTTCACCGCTTTTGTTTTTCATGATGTAAACGCCGGGTGTAAGAGGCAGTTTCATTGCTTTTGCCCTTAATTCGCTGAGTTTTGGGTTTTCTGCCATGATACTTCCTCCTTTGTTTTTTATGCAGTGAACGTAATTGCCTGTGAAAATTCACCGTAAACGGTTGCATTTTCAAGCTCGGTGTATGCTCTTATTCTGAAATAGTAAGTTCTGCCTGACGTGACGTTTTTAGTCAGGTAACTTGTTCGGTTTGGTGAAACGGTTTGTATTTTTTTATACACGCCGTTGGTAGCTGTTGCTCTGTAGATTTCATACCCTGTGGCGTTTGTTGAGGTGTTCCACGTCAGTTGTGCACCCGAGGTTGATTTTGTTACTTTCAGTGTTGGCTTCTGAGGACGGGTGCAGGTTTCAAGCACGTCGGACTCCTCACCACCCCAGGCTTTGCCGTCATTGATTATGACGCTTTTCACAAGGAACCGTATGGTTTTCCCGGGCAAAGTGCTGTAAATGAAATCAGTGTTTTGTGTATCGCCTATGCGCACAAAGTCGTTTTTTGTTTCATCGTACATGTAAACGATGTACTTTGTCACATTCGTCAATGCTTTCCAACTGAAAGTAACTGAGTTTTCCGAACTGCCTGTAATGCAAAGATTTTTTACCTTAGAGGGACGTGTTGCGGCGGTTCCGATTTTGGAAAAGGCACTGTATATGTTGCCCGATTTCACATGAGCGTAGGCTTTGATTCTGAATTTATGGATTGTGCCTTGTTTGAGATTGTGTACGGTACACTTTGTGTTGTCTGTTTTGCGGTAAAGCTCGTATTTCTTTGTTGCGGTATTATAAACGTATACCGCATAGCCGTTGGCACCGTCAACGTTGTTCCAGCTCAGTCTTACTGATTCGGTGGTGTTATACTTTGTGCCGCTGAGCTGAACAGGCTCAGCGGGAGCAGAAGGGGAGACGGATATATTGAAGCTTGCCGTGATACTGTTGTCAACGGCTGAGGTGCAGGTGATTACTGCAGAGCCGTAGCTGATACCGCGTACAATTCCGTCGGTGACGGTTGCAACGGTTTTGTCGGAAGAATACCACACAACACTTTTGTTTTGTGCGTTTTCGGGTGTGAACTTAACCGAGAGTGCAGTTTCGCCGTTGACAGAAACAAAATTTTCACCGCTGATTTCAAGTGATTTCAAGCGGATAATATCATCCGAAACGGAAAAGTAAAAATTCTTACTGCTTGCCGACCAGCTTGCCGCATGAGTGTTTGTTGCTTTCACATGCGCGTAATATGAGCCTGCGGAAAGATTGAGTGAATATGAAGTTGAAGTGGTTGTGTATTTGCCGATGAGAGTGTTTTTGCCGGAATAAAGGTTGAGTGTATACTCGGAAGCACCTTGAACAGACAACCATGAAAGATTAACTGCAGACAGGTTGCTGAAGGTTGTGGAGCCGTTTGTAAAATAAGGGTTTCCGAGGCTTCCGCTGACATATGCGGAATAATTGAGGGCGCACCAACCCGTAACTCCGTTATATGTGACCTTACCCCAAAGATAGGAGCCGGAGTTCACTTTTTGCGTGACGGTGTAAGTTGTTCCTGCAGGGATTTTTCCGATAACCGCGGCAGACGTTGAGGCAGAAGAGCGTATGTTAAGGCTTGATGAATTGCTCATTTTCCATTCTTCACCTGATGCCGCACCTGCGCTTGACACAGAAATAAGAGGCAGACAACACAGCGCTATTATCAAAAAAACTGCAAGTTTGTTTAAAACAGTCTTCATTTTAAGCTCCCATGGTGAATATTTTTGCGGTTTTATTTAACCGCAAGTCCTGTTTTTGCATCAATTATGTTCCTGAAAACGGCAATGTGGTTTTGTGAAATGAACTTGTCAAGGTGCATGCTTCCGAAAAACCAACGTGAGTATTCGCAGGTTTCACCCAGCTTTTCAAAATATGTGTTTATGCCCGTGAGGGGAGCAGGGTGTTCGCTTTTGAGGGTTAGGAATCCCTTGATTTTTGAGGGCGGTTCGTGTGTGATGATGACATCAACGCAGCCGTCAAAGCGCGCAAGGTTATCAACACCTTCGACAAGCTCATCACGCGTAGGGATCTCCCTTTTCTGCCATTGCTTTTGCTCAAAGCGAATGTCAACGTCGGGACTTTCACCGCCGCCCATTGTGAAAACCGTCAGGTCTTCAAGCTGATATACCTGACCTCGCATGAGGTGGAAGATGTTGCCTGAAATCTGATGCACCTTTCCTCCGTTCCATTTCTTGACCTCATAGCCGTCAAGAAGCTCAAAGTTTTCATGCGTACCGTCGATAAAACAGATGTTGTATTTCTTTCTGCTGAGCTTGTGGAGTACGGCGGCTTCCTGTTTTGAGCCGTTCCATATAAAGCCGAAATCTCCGCAGATGATGAGAGTGTCGCCCTTTTTGAGTTTTTTGAGGCGCGGGTCATCAAATCTGTCATAAATACCGTGAGTATCACCGGTGATGTATATCATTTAATAAACTTCCTCTCAAAATAGGTTTGATTTTTTTGCAGAAGCTTGCTATAATAAGCAAGACAAAATCATACCTATTTTATCATATTTTGCAGAATAATGCAATTACCAATAATTAACAAAGGATTTGATATAAATGAATCGAGCGCTGAGTTTTTTCATGGCAGTTGTTTTTGTGATGATGCTTTGTCTTTTTACGGCAGGCGCACTGCACAACGATGAAATTGCAGAGGATATGCATTCACCCATATACATGCTTGTTAGCCTTGATAACGATACCGAAATTTTCAGCAAAGGTGCCGACGTCAAAACCGCGCCTGCAACCTTTGTCAAAATTATCACCGCAATCACCGTTATTGAAAATTGCCCTGATTTAGACGCGCAGATTACAGTTAATCAGCAAGCCCTTGATATCGTCGGCTATACATACGGCATGGTTACCTCGGAGCTTACCGCCGGTGAAGAGATGAGCATCAAAGACTTGCTTTACTGCTGCATGCTGCAGAATGCAAACGATGCAACCAACACACTTGCATGGCACGTCAGCGGCGGCGATATGCCTGCTTTTGTGAATACGCTCAACGATTTTGTTAAAAAAATCGGTTGTGAAAACACCGTACTTGTCAATGCAACGGGAATTGATGCAGAAGGTCAGTACACAACCGCGCAGGATATGGTTAAAATTATAAGCTACGGCCTCAAGCTTCCCGTGTTCAGTGAGATTTTCAATGCAAAATCTGTTACGATACCTGCCACAAATAAGCACGCGGAAAGGACTTATTCAACCGCTAACAAAATGATGTTTTCTACATCTCACGATTATTACTATGAATACGTGACGGGCGGAAAGTCGGGCGCAACAAACAACGCGGGTAACGTTTTCACCGCTGTTGCAACCAAGGACGGATATTCATACCTTGCCGTTGTTATGAAGGGCGAAACAAAGATTGTGGGCAGCAACACTTATAAAAGCAACTGCGCAATTCTTGATGCAAAAAGAATGCTGCGCTGGACCTTCTCTAACATAAAGCTCAAGGTCGTTGCCAACACCTCGCAGGTTGTGAGTGTAATTGACGTTGTTGCAGGCAAATCGGCAGATAACGTGAGGCTTGTGCCTGCAAGTGAGGTGTCTGCGCTTGTGCCTGCAGATGCCGACTACACCTCAGTGCTCATTGAGCCGATTGAAAACACCGTGCCCAAATCGGTGCGCGCACCGGTGCATAAGGGTGATATAATGGGTGAGGCGAGGATACTTTACGCAGGGCAGGAGATTGCAAGGGTTTCACTTGCGGCTGATGAATCCGTTGAACTGAGTGTGCCCAGATATGTTCTTTCAATTGCAAAAATGGTTGTCACTTCAACACCGTTTATCATCATCTTCAGCATTCTTGTTGCACTGATTGCAGTTTACATCGGCTTCACTGTTGCGGTTAACTATAAAAACAAAGCCAACCGTCTCAAGGTTGTCAGCAAAAAGTGATGAAAACATATCAGCTCTTGAACGGAAGTTGTAAAAAAACGATTAATACACGGCAGAGTTTGTTGACTTTGCCGTGTTCTTCTTTTATAATAAAATGGAGTGAATCTATACTCCTTAGGAGGTTTTTACATGAAAAAGATTACCAAAAAACTTTTGAGCTTTGTTATGCTCACAGTTATGCTTGCAGTTGCTGCAGTGGTTGGTGTGTCCGCTTCTGCAGAAGACGGCAAGTGGGTTGGTGCATGGGGCTCAGGTATGACGGAAGTCGGTCTTGGCGGATATGAAAATATCGGCGTTATTATCGGTGACGTTACCTGCCGTTCTGTCATCACTCCCACAATGAGCGGCGACAAAATCAGAATCAAGCTGTCAAATGTTTACGGTACAGCTCCCGTCAAAATCAGAAGAGTAACGGTTGCTGAAAGCACCGGTGGAGCAAAAATAGACTCTACCTCTGACGTTAAGGTATACTTTAAGGGCGTAAGGAATGTTACAATCCCCGTCGGTAAAGAGGTTTATTCAGACCCAATCGACTTCAAGGTAACTGCACTTGAGGATATTGCCGTTAGCATTTATATGGATGAAATGAACGAAGTCAGAACATGCGGCTTCTCAGGCGGCGAGTCTTACATAACAAAAGGCAACGAGACCACCAGCAAGGAACTCGGTGCCGTTTGTATCAAAATGAAATACGGCCTTGTAAGTGTTGTGCCTCTGCTTTCCGCAGTTGACGTATATACCACCGATGAAGATGCATATTCCGTGGTTGTTATTGGTGACTCAACCGTAGCAAACGATTTTCCTGAGTATCTTGCAAAAGAACTTATCGAGGGTGGTACGGAGAATGTCGGTGTTGTCGGTAAGGGCATCATCGGCAACAGTCTTCTGCCTGCCAAGTTCAGTAAAGAAACTGAGGGTGGTATCGGTCAGAAGATTTACGGTCACGCACTGCTTGAAAGATTCGACATTGATGCTCTTGCACAGTCGGGTGTAAAATATGTTGTGCTGAAAATCGGTTGTAACGACATCGTTCATCCAAAATCAGGTGAAAATGCCACCGAGTACGGCATGATTCAGCCTACTGCAGATGAAATGATTGAAGGATACACCAAGCTCGCGGATAAATGCCATGCGGCAGGTGTTAAGCTTGTTATGGTGCAGATTGGCATGTGGAAGGGTTACACACGTGACTTCTTCGGAACAGGTCCCAAATATACTTTTGATGATGAAGACTGGGCAATTGCTCAGGAAATCAATGAGTGGATTGCAGTAACAAACATATTTGATGCAACGGTTGATCTTAACTCATGCTGTGTTGACGCAAACGATTCCGCTGCAATTGCCGCCAAATATACCGAAGACGGTGCCCATCCCAATGATGATCTTCAGCAGCTGTGGGCAAAGGTTTTTCCGGTTTCTGCAACCGGTGTGCAGCCTCATCTTAAGGGCATTCAGCTCAACAAAGCAAAGCTTAGAGTTGACGTTGACGACGGATTCCAACTCAAGGCAACAATCCTTCCTTCCGATTATCCCAACAAAAACGTCAAGTGGTATTCAGATAATGAAACAATAGCTACTGTCAGCGATGACGGCTACGTTGTCGGTCTTAAATCAGGCACTGCAGTTATTACCTGCGAATCAGAAAACGGTCAGGTCAGAGCACGCTGCATTGTCACAGTGCATTGTGATGTATCAAGCGTCAAGCTTGACAAAACAGAGGTTACTCTCTACGAAACACAGACCCTCAGACTCAATGAAACAGTTAAACCTTCAGGCGCAAGCAACAAAGAGGTAAAGTGGACTTCAAGCGACACAAGCGTTGCTAAGGTCAGCTCAACGGGTAAAATCACAGCAATTGAACCTGGCACAGCGGTTATCACCTGCACAACGGTTGACGGCAAAAAAACTGCAAAGTGCAACGTAACCGTTATTGAAAAAATTGACGTAGAAGGTCTTACTCTCAACAAACGCAAATCAAAGAGCATCACCGTTGGTAAAACATATCAGTTCCTCGCAACAATCACACCTGCCAATGCTTCCAACAAAGATGTCACGTGGACATCGTCTGATGAATCTATATTCACAGTTGATAAAAACGGCATTATCACTGCAAAAGAGGGCGGTAACGCTATCCTTACTTGCAAATCAAAGGACAACGGAATTTACGCAACTGTTAAAATCAAGGTTATCAGCCCCGTAACTTCAATTGTCCTCAATAAAAAAACCTCGAGCGTTTATGAAGATAGAACACGTAGCCTCACCGCAACGTGCTATCCTGCAACCGCAACCAACAAGGCGGTAATATGGACGTCCGGCAATCCCGTTGTTGCAACTGTAACAGATGACGGCATTGTTATTGCAAAGAAACCCGGCAAGGCGGTTATCACCGCAACTGCGGCAGACGGCAAGGGTGCATCAGCAAGCTGCACAATTACGGTCAAGGAATACATTGACGTTAAAAAAATCACCCTCAACAGAACAGAGCATAAAAAGAGAGCCGGTCTTTCTTTTACACTTAAAGCAACAATTTCTCCCGAAAACGCTTCAACACAGACTTTGAAGTGGAAGTCAAGCAACACAAAGGTTGCAACCGTTAACTCAAAGGGCGTTGTTAAAACAATTGCTCCCGGTGTGGCAGTTATCACTTGTTCATCAACTGCACTTTCAAAGGCAACCGCAACGTGCAAGGTTACGGTTATCAAATACCCCGTTGAAAGTGTTTCTCTCAACAAAACCTCTGTTACACTCAATGCCGGCAAAACAACCACACTCAAAGCAACCGTAAAACCCGACATGGCAACGGATAAGAGTGTTAAGTGGTCCTCAAGCAACCCCTCGGTGGCAAAGGTTTCATCAACGGGTGTTGTAACCGCAGTTGCACCCGGCAAGGCAACAATAACCTGCAAAACTAACCATAAGGGCTTCACCGCAACCTGCAAAGTTACAGTTAACAAGGTTGCAGTTGAATCGGTTACACTTGACAGAAAATCCGCAGAGCTTCTTGTCGGTGCAACGCTTACCCTCAAACATACGGTTTCTCCCTCATACGCGAGCAACAAAGAGATTATCTGGCGCTCTTTCAACCCTGAAATAGCAACAGTAAACCAGAATGGTGTTGTTACGGCGCTTAAGGCAGGCACAGCACTCATTACTTGCTCATCGGTTGAGAATCAGAAGCTGACAGGCGCTTGCCTCGTCACCGTTAAGGACATCAAGGCAATCGGCTACAGATTGAATGCAACCTCAGTTGCACTCAGCAAGGGCGGCACATACACTCTGTTTGCTGAGATTCTGCCTGCAAATGCAACAGACAGATCAATGAAGTGGTACTCAGAGGATACCTCAATCGTAAAGGTCACAGACAAGGGCGTTGTAACTGCCGTTGGCAGTGGCGTAACCTACGTTGTGGTTTCAAATGCAGATGGCTCGGTGCTTTCAAAGTGTAAGTTTATTGTTAAATAACAAATAACAAATGTATATCAAAAAGGAGCTGAACGTGTTGTTCAGCTCCTTTAACTTGCAAAGTTGTTGTTCGGCTTTCGCTCGCAGAAGGGGAGAGTGTGCTGCAAAAAACGGCGCAGAAGTGAACATCGCTGTGGTGGTGCGAAAGTAAAAATGGCATAAAAAAGGCGTTGTGCAATAACACAACGCCTTTTATAATACTCAATCAGTTGTCTTCGGCTTTTCTTAAGCCCTGCTTTTTGATCATCACAACGGGAATAAATACCAGCATGCACACAACCGCGGCACATGTGAACATAAGTGCGGTGGGTACGGTTGTTACAACGTTGTATTCGTTTACGTACGTGACATCAGATTTCTGGATTGCGATATTGCCGATGAGCGGACCGATAACCATGGGCAGAAGCACATAGAATATCATGCGGATGCCCTGGAACAGACCTGCTTTATCTTCGGGCGTAAGGTCGCGGATTGATGCGTTGATGAGGATACCTATAACTGCGTAGCCAACAACAACAGGGCCAACCACAAGCAGAACAGTGTTGAGTGTGTGTGCAAAACCAAGCAGGAAAAGACCGACAACCATGAAGATTGAAGATACGATGATGGCGTTTTCTCTGCCCATTTTGTCTGCATTCTTGAGCAGGAGAATGATGCCGGCGAGGATAACAACAACTGCAAATACGGCACATGCGATGGTTGTGGGATTAATCAGGTTGCCGTTTGCGGTGGGAAGAATAACGTGCTGAAGGTAAACGATGAGGTAGGGGAAGAAGACCTGAACAGCGATGCTGAAGAAGCAGACAGCTGCAAAAGCAAGGTAGAGACCCTTGTGCTCTTTGATGACGGAAGGGCGGAAGCCGTAAAGCAGGTCACTCCAATAGTTTGTGTTCTGTTTAACACCGCTTCTTGAATCCTGCATTGTGAACAGACCCATAACACCGCAAAGTGTAACGAGGGCACCGAGGAAAATGAAGAACTTGGGATAGCCAAACTTTGCTGCGATGAGACCGCCTGCGCCGAGTACGATGCCCATGGCTGCGATGGGAAGAACAGCGAAAATGCTTTCAACCTTTTGTCGGTTTGACATGTCCGTAACATCTGTGACCCATGCGTTGAAGCACGAGTCGTTGCTGGTTGAGCCCATGAAGGTCATGATGCAGTCCATGATGATAACTGCCCAGATGGTGACGGTGAGGATTTTGATTTCGTCCTTGAGGCCGAAAATCATTGCAACATTGTCTCTGGAAATGACGCCGAAAGCTGCTGTTGTGATACCCCAAGCTATGTAGCCGGCGGAGATGAAGATTTTACGCTTGTTGATTTTGTCACTCAGTGTGCCCATAACAAACGTTGTGAGTACCGCGGTTAAGGCGCTGAGTGAAACCATGATGTTAACCGCGCTTGAAAATTCAATTGTGTTGTTGATTGCGTTCTGTGTTGCACCTTTGTAGATGTAATCGAACAGGAATGTGTTGAAGAACATGTTTTCAACGTTCCATGCGATTTGCCCCATGAGGCTGAACAGAATGAGATTGAACCATGTTCTGCCGGTGAGTTTACCTTTTGACATTAACAATACCTCCATTTTTTTGTGTGGGATTCTGCCTTTAATATTACCAAAGTTTTTTCTATGAGTCAACCCAAAATAAGCAGTTGTCGAAAAATGTTGCTTTGTCGACAGATATAACTGTGAATCAGGAAAACTGTGATAAAATTTGTGTTGCAGGTGTATTGACATAAAACAGGTTTTTTGATAGAATTACAAAAGTGTTCACCGAATATTACTCGCAAGCTTGTAATAATAAACCACTTTATAAGTTAATATAATATGCCTCCTTAGTTAAATGGATATAATAAACCCCTCCTAAGGGTTAGTTGTGAGTTCGATTCTCGCAGGGGGTGCCAGAAGCGGCGAGGCAAGCTCGCCTAAGATAAGAGATAATAGATAATATTGAATAGATAAAAGAGATTTCTGCGGCTTCGAGCCGCTTCAACTATTCGTTATTCTCTATTATCTTTTATCTATTATCTGAAAAGGAGTTTCGGAAATGGCGCAAAACAGTATTTTATTAGATAAATCCTTGTTGTTTGCCGCAAGAATAGTCAAGCTCAATAAATATCTTACAAAAGAGAAAAAGGAAACAGTTATTTCAAAACAGATTATCCGCAGTGCAACATCGATAGGTGCAAACGCCAACGAAGCAATTTACGGTCAGAGCAAGGCTGATTTTATAGCAAAGCTTCAGATATCTCTTAAAGAAACTGCCGAAACAGAATACTGGCTTCGTCTTTTGGTGTTATCGGATTATATAACCGATAAAGAAGGCGAATCACTGCTTAACGACTGCCTTGAAATTAAAAGAATACTTATTTCTACACTAAAAACTGCAAAAGAAAATAAATAAAAACAAAAGCCGAAAAACCTTTATTTTACAAGGGTTTTCGGCTCTTTGTCATTTTAGGGTTTCTCGTAAAAAAGCCCAAAAATCCATTAGCAAGAATTTTTTGCTAATACAATTAAATGAATTTATGATAAAATGACGTCCACCTTCAAGGCGGACGGTTTGCTAATGAAAATTAGCACGAAAAATGGCGTTTTGCTAATTTCCTGCTAATGTGATTTTTGACGAAGTTCTGCTAATTAAAAAGGCGGTTGTTGTATCCATATCTTAATGCTATTTGACAAAGTATATTTGCTTGATTTAGATGTTTTATTTGTGATATAATTAATTAACCAAATTGTACTGTTGTGGAGGTGTATATAGATGAGCAAAATAGCTGAGTTTGAACAGAGAATTATTGAAAACGGTTTTACAGAAGAAGATTTAAAAGAATATGAAAAATTATTGAAACGAGTAAGAGATAATTTTCTAAAAAGACAACACTGTTATTCAACGGCGATGCAATTCCCTGTTGAATATACCGAGCAAGCGGTTTTACTTATTAAATACGGTCTTGAAAAATTCGAAGATGACGGATGGTTTTCAACATATACCTCATATTTTAATATAGGTCGCATATATGAAAAAGCAAAAGAATATCATAAAGCTTTTGATTATTATTTGTTGGCAAAAAACGCTCTTGGAGATGAACACCCACAATATGTAACGGAATTATCAAAATATCTTCTTTGGATGAAACTTCATATTGACGCTTTTGGTTATTCAACGGAAATGGAGGAGTATTATTTAAACTATACACAAGCACCTGATTTTTCAAAGGCTTTTTTAAATAGTGAAATCAGATTATCCATAGCAAATATAGTTGTTTCTTTACACTATGGAAAAACTGAAGAAGCAAAAAATTCGCTTGAAGTAGCAAAGGAAATATGTAAACCCAATTATAAGGGAAGATTGCATAATATTCTTAATAGACACAAATGTAACGAAACACTGAATATAACCCCGGAAGCAATCGCATTTATCAACAATTTGAAAATCTAGTTTCAAAACTACTTGTGTGATTCTCAATGAACATTGGTAAAAATTAACTTTACAAACGACAGTATGTTACTACGATAACACACTGTCGTTTTCCTTTTTTCAGCCCTTTGCTAATTGTTTGCTAAAATGAACAGTTTAAATCATATGATATTCTATGATTATTATTGAGAAAAGAATAACATAGCAATAAATGAAGAAGCAAGAAACGATGGGAGTTACAGGGATTTTATGCGATTAAAACACTATCCACCTCCCAAACTCCTAAGGGTTAGTTGTGAGTTCGATTCTCGCAGGGGGTGCCAAAAAGGCAGTCACCGTTTTCGGTGGCTGTCTTTTTTCAATCCCCAAGAGAATCGAAAAGGCCAATTGCGCAGCAATAAAAAACAGTCCGGTGGACTGTTTTGGTGGCCGGGTGCGTGCCACAAGCGGCAGCGCAGTGGGCGATTCTCGCAGGGGGCAACTCAAAAAAGCGTGGTGTCGGCTTTTGATATATTGATAGCAACAAGCACAAAAAACAACGGCGGGATTAATACCCGCCGTTTATGTATTCGGTTTGATTATTGTTCTTCTGTGTTATCTTCCTGAGCCGGTCCTTTGAACATATCCTCAAAGAATTTCTGGATGAAGTAAACGATGTCTGAAAGTAATGCGATGATAGCAAGCATAATGAATCCTCCTTTTTAAATTGAGAATGTGTGTTGCGGATATAACAAAGTATTATTCCACAATAGTATATTAACAAGAAAATGTTGTTTGAATTTTGCGCATAATTTAAATATACGTTAATAAGTAAACCGAATTGTTAATAAGTCTGTTATTGCTTTTAAAAAGCTCCCCGGTGTTTTGGGGAGCTTTAAGTATTTGGTTATCAGTCAAACAGATCAATGTTAATGTCGGGAATCTTGAACTCAAATTCGCCTTTGGCAATTGCACTGAAGAGCTGAAGAAGCATTGAAATGAATCTGTAGAGAATCTTGAACGGGTTGTTTGTGTAAACATCGTTGGTTTCGTCTTCTTCAGATACCGGAACAAACTGACCGTCAACATATTCGTGGAACTGAGGATAGAGGTCATTGTCAACTGTGAGTGCACCGTCAGAAAGGAAGAAAGCAGTTGCAATGGGATCAATCTGGTTGAGCTGATCGTGATAGAGATTCTTTGAGAACCATGTGGTTTCGGGGAAGAGGCAAGTGCCTGCATAAACTTTCTTGTCGGGTGAGAGATACTTTTCATTGTAGTTTTCGTCAGCCTTGATTTTCTTGAGCTGAGCATCGGTGAAAACTGAACCAACCTCTGTGCCGAGAGCACCGAGTGAAAGCTCGGTTACAGTGCCTCTTGCATCGCCGGTGATGTTGCTGCCTTCAAACAGCGGAACAGTTGCATAACCGTACTTAGCCATGATAGCGGTCTTCATGCCGTAGTTTGCTTCGCATCTCTTGAGTACGGATGCATAAAGGGGCTTGCCGGTTGCTTCGTCAATGTCACCGAGGAGATTGTGGTAATTGTTGAGCTTAGTGATGAAGTTTGCATATTCGCCTTCAGCTTTTGTTGTGCCGAAAACAGCAAGCTTTGCCTTGTCGAAGTATTTGTCACCAATCATTGACCAATATGAGGGGAAGGTGCCATAGCTGACAAGTGCAACCTTAGGAACAAGATCATCAACGAATTTGTCAAGGAAAGCGTTGAGCTGGTCAGTGGTCCAACCAAGAACCTGTGACAGGTTGAGAACTGAAACCATAACAACAGCGATGGTTTCCATCAGCGGATCGTCAAATACTTCGTGACCTGCAAGGTAGTATGCAACGAAGCGATCGAGTGAATCGGCATCAAGCTTTATGGAGCCTGACATAAGTGAGCCGATAACTATGTAACCGTCAAGGGGAGTGGTGTTGAGGATGAGGTTGTTCATTCTGAACGGGGTGTCATAGAAACCTGCTTCGCTCTTTGCGATGTATGCCATAGCAACGTTTGAACCGTAGCAACGGGCGTGAATGTTAACTTTTTCAACTTTTTCTTTAGCGCAGATGTATTCAACAAACTGATGGAGCTCGTCTGCGGTGTCATAGGGTGAATAACGCCAGTCATACTTGAAGTAGTAGTACTTGAATCCGCCTGCACCCTTTGAAGGCTGCTGAACGGCATAGTTCCAGTCGATTGAGGAGTCGGTGTCAATACCGTCTTCGTTGAGCACAAGGTCTTTATAGATGGGTGCGGTTGCATCTGTAAGAGCCTGTACATATTTGCTGTAATCGCCTGTTATGAAAGCAGGAAGAAGCTCTTTGAGAACGGGTTCAACCTGAGTTTTGATGTATTCACCGCGGCTCATGCCGAGGGGGGTGTTAACACTGTCAACTGCAATTCTCTTGCCGTTTTCGTCAAGAGCCCAATTGCCGTTTTCATCAAGCTTGTAAACAGGTGAGTTCTGTTTGCCGACGATGTAGATGATCGGAATATCTGCGGGGTTGTTTGCTGCAGTTGCCATCATGGGTGTGAGCATAAGAGCAACCATGAGGACGGACAAAATGAGTGAGATTACTTTTTTCATTTTTAATACCTCCCAAAATTATACAGCTTCATTCTACCATGTTATTAATGAGATTTCAATAGCTTAATTCACAAAAACGCAACAAAATATTTAAGCTTTGTTGTATTTAAAGGTAAAATATTAAAAATTCCCCTGATACCATTAAAACAGTATCAGGGGAGTGATAACGAAATGCGGATAAGTATTGTTATGGCATCATTTCAAGAACTTCGTTTTCGGAGAGTCTATTTCCGTCTTCACCAACATAAACGTCCGCTTCAACACAGTTAACAAGCTCTGTTTCGCCGTCTATCTGAACGGTAGAGACGGTTGAGCCGTTGCCGTTACCTACTATTTCAATCTTTTCTTCGTCAACGCATTCGGAAGAATCAAGAACAATGTTGTAGCTTTCGTCGTCTTCTGCATCAACACTTACACAGTTGAGCTCTTTTTCGTCGTTGACGGTGAAGGTGATTGCATCTGCTTCGGTGGAAACATCCGCGCTTCTGTCAACATTGACCATAGTTGCTTCAAACATATTAACATCGCTGTCGATGTTGACAACCGTGTATGTGTCGTCACTCGGAAGATAAATGATTGACGGGGTATCGTCCGTGCGGATAACATCCGTTGGGGATGCCACTGCAATGTTTTCGGCATTGTCACTTATAACGCCGTCTCTCATTGTTGCAACAAGCTTGTTGTTGCTGTTATAAATTTCAATGTCCTGAGAGTTGACAATGAGAGTGTTGGTTTGTGACCTTTGCGAATTGTTTGCAGAAACGGAGTTTGTCCACAGACTTGCATACGTGTCGTATGTCAGATATTCAAGCTGACTGCCCGAATATCCCGTACCGCAGGCGAGATCATCGTTAATACAGTAGTACCAATGAGTGAGATAGCCGTTGGCATCAACCTTGAACACAAAGTTTCTGTCTGCTGACTTGTAGTTGGGGTCGTAAACTCTGACATTGATGGTTGAACTGTCAGCCCAGTAGTAGTCATACGCAAGCAGTGCGTGGCCTGAATCATTGCGGCGCACGCCGATGATTACGGGTTTACCTGTCTGCTGAGTCTTCATAATCTCCTGCATCAGGCTGTCCATGTTGTTCCATACTCTGCCGTAGGTTATAACAGAGTCAATCTGTGAAACCTGCATTGCCTCAATTACCCTATAAAGCGGAATGCCGAGTGAGCCGAGGCTTGAAGGAACAAGCTGATGTGGCTTTTGCGCGTCCGCATTGAACATTGCAGGGGTGAGACCTGACGTTCTTACGTTGAACATTGCAGACGTTGAGCACATACCGTGGCAGCTTCCGCCCCATACCGGGCTGAGTGAGTTGTAGGTATCGTACATTTTGCTTGCAAGCTCAGTGTTTCCGTAAAGAAGCTGGAATGAGTACAAGGGGATAACGTAACCTTCGGGATAATTGAAATCGCCTGACCAGTTATAGAAGTTGAAATACAGGTCATTCATTGTCAGTCTCTCTGTCCATGCGGAATAGGTGACGATGCTTTTCTTTGATGAGAAATCACTATGTACCGTCTGTTCACCGCGTGTTCTGTAAGAGCGGATTCTGTAATAATACTTTTTAGCCGCGGAAACCGTTGTGTCATTGTAGCTTGAAACGGTTGGATCAGTGATGGTTGCAATTTTTGTGTACGTACCTGACTTGCCTGAGGTGCTTCTGTAGATTTTGTAGCCCGTTGCGGTTGATTTTGCAGTCCATGTGATGAGCACGTTTGAAAGTTTGCCTTCCGTTGAAAGTTTAACGCCGGTGACCTCAGGTGCAACAAGCTTTTTGTAAGTTTTAACAGTAAGTACGGGTGAAACCGCTGAGAAATAACCGCTGCTTCCTGCGGGGGAAAAAGCCTCAACCGCAAAGCGGTAAGTTGTGTCTGCCTTAAGGTCTTTTACCGTGTATTTCAGGTTGCTTGTTTTTGCAATCTGCGTATATTTACCCGTGCTTTTGTTGTAACGGAAAACGTAATACAGGACATTGTTGCCTGCAGCTTCGTTCCATTTGAGTGTTACACTTGAGTCCGTCTTTTTGGATATACGTACGTTCTTTACGTCTTCGGGCCTGCCGTACGGACGGCAGGAAACTACTTCTGATTTGTTGCCGTAATAATTACTGCCGCCGACAGCCTTGGATCCTTTGATAACGTAGCGGTAAACCTTGCTTGACTTGAGTGAGGAAATGGTACAGCTTGTGCCGCTGACGGTTTTGATGTAGTCAATCTTTTTGGTTGTTTTGTTGTATGAGTATATGCGGTAAGACACTCCACCGCCCGAAGCATTCCATTTGAGTGCAACACCGTCTTTGACGGGGCTTGCTTTTACTCCCGTAACCTTGGCAGGGTTGATTTTGTAGGTCAGGGATTTACTCGATTTGTAATACTTACTGTCAAGTGTAACGGTGACCTTATGCTTTCCGATACTGCTGCCTGCGTTTGCATAGGAGACCTTGTATTTGCTTTTTGGTAGGGTTTCGCCTTTACTGTCTTTGACGGTAACTGACGGCTTTTTGACCTCGCCGTTGTATGTGAAAGTTGATTTTGCAAGCTTGACCTTAGAAACCTTGCGGATGGTTGCTTTCTTTTTATATCCGCAGGTTTTGCAGGTTTTGTACTTTGTGCCGTCTTCGGTGAAGGTTGCTTTCTTGCTCACTTTCCACTCTGTCGGATATGAGTGAGTGTGCTTGAGCTTGTATCTTACGCGGTATTCGGTGGCATCGCCGTCTTTTTTATCTTCCCACTTGGATTCCTTTTCATAGGTGTACATTGCAACTGCAACCTTGTCCTGATACTGACTGTTTCTGTACCAATAACAGGAGCGTTGACCGTGTGTGCCGTTTGAGCCGTCGCAAGTGATGCCGGATTGACAGTAAGCGCGGCCGCCGCCGTTGAAATTCAGCTCATAGTATTTGTAAGCTGAGTTATCAGCGTCTGTGTATGATGCAACAACGTAAACTTGAGAGGCGGCAATCCAGTCATAGTGCACGAAGCTGCCGCTCTGGCAATAGTTTGCGTGTATGCCCGAACCGCACCAGTGGTAATAGTGGTAGCTTACCAGCTCTCTTGTGCTTGACGTGGAAAGCTCAATTGTGGACCAATAGGGCGAGCCTTTGTTTTCGTACGCTGTGTGCGAAAAGCCCTTCTGTTCCCAGGCGGAGCCGGGAGCCTCTTTTGCTGTTGTGCGGTATGTATGCTTATACTGTATCGTGTACTTCTCAGAAGTGATGCCTGACGGGAGCTTGTCGGCATAGGTCCACTCAGATGCCGCAGAGGACACGGCGGTGAAGCACGTCAAAAGTGCAAAGACCGCAAAAACAAAGCTGATGATTTTTTTAGTTAAGTTGTTCATATAACCCTCAGTGACATGAAAATAGTTAAAAGATTGATTTTTACACTTCTGAGGTGCAGTGAGCACAACGTGTTGCATCAAGCGGAATTTCGCTTTTGCAGTAGGGGCATGTTTTTGTGGTGGGTTCTGCCTCGGGTTCTTCCTTCTTTTTGTGCATGGCACCTATCATCTTGACGATGAAGAAAAGCACAGCAGCAACAATGAGGAAATTGATAACTGTGGTGATGAAAGCACCGACACCGAAGCTTACACCGAGGAAGTCAAATGTGATGTTGTCAAAATTGCTTTTGAAGATGAGACCAATGAAAGGGGAGATGATGTTGTTAACAAGTGCATCAACAATTGACTTGAAAGCGGCACCTATCATAACGCCGACTGCCATATCTACGACGTTACCGCGGTTGATGAAGGCTCCGAATTCTTTGATGATTTTTTTCATTTTTATTTCTCCTTTGTGTTGTAATGCGGCCGTTCAGACCCTATCATCTCCAATATAACATAAAACGGTGCAATTTTCTACAGTTTACAACAAAAAATATATATCTGTTTATAACCTTCTTGAACTGACGGCTTTTGTATGATACAATGTTTCAAAAAAACAGAGGAGTAAATTTATGGAAACATTAAAACAAATCTGGGCAACGAATCCACCTGCAATGTTTGCGGTCATTTGCCTTATCGGTTATTTCTGGGGCATGGCGCTTGTGTTCATCATCAACCCCATCAAGAACGCGGAAAGCTTTTCCGTCAAGCCTGTTGATAACGCAGGTAAAACCGAAATCCGCGTTTATTACGGCGGCATCTCATTTGCTCTCGGCGCTTTCCTGCTTTATCTTACGCTGGTGCTCGGCACTGCATACCACTCACTTATCGGCGGTGTGATTTTTGCAACCACCGTACTTGTTACAAGGTCAATTTTCCTTTGCGTTGACAAGGGCTGGAAATGCCCCTACACAAAGCTTGCAATCCCTGCAGAGAGTGCATTTGTTGTTGCACTTTGGGTTTGTTTTTTCCTTGCGCAGAAATATATCTGATAACAAGAGGCTTTAGGTATGAAAATTAAGGTGATGACGTTCAACATTCAGCATTGCCGCAATTTTATCAGTACAAAGATTGACACTGAGGCAGTTTCCGCCGCAATTGCCGGCACTCGAGCACAAATATGCGGTCTTAACGAGGTGCGCTCGCAGGGTACGCGTGATGATTACACCGACCAGACGGCCACTTTGTCTGCTCAGCTTGGATTTTTCGGCGCCTTTCTGCCGTCGGATATGATATACGGCACCGAGCCATACGGCAATGCGGTGGTGTCAGCCTTCCCCATTGTTAAAAAAGAGCTTTTTCGCATACCCGAAAAATTCCGTGTGCCTGAGCACAGGGCGGTGCTCAGGTGTGAATTTGACGTGGACGACGGCTTTGCGGTTTATCAAACACATTTCGGACTCAAAAAGCACGAGCTGAAAAGTGCGGCAGAGTTTGTGTATGATTTGTTTATCAAAGAAGACCTGCCGGCCGTGCTTATGGGAGATTTCAACATGGCGCCATCGCATCCGAGCATGAAGAAATTTATGACTTCAACCGAGATTTTTTGTGCCGAAAGTACTACATTAACCTTCCCGTCGGACGAGCCCGAAATCAAGATTGATTACATCTTTGCCAACAGTAAAGTGCAGATACTTGACGCGCAAGTATTGCCGCTTGTTGTGAGTGACCACAGACCGATGGTGGCTGAAATTGAATTTTAACGCGTCTGTGGGACTTGTCTAAAGCTATGCTTTTCGGCAAGTCACAAGACCGTTAGAAAAGCACAAAAACAATGTACCCCGTATAAAGCACGATGCTTTGTACGGGGTTTATGTATGTTCATCTTTTCACTCTTTTGTTTGTAATCTCCCTTGCAATCATCAGTCCGGCACAAATTGCAAGCAGAACAAACGGTGTGATGCCGAATGAGGTTGCCTCAGCAACGTAACCGAAAACAAGCTGAACGGTAAAGCCGATGGCATAAGCGCCACCCATGTGCTTGCCTGTTATATCTGCGGAATTTGCTTTGCCGAAGTTTTCAGGCACGGTGTGAAGTACCGAGGGGAAAATCGGCCCGAAGCCTGTTCCAATGAGAAGCAGACCGAAGAAGGAGATTTCTTTAAGCGGCAACGCTAACAAAACAATGCCTGCGAAAGAAACTGCGGAGCCCAAACGAATGAGCATTTTGTCGTTGACTCTCATGGAAAGGAAGCCTGAAATCAGCCTGCCGAGCATGATTCCGCCATAGTATAACGAAACCCATCTTGCTGCAATTTCGGGGGAGCATGAGTGTGCGTTAACAAGGAAGGTTGCACCCCACGTACCCAGCAGGAATTCCATGCTGCAGTAAAGACCGAGTGAAAGTATGCTTGTTACCACACCTTTTATTTTGAAGATGTTTTGCTTTTCGCCGCTTTCTTCGCCTGTTGTTTCGGCTTTGGCACTGAGCTTTTCAAGCTTGTCCCATCTGTTTACGTAAAGAACCACAAACAGCATAATAACCGCCTGGATTGCCGCAACCGCTCTGTAGCCTGCACGCCAGTTTCCGTCACCGAGAAAGAAAGACATGATGACGGGACTTACCGTTACACCAACACCCCAGAAGCAGTGAAGCCAGCTCATGTGTCGCGCTTCGTAATGCAGAGAAACGTAGTTATTAAGTCCTGTGTCAATTGCGCCTGCACCGTAGCCGCCGATAATGGAAAAAATCATCATCACAACAAGATTCGGCGCAAAGCTGATACCAACAAGGCTGATTACGGTGAGCACAATTGAAATCAGTGTAACCTTTGCCGTGCCGAATTTCTGAATCAGCTTGCCTGCAAAAAAACTCACGCCACCCGTTGTAAGCGCGATGATTATCATATAGATAGATGCAAAGCTTTCCTGCACACCGAAATCTGTGTGAATTACGGGCCACGCTACACCAAAGATGGAGTCGGGCAGACCGAGAGATATGAAAACCATATATATTACCGCAAGAAGAATCATTTTAAACCTCCGCTTTTTGTTATGCATTACTGTATCACCGATGGTTAATTAATGCAACCACTTTGAAGTTTTTTCCATCGCTTTTTCAAAATTACTCAGGAGTTTTAACAAAAATTTATTGACTTTCGCGCTTTATATATTGTATATTTATCATGGATTTATTTAGAACTTTTATCCAATACGAACGAAGGAAGATGAAACAATGAAAAAGAAGATTTTATCCGCAATCAGTCTTGTTCTTTGCTTTGCCATGATGTTCTCCGTTATGGCGGTGCCCGCATTTGCTGAGGGTGAAGGCTTCGCACCTGAAAGAATTTCCGTTTGTGTTAACGGCGATGCTTCTGCTTCAAGAGGCTTCTGTTGGTACACCGACGCTGAGTGCGACTCACTCGTGCAGATATTTGCAGACGGTGTAGACGTAACCTCAACACTTACGCTCAAAGATGTTACCTGCAAGGCGTGGGAAGGTTCCTACATGCACAAGGTTACCGTAAACGGTCTTACTGCAGGTAAAACCTATAACTTCAGAGTAGGCGACGGCACTAACTGGAGCAACTTCGGCACCTTCACCACAGACAACGGAGACGATAAAGTTAACTTTGTTGCAATTGCAGACGTGCAGGCCGGTTCACTTGAAAACTTCCAGAAGGGCTCAAACGCTCTTTCTGCCGCACTGGGTATGATGCCTGATGCAGACTTCGTTGTTAACTGCGGCGACTTTACAGACGACAGCACAAACGAAGAATGGGATCTCTACGATGCTGCATTCGGTGAAATCAACATCAACACCACTCTTGTTCCCGTTGCCGGCAACCACGACGGTCTCGGCGTGTGGAACTGGTTTGATAACATGTTCAACCTCGACACAAGCGAAAGCGTTGAAACCTTCGACGGTGTCAACTATTCCTTCGACTACGGCAACATTCACTTTGCTGTTCTCAACACCAACGACCTTCTCAGTGTGTCTCTCTCTCAGCTCAGATGGCTTGAAAACGACATGAACAGTACTGATAAGGATTGGAAAATCGTTGCAATGCACAAGTCACCCTATTCACTCGGTAAGGATGCAAAGTGGCCTGATGCCATGTATCTTCAGGACGAGCTTGCCGAAACACTTGACAGATGCAACGTTGACCTCGTTCTCAGCGGTCACGACCACATGTATCTCAGAACAAAGGCACTCAAGGGCGGCGAGGTTAACGAAGACGGCACGGTTTACGTTCTCGCCGGTACTGCAGGTGCAAAAAGATATGAAATCCGCTCCTTCCTTGCAGGCAGCTTCATCGAAACCGACATGATCGGTGCTCTCACCGTACAGAAGGATGGCTACGCAAACTACTGGAACGGCACCGATTGGAACAGCACCAAGGATACAAACGTAGGCTCATGCTTCAACTGTGTTTCAATTGACGGCGGCTCACTCACTTTCAATTCCTACATACTTGCAGACGAAAAAGCAGAAGACGGCAGCGACGTTATCACAAACATCGACTCCTTCACAATTACCAAGGAAACAGGTCTCAACGTTCCCACCACCGATGGCGGTTATGTAACGGGCGACATCGAATATGTCGCTTATGCAGTTCCCTCCCTCATGAATCTCCTTGGATATACCCTCATGGATTGGCTTCCCAAGTTCCTGTTCATGCTTCCCGAACTTCTCAAAGTTTACATCACCGAAGGAACATTTTAATTAGGGGGATAAACACATGAAAAACATAAAAAAGTTTGTTGCTGTTATCTGTAGCATAGTGCTTTTGCTCAGCGTATTCAGCGTTGCCGCATTTGCAGACGAAAGCGCAGTTGTTGATTACACAATCAACAATCCTTACGCAAACGTAAACTGGGACACTTATTCACAGTACAAAGCTGATTTCCACAGCCACACAACCGCAAGTGACGGAAGCGACACCCTCAAGGATATGCTCGAAGAGCAGTATCGCAACGGCTTTGACATCGTTGCAGTTACAGACCACGGCGTTGTTGACTACGGCTGGACAGAGCAGAAGGTTATACCTATGCTCAGCTTCTTTATTCAGGCTTTTAAAGACAGAGGCGGCGAGATTGTTGCTCTTTCAGCAGACGGCGGCACAGCTGCAAACGGCAACACTTATTCTCTCGTAACCGAAAACGGCAGTGATTATTATTACCAGACTGATGCAAACGGTGTTGTCGGTCACAGAATGATGAGAGTGCCCTACGGCAACGAAAACAACCCCACCTCAATCAACAATGCTCACGTCAACACATGGTTTGTTGATTACGGACATGCAGTTGTTGGCGGCACAAGTGATTACATCACACCCATCAGCAACGTCGATGCACTCGGCGGTCTTTCTGTTATTAACCATCCCGGTGAATATTCAAACGCAAGGGATGAGGTTTACACCGCAGATGCATACAACTATGATAACATTTCATACCGTTACACAATTGACAAGTTTGCAGGTCTCCTCACAGATTACCCCACCTGCCTCGGTATTGACGTAAACAGCAAGGCAGACGGCAGAACACGCTTCGACCGTAAGCTTTGGGATATTCTTCTGCAGAAGGTTGTACCTACCGGCAGAAACGTGCTTGGCCTTGCAACAAGTGATGCCCACAGTGTTGATGCAGTTTACACGGGATACACCATGATGTGCATGGAAGAAAACACTGTTGAAAACCTCAAAAACTGCATGCAGGAAGGCGCGTTCTTTGCAGCGAGCAAATGCCTCGGCAACTATGATGAAATCAAAGAAATTGCTGACCTTCTCGTTGTCTCTGCCGATGCAGATGCAAGAGCACTCGGCAACACTCTTGTTCAGATGTATAAAACAATTGAGCAGGAGCTTGCAGACGGTGATCAGGGCACAAAGTATGTTGCAAAAGATGAAATTGATGCTCCCGTTGTAACGGGCGTTGCAGTAGACAATGCTGAAGACACAATTACACTCACAACCACAGACGATGCAATGCTTGTAAGATGGATTGCAAACGGCAAACTGATTGCAACAGGCAACTCAATTGACCTCAACGATTACAGCAATGCAATCGGTAGCTACGTCAGAGCTGAGATCTTCGGCGAAGGCGGCATTGTTTACACTCAGGCTTTCACGCTTGAATACGACGGCGCACCCGCTGCTGAAGAAAACGACTACATCGACCTCTGGTATTTTGCAAGCGTTATTCCGGACACAATCGTAAAAATAGTTGCCATGCTTCCCATTTTCGATTGGTTGATTTCACTTTTTTAATTTAACTTCCTTAAATAATATCGGCTCTCTGCAGGCTTTTCTTGCGAGAGCTTTTTTGTTTTGCGAATGTGTGTTGTTTTGCTTGAAAAAACTTCGGCAGGGTAGTATAATCAATAAAACAGTAAAAGCTAAAATGGGAGTGATTGCTTATGGATATAAAGCAGACTTGTTTTGATTTGGCAATGGCAGTCGGTTTGCCCGGAGACGAAACCGCGGCGGCTGAAATTGCAAAGTCAATGCTTGAAAAATACATGCCCGCCGAAACAGATGCTCTCGGCAACGTTGTCGGCACGCTTGACGGCGACGGAGTGCACATCCTGCTTGATGCGCATATTGACCAAGTCGGTCTCATTGTTCGCGGAATTGACGATGACGGCTTCATTCTTTTTGACCGTTGCGGCGGTGCAGACGTGCGCACACTTGTCGGTAATGAGGTTACCGTGTGGGGCGAAAAAGAACTTTTCGGTGTTATCTGCAGTGTGCCGCCTCATCTCAGCGGTGCAAAAAAAGAGAATGAAATCGACATTAAAAAGCTTGCAATTGACGTTGGCTTAACAAAAGAGGAAGTGCAGAAGCTCGTCTGCCTTGGTGACAGAATCACATACCGCACAAAGCCCACGTCACTTATCGGCACAAAAATTGCATGCAGAGGCTTTGATGACCGTTGCGGTATATCCGCCATTCTTCTCTGCCTTGAAAAGCTCAAAAAGCGCAAACATAACTGTAAGCTCACCGTGCTGTTTTCCTCCCGTGAGGAAGTTGGCGGAAGCGGCGCCGCAGTTGGCAGTTTTGCCGCTGCACCCGATGAAGCAATTGCAGTTGATGTCGGCTTCGGTGTGCAGGAGGGTGTTGCGCTTGACAGTGAAACAATTGAACTCAGCAAAGGTCCATCAATCGGCGTTTCCTCAACGCTTGACCTCACCATGCAGAAAACTCTCGTCAGCCTTGCAGAAAAACACGGCATCCCTTATCAGCACGACGTTATGAGCGGTCGCACGGGCACAAACTGCGATTCAATCACCGTTTCGGGCAAGGGTATTCCCTGTGCGTTGCTTTCCGTACCGCTCAGGAGCATGCACACGCCCGTTGAAGTGATTGACACAAAAGACATTGAAGCTACGGCTCAGCTTATGTGTGAGTACATCTGTGAAAGGGGTGGCGCAAATGCTTGAAAGACTTGAAAAGCTCTGCAATCTCAACGGTATTTCGGGCCGCGAGCACAGCGTAAGGGAATATATTATCTCTCAGATTGAGGGTAAAGCCGAATACACCGTTGACCCGCTGGGTAACGTGCTTGTGTTCAAAAAAGGCAAAAACACTGCGAAAAATAGAGTCATGCTCACCGCTCACATGGATGAGGTTGGCTTTATGGTAACTGAAATCACAAGCAGCGGCTGCCTTAAAATTGCGGCGGTCGGCGGTATTGACGAAAAGGTTGTTGCAGGCAGACTTGTTACCGTCAACGGCATTGAGGGTGTTATCGGACTTAAACCCGTGCATCTTTGTGACGATGATGAAATGAAAAAATCACCCGAAATCAAGGCTCTTTGTGTTGATATTGGTGCAGACTCAAAGGAAGAAGCGCAGAAGCTTGTCTCAATCGGTGACAGTGTATGCTTTGCTTCCGACTTTGTGAAATTCGGCAACAACAGAATCAAAGCAAAGGCGATTGACGACCGTTTCGGCTGCGCTGTTATGCTTGATATGATTGACGGCGAGCTTGAATATGACACGTGGTTTGCATTTCTTGTGCAGGAAGAAGTCGGGCTTCGCGGCGCACAGCCTGCCGCATACACAATAAGACCCGATTATGCAATTGTTATTGAAACCACAACTGCCTCGGATATCGCTTTTGTTTCCGGCGCAGACAGAGTTTGCCTTGTCGGTGGTGGCGCGGTTGTGTCGTTTATGGACAGAAGCACGGTATACGACAGGCAACTGTTTAAAAAAGCTTTTGCGCTTGCAGAAGAAAACGGCATCAAGTGCCAGACCAAAACTGTGGTTGCAGGTGGTAACGATGCAGGTGCAATTCACAAGAGTGCAGGCGGCATAAAAACACTTGCCGTTTCTCTGCCTTGCAGATATCTCCATTCCGCATCATCTGTTGCAGGTGTTGACGATATGCAAAGTGTGAAAGAGCTTGTCGGTGTGCTTGCAAAGGAATTTGCCGTATGCTGAGGTTTGCACAAAACGGCGACGAAAATAGTCTTTTACCGTGCCTTGAAGCAGATGCTTTCGCCGCGAAGGCTGGCGGCTTAATCCGCGCCTACGGTTGCGGCGGCAGAATAATTGACGTGTGGTACGGCGGTGAAAAGGATGAAGCAAGCTGCGTTATTGTCCGTCTTGACGGTAACGTCAGCTTGTGGTGTAACGAAAACTGTGACTTTGAAGAAACGGCGGAGTTTTTGCAATTCATCGGATATGAACGCATTTTTTGCGACTCTGCCGTGATGAAAAAGCTCGGTCTGACACTTTCACGCAGTTGTGCGGTTATGAAGTGCGGCGGCATCGAGCCGTGCGGTGAGGTTGAAGAAATAGGCGAAAACATAAGGGAAATGTACGACCTGATTTGTGAATGTATCCCCGGCAGCTTCACAGAAGAAGGGTATATGCCTTTCCTGTCTGACTTCACTTACCGTCGGCGCAGAGGCTTGGCGCGCGCAAAATGTATTTGCGAAGACGGAAAAATCGTTGCTTGCGCGCTTGTCAGCTCATATACCGACAAGGACGCGGTTATAAGCGGTGTTGCGTGCAATCCGCTTTGCAGGGGCAAGGGTTACGCAAAACGCGTGGTTTCTGCCCTTGTGAATGAGCTTCTGGCGGAGAATAAGAACGTATATGTTTTTGTGCTTGATTCAAAAGCGCGCGGCTTTTATGAAAAAATCGGCTTCATTCCCTGCGGTGAATGGAGCGAAACGTGAAAATACTGAAAGGATTGCGGTGTAGCTATACCGCATTTGCAAAATGAGAAATTTCAGCGACAGAATTACACAGCTTTCTTCACTTGCACTTGCTGAGAGTGAAAAAAGCTTTGCAGAAATTGAAAGAATAACAGAGCACAATCAGCTTAAAATGCTTTCTGCTTTCATTGATAACGGCGTGAGCGAGGCTTGCTTTGCCGAGTCAACCGGCTACGGCTACGGCGACAGAGGACGTGAGCTTATTGACCGTGTGTTTGCGCAGGCGGTGGGCGCAGAAGATGCCATCATTCGTCACAACTTCACTTGCGGCACGCATACCCTTGCTGTTGCACTTTTTGGCATGCTTCGTCCCGGTGACGTAATGCTGTGCGTTACGGGCAAGCCTTATGACACAATCCATTCCGTAATCGGTCTCAGCGGCAGCGGTATGGGTTCGCTCAAGGATTACGGCATTGAATATAAGCAGGTTGACCTGCTTGAAGACGGTACGGTTGATTTTGACGGCATTGAAAAAGCACTCAAAGCCGGAAAAATCAAGATGGTATATATCCAGCGATCAAGGGGGTACAGTCTCAGGCCGTCACTCAGCGTTGAAACCATAGGAAAGATTGCGCAGATAACAAAGGCTAACTCCGATGCGATTGTTATGGTTGACAACTGCTACGGTGAATTTGTGCAGACAAGTGAACCGCTTGAGCATGGGGCAGACATTATTGCAGGCTCACTTATCAAAAACCCCGGCGGCGGAATTGCCAAAACGGGCGGTTATATTGCAGGCAGACGTGACCTTGTTGAGCTTTGTTCATACAGATTGACAACCCCCGGCCTTGGCCGCGAAGTCGGTGCAACACTCGGCCACAGCAGAGAACTTTTCCAAGGCATATATGCCGCACCTACGGTTGTGGGCTCTGCGCTTAAAACTGCGGTGTTTACTGCGGCGTTGCTTAAAAAAATGGGTTTCGGAGTTACTCCCGAGCCTGATGAAAAGCGTTGCGATATAATTCAGGCAGTGAAGCTCACCAACGATAAAAACCTGATTGCGTTTTGTCAGGGCTTACAGTCGGGAGCACCCGTCGATTCACTTGCCGTGCCTGAGCCGTGGGATATGCCAGGCTACGACAGCAAGGTTATTATGTCTGCAGGTGCATTTATTCTCGGCTCGTCAATTGAACTTTCAGCAGATGCTCCGTTGAGGGAGCCTTATGCCGTATGGCTTCAAGGCGGTCTTAACTTCTATAGCTCCAAATATGCTGTTATGTGTGCGGCGCAGGCAGTTGAGGATGCAGCAAATAAGCAGTAAAAAATTAGAGGTCGGGGTTGTCCCGACCTCTTTGTCTTGTTGTTGATTATGCGGTTGCTTCTTCGGTTGAAGGAGCAGTTGTTTGCTGTTGCTCAATGGTTGCAAAAGCATCTCTGAACTTGGCGAAGATTTTGATGAAGGCCTGAATGGTTGTTTTGATAACTCTGAGAATGTAGGAATCCTCATCGGTCTTGTCTTCCCAAACGGCTGTAAGCTTTATTGAGCTTGTAACAACGATTTCGTCACCTGCGTGATAAACGTTGCCGTTTTCATCTTCCCAATATGCGAACTGATGGTCGAATGCGAGGGGAACGTCGGATGTTACTGTTGCAATTCCGTCGGTGGAGACAAGTGTTGTGCCGGGTACGTAGATGCACTGAACATAGTCACTTTCGTTTATGTAACCGATGGTGATGAGCGTTTCGTCTTCTTCACCGAGCAGATCGTCAAACAAAGCGGAAGAAGGGATGAGCGCCGAAATTGCGAGCATCATAATTGCAAGGGCAACAGCGAGAACTTTTTTTGCAGATTTCATAAGAATACCTCCTAATAATTTACAGATCGATTATATACCAATTTTTTGCTGCAAATTTGCCTAAGATAAAAATTATCTATGAACAAAACGGACAAACAGTACTGTTTGCCCGTTTTACTTTTATGTTACTCTGCCAGTGCGCGCTCAAGCCAAATTTTGCCGATGTCCATTGCACTGTAAAGCCCCTTCTTTTCGCTTTTCTGTATGATGCGGTCTCTGGGTCTGACTTCAGGGTCTGTGCTGATGAGCTGAACGGAAACGCGGTCTGCAACCTGAAGGCCGTCAAGCTCTTTTGTGCTCAGTATCTGGAACATTATAACATACTTGTCGCTTAAACTTCCGTAATAAAGTGTGTTTCCTTTACGAACAAGCGGTCTGTCACGATAGGTGAGAAATTCGTTTTTCTTCTTTGCTGCCATTTCAATACTCCAATCCCGAAAGAGCGGCTCATTCACCTTTGTTAAGATAGTTCTTAACAAGCGCAGTCAGCAACTCGTCGCGGTCTACGCGGCGGATGATGCTTCTTGCGTTGTTGTGTGTGGTGATGTAAGTCGGGTCTTCCGAAAGAATATAACCTACTATCTGACTGATGGGGTTGTATCCTTTTTCGACAAGCGCATCATAAACGGTGGTGAGGATTTGCCTCATTTCATCGTCGTTATCGGATGCAAGTTTGAATTTGATGGTTTTGTCAATCATTGTTTTAACCCCCTTGGATATTCGGTTGCACTAATTATATATCAGAATTCAAAATAAAACAATGCATTTTCCGTATTTTTATAAATCTTTTTCTTTTTTGTTATCTTTGTAACATTTACACCGACATAATTCTACATAATGTGGCTTGATGCGCGGGATTTACGTGAGTTTTTCAAAAACGGGGTAGGCATCAGCGGCGTAAAATCTGTGACCTTCGTTGCCGATAACCCACGCACAGTTGTCCTGTACGCCTGCGGCAGTGTACATTTTCTGTATCAATTCAAACGTAGCCTTTGCACCGTCAATGGGGAATATTCTGTCGTATCTGCCGCTGACCATCACAAATTTGCGCGGCGCAATCAGCCCCGCAAGGTCGCCCATGTCAAAGTATTTTGCAATGTTCGGGATGTAATTACACGCGCAATGATACGTGCCGCCGATTGAATCTGCATAGGTGCACAAAGCGCAAGACGGCATGCATGCGGCAATTCTTTTGTCAATGCAGGCAGCATAAAAGGTTGTTGTGCCGCCGCCCGAATTGCCCATGCAGTATATTCTGTCCATATCAGCTACGGGGAAGTGTTGTTCAATCACGTCAATAAGACGGCACACGTCCCATACTCTTTCACCAACGGTTGTTCTGCCAGCGAGAATTGCCGTCATGGAAGAGGAGTAGCAATCGGTTTCTGTCAGGCCGTCTCTTTTCGGGTCGGGTTTGCCGCCGCATTCGCCAAAGCAACGCTGTTCAATGCATACAGCACACATTCCTCTTTCAGCGGCAATTACTGCAAACTTGCGGTCGCCGCCGTTTTGCGTTTCTTCGTCACCGGGGAATTTTGCCACACCCAAGGAGTTGTGCATACCGGTTGAATGCCCCTGCAGACAAATCATCACGGGCAACTTGCCCAGAGCACTTTGCGGTGTGAGAAAGTGCCCCGGTACATACCAGCCGTCTTCACTTTGAAAACGGAAGCGGGTTTCGTGCCAGAGGGGAGTGTCTTTTTCGTATTCAACGGTGAACTGTAATTCGCATTTTTCAAAAGATTCAAGACCGAGAAGCTCAACAAGCTTCTTATATGCCATGCTTTGCCATGCAGAGAAGTCACTACCGTTATAACGCATTGAGGCAACGGTGTTTCTTAGTTTTTTGTTGTTGTATTCAAACGGAGTTGACATGGTTATACCTCTTTCAGCCTTTGCACAAGATCTGCTGATTTTTGTGCATCAGTGTCAAAATCGCTTGTTGCCGCCTCAATTGAGCAACGCTTACAGCCGACCTCCTTGAGCACTCTTATGAAGCTGACATAGTCGTATTCCTCAACCGAAAGGGGATAGCAACGCTTAACATCGTTTCGAGGCAATGGGTTTGAAATGTGCGAGTGAAGAAGAGAACCCTTCAAATCCCTGATATTTTCAATGCTGTCGTTTTCAACGTGCATGTGGTATAAGTCTGCGAGACCGCCGAGGTTTTTGCATTCAGCCATGGCGGCAATCATCACACCCTCTTTTACTGTGTTGACAATGTTGCTTTCATTGTTGCACAAAGGTTCAAGCACAATTGTTATGCCGTATTTCTCTGCAATCGGTGCGGCAATATCTTTCAGGAAAGAGACGAGCTGTTGCGTGCCTTTTGTAAAGCACGTTTCTGCATCAATACGTCTTGCCCCGGAAGAGCCGAAAACCACAATCTCTGTGCCGATAAGGCGGCATCTTTCCATGCCTTTTTCAATGAATGAAGCAAGAGCTTCATTGTTGACGGAATTGCCCGTTACGCGAAGCTCACCGGGGAGAAAACCGTTTGCACATTCTGCCTTTAAGCCTTCCGTTTCAAGTGCTGTGCGGAACTTTTCAAACTCCTCGTCAGTGGCTTTTGCAATTGCGGAAAAAGAGGTTTCAGCATAGTCGTAGCCGCATTTTTTCAAAGCACGGATTTTTTCCGAATCCATGCCTATGCAAATGCCGAATTTCATAAATAAGCATCCTTTCAATATACTGTTTATATACCTCTTTCAGTTTACAACCTCAGCAGGTTGCAGTCAATAGAAAGTAGCAAAAATAATTAAAAAATCAAATTGTATTTTAGATTATTATGTGATACAATAACAAAAAAGCCGTTTGGAAGTGACATGATGAAATCAAAAACAATTGATTTGCAGGTGCAGAACAAAAAACTTGAAAAACTCAAAAATCTGGCGGCAAAGCCGAAGTCAAAAATGTATTTTCCGTTTTTGATGCTGGTTATTATCTGCGTACATATGCTTGACGAAATCTGCGGCATAATCAACAACGACATGCAGTCGCTGGTTGTGAGTGAGCTTTTTCAAGTCGGCGGTATTGAGTATAATCAGGCGCTGAGCAAATACGGCATCCTCACCTCTGTGTGCGGTGCATTCACAATTATCGCACCGTTTTACAAAACTCTTGCTGACCGTTACGGCAGAAAAGTGTTTTTCTTCACCAACACCGTCGGCATGGCGGTCGGTTTGATGCTGTGTTGGTGGAGTCCGAACATGGTTGTTTATTGTATCGGTTACGGCATGATGGGCTTCTTCATCTCACATGACATGCAGGTTGTGTATATCTATGAGGTTGCTCCGAAGGATAAGCGCGCGCAGTTTTACGGCATCACAAAATGTATAGGCACACTTGGTATGGCGGCTGTGCCTCTGCTTCGAGACACTATGATGGGGGCAAACGGCGAAACGTGGCGCAGGGTATACCTCATACCTTTTATCTTTGCGTTTGCCGTAGCAATAGTAATTTTCTTTTTTGCAAGGGAATCAGATGTTTTTCTCAACAAACGCATTGAGCTTATGGAGCGCGCCCAGCGCGGTATTGCTCAGCAGGAAAAAGAGGAAGCTGAGAAGGAAGAAAAAATCGGTGTTTTCCCCGCAGTTAAGCTCATTTTCAAAGATAAAGACCTGCGTTGGCTCGTTATTTCCCACACACTTTACGGTCTCGGCTTCACGTCAATCAGCCTGCAGTATGAATCAATCATGAGGCAGGATTACGGCATGCCTCATACCGACGTTACAAAGGCACTGTATTTCTTCCCGTTTGTGTTTGCTTTTGTGATTCTGTTTTTCGGCTTCATCGGCGACAAGTTCGGCAGAAAAAAGGTTGTTGCCATCAACGGCATCATAACCATAATTTCGCTGATTCTGTTCAACGTTACGGCTTACATGTGCTACGATTCACCTTCAGCCAAGGCGATCAGCCTTGCGCCGTATCTTGTCGGACTTTTCTGTGCACTCAGCCGCGGAAATTACTATAACGGCTACGATTACATTGCGATGATGGCTGCTGAAAAAGCACCCACACACATCCGTAACTCTGTGCTCGGCGCAGAAAATCTCATCGCATACCTCGGCACAGGTATCGGTATGGTCTTACTGTCTGTTCTTAACCAATTCTTTGAACAGACCGGTATTGTGTGCATTGCAATTGCTCTGCCTCCGCTTGCCGTGTCTATGGTTACACTTATTCTCAAGGTTAAAGACAGTAAGGGTTCGGACCTTGAAAAGGTCAGCTTCTCAGCATGAATCGTACGGCGGCATTCTGACAAGAATGCCGCTTCAGACTGTCGATAAAAGCACAAGAACAACAATGTTGTTTTTCCTTAAACAAGAAAATGAAAAAGCTAAGACTTATACACATATAAAAATCGTACAAAGCATCGAACTTTGTACGATTTTAGCATTGTTTTGACCTTTTTTTGCCCTCTCAGAGTACCTTTGTACACCTTCGGGGCAAAGAAAAGACCATCTTGCACTTTTCTCGGCAGTCTGACAGCTTGTCGAAAACGAGTTTTTCGCTTTTCCTTGCATGCTTATCTCGTGTTTTAAAACGCTTTTCAGTTTCGTAAAAACTAAAAAGCTTTTGTATTGAAGCCGCAAAAAACACAAATACTTCCTTATCGGATGTCGCACATTCAGCCCTTGATTTTTTTTATGAAAATGATATAATCGTAATGTTACATAAATATAACGGAAGAAGGCGAAAGTTATGAGAAAGATTATCAACATCAACGATGGCTGGGATTTCACAAAAGAAGGCGTAACCGAAAAAGTCAGCCTGCCGCACACGTGGAACGGCATCGACGGTCAGGGCGGCGCTGAAAAATATTGGCGCGGAGAATGTGTTTACGAAAAGGTGCTTCCCGGTTTTACAGGCAACACTTACATTGAAATCACGGGCGCAAACACCGTATGTCAGGTGTTCGTAAACGGCAACTTTGCAGGTAAGCATGAAAACGGTTATTCAATGTTCCGTTTCGATATCACGAAATATCTTGATTCCTCAGTCAACACCCTCAGAATCATTGTTGATAACAGCGAGGATGAGCTTCTCTATCCCCAGACAGCTGACTTTACCTTCTACGGCGGTCTCTACCGTGATGTTAACATCATCACCGAGGTTGCCGACACTCACTTCGCCCTGCTCGATAAGAGCCTCTGCGGTGTTTTCATCACCCCCAAGGTTAACGGTACAGTAGGCATTAAAACTGCAATTGAAGGCAACACGGCAGGCTATAAAAAGAGCTTTGTTATCACTGATGCTGACGGAAACGTTGTTTCCAAAGGCGAATGTGATGCCGCCAAGGAGTGCGTAAAAATGGCGGTTAAAGACCCGATTCTCTGGAACGGTATGGAGAATCCCTACATGTATACCCTCACGGTCAGCCTCACAAAGGACGGTGAGGTTGTGGACGAGGTCAGTGACCGCTTCGGATTCAGAGAGTTCTTTTTTGATAGCCAGAAAGGCTTTTTCCTCAACGGCAAAAGCGTTAAGATGAAGGGCGTTTCACGCCATCAGGACTGGGCAGATATCGGCAACGCCCTCACTCTTGAGCACCACAAAAAAGACATTGAGCTTATCAAAGAGGTGGGCGCAAACGCCATCCGCCTTGCGCATTATCAGCACGACGAAGAATTCTACGACCTTTGCGACGAAGCAGGTTTTCTTATCTGGGCAGAGATTCCCGTTATCTCCTCATTCAGCAAAAAGAAGCAGCCCCAGGCACGCTTCATGCTTGAGGAGCTTATCAAGCAGAATTACAACCATCCGTCAATCTACTGCTGGAGCATCGAAAACGAAATTTCCATTGCAAGTGCGGGCAAGAGCCTTGTAGAAGGCATCAGTGAGCTCAACGATATCGCTCATCAGCTTGACCCCACAAGAGTTACTGCCGCCGCTCAGGTAACCTTCAGCTCAATCCACTCAAAGCTCAACGAAATTCCCGACATTCTCGGTTACAACCACTATTTCGGATGGTACGTGCAGACCGTAAAAGAGGTTGACACGTGGCTTGACGATTTCCACGCACAAAAGCCGCACATCAGGCTGTGCATTTCCGAATACGGCGCAGAAGCTGTTACAACCCTTCATTCCGCAACTCCCACCCAGGGTGATTACACCGAAGAATATCAGGCATACTATCATGAGCACTACGTAAAAGCCATCACCGAAAGAGAATGGCTCTGGGGTTCATTTGTGTGGAACATGTTTGATTTCGGCTCCGCGATGAGAAACGAAGGCGGCGTCAGGGGCAGAAACAACAAGGGGCTTGTTACAATTGACCGTAAAATCAAAAAAGATTCATTCTACGTCTACAAAGCATGGTGGTCAGACGAGAAGTTTGTTCACGTTGCAGGTGAAAGATTTGTTGACCGCGCCACAGGCGAGCAAAAAATCAAGGTTTACTCAAACTGCAACAAGGTTAAGCTCACCGTCAACGGAGAAAGCACAGAGCTTGAAGGCGACAAGATTTTCATTTTTGACGTTGTAATCAAGGAAGGCGAAAACGTTATCGTTGCTGAAGCTGACGGCAACACACACGAAATCACCGTCAACGGCACAGATATACCCAACCCCGCATACACACTCGGCGAGGGCGGCTCAACGTTTGTGCGCAACTGGTTTGACGCGAGTGAGGACATCGACAGTGACAGACTCTCACTCAACGACAAGCTCGGCGACGTTCTCTTCAACGCAGAGGTACAGAAGCTTATCAAGAATCACGTTGGTGTAACCCTTGATTCACCGCTTCTCAAGCCCATCGGTATGCTTCCCCTCAAGCCCGTTGCAACTATTGCAGGAAAAATGGGCAAGGGCAACTACGTAACCCTCATCAACCAATTCCTGCAAACCATCGAAAAGAACTAATCCCGGCGCCCGCCGCCCCCCGCGCAAGCGACAGCTTGCGCGCGGCTTTTTGCATGCGCTCAGCGGTTGTGAGGTGACCTTGCCGCGCGGTTGCGGCGGGCGGGTCTGTGAAGCGACCTGAAGCGGTGCACGGCATGCAAAAAACGCGAAGCCCAGTGCGGAAGTTTGCAAGCAAACTTCCGTGAGCTTCGCGCGGCGGCGGGCTTAGCTCGCTGCGCTCGCAATGCAATATTCTTCGCATGCGCGTGGGTGCGTGGCCGCACAGGCCAACCCGACGGACAGAGTTACAACTTAGGGTGACGAGTATAACCCGAACCCGCCCGAAAGCGTGAATTTTCACACGCTTTTCGGCGCTTCGGTTTTGAAAGGCGGAAGCCTTCCTGCGTCCTCATCATCCGAAAATCATGCAAAAATTCGCACTTTCAGGTCGAAGATTTTTTACAGAGGAGATTTTCGGCGAGCCAAGGCACAAAACGCAGCAAATCCTTGACGGATTTGCGAGTATTTTAACGAAGGATTGACGGAAATCCACCTGTAAAAACCGGGTTCGGATTATACCCGTCACCCTAGGTTGAACATAATAGAATTCCCCCTGCTCAGCAAATGTTTGTTGAGCAGGGGGTGTTGCTTTGTGCTTTACCACTTATTTTCAACGTATTCGCAAAACGCGTACATGTCCTTGATTTCGAGCTTTGTGCCGTCGTCAAGGGTGACGTCACCGCTCCACAGACCGTGCACCTGATGTGTGTGCATTCTTGCAACGCCGAGGTTCATATCGGAGTGATGGTCGAACGTGGGCATCATTGTGAGATTGAACCTGCCGTCCTCGGAAATGAACTTCCACGGCTGCATGTATTTATCGGGCTTAGGGAAAACCTCAACGTCAACTGCGCCGATTTTGTGTGCCTTGCCGTCATAGAAAAGGCAGGTTTCCGTGGCATTGCTTTCGTTGCCGATTGCCCATGTGATTTCAAAGCCGAAAAGGTGCTTTTCGCCTTTTTCGTCGGTGAGGTAGGTTGAGCCGTTGCCCCAATACCATACCATACGGTGAGGTGTGTTGACTCTGCCCCAGTCAAGTGCGCAGAAGGTGGTTTCCTTGGAGAACTTGTATACGTCGTCGCCGTATGTAAACGTACCTTCGCAGGGCATGCAGTTTTGCTTGGTTGTCATGAAATATCTTGTGGGAGACTCATCAAAGGGAAGAACGGTTGTGATGTTTTCAAGTCCGGGCATGATGTCCATTGTGAACCGGCATTCAACCGTTTTGCCGTTGAGCGGCTTCCTGAAAAAGAGGGTTCTGGTGGTTTCTTTGGTGTCAAACTCAAATTCCGCAGAGCCGATTTTCTTGTTGATACGGTTGGGTACGTCGCCCTTCGGGGGAAGAACGTGTTTGTCTGCGCCGCCGATAAAAAGCTGTGTTGCATCTGCAATTGTTTTGCCGTTTATCAGGTCAACGAGCTTTGCGGCAACGTAGCCGCCGATGGAAATGTTGGCAAAGCTTATCTGTATCATGTAGTTACCGTCGGAAATCTGATAGAAATCCCACTCTTTTCTGCTCATGATGCCTTTTTGCACAAGGTTTCTGTCATATTCAAAAACGTTGTGCCTTGCCCAGCCCTTTGCCAGCAGAGTGCCGTCTTCGGAAAGCAGGGGAGTGCTTTCGGTATATTCGGTCTGCTTTGACTTTTCATTCCATTCGGTAAAATTTTTGTAGGTTCTCGGGGTTTCCATGCGCTTGTCTCCTTTACTTTTTTGTGTTGCCGTAATGATTACTATTGTATTTTACACAATTCGTGATAAAATGGCAATAGCAGGTTGGTAAAATCTCATCAACTATATTCAAAGGAGTGCTCAATATGAAAAGAATTGCAAAAATTGCAACAGGCGTGCTTGCCGCAGGCGGCGCAGTTGCCGCGGCTTCTTACGGCGTGTGCGTGCTTATTGACGAGCTGCTTTTTAACAAAAAAATGATACCGCCTACGGAAATAAACCGCAAAATCAGCGGTTGCGATGCCGCACATCTCGGTGAAGTGCTTGACAACAACCTTGAGTGGATTGAAAATTACGGTTACGAAAAGCACTTCATTTATTCCGACAGAGGCGAAAAGCTCACAGGCTTCCTTCTGCGCACAAAAACACCGTCGGATACCTATGTTTTTGCCGCCCACGGCTACAGAAGCTACGGCAAAAAGGAGTTTTCGGGCGTGTGCAGATTCTACCTTGACAGAGGCATCAACGTGTTTTTTCCCGACCACATCGCATCGGGTGAGAGCGAGGGACAGTATTGCACCTTCGGTCATTACGAAACGCTTGACAGCCTCAAATGGCTCAGCTACATGAAAAGCACCTTCGGTTACGGCATCAAGCTGATTCTGCACGGTGTGTCAATGGGCAGCGCAATTGTGATGATGCTCAGCGGAAGAGACGACCTGCCCGAAAACGTAAAAGGTATTGTTGCAGATTGCGGCTTTACAAGGGCAACGCAACTCTTTGCAGACAAGCTGACACTTATGGGTGTTCCGCATAAGACGTTGATTAAGGCGATGTGTGTTGTTAACAAACACCACATGGGCTTCGATTTTGAAAAGCTTGCCCCCGTTGAAAGCGTTGCAAATGCAAAGGTGCCCATGATGTTCATACACGGAAATCAGGATAAGCTCGTGCCTTGCTACATGGCCCGGGAGTTGTATGACGCGTGTGCAAGTGAGAAAAAAGAACTGCTGATTGTTGACGGCGCAGACCACGCTCAATCGTGGTTTACCGACTACGACAACTATGTGGAAGCTGTAGGCGGTTTCCTTGATTACTGCCTAAAAGATATAAACCAAACCTGCCTGAAAGGGTGATTGATGATGAAACGAGGGCTTGACGGTACGTTTTTTGAGTTCAGGCACCACAACACCGCTGAGGGGAAATATTGGAATCCTGCGCTTGCAAGCTTCAAGGCTGAACAATGGCGGCAGAAGATACGCGAGATTTCCGCGCTTGGCATGGAATACGTCGTTGTTATGGCAACCGCGCTTTATGACAGATGCTATTTTAAATCATCCGTGTTCGGATTTGCTGATATTCCTTGTGAAGACCCGATTGAAGCACTGCTGAGTGAGGCAGATGAAACGGGAATCAAGGTTTTCCTTGGCAACGGCTTCTACGGTGACTGGCGCAAGCCTAAAGAAAATATAACAAGCGCTGAAATAATTGACCGTTCCTTCAGGGCGATGCAGGAGCTTGCCGAAGCCTACGCACATCACAAGAGCTTTTACGGCTGGTATTTTCCTGATGAAACGTGCATTGTGCTGAACTTTTCAAAGGCATTCACCAAATACGTTAATCTTTGCTCAGCACGTTGCCGTGAGCTGACACCCGACAAAAAAACGCTCATCGCACCGTACGGCACAAACCTTGCTCTCACAAACGGCAGATTCATCAGCACCCTTGCCAATCTTGACGTGGATTTCATTGCATATCAGGACGAAGTCGGAGTAAAGAAAACAAAAGCTGAGCGCACACAGCGAATTTTTGAAAAGCTGAGACTTGCGCATGATAAGGCGGGTAGGGCACAGCTTTGGGCAGATGTTGAGCTTTTTGATTTTGAAGGGCTTGTGTATAAAAGCGCGCTGATTCCCGCACAGCTTGAACGTGTGAAAATTCAGCTTGAAAACGTTGCTCCTTATGCGGATAAAATCCTCGGCTATCAGTATCTCGGGTTGATGAATCCGCCCGATTCACAAGCCTTTGCAGGTAATGCGGATTCGGTGAAGCTTTATAACGATTATCTTGCATACGTCACAGGTACACTGTGAACAACATGTGTGGGATAGGTGTTAATAGTTTTGTTATTGACTTTTCCGGTTGTGAAATATATAATAATTGACAGTATGCAAAATATTATGAAAGGTGAGGCATGCAATTTTTGCGTATATGCCGCGGTGATTTTATGAAAAAGTTTATCGCTTTGTTTTTGTGTGTTCTTCTTGCAATGAGCCTTGTTGCTTGTGACGGTAACGAAGAACCCACCACCCTCACCGAAGAATCCACCACCGAAGAAGCAGAAAGCACAACGGAAGATGTTGCAACAACTGAGGAAAACGCGCAAACCACACTTCAGCTTGTTACCGTGCCGGGAAGTGACATTCCCACGGTTGTAACTTCTGAGTGGAACACAACGCTTCCGCCCACAACCGCAACCACCGCACCTGTTACAGAGACTACAACCAATCTCACCGCACCTGATGTCAACATCACAAAACCCGTTGTTAACACAACCGTGGTGCCCACAACAGTGCCTACAACACTTCCTACAACACAGAGCACTCAGCCTTCGCAGACAACACCGGGTACGGACAACACAACGCAAGGCTCTGAGGATGCGTCTTCAACAACCGAAACCACGCAGAAGCCGTCCACAACGTCGTCGAATCCTCAGCCGGTTGAGCTGGTTTATGAGATTCATGGCATAGACGGTGACGGAAACCTCGTTGTTGAGTTCAACCCGAGCGGTTGGTCAAGCACAATCAAGTCCGGAACACAGGATGTCGAAGTTAGTTTAAACGGTGAAAAGATTTCAAGCAAGATAAAGCTCAAAGTCAGCAGCGGTTATAACATCGACGGCAATATTGAGGTTACTCTTGCTATCGGTTCACAGAAACCCGTAAGCGGCGACTTTATCGAGTTCACAATCCCCGAAAACGTTATAAGAACTACGGACAACGCGTGCTACAACAGTGCTTACAACTGCTCAATTGCCTATTAATGAATCGCAGGTATCTTCTTTTGAGGATGCCTGCTTTTTGTTTGCTCTCTGCTTAAGCTGACTCCGACCGTGCAAAACTATATGTGTAGTTTTATGACGGGAGGCTTTTTATGGGCAGAGTCAAGCTGGCGGCAAGAGGCTTGCTGCTGGGCAGATGGGCAGACGTTTTTTACATGTGCGCGTGTGCGGTTTTTGCGGCACTCCTCACGGGTAACCTGCCGTTGCTGATTGAACGCGGTGTGTCTGTGCTTTCAGTTTCTCACAGTGGGCGCGCGCTGCTGCTTTATGCAGGCGTGGGCCTTTGCTTGCTTGCGGGCTTTTACGTTTTGTCTGCGCTTAAAATGGGCAGAGAATACCGTTTTTATTGCATCGCGCAGAAAAAAACACCCGACAAAGCGAGTGTTTTCGGCTTTATGTGGGGCAAAAAAGCGCTCAGGGCAATGACGGTGCGCCTTTTGAGCTTAGCGCTTCACTGCACAACAACACTGTTGATGCTCAGCCCCGGTGTCGCTTTGCTTTTCGGTGCGTGGTACGTTGCACAAAAAAACATGTATACCGTTGCAACTGTGGTGTCAATGGTGGCGGGTGGCGTGCTCCTTGTGCTGATGGGGCTGATGTTTGCTCTGTGCCTCAACGGAAGCGAATATCTTGTGTATTATATTCTTTTTGAAAAGCCCGATATTACTCCGGCACAAGCTTTCCGCATGAGCAGAGAAATCACCGACGGCTCACTTGTGCAGTTGATGAAATTCAAGCTGAGCTTTTTGCCGTGGTTCTTGCTGTGTGTATTTGTGTTCCCGTTTTTTTTCGTGTGGGGATATTACAAGCAAAGCCTTGCTCTTGTGGGTTATAACAACCGCGAGAGATTTGAATAAAAAGAAAAGGGAACGGTTGAGGTTTACCGTTCCCTTTATTCATTCAGAAGCTGAAATACTTTTCTCTCTGTTTTTTCATTCTGCCTGAAATTGCTTTGAGGTAAGCTGCGGCATCCTCGTCACCGCAGGCGTAATCCTTCATTGCGCGTCCTTCTTCAAAGCAGAGCTCATCGTGAAGAGGAAAATAACTGTTGAGCAGGAAGCAGGCGTACCTGACAAGTCTCATGTCACCCACAATTCTGAACTCCGTGCTGATTGAGTCAACTGCAACGGAATACATGTCTTTGATTGAGTTGATGAGCGCAACACGCTCGTTTTCGGGTGAGAAAACAATTGTTGAGCAGATGAAGCCGTTGCGGTTGTTGATTGAGCCGTGGCTGTCGGTGCTGCCGACGATGGGATATCTTCTGCCCTTGGCCTTGTCCTCATAGTAGCGGATGGTCTGCAGACCGTTCTGTTCAAAGTAGTTTTCACCGCCGAGAACCTCAAAGGCGTCAAACGGCTGCTGCTCCATCATGTATTCAACAAATGTTTCGGGTACCTGGAAAACGTTTGAAATCCAATAGGGATGTGCAAAAATACCCAGACCGTTAGCTTCTCTGATTTTGTCAAAAATCCACTTACAGCAAGCATAGGCATGCTTTTCAATGCCGTCGGGTATATCAAGAGTTTCAAGTGTTTTGTCAACCTCTGCCCAGAATTCCTGAGTTGTCATTGTTTCGGGGCAGATGTCCGGGTTGATGCACCTGAATTTCTTGTCCTCGCCGGCTTCAACGCAGTGGTCGGATTCTTTGATAAGACCGCAGATGCTGAACTCACCGCCGAAGTTGACGATGTGCACGTCGTTGTTGCGGTCGCTGTCGATATCGGGTGTGTGAACCTCTTCGCCGGGGATGAGGCAATATTCAATCGGTACGTCCTTGTATGCATCTATGGCCTCAAGTGAGGGGTAATAACGTTCGTGATCGGTGATTGCAAGGAAGTCGTAGCCGTGCTTTCTGTAGTTTGCAGCAACAACAGGAGGGCTTTCCTTGCCGTCGGAGCGGCATGTGTGCATGTGAAGGTCGCCGGCAAAGGGATATCTGCCTGCAAGGTCATCGTCAACGCAGTATACGGAAAGCTGGAAAAGGCGCTTGTCTTCAACGTCACAAACTCGGATGAAGTATTCCTGCTCACTCGGAAAGGTGTAATTTAAGCGAAGGCAGCCGTCTGCACAAGGAGCGACTTCAAAGTGTACGTTGTTGGGTCTCTTGGGGTAGTCTCTTTTTGAGCCTTCAGTTATGGGAAGTATGTAAATTATATATTTATCTGCCGTGAATTCAACGTGTGCGCCGAGCGGCTTAATGCAGATTGTAACTTTTTTGTTTTTGCGTATTACCTTCGGGAAAATGTCGTAATAGCTGAGTTCGGTTTTCATTACTGTCATCTCTTTCGTTATATTTTTGGAAATTATTCCTATAGAATTTATATCACACGTCGTCGTTTCTTTCAAGTGAAAACGGCACAAAAAAGAATAAAAATCCGCATGCCTTGTTAATGGAATGTTCACAGTTCGTTGCTACAATCATAAAAAAACAGCGCATGCTGAAAGATATACGGACGGTGTTGTAAATGAAAAAGTCAATTTGTACAGTTCTTGCCTTGCTTTTTATTTTTTCTTTCTGTGCTTGCGGCAACACTTCGGGAGACAGCCATACAACCACACAGAACACCACGCAGGAAGTTAAACTGCCGACGCACGAAGAAGCCGTTGACGACGGTAAGCTTCAGCTCATCGGGTTTGACAGCTTCAGCGGTGTGTTCATTGAGGACGGAAGTGACAGAGAGGAAGAAAATGTGCTCTCACTTAAGCTCAAAAATCTCACAGACGAAACACTCGTTCGTGCAACGTTGATTTTTACAGACGAAAACGGTGAGGAATATACCTTCTCTGTTAACACAATCCCTGCCGGTAAGCAGGTGACGGTGCTTGAAATTCATGCAAAGGATTTCCGTAATGATGCAGTATATTCCTGCACGAAGGTTGAAACAACTTATTCCGATGCGGACAGACTGTGCAAAGATACCGTCACCGTTGCAACAAGGGATAACAGAATTTTTGTAACGAACGCTACAGAAAAAACTCTCGGCTTGGTTTACGTCTATTACAAAAACCTTGATGCTGACGGCAACCTTTTCGGCGGCATAACATACAGAACTGAGTTCAAGGACGTTGAGCCGTCAGCCACACTTGATGAAAACACCATGCACTTCAATGCTTCAAGCAGAGTTGTGATGGTGGAAGTGAAATGAATATGAGCAACCCGTCACAGTTTAACAATGTGACGGGTTGATTGATTTGTTATCGCAAGCTTTCTTTTTCTATGAAATTCGCAACTTCGCTCCGGTTGATTTGCATAACGAATGCAATTTCCCCACAAATGAGCTCCTGCGCATCTTTGAGTGATCTCTCATCAGTTGTGTGGATTTTCCTTCCGTTTTTTTCAACTTCTTTGCGGTGAAGAAACAGCATGCGCACAAGCCTGATTATATCTTTCGGGTTTCCTGATTTAAGTGCACTTGCAGAGTATTCCTTCCTTTGAAAATCATTTGATATCCATTCAACACTGTCTGTTTTCAGCTCATCAATCAAGTTAAGTATTTCCTGTTTGGTAAGCAGGGGACGGATAAGGTTCTTTGAGTTATCCGTCGGGCAGTAAATAGTTGAATGGCAATCATAAATGGGTTTCAACACATAGTATTCCACTTGCTGAAGCCCGTTTTTTCTTGCGGTAATATCCGAAATTGTGCAAACGCCGGAATATGTGTGCATTACCGTGTCGTTAATATTGAACATGCTTGCCTCCGTATATGCTTTGTTTATTTGATTATACAACATTTTTTCAAAAAATGTCATAGGTCTATTGCCCAAAAACTCGCATCACAAATCGGCTTTTCGTTATATTTTTGAACAACGTGAAGCGGTGACATTTTGCTATATTTATATATAGAAATGTTGACATAAGTTACTTATGTGTTATACTTATATAAGAACAAGGAGGGGACTATATGAACAACTCAGTTTATAAAAAAACATCTTTCAGCTGTGCCGCAAAGTGGCTTGCAACAGTGGCGATACTTGTGCTGGTGGCAATAACTGCAGGGGTTTCCGCTTCGGCAAAGGGCGTTGTTTACCCAATGCCTCTCAGTATGTCCGGCGTTGACATGATTGCACCCACCATTCTGCAGCAACCCGAAAGTGTTGCTGTTGCTGACGGCGAAATGGTAACCGTGTCACTCAAGGCCGATGACGACAGCAATATAACATACCGTTGGTATGAGAAATTGGCAGGGGAATCGGCTTTCAGAGCATCTAATGTCAGGGGTATGTCATACAGCTGCATTATGGATGCGAAGCATTCCGGCATGAAGCTTTACTGTGTTGTTACTGATGAATACGGCAATTCAACCAAGAGTGCCGTTGCAACCGTCAGCTGCATTACTCACCATAACAGCAAACTGACACTTGCTACCGCTGACGAGGGCAAGGTTGCCTCAGCGAAGGTTGAGATTACCGCCAAAAGCCCAAAATACACATGGTATGCAAAAGCGCCCGGCGGTAAATTCAAAAAGCAAAGTTGCACAACCTCCGCTTATCAGCTCAAAATGACCAAGGCAAACTCAGGTACGGTGGTTTATTGTGTTGTTACCGACGGCTACGGCAATACATACAAGAGTCAGAAAATCACTTTAAAAATTGCTGTGTATGCAAAGTTCACCACTCAACCCAAGTCAGCCTTTGTTGCCGACGGCAAAAAGATTACCGTATCAATAAAAGCTCAGGGTGATAAGCTGAAGGTCAAATGGTATCTCAAGGAGTCTGACAGCTCGACATACAGAAAAATATCATGCACCGAAAAAAGCTATACCTTTAAAATGAACAGTGACCGTTCGGGACGTATGATGTATTGCATTATCACCGATATGTACGGCAACCAAGTGAAGAGCAACACGGTTGTGCTCAGCAGGCTTGACATAACAAGTCAGCCTGAAAGTATATCCGTAGAATACGGCAAAACCGCTAAGGTGTCCGTTGAAGCATACGGTGACGGCCTGAAGTATCAGTGGTACGTTAAATCTCCCGACAGTGACAAGTATGTGAAATCATCCGTTACGAAAAGAACTTACTCGTCGACTGTTAAAAAATACAACTCTGGCACACGTGTATACTGTGTTGTTACGGATAAATACGGCAACTCAATCAAGAGTGACAGAGCAATCATCAGTCTTAAAGATACATTGAAAATTACAACGCAACCCAAGAGCACTTATGCCCATATCGGCAATGAAATAAAGGCAAAGGTTAAAGCTGAAAGTGTGGGAAACATCAAATACAGATGGTACGAAAAGGCTTCGGGAAGCACAAGCTATACAAAAACAACGTGCACAAAATCAACCTATACCGCCACAATGAGCGAGGCTTTTGCCGGCACAAAGGTATATTGCGTTGTCAGGGATGAGTTCGGAGACAAGATTAAAACAAAAACCGTTACCCTCAAAGCTGCGCAGAATATCACAATGACGGTAAACACAAGTGATGCAATTGTGCTTGACGGTGGCAGAGCAAAAGTGGTTGTTGATGCTGTGGGTACGGGAACACTCAGCTATCAGTGGTATTACAGAGACCCGTTGCAGATGGATTTCAAGCTCTCCAAGCAGACCGGCAACACCTATACCTGCACTCTGGATGCGTTCAACGACGGACGTCAGGTTTATTGCACTGTTTCGGATAAATACGGAGCAAAGCTCAATTCAAGAACTGTGACTTTGCAGATTGCAGCAGATCTTGTATGGCCGGGAGCAGATGCAACGAAAACATACAAAGTCGGTGGCGGATTTTATTGGTATCAGAAATCAAACGCTGTCAGTCCAACCAATATTCAATGGTACGTTTTACTGCCGGGTGAAACCGAGTATATTCCGGTTGAAGAAAATGACGGTGAGAAAATCATTATTGAAAAACTCGGCACCACAGGAATAGAGGTTGAAACAAAAGAGGAATCAAACGGGTCAAAAATATACTGTGAGGTAACGGATAAATTCGGCCGTACGGTTAAGTCTTATGTTCTTACAATCAAAGTTGCAACGCTGAAAATAACCAAGCAGCCTGAGAGCCAAAAAGTAAGTTACGGTTATTATATGAATGTAAAGGTTGAGGCTGAGGGCACAGGTGAGCTGACATATAAGTGGTACATGAAGTGCAGTTTTACAGGGAATGTATGGGCTCATGTTGCTCAGCAAAAGACCAACGTTTTCAGCCTTAAAAAGGATTCGCAATTAGGTCAGAATGTATGGGTGTATTGCGAAATCACCGATAGTTACGGCAACAAGGTAAAAACAAACGAAGTGCGCGTTTATTCATAACAGCAAACATAAAAAGCATGTCGGGATGTGTAATCCCGACATGCTTTTTTGTATAACAAATCAATATTTCATGTGCACCTTTTCCGCAAAGCACATAATGTCTTTCATTTCAAGCACCGTGCCGTCGTCAAGGATTGCCTTGCCGTTCATTCTGCCGAAAACCTGATGCTGGTCGGTAAGAATGAATTTAACGTCAATTTTTGCCGCACGGTCAAGCACGGGTGTGAAGTCAGCCTCAAAGCGACCGTCGGAGGAGGTGAAGGTCCAGGGCTTCATGTAGTCGTCACCGTTGGGAATGTTGAAGGAAACGTCGTCAAGCTTGTGCACCTTTCCGTCATAGAACAGCACGTTTTCACTCGCTGAGCTTCTGTCCGAGAAGCCGTAGCCGAGGTTGAAGCCGAAGGGCTTGCCGTTGATGACGGCGTTTGCACTGCCCCAGTACCATGTGTTGTCATAGGTCCATACGCCGCGTCCCCAGTCAAGCGTGCCGAAGTGCTTGTCAGGCTCAAAAACATAATCAACACCGTCAAACGTGGCCTTGCCGCTTGCTCTCATGCAGTTGATTTTCTGGTTATAGTAGAAACGGGTGGGGTCGCTTTCCCACGGCGTTGCAATAACCATTGATTCCATGGGCGGCTGTTCAAGAGTGATGTCACATTTGAAAACTCTGCCGCTCTTGTCGTGCATGAAATCCTGCACCTCGCAGACGATTCTGCGCTTGCCTTCGGTCACTGTGAATTCAATGTCCATCTTGCCTTTTTTGTGGAAAACCGTGTTGCCCGATTCGGAGGAACGGGGGAGTTTATATTTACCCATGGGGAAGGGACAGAGTACGGTTTCTGTGTGCTCCCAACCTTCTTTGAAGTTGAGCAGGGAAACGGACTGCAGACCGATATATCCGTCGTCAGAGATTGTGAAAGCAACTGCATAGTCATCTGCAAGCACAAGGTAATAGTCCCACTCTTTGATAAGAAATTTGGGTGCCTTGATATTCTGGCGGTTGTAATTCTGAATCAGGCTCCTTGACCAGCCGGGCTCAACCAGTGTGCCGTCGGCTTTGAGCAGGTCGTGTGCGGTAACAACTTCGTGGTTTCTCATATATCTGTGTCCTTTCCGGCGAAAATCGCCATAAAAATACAATTCAGTTAATTATAAACTACTTTGACAAAAAAATAAAGAGATTTGGTAAACTTTTATACAAAAACATGAAGTTTTTTAGTTTTACCGATTTTTTTATATTGACATGTCAACGTTCAGATTTTATACTGTTCATATACTCTTTTTTGCGGTGCATAGCGATAATACGGCTTGCGGTGCCCGATCGCAGCCGTACGGTGCAATCAACGAAGCCTTAAACCGCACTTCACAGCAAGCGCGTTGAAGCACAGGATAAGTTGTTACTCTGCCGTTTTATAAAAGAGCAGAAATTCTTGGACTCAAGAGAAAGAAGGGCTGAATCAATGGGTAAAAAAGTTCTATCACAGGAAGACAGAATCTTCCGGCGCAACAAGTGGTGCTACTCAATCCCGGGCACGGGCAGAGATCTTGCATATAATTTGTACAATTCCTTTTTGCTGACATATATTCTTTATACAAGAAGCCTCACAAGTGCCCAGTTCAGCGCAATCAGTGTGATTATGGTTGTATGCTGCATCTGGGACGGCGTTAACGACCCCATCATGGGCGGCATCATTGAAAACACACGCACACGCTTCGGTAAGTTCAAACCGTGGATATTCATCGGTGCGCTGACAAATGCGGTTATGCTGATTGTGATTTTCACCAACCGCATGTCAGGCTGGAAATTTGTCGGTGCTTTTGTGGCTATGTATCTTCTGTGGGATATTACCTACACGATGAATGACATTTCCTATTGGTCAATGCTTTCCTCGCTGACAAGCAAGGCGCATGAGCGCAACAGCATCACCTCAATGGCGAACCTTTTCGGCGGTCTCGGCACAGTGCTTTCAACTGCGCTCATTCCGTTGTTTACCGCAGGAAAAAACACCATCGGCGGCAATTCCGTCACGGCTTATGCAGTCATCGCGGTTATTATTGCTCTGCTGTTCTTCGGCGGCCAGTTTGCAGTTTGTGCAACCGTAAAAGAGCCGCACGTTGCAAGTGCTCCGCTTGAAGAACACATCGGTCTGCGCAAGATGGCAAAAATCATTTTCAGCAACGACCAGCTTCTCTGGGTGGCACTCATTATGCTCACTGTCAACCTCGGCGGTGCAATGGTTACCGCCATGGGCGCAAACTATTTCTACCTTGAGTTCGGCTATGAAGGCTCAAACGTGTCCCTTTTCACCACGTTCTATGCCGCCGCATCGGGTGTTGTGTTCTTTATCTATCCCATGCTTTCAAAGAAAATCGGTCGCTATAAGATTGCTCTGATTTCGCTTATCTGCACAATCGTCGGTTACGGTGCAATGGTAATCACGGGCTTCTTTGCTCCCACAAGCATCAAGTTTGCCCTTTACTGTGCAGAGAGTATGGTTGTCGGCTTCGGTTATTCTCTGTTCTATATGGTAACAACAATCTGCCTGATGAACACAATTGAGTATAACGAATATAAAACGGGTGAACGCAATGAGGGTATCATTTTCTCAGTAAGACCGTTCATGGCAAAGATGTCAAGCGCACTGCAGAAACTCATCACAATGGTTGTTTACCTCGGAATCGGTATGCTTGCAATCACAAACGGTATTTCCGACCTTGAGCAGCAGGCAAATCTCGGCGAAATTACCGAAGCGGAAAAAATCACCGCAATTGCAGATATACTTTCAAACGCAGATGCCGGTATGGTTATTTCTCTCAGGCTGGTTATTACCGTGCTTCCTGTACTGTTTATCGGAGCAGCCTTCCTTGTTATGAAAAAGAAGGCTACAATTGACGAGACTGAGTATGCAAGAATGCTTGAAGAAATTGAAGCAAGAAAGCACGAAGGAGACGCTGAATAATCATCGACTTCACAGGGCGTAAAACTCATAGCCTGTTGACGGGCTTTGTGTGCACATGAATGTGTAGATTTGCGATAAGCAAAAATAAGAATCAGAACCATCGGTGGATTTGCACCGGTGGTTTTTGATTGGATGTGGTGTGCTGCATTATCTATTTTTAATAGAAAATAGCGTTGCCTGAGCGTTTAAATCGTTATTTTGCGGTTGAAAATACAAATGGGTTTTTGTTATAATAACCATGACTCAAAGAGTAGGCAAAGTGTTTCAATTTTGCCGTATAACCAGAAAGGATGAATTATATGGTACCGACAACCAATAAGAGCATTTTGAATTGGCTCGATGACAAGCTGAAGCTTGTTTGCCCCGATGAAGTAGTTTGGATCGACGGCAGCGAAGAACAGATTGAAAAGCTCAGAGCACAGGCTTGTGCCACCGGCGAAATGCAGAAGCTTAACGACGAACTTCTTCCCGCTTGCTATCTTCACAGAACTGCTGAAAACGACGTTGCCCGTGTTGAAGGCCGCACGTTTATCTGCGCTCCCACCAAGGAAGACGCAGGCCCCACAAATAACTGGATGGATCCCGATGAAGCATACAAAATGCTTTATGATATTGCAAAAGACAGCTACAAAGGCAGAACCGCATACATTATTCCCTATTCAATGGGCCCCGTAGGTTCACCCTTCTCAAAGGCAGGCATCGAGCTCACAGACTCAATTTACGTTGTACTCAACATGTGCATCATGACAAGAGTCGGTTTCAACGTACTCGAAGCTCTCGGCGACAGCAACGACTGGGTAAGAGGTCTCCATTGTCGCTGTGAAATCGACGCAGAAAAGAGATATATCTGCCAGTTCCCGCAGGATAACACCATCATCTCCGTAAACTCAGGTTACGGCGGAAACGTTCTCCTCGGCAAAAAGTGCTTTGCACTCCGCATTGCATCCAACCAGGGCCGTAACGAAGGCTGGATGGCTGAGCACATGCTCATCCTCGGCGTTGAAAATCCCGAAGGTGAAGTTAAATATATCTGTGCCGCATTCCCCTCAGCATGCGGTAAAACCAACCTTGCCATGCTCATTCCCCCCGAGGTTTATGCCAAGAAGGGCTACAAGGTATGGACAGTCGGCGATGACATCGCATGGATCCGCAAGGGCGAAGACGGACGTCTGTATGCCATCAATCCCGAAAACGGTTTCTTCGGTGTTGCTCCCGGCACAAACATGAAGTCAAACCCCAACGCTCTGCTTTCAACAAAGAAGGGCACAATCTTCACAAACGTTGCTCATAACCTCGACGATAACACCGTTTGGTGGGAAGGTCTTGACAAGAATCCCCCTGAGAATGCAGTCGACTGGCTCGGCAACAAATGGAACGGCAAGACCTCAGAGGTCAAGGGTGCACATCCCAACAGCCGCTTCACAGCACCTGCAGTTAACTGCCCGTGCATCAGCAGCGAATTTGAAAATCCGCAGGGCGTTCCGATTTCCGCTTTCGTATTCGGTGGCAGACGCGCAAAGCTCGCTCCGCTGGTTTACCAGTCAAGAAACTGGAATCACGGTGTATTCGTAGGTTCAATCATGGCTTCCGAAACAACAGCTGCAGCAGCAGGTGCAGTTGGTGTTGTACGCCGTGACCCCATGGCAATGCTTCCCTTCTGCGGCTATGATATGGCTGACTATTGGCAGCATTGGATTGACATCGGCGAAACTCTTGATGCAGACAAGGCTCCCAAGATCTTCAACGTTAACTGGTTCCGCAAGGATGACGAAGGCAACTTCATGTGGCCCGGTTTCGGTGACAATCTTCGTGTTCTTGAATGGATTCTCAAGCGTTGCGACGGCGAAGTTGATGCTCAGGAAACCGCTATCGGTTACCTTCCCTATGCAGAAGACATCAACATCGAAGGCCTCGAAGGCGAAGTTTCTGTTGAATCACTCAACAGGATTCTCGACGTTGACAAGGCTCTCTGGGCAGAAGATGCACAGGGCATCGAAGAGTTCTATGCTAAATTCGGTGACAAGCTTCCCGCAGAGCTTAAAGCAGAGCTTGAAACCCTCAAGAAGAACGTTCAGTAATTTAACAGCTTTTTTAAATCGGCAGGGGATAACATCTCTGCCGATTTTATTGTGTAAACAAAAACAGGTGCAGTGACCGCATAAATGTACTTTACCTGTTGTAACTTCAATTTTAATCAAAAAAGGCGATTTTTCGCGCATTTTGCTATTGATTTGTAGCGAGCTATACTTTATAATAAAAATGGTTATTTATACATATCAGTACATAAGGAGAAATAAAAAATGATTTGCAAAACATGTTTCCACGAAATCGACGACAACGTAACAACCTGCCCCTACTGCGGCACGGCAATGGGTGATGAAGATGAAAACGCACCCACAAAGCACGATAATTTCGAATATCCTGCATACAGCGGCAAGGAAAGCGAAAACGTGCAGGAATACAACGACGAAAACTACGACGAAGATTATGACGATGAGCCCTATGAGTCATCAGGTAAGCGCCTGATTTTTGTTATTGCAGGTATAATTGCAGGCTTTGTTGTTTTTGGCTGTGTACTTATGGCGGTTCTGCATTTTGCAGACGGCTCAACCGGCAAGACCACCACAACCGAGCCTCCCTCAACCACCGAAGAAGCGGTTTCCACCACCCTTGAAGAACCCTCAACGGAAGAAGCCACCACAGAAGAACCCACAACTCTTCCGCCCACAACTCAGTATGATGAAAACGGCATGCCTCTGCCTGACGGTTATTACACCGCCGCCAAGGGTTACAAGGTTTCCGCTTCCTCACTCAACGTAAGAAAGGGTCCCGGCACAGATAAGGACAAGCTCTTCTCAGTTGCAAAGGGTGAAGAACTTATCGCTGTGGGTTACTCAAACACAATCAAAGAATGGATTTACGTTAACTATGCAAAGAACAATGCATACGGCTGGGTAAGCCTTGAATTCCTTGATGGCGCCGCAGAACTCACAACTCAGGCAGAAAGCACCACAGTTCCCACAACTGCTCCCACCACTGTTGCATCAAGCGACACAGCTTCAACATCTTCAGCCGCAGCTTCAACAACTGACGCTATGGCTTCAACTTCTGCGGTTTCCACAACTGCCCCCACAACAGTACCCACAACTGCTCCCACCACTGCCGCAACAACAGACGACGGCAAAAAGGAAACACCCGACACAACCTATCCCGAGCAGAAAAATTACTATGTAACCGCAGGCTCAGGCCTCAACATGAGAAAGGGCCCCGGCTCAGATTATGACAAGGTTGCCGTGCTTGCAAAGAATGCAACTGTCAAGGTTGTCGGCGCAAACAGCGGCGACAGCGAGTGGCTTTATGTTTACAACGAAACAACCAAGCAGTACGGTTGGGTTTCCGCAGCATACATCGCTGAAAAAACCAACTGATAAGTTACCCTAAAGTTGAAACTGCCACGAAAGGAGCACTGACTTATGAAATGTCGCCATTGCGGCAAGGAAATAATCGCCGGTGATGATTTTTGCCTTAATTGCGGTACAATACTCAGCAATGAGGAGCGCATAGCTCTGTCTCAGGAAGACGGCGGTGAAATCAAGCCTGCAGGCTATAAGTTTTCACTTCCCGTTGACGAGGACGAAAAGGCTGAAGAAAAAGCTCAGCCCGTAGCCGCGCAGACCGATTACAAGGCATACACCGAAGATGAAAACGACGAGCCCGTTGAAATCATCACAGTTGAGGAAGAAGTTGCCCAAGAGGTCGAGCCTGCTGCTGACGAAGCACAGACCGAGGGCTTTGATGCTCAAAAGGTAATTGGCTTCATTGATGAAGAATACGGCAAAGGCGCAAGTGATGAAGCCGAGGCAGAAGCCGCCGCGGACGAACCCGTTGCAAACGAGGCTGAGGTGCAGGAAGAAGTCGAAGCCGCCGAAGAAGAACAAGCGGATGCCGCCGAAGAAGTTGCCGAGAAGCAAGCCGAAATCTCCATCCAACAGCCTCAGGCTGATGCATTTGAGGACATTTCCTCAGGCACACCCATTGAGGACGAGGAAGAAGCTGCTGACACACAGGAAGACGTTGCTGATGAAAGCTTCACTGATATTTACAGCGCTGTTGTTGCTTCTCAGGAGGAGGTTGCTGAGCAACCCGTCAAAGCTGAAGATTCAACAGCGGCAGAAGAAACTGAAGTTGACGACACGCCGGTGCTTGAAAAGCGCATCAAGAAGCGCAAGCTGACCAAGGCGGTTGCAACAGTTGCCGCAGTGCTTGTTGTTGTGTGCGCATGCGCTTTCGGCGCAAACGAGCTCATAAAAAGAGGCGTTTTCAGCGGCACTGAGACAACAACCGATGAAGATGCATCCCTTCAGGGCGTTGTGGCATCAACAGATGAAGCTACAACTGAAGAAGAAACAAGCGGCGAAGCTGCTTCAGCGGAGTCTACTGCAGAGGAAACCTCTGAGCCGACCACCGAGGAAGCTGCCGATACAACCGAGGCTACGACCGAGGAAAACACTGAAGTTACCACAACCGAGCCTTCAACTGCGCCCACAACAACAGCTCCTTCAACAACAGCTCCTTCAACAACAGCTCCCACAACCACAAAGCCCTCAACGCAGGCAACAACCGCACCCACCACAACGCGTCCCACCACAACGCGTCCTGCAACTCAGGCAACAACTGAGAATATCGGTGTGTACGTACCGCCCGGAGAGGTTGCCCCTGACATCGTTGCTGACGGTGAACCGATTGTGCGCACTTCAGCTTCAACCGCACTCAGAGCAGGTCCGTCTGCTGATGCATACCGCGTTTCAACCGTTCCTGCCTCAGCATCGCTGCTCATCAAGGGCTACAACAGCAGCAAAACGTGGCTTTACGTTTATTATAATGGCTCTTACATCTTCGGCTGGGTACCTGCATCTGCAGTGAGCGGCGGTGGCTCAAACAGTAATGTTGTTGAGCCTTCGAGCTACAATTCAACCGAAACTGTCAAATATGTCAGCTCAAACGGTCTGAATATGCGTGTCGGCCCGTCAACAGAGCACGCTCTTGTTACAACCCTTGCAAAGGGCAGCAGTGTGAAGGTGCTCTCCACGTCAAACGGCTGGGCTTACGTGAACTACAACGGCACAAAAGGCTGGGTATCCGCTCAGTATCTTTCGGACACAAACAGCTGAGCTTTATAACAAACAGAATCTCCGACTGCAGAGCCGGAGATTTTTTATGTATTGAATTTGTGATATATTGCCTAAGTACACTAAATGTGTTCTACCATACCTATATAAGGGATTGATACATAGTTTTGTAACGGGTTTTCTTAAGCATCTAAATCCTACCATACCTACATAAGAAAAATTACCTCAACAATCCGTTCCTTATATGGAAACAAAAGCTTAAATCTGCACACACATAAAACGCCGTACGAAGAATCTAACTTTGTACGGCGTTTTGTTTTGATTTTTTGCAGTCTGTTTTTTTATATCACCGAGTTGCTTTTTATCAATCCGCGGTGTAGAATAGTGCAGAGGTGTTGATATTATGAAAAAACTCTGCATACAATCCGCAGACATTCCCCATTTCTTCGGCAAGCAAAAGGCGTATCAAATGATTGCCGACGCAGGATTTGACGCTGTTGATTGGAATCTTGACCACGCGTGGACCGTTGCCGAGGGCAAAGCCGTTGAAGAATACGGCGAGGTAAAAAGCTGTATTCTCGACAAGCCGCTTGATGAAGTTCTTGCGTTTTATGCTGAAGAAATTGCCGCAATCAAAGCCGCGGGGCTGAAGGTTGCTCAGGCTCACTCCGTTTTTCCGTCATACAGGAGCTACCTTGCATCAACTTACGTTGACTATGCGATTGAGTGCCATAAAAAGCTGATGTATGTCTGCCGCGAGGTCGGTTGTCCTTATCTCGTTGTGCACGGTATAAACTATGACTTGGATTTTGATGCTGACGACCGCGAAAAAATAGACAGGCTCAACATGCACATGTACGAATCCCTAATACCGACCGCGCTTGAAACGGGTGTTACGGTCTGCCTTGAAAACATCTTCTTCAACTCAAAGGGCAGAATCGTCAGCGGTATGTGCGGTGAGGCGGCAGAAGCGGTCGAGTGGGTGGATAAGCTCAACCGTAAGGCCGGCGCAGAATGCTTCGGCTTCTGCCTGGACACGGGGCATCTGTTCTTGCTTCGCAGGGATATATCCGTATTCATCGAAACGCTTTCACACCGCATCAAGTGTGTGCATATTCACGATAATGACGGCAGTGACGATGCGCACATGGCGCCGTATACAGGCAACATACCGTGGTTTGAGTTTTACACGGCGATGAACAGAATCGGATACAACGGATATCTCAGCTTTGAAACATTCATGCACTTTCGCAAGGTTGAAAAGGCGCTTGTGCCTGAAATTCTCAGGCACGTTGCAAAAATCGGTGAATTTTTTGCGCAGGAAATTTACGTTGACGAAAAATAATTTTAACCGCTTATGCCCTCAAAATAACATATAACCAACGGGTTCCCGCTTGTTTTGACGGGAATCCGTTTTCTTTGTTGTTCACGCATATTCAGAATATAATAACGCGCGGTTTCCTGCGGCATATATTTTTTAATGAGGGCGGGCTGAGCAATCGCCCTTAAAACAACAAGCAGATGCTTCTGCTTGTAAAGGGGTAATAAATTTGAACAACATGAGGAATCCTTTTAACCCGTATAATTCTGCGGGTGAATGGAACAACACCGCCTGCAAATGCGCTTGCGTAGGAAAAACGGCTTTGCCTGACAGTGTGTCGGTTACCATGGCATACGTTCCGTTCCAGACGGACAACACCGTTTACGATGCAGATAAAGCTTTGTGTGCAGGCACACTTTTTGAATCGCTCAACAAACCTTTCATGCAATCGGGGTGCTGCAGATGAACATGAATTCACTTGAAACAAGGCTTCAGCAGGCAAAATTTGCCGCATGGGATGCACATCTGTATCTTGACACGCATCCGTGTGATGAAGAAATGGTGCAGCTTGAAGAAAAGTATCTTTGCATGGCAGACAGACTCACGCGTGAATATGAGGAGAAGTACGGGCCGTTAACTGCACGTACGGGCAGCGGCAAAGAATGGCTCAAAGCTCCGTGGCCGTGGGACAATTCAGGGAGGGAATGCTGAATGTGGTGTTATGAGAAAGTTTTACAGTACCCGATAAATATCAAAAATCCCAATCCGAAGGCGGCGCAGGTTATTATCTCACAATACGGCGGCCCGGACGGTGAATTGGGTGCATCGTTGCGCTATCTCAGCCAGCGTTTTTCAATGCCGTACCCTGAAATTCAGGGCTTACTGACGGACATAGGTATTGAAGTCTAAAATTGGTTATGAAATAACAAGACAAAAGGAGTTGAAAAAAATGACAACACAAGAAGGATACACATATGAGAATAGTAACTTTTTCACGAGCATTAAATCCGCTTTGCAAAGTTATTGTTGTAACGATGCTGTGTTTGAAAGTTTGCTTTCAGTAATTAATGATGAAGATGCTTTTGTGAGAAAACTCTATGAAGTTGCGGTATTAGAAATCAAAGACGGTTATATCCCTGAGGCTTATGCTGCTCTGTTAGAAGCTTTTATGGTTGATACGGAATTAAATCCAAAAATTATTGAGATACCAAAAGAACTTATGGCGGTAAGGTTTGCAGACAGAATCAAAGAAGCAATCAAAAAGTATACTACTGAATATTATAATTTCCTTTATTACATTAACTACTATGATTATAGGTTGTTGCCTATATTGACTGACAGTTGTAAGAATAAAAGAGGGATAATTGAAACTGTGCTCAGAGATAAAGCAACAGGTTTTATAGTGGATTTTATAGAGGAAAATTTTCCTGAATTAACTGACTGTGTTGCTGAAGAGTTAGACGATGATATTATCACTTTCATAACACCAACGATTATAGAATACAATAGAACCACTATCGCTTATAAAGAAGTGGTTATGGGTATGATAATCAATCCTGAGGCATTGTTCCCGTCAAGAACAGAAAACTCAGAGATGTCTAATATTATTGTACAAACTTTGTTAGAACAGATAGAGAAAAAACGGAATCCAAGCGAGGGAATGTCTGATGGAAGCAACTGAAAGAAGTGTTACGGTATATAAGCCGATTGAACCCGGTGACTTGTTATCTGACAAAGAAACGCCGTACAGAGTGTTTGTATATTGCAGAGTTAGTACCGACCAGAAAGATCAAATTAATAGTTTGTCAACTCAGAAGGATTACTTTGAGAAACTCAAAAAAGACCATCCCAATTGGATAAGTTTTGAAATATTTAAAGACCAAGGTATAAGCGGAACATCTCTTAAAAACAGAGACGATTTTAACAATATGATTTCAAGGGCCGTGAAGAGTGAAGTGGATCTTATAATTACCAAAGAAGTTTCTCGTTTTTCAAGAAACTTAAAAGATACGCTTAATGTAATAGATGATTTAAGAAAGAAAAATGTTGCTGTATATTTTTTAAGCCAAAGAATTAATTCAATGGTCGAAGCCGACTATCAGAGACTTTGCACTCTTGCAAATATGGCTCAGGAAGAAAGTTATAACACCTCATTAAGAGTTAGATTTGGTCAACAGACACAAATGGAAAGAGGTGTAGTTTTTGGACGAAGAGAGATGTTCGGTTATAGAATTGAAAAAAACGAAAAAGGTGAACAGTTTTTCAAAATTGAAGAAGAGGAAGCAGAGATAATCAGAAAAATTTTCGAATGGTTCAAATTGGGCGATGGTACTCATCGAATTGCCAGAAGGTTAGAATCAGAAGGCGTTAAGACGTTAAGATATTCAAAAGGTTGGTCTAATACAGTAATTCTTAGGATATTGCGCAATGAAAAGTATGTAGGCGACCTTTTACAAGGTAAAACCTACACGCCGAGAATGTTGGAGCATGGAAAGAAATACAATCGTGGAGAATCATATTCTTGCTACATAAAAAATCACCACACTCAGATAATTGATAGAGAAACATGGGAAGAGGTACAAAGAATCCTTGACGAAAAAGCGCCAAGTGACGAGCAAAAAGTCAAGCATTCTAACAGATATTGGCTTTCAGGTAAGGTGTTTTGTGGTGTATGTGGTGGTAGATATGTATCAAATATCAAAAAGAAAAAGACATGTACATATAAGTCATGGGTTTGTCTTGAAGCACAACAGAGAGGGATATACAGAGAAGATACAGTTGATGGTATACCTCGTGGATGTAACAGTGGCGGTATGATTAATGATAGGGTTTTTCAGATTCTTGTACATGACATTATTGAAGAATACATTAAAAGAAACAAAGAAGTTTTGATAGCCGACATTAACAAAAGGGTTGCTTTGAAAACCAAACCGACAGAGAATAAAACTGTAGATGTGAAAAGACTTAAAACGGAATTGGATGAAATTAATTCTAAAACGGACAAGTTGGTAGATTTACTGCTCGCAGGGACAATATCTGAAGATATCTATAAAAGAAAGAATATAGAACTTCAAACGGTTAGGCAAAACATTGAAAAACAAATCAGAGAAGCGGAAAGTGATAATGATGAAGCGGCAGAAAATATAGCGTTAGCCAAAAAAGATAAAGAGAGAATAGAAGCTTTAGCTGCTTTAGATAGTGTTGATTTTGATGAAGATATGTATGCCCGAATAACAAAGAAGATAGTTGTTTACCCTGAACATATTATCGAGATTCATATTTCTGGATACTCTGAACCGATTTTTGTGTGTTTCATAGCAGAAGGTAAATTGGATAAGTATAAAGTTACTTTTACTGTGTTAGATAAGGAAAAAGCAATGGCAGTTGTTGGCGATAGGATTAACAATTTTGTCGGTGGCAAGGCAGGGAGAAAAGAAAAAGCAACTAGTGAAGCAAGATAAGAATGAGGCGACAAAAACTACAAATTTTTATAGCTGAATTTATATGATTCAGAAGCACACGAAGCGCTTAAGGTTAACTTTGCTGCTTCTTTATATTTAATGTCGTCTTCTTTTTGTGAGAAATAAAAACTTTCATTATATACCGCCTCCTCTGTATTTACATATTATCTCTAATATTGAAAATGCATATAAAGTTTTTGTGTTACGTTTTTTCAATATTAGGCATACATATATGGAGATGTTGTTTAAGAAGCTCCATGTTAAGCATTACGTGAGAATAAATACATCTAACTGGAGGCGATACCGATGTGCAATTTTTAAAGGGTGTTTCTTTAATACATAACAAAAGAAAGGAAATGAAACAATGAAAACACTGAAAAAATGTATCTGTATGGTACTTTCATTGCTGATGTTCATTGAGATAATACAGATAAACGTTTTGGCCTCCTCGGTTGAAACAATTATGCAAGAAAGCATTTCGGAAAGTGCGGTTTTGCAGGAAAGCAAAGCTTCGCAAGCAGAAATACTGGGTGAAGACAACAGCCTGCGAACAGCCAACAGCAAAAGCTTCCGCATGAGTGACGGCAGTTACACGGTTGCCGTGTATGACAGCAACGTGCACTATGAAAGCAACGGCGAATGGAAGGAAGTTGACAACACCCTGACGGCAGTTACCGACGGGGTGCTGCGTACCGTTTCGTCATACGAAACGGGTGACACCGACATCCCCGTATCTATGCCGGGTGAGTTCGGTGCGGAAGATTGGATAACCGCAGAGAACGGGCAATACACAGTCAGAATGCGCCCGCTGAGCTCTTTTTCAGCAAAGAAAAACAAATCCTCCGCCCAAATATCAGCCCAAAAGAGAAATGCGGTTGAGGCAGAAGAAATTTACAGTGAGCTGAAAAACAGCAAAATCAGCTCTCACGTTGAATACAACAATGTTTTCGGAACAACTGATTTGCAATACAGCATCACGTACGGCGAGGTGAAAGAAAGCATTGTTGTTGAAAACCGCGCAGACAGATACGAATACAGCTTTGAAATGGACTTTGACGGCCTGACACCCGTTGTTGAAGCAGACGGAAGCATCGGACTGTATGAAGCAAAAACAAAACTGATGCAGCTTGATGCAATGTATATGTTTGATTCAAACGGCGAAGTGAGTGAAGCAGTAACATACAGCATCAAAAGCAACGGCGGTACGCACATCGTCACCGTAACCGCAGACGAGCAATGGATAAACGATGAAGCGAGGACTTTCCCCGTCACAATTGACCCCACGCTCAAACTTGACCTCACCCCTTCTGCAATTGACGACACGTACGTTGATTCAAACGCAGGAAATCAGGATCACAGTGATGACTGTATCTATGTTGGTAAAAACAGCTACGGAACAACAAGAGCTTTCATCAAATTCACGCTTCCCTCGTTGCCCGACTGCAGTATTGTAACGGGAGCAACATTGAATCTGTATCAAAAGGAACATGACCCCGGTACAGGTCAGATTGCTTATGCGAATCTGTATGACTGCGGTGATGCTTCATGGGACAGTTCTTCTATCAGTTGGAGCAACCAGCCCGATTTATCCTCGGCGGAAGTTGTTGATTATGAGCGCTTCCTGAGCAACGATGAGAACACATTCAGATTATATACGTGGGACATAACCAAGGTTGCAAAGCGCTGGTATGAAGAAGGCGTAAACAACGGTGTGATGCTCGCATCGGCTGATGAAAGCATCACAAGGCGTTCATGTTTTCTGCATTCAGAAAACTATTTGGGCGGCGGATACCCCACCATTGCCATCTCCTACGTCAACAATGCCGGACTCGAAGATTACTGGTCATACGAATCGGTTGATTTGGGCAGAAGCGGCACAGCTTACGTCAACAATTACAACGGCAACTTTGTTTACATTCATCAGGATGTGAGCATGAACGGTAACATGATGCCCGTCAACATCAGCCACGTTTATAACGTAGAATCAGCCCATTTCAAAGGCAACTATGCATCAATGAAGCTCGGCACGGGCTTCCGCCTCAACGTTCAGCAGGAATTGATAGCCATTCCCTCAGGTGATGCGCTCTATGCAGAGGGTTACCGCTACAAGCACGTTGACTCGGACGGAACGGTGCATTTTTACAAAACCGACCCGAATGACACAAGCAAACCCATTGCGCATGAGTTCAACGAAAACCTTGTGATAACAACAAGCGGAACACAAAGAATAATCACCGATGAATACGGCAACAAAAACAAGTTTGATTCCGTCAACGGTAAATATTACCTTTGTGAAATTGTTGACACAAACAACAACAATATCAAAATCAGCTACAATAACAATCAAATCACAAGGGTATACAACGAAGACACGGGCCACGGTGCAAACTTCTCATACTCAAACAACTTCCTTACACAAATATCATACACAACGGGCATTGAGGGAAGCAGCACAAAAACAATAAAATACGAGTATTCCGCAAATGGCTTGCTGACAAAAATAACATATCCTGACGGTGGCTTCGCAGAGCTGCGGTATAACGTTGACGGAAAGCTGAATCTTATTGTGCCGTATAACCGTAAGCCGCTGGTGATTGAGTACAAGAAGTACACAAATTCAAACACACAGCAGTACCGCGTTAAAAAGCTCACCGTAAAAAGCGTGCAAAAATCCGACGACTCATACGACGTTGAAAACTCCCTGAGCTTCAAATATCACACGGGCTCAACCGTGGTGACGGACATGTTCGACAGAAGCGTGACCTACCTGTTTGACAACATGGGCAGAACACATTCCGTATGTGATGCACTTGACAATTACAGCTATGCAAGTTACAATAACGGTGGAAACTTGAATAACACGGTTTCAAGTGATTTGTACAACATACCGTCAATTAACAACTTTGCCAAAAACCACAGCGCAGAAAGTGCAAACACCAACTCAATTTGGTATGAGCAGGATTCCAACGGCATCGGCTCGGTGGCAATGACAACAGAGCAGCACATGGTCGGCGCAAAGTCGTTCAAGGTTGTCAGCAGCGGCACAAGCGGCAGAGTTAACTACTGCCAGGCTTTTGTGGGCAACCCCGGCACAAATTACACGGTTTCCGCATACGTCAAACTGCCGCAAGACATAACTGCAGGCGAGGGCGGCGCATTTGTCGGCTTCACCTACCTTGACGGCGGCACGTGGAAAACAAAGCTGTGCGACTACGTAACGCTTGAATGCGACTGGACAAGAATCCACGCCACACTTGAATTGCCCGAAACAAGCACCGCAAACGTAACCAACATGGGCATCATGATTGGTTTCATCGATGCATCGGGTACGGCGTATTTTGACGGTGTTCAGCTTGAAAAAAGCAAGGCGCTCAACAAATATAACCTGCTTGAAAACAGCTCCTTCAACGAGGCAAGCGGCAAAACAACAAGCAACTGGACACTTCAGAACTGCACCTCTGCCGACGGTGCCTATTTGAACCCGCGCAACAACACCAACGGCATTCAGCTTTACGGTGCACACGGCGCACAAAAGCGTGTTTATCAAAACGTAAAAGTCAACGCAAAGGCGGGCGACACCATAGTTTACGGTGCGGGTGCATCTGCAACCGTGTCGGGCAAAAACGGGCAGACAATTAACGGGCAACCGAAAAGATGCTTTGAGCTTTCGCTCACAATGCACAACACCGACGGCACGCAGAGTTACCACTCGGTTAAATTCAACAACGACGTTTCAAGGTGGCAATACGCCTCATCGGCATACACTTTCACAAAGGATTGCACAAGCATCACGTTTTACCTTGTTTATTACTACGAGGTAAACGTGGCGAAGTTTGACAATGCCTACCTTTACCTTGACAACTGCGGCTCAAGCTACACCTACGACGCTGACGGCAGGCTCAAAACCGTCAAAGACGGTGCGGGTCAGGGCATAACCTATACTTACAGCGGCCCCGACATCACCAAAATTCAAACCACACAGGACGGCGTTGAAACAGACAGCGTTGATTATGACTATGATGAGAACACTCACAACATAAAAACCGCCACCACCAAAGACGGCATTGTTACCGTTTATGAATACGAGCCGCAGTATTCAAACGTCAGCCACTCGTTCGGCAACCCGTCAAAAATACTGGTGAAGAATGCCGACGGCACGCTTCAATCGTCACAAACCCTTGCATACACAAGGTACTACTGCTGTTTGTGAAAGGTAACAGAGGCGCGCGGCAAAACCACTCAGTACACCTACGATGCCGACTTGCAGCTGACGAAGGTGAAAGACCCCGACGGCAACGAAACCGAGTACACCTACAACACCAATG
>JAZNQF010000102.1:0-8279 GCA_045590055.1 Acutalibacteraceae bacterium
AGACTCGGTACAACAGAGGATTTCAAGCCGGAAGGCGCAAAGATGATAAAGTTGTGCGCAAAAGCAGTGTTTGTCGGCTCGTTTAGAGCAAAATATAAATCAAGATAGATAAATGCCGCCATCAAATATGTCTTGCCTGCACCCATCGGAAGGCTGAACAGATAATCGGTATAGGAAACACCGTAAAAGGCAGTGCGGAAGAAACCGTCATAGTCAATACTTGACGGATCTTTCTTGATTTGCTTTTCAAGTTTTTCGGAAACCTGTTCACCTTTATCATTGGTCAAACGAGCATATTCAAATAATGCCGTTGCCGCAGGGTTTTCCTCTAAGTATTCACGGGTTGCGGTAGATAACTCTATGTCGTTCAGATTGATAGAATTAAAGCACCCATATCTAAAGAGAAACTCTAATGGCTTACATTCGCAACTGATTTTAAGGAACAGATAAACCTTGATCGCTTCAATCTGAGCATCTCTCATTTGTCCGGTTTTTTCTATATATTCAATTAAATTATGAACAGTGCACTGCTCGGAAGCATACCACTCTTTACACTTGTTCTCTATCATTTTATAGAACATACTGTTCCTCCAAATATAATTTTTAACAAGACTGTATTATAAATCAGTTTTTGTTTTATTCTATCACATAATCCATAGTTTTACAATAAAAATACCACTTACGACACCACTTTGTCGTAACACAAAAAGGTCATTCACAAGTCTATTTGTCGTAAATCTGTCGTAAACCGCATTTTTAGGTGATGATCCGGATTAACAAAAAGCCGAAAGCGCTTAGAAACAAGCGTTTTCGGCTTAGTTTTACTCTGTAAGAGGCTTCATTGTGGGGAACAGCAGCACGTCCCTGATAGCAGGTGAGTCGGTCAGCAGCATAACCATTCTGTCAATGCCGAAGCCGATGCCGCCGGTGGGAGCCATGCCGTATTCAAGTGCGGTGAGGAAGTCTTCGTCTGTGGTGTTGGCTTCTTCGTCGCCCTGCTTAAGCAACTCTTCCTGTGCCTTGAAGCGCTCTCTCTGGTCGATGGGGTCGTTGAGCTCAGAATAGGCATTTGCCATTTCCCAGCCGTTCATGAAGAACTCAAAGCGCTCAACATAGTCGGGGTTTTCAGGCTTTCTCTTTGTGAGAGGTGAAATCTCAACAGGGTGGTCCATGAGGAAGGTGGGCTGAATGAGGTGATGCTCAACGTATTCTTCAAAGAAGAGGTTGAGGATATCGCCCTTCTTGTGCCTTGCTTCAAACTCAATGCCCTTTTCCTTGGCAAGAGCCTTAGCTTCTTCGTCTGTTTTGATTTCGCTGAAATCGATGCCCGTGTATTTCTTGACGGCGTCAACCATTGTGATTCTCTCAAACGCCTTGCCCAGATCCATTTCAACACCGTTGAATACGATTGTGGTTGTACCGAGCACTTCCTGTGCAACGTGGCGGTACAGATTCTCGGTGAGATCCATCATACCGTGGTAATCAGTGTATGCCTGGTACAGCTCCATGAGTGTAAACTCGGGGTTGTGCCTTGTGTCAAGACCTTCGTTGCGGAAAACACGACCGATTTCGTATACTCTTTCAAGACCGCCGACGATGAGTCTCTTGAGGTAAAGCTCAAGTGAGATACGCAGCTTAAAGTCCTCGTCAAGAGCATTGAAATGTGTTTCAAACGGCCTTGCGGCTGCGCCGCCTGCGTTGGAAACAAGCATGGGTGTTTCAACTTCAATGAAGTTCTGTGAATCAAGATAATTTCTGATTGCTCTGATGATGAGTGAACGCTTTACAAGAGCATCTTTTGATTCGGGGGTTACAATCAGGTCAAGATAACGCTGACGGTATCTTGTGTCAGTATTAGTAAGACCGTGGAACTTTTCAGGAAGAGGAAGCAGAGACTTCGTGAGAAGTCTGATTGACTCAGCGTGAACTGAAATTTCACCGCGCCTTGTTCTGAAAACAAAGCCCTTAACTTCAACAATGTCACCGATATCCCACTTTTTGAACTCAGCAAAAGCTTCTTCACCAATATCGTTAATACGAACATAAACCTGCATTTTTCCGTTTCTGTCCTGCACGACTATGAAGTTTGCCTTACCCATGTCTCTCCATGCTACGATTCTGCCGCAGATGGAAACGCGGATAACTTCGCTGTTTTCGGGTTCAACGTTATTTTCGGCATTGAACTTTTCAATTTCTTCAAATTTCGCAACGATTTCGTCGCTATGCATTGTCTGCTCAGCAGTTGTGATAACAAAGGGATCGTTGCCCGCTTCCTGAAGTGCCTTGAGCTTGTCAACACGGATTTGCCTGAGCTCGTTTATGTCTTCGCGCTCAACTTCTGCGGTTTCGGGGGTTGCGTTAATGTTCTGTTCGTCCATATCTGATTGCGGCAAGAGTGAACGCCGCGTCCTTTCGTGAAAATTACTTCTTGATTTCTACGATTTCGTACTTAACAACACCGCAGGGTGCTTCAACGCTGATGATTTCACCAACAGCATGGCCGAGAAGTGCCTTTGCAACGGGTGATTCGTCACTTGAAAGGTATTCGCTGCCGCTGTCCTTTGCGGAGTTGGAGCTGATAATCTGATACTGATATACGTCGCCGTATTCAACGTCTTTGATGGTAACCTTTGAGCCCATCTGTACAACGTCTGTTGAGAGATTGTCTTCGTCAATGATTTTTGCGTTTGCAAGAATAGCTTCGATTTCACTGATGCGTGCTTCGAGTTTGCCCTGGTCGTTTCTTGCTTCTTCATATTCGCTGTTTTCTGACAAGTCACCAAAAGACAGAGCGACCTGAATCTTTTCTTTAATTTCCTGCCTGCCAACAACTTTTAATCTTTCAAGTTCTTCCTCCAACTCTTTGAGACCTGTGGAAGTGAGAAGAAATTCCTGTGCCATGAAAATCATCCTTTCAGTTAAAACTACTAATTAAATATTATATTAATTATACCACATACTGTCAATAGTTTGCCGTAAAAATTGCCCTTTGTTAAATTAATAAGCAAAAGTGCATAAAAAACGCAGAATTTTATTAAATGTTATAATAAATATTACAAAATCCGTATTAAGTCTTGCATATATATTCATTTTATGCTAAAGTATATGCATATTTTTTGAAATGGAGACTTTTACACAAATGAAAGTGTTTATTGACGGAAAAACCGGCACAACGGGTTTGAATATATACTCACGTCTTTCTCAAAGAGACGACGTTGAGCTGATAACTCTCAGTGAGGAGCTTAGGCACGATGCTTCCGCCAGAAGCGAAGCACTCAACAGTGCAGACTACGTTTTCCTCTGCCTGCCCGACGATGCGGCAAGAGAGGCGGTCAGTATGATACACAATCCCGACACGGTGGTTATCGATGCATCAACCGCTCACCGCACAAATGCAGATTGGGCATACGGTTTGCCGGAGCTTGACGGTACGTTTATGGAAAAACTGCGCACATCAAAGCGCATTGCAGTACCGGGATGCCATGCCAGCGGCTTCATTACCCTTGTGTATCCGCTTGTGAAAAACGGCATCATCAGCGCAGACGAAAATCTGCACTGCTTCTCCCTGACGGGATACAGCGGCGGCGGTAAAAAAATGATTGCCGAATATGAAAGTGAGGACCGCTCTCCACTGCTGAGTGCTCCGCGACATTATGCGCTCGCTCAACAGCACAAGCATCTCAAAGAAATGAAGGCGATTGCCGGCATTGAAAAAGAGCCTGCATTCTGCCCCGTGGTTGCAGATTTTTACAGCGGTATGCTTGTCACAATCACTCTGTTCAAATCTCAGCTCGGCTCAAAAACCGTTGACGACGTTATTGACTGCTACAAGTCTTTATATACCACCGATATTGTGAAATACATTGACGGTTTTGACGAGGCGGGCTTCCTTTCTGCTGCAGCTCTTTCCGGGAAAGACAGCATGCAGATTTCTGTTTTCGGCAACGAAGAAAGGGTGCTCCTCGCAGCAAGGTACGACAACCTCGGCAAAGGTGCATGCGGCGCGGCACTTGAATGCCTCAACATTTCAAGCGGCGCAGACGAAAAACTCGGACTTGTGCTCTGATTAATTTACAGGAGAAATAAACATGAACATAAAATTCATTGACGGCGGTGTTTGTGCCGCAAAAGGCTTCAAAGCAAACGGCATCCATTGCGGAATCAGAAAAAACAAAACAAAAAATGATCTTTCACTCATATACAGTGAGACGCTTGCCAATGCCGCGGCGGTTTACACAACCAACCTTGTCAAAGGCGCACCGCTCACCGTAACAAAAAACAACATCTCCGACGGCAAGGCGCAGGCGGTTATCTGCAACAGCGGCAACGCCAACACCTGCAACGCAAACGGCATTGAGATTGCTGAAGAAATGTGCGCTCTGCTTTCAGCACAGATGGGCATTGATGCAAAAGATGTTGTGGTTGCTTCAACGGGAGTAATCGGTCAGCCGCTTGAAATCGAGCCTATCAAAAACGGTATTCCCGCACTTGTGAGCGGTCTTTCCTGCACGGGCAGTGAGAGTGCCGCACTTGGTATTATGACAACCGACACGAAGCTCAAAGAGGTTGCCGTCAGTTTTAACATTGGCGGTATTGAATGTAAAATCGGCGGCATCGCAAAAGGCTCGGGTATGATTCATCCCAACATGGCAACAATGCTTGTGTTTATCACAACAGACTGCGCAATCAGCTCACAGATGCTCAGCAAGGCTCTTTCGGGCGACGTACAGAAAACCTTCAATATGATAAGCGTTGACGGTGACACGTCAACAAACGATATGGTCACCGTGTTGGCAAACGGTGCGGCAGGCAACGCGGAAATCACCGCTGACGGCGATGATTTTGCCGTATTTATGAAGGCACTCAACACAGTAACCGTCAACCTCTGCAGAAAAATTGCCGCAGACGGCGAAGGTGCAACAAAGCTGCTTGAGTGCAAGGTCAGCGGCGCCGCAGACGAAGCCACTGCAAAAACTGTTGCAAAATCGGTTATATGCTCATCACTGACAAAGGCGGCAATGTTCGGCTCCGACGCAAACTGGGGACGTGTACTGTGCGCTATCGGTTACAGCGGAGCAAACGTTGACGTAACAAAAATTGACGTTGCCTTCCGTTCAAAAGCAGGCATTGTTGAGGTTTGCAAAAACGGCGCAGGCATTCCCTTCAGTGAGGAAGAAGCCAAAAACGTACTTGTTGAGGACAGCATAGAAATCCTCGTCGAGCTCAACAGCGGTGCGGCTGAATCGGTTGCATGGGGTTGCGACCTTACATACGATTACGTTAAAATCAACGGTGACTACAGAACATAAGTGATATTTTCCGAAAGAGGTACAAAAAATGGACACTCAGCTCACAAACGCTCTCAGGGCAAACGTACTTGTTGAAGCGTTACCTTATATACAGAAATATGCAGACAAAATCATCGTCGTCAAATATGGCGGCAACGCGATGGTGAACGAAGAACTCAAAATGGCGGTTATGTGCGACATCGTGCTCATGTCGCAAGTCGGCATCAAGGTTGTGCTTGTTCACGGCGGCGGTCCCGAGATTACCGAAATGCTCACAAAAATCGGCAAGAAATCCGAATTCGTTGACGGTCTGCGCGTAACCGACAGAGAAACCGTTGACATCGTACAGATGGTGCTTGCAGGCAAAATCAACAAGTCGCTGGTTAACCAACTGCAGAACAACGGCGGCAAGGCAATCGGTCTGAGCGGTATGGACGGCCACATCATTGAAGCGAAGGTCAAAGACGAGCGTCTCGGCTTCGTAGGTGAAATAACCAACGTGAACGTTCAACCGATTCTTGACGTAATTGACAAGGGCTATATTCCCGTTATCTCTACAGTCGGCTGTGACAAAGACGGCAACAGCTACAACATCAACGCAGACACCGCCGCGGCAAGAATTGCGGGCGAGCTTAAAGCGAAAAGCCTCATTTCCATGACGGACGTATGCGGCATACTGCGCGACAAGGACGACCCGTCAACGCTGATTTCACGCATCACTCTTGATGAAATTCCGAAGCTGAAAGAGGAAGGTGTTATCAGCGGCGGCATGATACCCAAGGTTGAGTGCTGCAAGCTTGCAATTGAAGGCGGCGTAAACAAAGTATTCATCATCGATGGAAGAATACCTCACGCAATTCTTATTGAAACCCTCACAGACGAGGGCGCAGGCACAATGGTTATAAAATAAAAAGCGTTCAGGCGGTCGGTACACGGTGGGTGTATTGACCGCTTGATTTGTTGTAAAATCAAAAACACAAGTTGACTGCTTTGCATAGGAAAAACTATAAAAGCACCCGATTCGTTTGAATCGGGTGCTTTGTTTTGGTTAATCGGCTTCTGTCAGCCGAAGCATCAGAAGTGGCGTGCGCCGCAAACGCAGCCGCCGTGGATGTTGAATATCTTCCAGATGATGCGGATGATAGCGTAAATTATGCGCATGAAGAAGTTCTTGTTGTGGCAGATACATACGCAATCAGCGTAGAGGTTATCTCTGCCGCAGGCATCACATACACCGTCCATATCTGCATCGGTGTGCGCAAGTGCGGGAATGAACTTCTGAGCAACTATGATAGCATCGCAATCGATACACTTGACGCCCTCAGTAAGACCGCTTGATGAGCAAGTGGGTTCAACAGCGGGAATGAGCATGCCGATGTGTCCTCTTGCAGGAACAAGGTCATCCTTGTAAATCTGACCGCAGATTGTGCACGTGTAGGTTGTGTAACCGTATACTGTGCAGGTGGGCAGTGTAACAACGCCATCGTCGTATGCGTGGCGGTTGCTTGAACAGCCTGTGTAAATTGCGGTGATTGCTGCAAGGTCTCCGGCAGCCTTATCAATCTGCTGTTGGTAATCCTTCTTGGAACCGTCTTCGGGTATGCTTGCAATTTCAGCCTTAATTGCTTCAACTGCGGCTTTGTCTTCTTCGGACATGAAGCCGAGAACCTTCTTAGCTGCGGAGTATGCAAGCTTGTATGATGTGTAATCAGCCTTTTCGTAGGCGCCGGTTGTGTCACCGGAGATCATGTTGTAAACATCATTGAGTGCGTTTGTAGCATCATAAATCTGCTTCTGCTCTGTTGCGATAAGGTTGTCTGCAACTGCATTGTCTGCAAGAGCGGCCTTGATGATATTCTTGGCTGCATTTGTGAGCATTGAGTAGCCTGCAAGCTCTTTGAGGTTTGCAACAACATCATCGTATGCATCGTAGTCAGCTCTGGCTACAGTTTCAGTCTTTGTATGTGCAGCGTTGTTTGCGCATACGTAGGTGTAATAACCGTCAGTCCATGTACCGTCGCTGTTCTTAACAGGACGTGTGAGAACCGCATCAGCCTCATCGTAATCGTGACCTGTTGCATCAACATAACTGTCAATGTATTCGTCATCGCATCTTGCGCAGGTGTAGGTTGTGTAACCCTGTTCTGTGCAAGTAGGATAAGTTACTACTGCGTCGTAGTCGTGGCCGAGGGCTTCGCCTTCCGTTGCGTCACATACTGAGCAGGTCTTGGGTGCGGTGCAGGTTGCATCTGTCCACTCATGACCGGGTGCTGCTACTTCGTCATCCTTGTATGCATCTGAGCATCTTGCGCAGGTGTGAGTTGTGTAACCCTGTTCTGTGCAAGTGGGGTCAGTTACAACTGCCTTGTAGTCGTGGCCGAGGGCTTCGCCGTATGCGGTGTTACAAGTTGAACATACTGCTGCGTTGTTGCAATCAGCTATACCGCCTGAGCAAGTACCGCTTACTGTTGCGCCGCAGACGCAAGTGCCGGTATGGGTTGCCTTGTCAGCGTTCTGAACATAGGTGTAAACATGGTTGCCTGTTGCAGGAAATTCCACCTTCGTTGTGTAGTCGCACTTTGTGCAGTATTCATACGCGTCCCAACCGGGTGCGCCGCAGGTTGCTTCTTTTGCTTCAACCTGCGTAAGTGTATGTGCTGCAACTGTCGGATTCTTGTGTGTTGTTTCTGTACAACGTGAGCATTTGTAGATATCGTAACCGCCTGCTGTACAGGTGAAAGCAACCGTCTCTACAAAAACGCTGAAATCGTGGTCAAGTGCTGAACCTTCTGTTGCGTTACATACTGAGCAGGTCTTGGGTGTGGTGCAGGTTGCTGCATTCCAGGTGTGAGCAAGCATTTCGCCGCTTTCAAATGTAGCCGTGCCCTTCGCGCCGCAGGTGCAGGAGTAATAATACGTTGCCTTTGCGGTGCAGGTTGCATCTGTTGCTTTGTAAGTGTCGGTTGCTACCTGCTTGTCGTAGGTGTGTCC
>JAZNQF010000103.1:0-31953 GCA_045590055.1 Acutalibacteraceae bacterium
GTCACGAATACGGTTCATAATATCCCTCCTCAAATAATAGCGATGTCGATTATACTAAAATAATGGTAAGCTACACTTGACATACCAATATTTTTAGTATATAATCCTTTTTACATGAAAAATATTGGTAAGAATTTACTAAAAACCAATTTTTTTCTTGAATTTTTGCAAACTATTAGTTGCGAACGAGGTGATACCGATGGTTCGATAAGCAAAATCTCCCACTTTTATTATAGCACATTTTTAAATATTTTGAAACGGAGGAAGGATAAATATGAAAACAAACACCAAAAAATTATTGTCAGTTATGCTGGCAATTATGATGATGTTATCAGTTGTGCCGTTTTATGCAAGCGCGGCGCAAATTGAATTGACGGAAGCAAACGTTGTTTCATACCCGACAGCAGAAGGTACGATTTATGCGGGTCAGAAATTCGGCGATTACATTACACTCAAAGGCGGCGAGGTTCGCTATGATGCGAACGGAAACGGCACGTTAGATGAAGACGAAACGGTTGCAGGTGCGTTTGAAATTATTGAAGATGATGCAAACGCAACAGCCGGCGTAACGATCAAACAACTTACGATTAAGTTTGTGCCTGCAGACACGGAAACTTATTCTGAAATTGCAATCAGCAAATCCTCTTCGGGAATAAGCATTCAGCCGTTAGGCAGACCCGTTACAATAATAGAATACCCCGTAGCAGACGAGGTTGAAGCAGGCACAAAACTCAGAAACGTTAAACTGACGGGCGGCGTTATAATTGACAACGAGACGCAGGAAGTAGTTGAAGTTAAAACGTGGCGCTGGAAAATCTTGACGGCAACTGTAACCGAAAGCGGTTATCAGGAGTTAAACGTGATGTTTACATCATCACTTTACAAGATTTCTCCAATTATGATTTACGTGCGTGTTAAAGGTGACACCTCTGAAGTTAAACTGCCGACTCAAATAACTGAAAGACCCACCATTGAGCAGACGATTTATACAGGAACGAAAGCTTCCGATATTGAACTTATTGGCGGCAAGGCAACGGATATTAACGGCACCGAACTCAGCGGCAAATTTGTGCTTCAGGATGAAAACAAGGTTTATGACACGGCAGGAAAATTTTCCGATAATGTAGTATTTATTCCGGATGACGAAAACTACGGCTCATCATCAATTAATTTTAGTATCGAAGTTGTTGAGAAAGAAACCGTTAACATGGAAATTCGCTCGGCATCCGCCGGTTTAGGTGCTGACCATTATATAATTTCCAAGGTGCTCTTTAACAGTACTACACCGAAGGGTACTTTTGATATTTACGTTGACGGCGAGCTTTTCCTTGAAGGCGCCAAATCAGGAGACAGCTTTGTCTTTGCTCCCGAAAACTCCGGAGAGTATGCTTTTAAGATGGTTTATAACCCCACGGAAGATGATACCTTTGTTGTTCCCGATTTTGAAAAGATTTTCCTCAAAACTTATGAAAGAAAGTGTACTCTCATAAACACAACCGTAAGCACCGGTGAATATTATGCAAAGTACGGTCAGGAAGTTACCGTAAGACACAACCTCGGCGAAGATTTTGACCACTGGGAAATCATCGATACAAACGGCAACCCCGTTGAAATTGAAAAGACGGTTGATACCGTAAAAATCACCTTTGTTATGCCTGACTATGACATAACGGTTAAAGCAGTTGCGAAATCCGCAAGCGGCGGCGACAGCGGCGGCTCGGCAGACCTCGGCGACATCTTCGGCGACTTTGACCTCGGCAGTCTCACAGAGGGCGACGGCAACGTGATTGAAAACGTATTCAACAACATCATTGCCCTTTTCAAAAATATCATTGAAACTCTCAAAGGTCTGTTCCGTTCCATCGGCGACAACACCTGAGTAACAACCCGTAAGTGAAGGGCACAAGCTTTGCTGAATCCCCCTTCTCTTTCAGCAAATTCAATCATATTCTCCTCAAAAACATTAACACCCCGAACAGTTGAACCGTTCGGGGTGTTGGTGTTTTTACTTATTTACTCTTCTTATACTTAACCAGCTTATACTCATTATTTGCATGGTGTTCGCCGATTTGCTCTGCAACGTCGATGATGATGCCTACGCTTTTTTCAAGCGTTCTCATGTCAAGACCTTCGGGCTTGTCGTTGTATGTATGGTAGTAATTTGTTGCGGTGGGAGTCTGTGCCGCAATTGTGATTGTCTTGAAGCCTTTTTTGACGATGGGGGTGCTGTCGCATCCGCCAACGGGGTTTGAAATAACGTGGGGCTTGACGCCTGCGTTTTCAAATGCTTTCACAACCATGTTGCACATGTCGTTGTCGAATTTTGTGAACTGCCATGAGTCACCCTTAACGGCGTTGAAATTGTCGTAGTCGCGAAGGGAGTCAAGGTTGACAAAGTAGGGATTGATAAGAAGATTCTTGTCATCAGCGTGCTTATCCATGAAAGCCATGGAGCCTTTGAGACCGGCTTCCTCACTGCCGAGAGCCGCAACGATAACACGGCAGTTTTTGGGCAGCTTGTCGGGATTCTCGCGGTAGTATTTACCCATGTACAGAGCCATGCCGACGCCTGTAAGGTCGTCCATAGCACCGGGGGAAGCCTTTTTCTTGTCGTAGCTGAGGTAGTAGCAAAGGAAGCAAAGGCCGGGAATGAAGCACAGTGGTGTGATGATGAAGAAAAGTGACGTGTTTGAAAGGGAGCCCATGCCGAGAATGAGACGAAGCAGTGAAGCTACGAGAACAACCACAACGCCCACAACGCCGTATACGGTTTTTGGAATCATCATCAGAGGATGCTTGAGGGACATGTTCCAGTTCCAGCTGCTGTCATAGTGACCGCTGAAAACGATGGTGTAGTCAATATCTTTGCCGCCGTCCATCACAGAGTAGATGTTGTGGCTTGTGTGCTGCTTGAAGAATCTGTCGAACCAGCCTCTGTAAAGGAAAACCTGAATGATTGCATAAGCGAGCACCATGAATGATGCGACGAGTGATGCTGCAGGGTGCAGATAATATAAAGCGAGTGAAACCATACCCGCGGCACCGAGCATGGGGATTGCACCGATGCTGGCGGTGGGTGCGAGCTTGAATTCCTCAACCTTGGGCTTCACACCGGTTGCGGCATACATGTGTGCCTTTATGTCTTTGACAGAAGCGGCCTCTTCTTCACTGCCGGGCAGGCGAGGTCCGTGTTTGTCAATAATTTCCACAATAAAGTCGTAGATATACTTTGCGGCTTCTTTTTGATTAATCATATACATTTTCCTTATTTATGTTTTTTTTGATGCAAAAATTACAACACGTGTATGATACACCAAATAGTAAAACGAGTCAATGAAAACAGTATTTTTGGGCAAACAAACTTTGTTGCAGCTTTTTGGGCATTTTGTACAATGTCATAAATTTGCTTTAAATGTGGTATAATGATGCAAAAAAAGTGTAGATTTTTTTGATTGAACATGTTAATATATCTAAAGAATATTTTTAAAAGGGAGACTTTGTTGCACCATGGAAGCCCGCGAACCTGAAAACAATTTCAACGGAATTGAAGTGCAGGTTAAAAACTTGACCACTGACTCACAGAAAAGTGAATCCTCTGTCAGTTACTGCAAGCGTATCGAAATCGTATACCTTACCCAAGGCAAACTGAACGTGTGGCTGTCAGACGATTTTTTTGAACTGAATGTGGGTGAAATGCTCATCATCAATTTTGATGAGCCTCACCGTATGGAGTCAATTGCACCGCAGAGTGAGTTTGTGTCAATCAACCTTCTTCCCGGTGCCATGCAATCAACCCAAAGTCTGCCGTGGGATTTAAATATTATTTTGCCTTTCACTCTCGGTAACTCAACGAAGCAGCGCGTTTTTCCGGCACCTTTTCTTGAAAAAAATGCAGTTGATCTGATGATGAGAAACACGGTTGAAGAAAGCAGAAAAAGGCAGATGGCTTGGGAACTTGCAATCAGAAGCAACGTATACAGAATAATATGCGTTGTGTTAAGATATTGGGAGAGCATCGGTGTCAACTTTGAAGTTTCTGTTTCTGACAAGAATTTGTTGCAGACAATTCAGAGTGCTGTGGAATACATCAACAGCAGATATACCGACATAACCGAAAAAGAGGTTGCCGATTGGTGTGGTCTCAGTTACAGTTACTTTTCGCGCTCCTTCAAAAAGATAATGACCATCAGCTTTTCGGAGTATATAAACTATCTTAAAATTTCGCAGGCGCAGAAGCTGTTGCTTTCAACTGATATGAGCGTTGCTGAAATTGCAAGTCACGAGGGCTTTTCTTCCGCAAGTCACTTTATCCAGACTTTCAAAAAATATAAAGGATGTCAGCCCAAAAAATTCAGAATGTATTTTGTTTCAAACACCAAAGAACAAAAAGGTGAGTGATATAATGAAAATATCCGTTACTTCCTACAGCTACAGCAAGCTCGTTTCTTCGGGCAGATACACCGAATTTGAGCTGATTGCCCTTGCAAAGCAGATGGGCTTTGAGGGAATCGAGTTTTCGGGCATCAACGAGCCGGAAGGGGAGAGTAAGGCAGACTATGCAAAGCGCCTTAAAGCCGAGCTTGAGCGTGTGAACCTGCCGTGTGTCAGCTATACGGTTGGTGCAGATTTTCTCAATAATGACGTTGAAGAAGAAATTGAGCGCCTTTGCCGTGAGGTTGATATAGCTGAAATTCTCGGCGCACCTGCCATGAGGCACGATGCCGCGTGGGGCTATAAGGGTGAAAACACAAAACCGCTCGGTTTTGAAAACGCACTTGACACTCTCGCGTACGGCTGTCGCAAGGTTACCGAATACGCACAATCAAAGGGCATTAAAACTATGACCGAAAACCACGGCTATTTCTGTCAGGAGAGTCAGCGCGTGGAAAGGCTTATAAACGCGGTTGCACACGAAAATTTCGGCGCACTTGTTGATATAGGCAACTTCATGTGTGCAGACGAAGACCCTGCCTGCGCAGTGGGCAGAATGGCAAAATATGCTTTCCATGTGCACGCTAAGGATTTCCACGTAAAAAGCGGCAACAGCATCCCGCCGTGTGACGGATATTTCCGCACAAGAGGCGGCAATTATCTCAGAGGCGCCGTAATAGGTCACGGCGAGGTGCCTGTTTATCAGTGCCTTTCAACACTCAAAGCAAGCGGATATGACGGCTGGGTAACAGTTGAATTTGAGGGCATTGAAGATGCCGAAATCGGCGTAGCCTACGGCCGCAATACACTTAGTAAACTCATTTCACTTTTATAACACGGAGGTCAGTAAAATGTACAATTTCCCCATCGGCGTAATTCTCGAATCATTCCGTCTGCCCACTGAGCAGGCAATTGAAAAAGCGGCGGCAATCGGTGCAAACGGCATCCAGATGTATTGTACGAGAGGCGAGCACGCTCCCGAGAATATGACACCTGCCATGAGACGTGAAATTCTTGACAGAGTCAAGAGCAACGGTCTCATCTTCTCTGCAATTTGCGGCGACCTTGGCAGAGGCTTCGGTAATAAGGACGAAAACCCTGCTCTTATCGAAAAGTCCAAGCGTATTCTCGACCTTGCAAAAGAGCTTGAAACCGACATCGTTACAACCCATATCGGTGTTGTGCCTGCAGACAAGAACCACGACCGATACAAAATCATGCAGGAAGCCTGCTTTGAGCTTTCACGCTATGCAGACAGCATCGGTTCACACTTTGCAATCGAAACCGGTCCCGAAACCTCAGACGTACTCAAAAGCTTCCTTGACGGTCTTGATTCAAAGGGCGTTGCGGTTAACCTCGACCCCGCTAATCTTGTTATGGTTACGGGTGACGACCCCGTAAAAGCGGTACATAACCTAAAAGATTACATTGTACATACCCATGCGAAAGACGGCGTAATGCTCGTCAGAGGTAACCCTGAATACATCTACAGAGCCGTACATCCCGTACCGCAGGAGTTTGAGGGAATTGACTATTTTGAAGAAGTGCCCCTCGGTACAGGCAGCGTTCCCTTCCCGGCATACCTTGCCGCACTGGAGGAAATCGGCTATAAGGGTTTCCTCACAATTGAACGTGAAGTCGGTGACTCACCCGAAAAGGATATCCGTATTGCAGCGGACTTCCTTCGCGGTATCATAAATTCAAAATAAGGAGAAATCAAAATGAAAAAGACACTCAGCATCTTACTCAGCGTACTTATCCTTGTGGCTTGCATGCCCATGGCTTTTGCCGCAGACGCAACCTATCAGATCGTCTCACCCTATGAAGACGTTATCTGGGAAGGCGACGGTGCATGGGGCGCATACAAGGGTAGCCTGCACTCACACACAACCGTCAGCGACGCAACCGAAGATTATCCCGAAATGATCAAGGAATTCTACGAGCAGGACTATGACTTCCTTGCAGTTGCAGACCACGGTGTAACCGGCAGAGCATGGAACGAAAAGCAGACCCTTCTTCCTCTTTATCTGTATCAGTTCCTTCTTGGCTACAAAATGACTCCCCTTACCGATGAAGAATTCTACGGCATCACCGGCGGCACGTACCCCACGTACGACGGCACACCCAGAGGCACAGGTATGACCTGCGTTACGGGTGCAAACGAGTTCAACTATATGACACTCACAAAGAGCCACGTCAACGGCTACTTCCTTGAGCCCGGTGTGGGTGACGGCTTCACCTGCGGTGAAAACAGCTTTGAGCCTGCAATCGCTTTCATTGAAAAGAACGGCGGTCTTTCACACATCAACCATCCGGGTGACTGGCTTGACAGCAACGCAGACATGACAAACGTAAGCAAGCCTGAAAACGTTGAATTCTTTGCAGACATTCTTCTCAGATACAAATCCTGCCTCGGCATAGAAGTTTTCAATGAAAACAACGGCACCACCGGTTATGACCGTATTCTGTGGGACAATCTGCTTATGACAGTGCTTCCCTACGGCAGAACAGTTACCGGCTTCAGTAACACTGACGCTCACGACAAGAACAACGTTGACACTTCCTTCAGCATTTTCATGATGGAAGAAAACACCTCTGAAAAGGTTAAAGAAACAATGCAATCAGGCAGCTTCTTTGCTGTTACAAGGAATCTCCGTGCCAACAACGTTATCGGCCCCGAAAAAGAGATTGATGCAATGAACAAGGGTCTTGCATACCCGATGTTCACAAGCATCGACGTTGACGGCCACAGCGTAACCGTAAACGCAAAGGATTTCAACAAGATTCAGTGGATTGCAAACGGCAAGATTATTTTTGAGCAGGACGTTACAGCTGCTCAGGCAGGTCAGCCCATCACACTCAACCTTGACGAAATCGACGGCGCTGAAGATTTCATTTACATCCGTGCAGAGCTCATTGGTGAAGGCGGCATGTGTGTAACTCAGGCATTTGAAATTGACGACGGCACACAGCCTCTTGAATACAATGAGGATACAGACCTTGCAGGCGTATTCGAGGACATCTGGTTCAGAGTCAAGAGCTCGCTTATCTACGTTATTTTCCAGGAGCTTTACAGAGCTATTTTCGGTTGATTCAGGCAGATAAGCTGAAACGATGAAACAACAAGAGGCACACTTCGCATGAAGTGTGCCTTGCTTCATGCGGCTGCTTTGCAGTATGTTTTATGCGTTAACCCTACGTTACTTCTTGACAAAATCGAACGGGTATTATATACTGTTCGAGATATAAAACAACGAGGTGTAGCTCACCCGGTAGGGCGCTTGGTTTGGGAGCGTGTCGGGCGGTTATAACCTCAAAAATGAGAAAGTCCCGAAAAGCCTTTAACGGCGCGGACTTTCGGTACTTTAAGAAAACTCAAAAATGCGTGGATTTTGAGTTTGACCACAGTTTGTCCCACTTCCACGCAAAAGCGAGAAAATTTGAATAGATATCCGGGTGTGGCGCAGCTGGGAGCGCGGGTGGTTTGGGACCATCAGGCCGCAGGTTCGATCCCTGTCACTCGGACCAAAAAGGCTCAGGAATGTTGATTCCTGAGCCTTAGATCGCTGACAAAGATAAAAGTCAGCGGTCTTTTTTTGCAAAAAAGTTTTAAAAAGATGTGGGAATGTGGTATAATAAAAGCATAGAAAACAGGTGTGAGTGAGGGGTAAATATGCTTTTAGAAGGCAAAAACAGACAAAGAAAATTAGAAATGGTGTACATAGAAGAACTTGTACCCCAAGACCACATTTTAAGAAAAATAGATAAATATATAGATTTTTCGTTCATAAACGAAATGTGCAGACCGTATTACTGTTAAAACAACGGCAGACCTGCGGTTGAACCCGAAATAATGTTCAAAATGTTGTTCATAGGCTATCTATTCGGGATAAGAAGCGAAACACGCCTTGTAGAAGAAGTAAAAGTAAACATAGCATAAATATCGAGCAAAGTACTTCAAACGGTGGGGTTAAACAGCAAAAAATTCATTTTGTAAAGGAGAAATAATATGAAAAGAATAGATATTCGTCTCAAAGAAGATGAGATTCAGTTTCTTCGTAGTCTCATTGGAAACGAACTCAAAGCAATATATCATGATGAGTTTAATTTCGTAAATTCATCCTCCCAAGTTGTCGGCTTTGAAACTGCTACAGCAAACTTCTATCTATATAGCTTTACCGAGCCACAGGATTATTACGGAACAACCGAAGACGTAGCTATATGGAGTGTCGAAGATACAAGGTATCCCTTGCTCAATTCAAAAATCCTTGTTAATACGCCAATCAATCAAAAAGTTTGCTCCATTCAGCTGATTCAAGAGAATCAACGTCTATTTAAAAATGGAATTCAAATCTATGACGTTTGGGTAACACGAGGTATCATAATCGATTTTGGAGACAGGCAAATATCTTTTGAAAAAGCCATTTGGTTTTCAGAGGAAAATTACATCCAAAAAGGGTATGATCTAATCAAAAAATTTGCTTCCACAAACAATTTTGTTGAAAGCGATTGGGATATCGGTATAACAGCAGAATGCTCCAGATCTATTGATATTCTATAACCAAATGATATTCTCACAAAAAAAGCACCAAGAAGCTACGCCAATAGCTTCTTGGTGCGTGTGATATGCTAAAGCACACCACTTAGATGCAAATATATTATATCACGAATTTCAAAAAATTCAACACATTTTTCGAAAAACTCAAAAAATGTACGAACGTTTTTGTTGTATACCAACCATTGAGGGTGCCCTACTCGGCCCCCTCTTTTAGTTTTGCTTTTTCTTCCGCGATCTCCGCTTTCTTTTCGGCGATCATTTCGGCGAGCTTGGCTTCGCATTGGTCGCGGGATTCGGCGTAGACATTGAATTTCTTGCGTTTGCCATTCGGCAGACGGGGGAAGAAGCTGCCTTCCCAGAGGTTGTCGTTAATCTGATACAGGCATCCGGTGCCGGATTTGCGTATCTTTCTCGGTATCGGCTCGGGATGGGTCTCTGTGGGCTCACACGGGCGTTTACGGGCAGTTTCGCCGTCTCCTTTGGTGTTTGCTCTACCACAGGCATCCGCGCGTTTGTGCCGCCGATTTTGCGGTCAATGCTCACCGCCGCCTGTATCTGCATCGTATCAGTCATATGGCTATAGATATCAAGCGTCGTTGCCGCTGACACATGACCTATGGTTGCCGACAGTGTTTTCACGTCCATGCCGTTCTCCAATGCCATCGTAGCGAAGGTATGGCGCAGGTCGTGGAACCGTATCATCGGAAGATCGGCATGCCTTAACAGTGTCTTCAGACGGTTATACATTTTCTGAATATCGGCGGTTGTTACAAACACAATCGGCTTATCTCCGAGATAAGGCTTGATATGATTTTTTATCATCGATTTGTAACTGTCCCACGTGCTTTCGCGAACGGTGAATATCATATATTCGTTCATCCACTTATCAAGCCATTCGCCGAGTGTCATTTTGCTATCCTCGGTCAGTTCCACATCACGGTAAACTGCGATGGTTGAATCTTTCTTTCCTGTTTCATAAGTGATATCTCCTTAAAAATCATAATCGTCAGGATCAAGTCCTACATCTTCAATTACTTCTCTGCGTTCATCGTCATCCATCAAGTTGAGTTCATCAATATCAAGTCCCGCTGATGTGAGTTCATCCTTTTGGCAGGAGTCAACCATATTCATAAATGCGCCGAATTCCGCTGCTTTCTCAAAGGCATCTAATTTTCCGTCTCCGTTAAAGTCAAACAAATTTCCGAACAGTCCCATAATCATTCCCCTTTTCAATTTGTTCTGTTACTTCCCCCGTCACAACATGACTTTTAAGGGTTATAATCTTATTATCACTACTGAACGCCCAAACGTTTACTGCCGGTTGCTTATACCATATATCCGTTTCGTTCTCGCCGTAGCGTGTTAGATAATACTGGTGAAGTTTTTTTTTGCATACATTTCTTTATTCAAAATATTCATATCAATCCGACCTCCTCTATCTGAACAATGTCCTTGCAAAGAAAAATGCGATAATCCCCCAGGTTAAAAGACCTTCTGTTGCATCCCAACTTGCTCCGTCAAAAATAAAGAATATCAGAGCAAGAACAACAATTACGATAACAACCCAACCGCAACCAAAGCTACCGCCACCACAGCCGGAACAGCCTCCGCCGCTTGTGCTTTTAAAGGCGTGATAATTATTCATATCAGGCACATTCTCAACCTCTTTTCACTAAAAATACCCGAACTTCACTTTGGCAATTTAGGCCTTCACTGTCTAAATTCTAACATAGTTACTGTACCATAAAACGGACTTGCTGAGGCCAAAACTACGAAAATCACAAAAATTTGCAGAAAAGGAGGTTGCGCATACATTTTATGCGCAACCTCCTTTTCTTTGTTTAATGCTGTCCAAAATTTGGACAGCGACTTCCATATGGGCAGATTCATTTGCACATTTGGATATGATTAAACCCGATGAGTTTTGCTCATCGGGTTTGGTGTTAATTACAGTATGTTTTGATTGCTTTTGAAATGAATTCGGCGGTGCCGAAGGCGTACTTATCGATGTTGGTTTTGAAGCGTTCATCAGCGACATACATCTGGCCGAGGCCCGCAAGGATTTCGTTGGTGCAAGTGTAGTAATTTTCGGTAATGTGGGTTTGCAGTTCTTTTACAAGTGCCTGAGCCTCGGGCGAGTCAGCGGCGTGTCCGTTATTCATACGTTCGGCAAATTTGGCGAGAACTGCGTTCAGACCATCGTTTACCTGCTGCCATTTGTCTTTAGTGTAATTCGCAGTTTTTTCTGCGTGTTCTTTATAGGCATCGGTTTCACCCCAACGCTCTTTTGCTTCAGTTTCATACCGCTTACGCGCGGTTTCATAATTGCTATTATCAAACGCCGTCATTGTAATCTTTCCTTTCTCTGACTCGTCCAAAGCATCGATAATCCTCTCTAACCGTTCTTTTTTAAGAATCAAAAGTTTTCGTTGCTCAGCGAGTGCTTTTCGTTTATCGTAATCTGGAGAAGATAAAATCTCTGAAATGCTTTTTAGTTCAAAATCAAGCTCACGGTAAAACAGTATCTCTTGCATCCTCTCAAGAGAATTTTTATCATAAAACCTATAACCGTTTTGTTCGTCCACAAAGGCGGGTTTTAATAGTCCTATTTCATCATAATAGTGCAGTGTGCGCACACTAACACCCGTGAGTTTTGCGAACTCATTTATTTGCATTTTCACAGTAAATCACCTCTTATAACAGAGTATAAACCATGACGCAACGTCAGAGTCAAGCGTTTTATTTCACAACTTCATATGGCCAGTGGATAATACCGCCGAATTCTTTTACGTTGGTATAGCCCAATTTTACAAGTTCTTCGGAGGCGATTTTGCTTCGTCTGCCGCTACGGCAATAAACGAGAATTAAAGCATCTTTGTCGGGAATTTCTTTTTCGGCTCGGTCTTTGATTTCATATTCGGGAATCAAAATCGCATTTTCAATATGTCCCTCGGCGAATTCTTCTTCGGTACGGGCGTCTATGATAATATAATCCGTCTTGGTATCCATAATTGTTTTGGCTTCTTTTGCCGTAATCTGATCGTAGGTTGGTGTGTTACCGCCATCCTGACAAGCAGTCAAACCAAACAACGAAAGCGATATTAAAAGCATTAAAACAAGTCCTCTCAGTTTTTTCATAGCAGTCCTACTTCCGAAAATAATTATTTACAGTCTTTACAAGAGTATTCGGGGACGGTGCGCTCGTTGATGACCGATTCATAAAGTCGCCAACCGCCTGCGAGGTTATAGCAGGCGTAGCCGTTGCCTGTGAGAATACGGCAGGCAAGGTAGGAACGAAGTCCCGAATGGCAATGAATGTAGACGGGTTTGTCTTTCGGAATTTCATTTATTCTTTGACGCAGGGAGTCAAGCGGAATATTGACAAAGCCGTCGATCTTGCCCTGCATCACCTCAAACGGTGTGCGGGTGTCAAGCAGGAACACGCTACCGTCGCAGGGGAGATTTTCAACATCGTGCCAGAAGAACTGTTTGAGTTTTCCACTGACGATATTCTCGGCAACAAAGCCGAGCATATTGACAGGGTCTTTCGCACTGCCGAAAGGCGGCGCATAACACAGTTCGAGAGTAGTAAGGTCGGTGATCTTTGCACCGAAACGGATGGCGGTGGCAAGCACGTCCATACGCTTGTCCACGCCGTCAAAGCCGACGATCTGCGCGCCGATGATCTTCAGCGTTTTCTTATCCCACAGTGCTTTGACCGACATCTGTGCCGCGCTGGGATAATAGGTGGCGTGGGATGCCGAATAGGTATAGGTCTTATCGTAATCAATGCCTGCCGCCGTAGCCGACTTTTCGTTAAGTCCCGTGGTGGTGACCGTCATATCAAAGAGTTTTAAAACTGCCGAGCCTTGCGTGCCGATATAAACGCTCTCGTATCCTGCGATATTGTCGGCGGCAATTCTGCCTTGCTTATTGGCAGGCCCTGCAAGAGGAATAAAGGCAGGCTTCTTTGTTAGAAAATCCTCCACCTCAACCGCATCACCCACGGCGTAAATATCGGGAATATTGGTCTGCATTTTGTTGTTTACAACAATGCTTCCGCGCGGGTTAAGCTCTATTCCGCAGTCCTTCGCAAGGGCGGTTTCGGGACGGACACCGACAGACATAATGATCATATCGGCGGTAATTTCGCCGTTTTGCAAGATAACGGTATTTCCGTTTATCGCATTTACACCGTTATTCAAGTGCAGGTAAATTCCTTTGGATTTGATATAACGGTGAACGTCTGCCGCCATGTCAAAATCGAGAGGCGCTATCAGATGGTCGGCAAGTTCGACGATGGCGACCTTCAACCCTGCTTCAACTAAATTTTCCGCCATTTCAACGCCGATATATCCGCCGCCGATGACCACGGCCGAGCGCGGTTTTGCGGTATCAATATAGTTCTTGATCTTTAAGGTGTCAGGAATGTTGCGAAGGGTGAAAACGTTACTGCCGTCAGCACCCTCGATATTTGGTCGTATCGGCTCGGCACCCATAGACAAAATGAGGTTGTCGTAGGTTTCTTCATAGGTTTCGCCTGTGCGAAGATTTTTGACGGTGACGGTTTTGGTATCGGGGTTGATTTTTACCGCCTCATTGAGTACTCTGACGTCGATATTAAAACGCGCTTTGAAGCTTTGGGGTGTCTGCAAGGTCAAGTCCGCGCGATCGGTGATGACTCCGCCGATATAATACGGCAGACCGCAGTTGGCAAAGGACACGTATTCGCCGCGCTCCAAAACAATGATTTCGGCTTTTTCATCCAGTCTGCGAAGCCGCGCCGCAGCCGTTGCGCCGCCTGCAACACCGCCTATGATAACGGTTTTCATCCTTTTCACCTCTTTACAACACTTTTTATATAATTATTATATCATTTTTTGCGGCTTTTCTCAATCCCTTTTCTTTGAATATCCGCCCTCGAATTGGCAAGAATAGTTAATAGTAAACAAACGGAGGTAAGTTTATGTTCAAACACGAAAAGATGCTTTTTCATCCCGTAGAGGTAGAGAGACCCAATCCGCAGTACGCGGCGCTTTTGCAGGAACAGCTTGGTGGCGGCAACGGCGAGCTGAAGGCGGCGATGCAGTATATGTCCCAAAGCTTTCGTATCAAAGATCCCGAAATCAAGGATCTGTTCCTCGACATTGCGGCAGAGGAGCTGGGGCACATGGAGATGGTGGCGCAGACCATCAATCTCTTGAACGGTCACGACGTGGATGCCGCAAAGGTGCCCTGCGGTGAGATCCAATCCCACGTGATCCTCGGCTTAAATCCGGGACTTATCAACGCATCGGGGTATTCCTGGACGGCAGATTACGTGACGGTTACGGGCGATCTGTGCGCCGACTTGCTCAGCAACATCGCATCCGAACAGCGTGCGAAGGTGGTTTACGAATATCTTTACCGCCAGATCGACGACAAGAAGGTGCGCGAGACCATTGATTTTCTCTTAAACCGCGAGGAAGCGCACAACCAGATGTTCCGCGATGCCTTTAACAAGGTGCAGAACTCCGGCTCCAACCGTGATTTCGGCACCACCAAAGCCGCAAAGATGTATTTCTCCATGTCGGATCCCGGACCCAACGCATTTGCGACGGGTGATACCAAGCCTGTTTCTTTCGAGTAATAACGTAAAAACCGCTGAGGTGGAGAGATCCATCTCAGCGGCAATTTTTATCTTTTCTTATAAACGACAAGCTCGGGATTTTGTCCGTTTTCTTCATAGGTACAAACGAGGATGAAGTCCATGTTGGCGACTACGCCGAAGCAACGGTCTGTTCCGAATTCGCATTCAAGCTGATTTCCCAGATAGGTGGCGTTATCGTCAAGAAATTTGACGGTTTTGCCGTTTGGGAGACGGTATTCGAGGTTAACGTAACCGCCCACAAGGGCGTTGAGCTTTTCAACCTTCGGCATTCCTTCCACACCAAGGGCGTTGATCTCATCGATCAGTTTACGCTTGAACTCCTCAAACTTTCCGCCATCGTCAAGATTTTTGTATTTCTTCCAATAGTCGAGTTTGGGGAGCATTTCTTTTAAATACGCGCGAGCCTGCTCCGAGGGGAAGGCCTCGCTTGCCATATTCGCTACGCAGACCTCGATCAGATCGTCCATATCGTGATACATATACTCGCCGTCGGCATAGCACCACTTACAATATTCCTCGTTGAAAAATCCGTCGGTTTCACGGCTGATATTGCTATCTTCAAGCGGCATACCGCAACATTGACAAATAAGCTCTCTCGGAGAGCCAAGAAGCGTGTTGATCGATACATCAAACAGTTTTGATAACAGTTTTAATGTTTCAGTATTCGGAATAGTTTCTCCATTTTCCCAACGGCTGACCGCCTGACGGGTGACGAATACCTTTTCGGCAAGTTCCTCCTGCGAGAGTCCATGTTTCGTTCTGAGTTCAAGAATAATATCTTTTGTTTCCATACGATTACCGCCTTTGATTTCTGTGCTTTTATTGTAGCATATCTCAGCGCAAATCACAAGCAACGCGCTGTTGCTCTCGCACCTTTTTCTTTGTCTACTGCGGGGCAAAATTTGTTCTGCAAAGGTCTTGACTTTTGGGGTGGCCAGAGTTACCATACAGACGACAAAAATGTCCCTCCTCATTGCATTTACAGCAGTTTTATGGTAGAATATTTATAAAGATTCTTTGAGGGGAGGTTACAGCGCATGAATGATTTACCTAAAAACTATTTTGCCGATTATGATTCTTTCACAGAAGATGCAATTGCCGAAATAACGAGAAAAGGTATTTCCCTAAAAAACGGCGTGTTCATTGATTTCTCCGTTTGTGCCGAAAACTTCAAAAAAGCCAATCCTAAAAGTAGCGGGAAATGCGTTGGAGAGCGTGAGATAAGCGATTGGAGTTTTACGTTTTATGCCAACCCGAAACCCATCATGATCAAGTTTTTACCTCGTAATAAACTGATCGAATTTATTTCTCCAAATGATACACGAAGACGATTTCATTCATTACAATTCAAAATTAATGATTTCGGTTACACCACGTACGATCTGACATAAGCAAAGCTCCCCCGAGACGATTTTCAATCGCTTCGGGGGAGTATTTTTTTGACCACAGTTTATCCCACAGACACGACCGGAGCACACGGAAACAGTGGAGAAAGAAAAGCCGGAAAGGATGTGTTTCCGAGCGGAAAGGGGCGGAAACGGCTGGAAATAAGCGGAAACAGGTACTCCGGATTTCTTTGGGAGCAAGAGGCACGCAGTTCGAGTCCCCGTACTTCGACCACAAACACCAAGAGACAGGCAACAGCCTGTCTCTTCTCCGTTTTATTTACATTAAGCCCTTATTTTTTTTAGCCATTTATTCATAAGAATCCTCATGAACAAACCGCCTTGAACGGTTCTGTGCCTGAAGCCGACCATTATGCCGCTCTTTGTGTCGTACCAATCGGTGAGGGGAGCTCTTGATTGGCTCTCGTTGTATGCATCCCAAAGCGGTGCAAGGAACTGCTCAAAAATTTCTTTGTCGCTTGCCATTGAGCCTACCCATACAAGCCAGTCGGATTTTGTGTAGTCTGCGCGTGAATCAAGAGGCATACCGTATTTGTTGAAATGCCCGATGTTGTTTTTGAGCTCTCTGTCCATAAGCTCCTGTGAGAAAAGCTCTGTTTTCCACGCTCTGTCCCACACCATGTTGTATTTCATTGAGAAGCCGTCGGGGCTGTCAAAGGTGAGGCGGGTTGTGCCGTCAGGGTTGATTGCAGTTTTTTTCCACAGCTCTGCCATTTTCACGGCTTCGGCGCGGTAGTAGTCAGCTTTTTCTGCTTTACCTAGAAGCTTCATTATGTATGACATGCCCTGAAGGCCCATTATCGCCTTCAATGAAAGATTGCAGTTGTGGGCAAGATGACCTGCAAAGTCGTCTGTGCAAAGCTGGTTGCCGGGGTCTGCACCGTATTCAATGAGATATCTGCTCCACTTTTCAAGTATATCAAGATGCTTTTCTGCAAAGGAAGCATCGTTTGTTGCAAAAGCTACGTTCGCTTCCATAATCAACATGTTGCCGCATTCCTCAACGGGCATCTGGTATTTAAGCTGATTCTGACCATAGACCTGACCGTTGAGCAGGGGATATTGACCGACATCGTGGGGTGCAAAGTCAAAAGTCCACGCATCGCTGAGAGCATACTTGTATATCGGCCTGAGCATGCCCTTGACAAGCTCGGGGTTGTAAAGCAGGAACATGGGTGTTGACGGATAGCTTACGTCTACGGTTGCGGCACATCCGTTTGACCAGCACTCTTTTGATATCCATAATACGTCGCCGTTTTCGTCAACGGAGAGCTTGTGCGCCGCCATAACCTGACGGTACGCGAGGGTGAGAAGCTCCGCGTATTTTTCACCGCCTGCGCTGAGTGCATCGCCGTAAAGCTCTTGTGAGAACTTATCGCAACGCTCAAGCACGGCTTCGTATTCGCCGAAAGCTTCGGCTATAGCTTCAACGATGGTTTTGCCGTCTTTGTTCCAGTATGATTTAAGCGGCTTGTTGAAGTATTCGAGGCTTTCTATATCGTCGTAGGCGAAAACGAAAAGAGCCTTCTCGTTTTCTGTAGGCAGACATTGTGTGTTTATGGTTGCGCGCCAGTCTTCTTTGCCGCTGCAGACAGATGCGTTGTCCGCCTTTACGGCAAGATGCACGTAGCCCCAGTCGATGCCGACATCGTCACCGCTTTTGTTCAGTGGCTTCTGTACGGCGTTGCCCATACGCATGCCTTTTATGCCGCCGTCATAGACAAGCTCCTCGCAAATAACCTCAGCATCGTCTTCGTCAAGGCAGACATCTTCAAAGACGCTGACGTTGAGCTCAACCTGATGCGGTTTACCGTCGTTTGAGGCATAGCTTATTTCCATGTATGACACAGGGCGTGAAAGCAGATACAAATCGTCTGCAAGCACGGGAGTGGTGAATTTTGCAGTGAGCGTAATGCTGTCGTTTTTGAAAACGGCGGTGGTTGAAAGGGCGGTGATATCCAGCGAAATCTGATCGATTTTCAGTATATCGCGGTGATACCCGAGAAAGAGGTGTTTCTTGCCGTCAACCGTAACGGTGCCGCGTATATCCTTTTGCTTGCCTGACCAAAATTCTGTTGAAGCAAAGTTGATATTTTTGTTCGGTGACCAGATTGAAAAAAACGGGTCAACCGTGATAAGAGGTATTGCGGGAGGTCTTAAGTTCATAAAAATGCTCCTTTCCGAATGAGTACAATTCATATTAGCATATTGATATGCTTTTTACAATTGAATAACGATGAGTGGACTATAAATAATTTAAGACAGTTGATAGAATATGTGGAAAAGCAAAACTAATATAATTTAGATTTATAAACAGAATTATATAGAACATTTCAGGGTAAGGCAGGAATAACCGTCATACTTTAGGCATATTTACTGCTTAAAAACAAAGTTTTTAATTGCATTTTCTTTGGTATGATTTTGAATTGATCAGTATGATTTTTGTCATACCATCAAAAATAGAGTTATCTCGTGGTTTTGGGATAACTCTATTTGCATATATAACTTGAAAATTACAACAAAAAATGTTATATTAAATTAAAGAAAAGCTTGTTGTTATGCGGAAAATTCAACTTGTGGAAATGACTTCCACAAGTTACACTCTTAGCCTCCCTCTGACGAGGGAGGTGGCAAAACTTTAGTTTTGACGGAGGGAGAGAATTATGAAAGAATATAATAAAGCTAATATCCCTCTTGCAAAAACACTACGGAAAAATATGACACCTTGGGAACGAAAACTATGGTATGAGTTTTTAAGATATTACCCTATAAGATTTCAAAGACAAAAAGCCATTGGTAATTACATAGCAGATTTCTACTGTGCTAAAGCAAGACTTGTTGTTGAGCTTGACGGTGGCGGACATTATACCGATGAGCAAACGGAAAAAGATAGAGTTCGTACAAAAGAGTCAGAAAGTGTAAATTTAACGGTGTTAAGAATTTGTAACTTAGACATTGACCGCAATTTCAGTGGTGTATGTGAATATATAGATTTAGCTGTTAAAAAATCTCTCCCTCAGTCAGCTTTGCTGACAGCTCCCTCGTCAGAGGGAGCCAAAGGTTAATTTGTTCCCAATTTGACACAAGCATAAAATAAAACCACGGCGGAAGCCGAATATATTTTTTGGAGAATGCTGTTTGAAAAGAAACAACACCTTGGAGATTGTATTGTAAACGAGAGGTTTGCAAATACATCCCGCAATCCTCTCGTATTTTGAGCGTCAACGATTTATGAAAGGATTTAAAAATGGAAAACTTGACGATACGTTTGGAAACCGAAAAAGACTACAGAGCAGTTGAAACCCTGACACGCGAGGCATTCTGGAACGTTTACAAGCCGGGTGCGGACGAGCATTACTTTGTGCACATGATGCGAAGGCATCCGGATTTTATCCCTGAGCTTGCGTTTGTGCTTGAAAATGACGGTGAGATTATCGGAAACATTATGTACACAAAAGCGTGGCTTGAGGATGAGCACGGCGAGCGCAAGGAGATTCTTTCCTTCGGGCCGCTTTGTGTTGCCCCCGAATATCAGAGGCAGAAGCTTGGCAAGCTCCTGATTGAGCATTCCTTTGATGCGGCGCGCAGGCTCGGCTATGACGTGAACATCAATTTCGGCAACCCCGGAAACTATGTCAGCCGCGGCTTTGTGAGCTGCAAAAAGAAAAAAGTCAGCTTCGTTGTTGACGGCAACTTCCCGACTGCGCTTCTCGTCTGCGAGCTTGTGCCCGATGCACTTGACGGCAGGAAGTGGATGTATATTCCGAGCACCGCTGCGGATTGCTGCGAGGACACCGCCGCAGTTGAGGCTTTTGATGCAACGTTTCCGCCAAAGGAAAAGGCGTGGGCGCCGAGCCAGGAGAAATTCTATATCTACAGTCATTCTTCGGTAGTAAGATAACGTAAAAAAGCCGCTGAGATGGGAAACCATCTCAGCGGCTTTTTCATCTCTTTTTATAAACGACAAGCTCGGGGTTGGCACCGTTTTCTTCATAGGCGCAGACAAGCAAGAAATCCATATTGGCGGTAATGCCGAAGCATCGGTCGCCGCCGAATTCACATTCAAGCTGATTGCCGAGATACGTTGCGTTGTCGTCAAGGAATTTCACGGTCTGACCGTTGCGCGCGTTAACAAGCAACGGGTTGTTGCTTCAGGCTTTTGTTAATGTACAGTGAGTGTCAAAAAACTGTTCTTTTTACCGTACAGCGAGAAGGCGAGAAAGCTGAAAATTATTTTTCAACTTCCACTCTCTTCATCTTCGTGAATTTTTCGCCCCATGCATTTGCCCAGCTTTCACAGTAGAGCTTGTAGTATGAAACATTGTTTTTCTCTCTGTATTTTGCAAAGCAGTTGCACCAGATAACAGAGGGGAGTGCTACAACAATCCAATAAAGAGGACCGAGGAGCAGGCACTGCCATGTGTGGCCGTATTCGTGGATTCTTGTGTTGTATGTCCACTTTTTGTTTTTGTGCTGGTCTTTCATGAAAATGAAGAGACCGAGTGAAAGTCCGCCGCCTTTCCACGGAACGTATACGATGTAAGCGTAGCCGAAACGCTGGTAGCGGTAGCCAAGCATTTTTGTGCAGATGAGGAACGCAAGACCGCCTGCAAGGTTAACGGTGAGTCCCCACGTCCACTGAATGAGATAAAAAAGAAAATCGTTCATATCTCTTTTCCAAGATTTTTCGGGTCTTACGGGATGCTTTTGGTTGATGTCGATTTTTGCCATTGTTATTTCTCCTTTCGGGCTTGCTCAGTTTTCTTTTGATGTTCTGATAGCTGCCATTTCTTTTTCAATTTCCATGAGAATCGTATAATCGCCGTTTTCGTTAACCTCAATGCAATGGGCTTCGGCGCTGTTGTTGTTTTTGCCGAGCCATGTTTCCTCATACTTCTGACCGGAGATTTTTTCCATAATCTCGATTTCTTCCTGATTGAGTGATACGCTGCCGTATTTATGCTTTGTGGCAATCGCGGCACGGATGAGGGTGTGTTCTTTTTTGTTCATCTTGAACTGGTGAAGAAGGAAAAGGGAGATAAGTGTGAACACAATCGGTGCAAAGGTGATGCAGATGCGTACACCTAAAATGGCGGATGATGACTGTGTGAAGTTGGGGTCAAGTGCAAGTGCTTCCGTGAGATCATCGCCTACAACAAGACCGAAGCCGCCGAGGATAAACATAACAACTGAGCTCATAACACCTGAAACCGTCTTTTTGATGAAGGTGTTGAAGGTGCCGATAACGCCCTCGCGGCGTCTGCCTGTAATAAGCTCGTCGACGTCTGTGACATCGGGAAGGATATTCTGTGCAACGTAGCCGATACCTGATTTGCCGAAGGGATAAAGGATGGCAGTTGCAAAAAGAACAACTACCCATATAGGTGAGCCTGCGTTTTCGCTTGTGGGATTCATAAGAAGGCAGACTGCAAAGCCTGCAAGCATAAGCGGCGTTACAATGCTTCCGCACTTTTTCTTGCCGAATTTCATTGTAAGTGCGTAGTTAAGCGGGAAGGATGCTGCCTCGAATGCACCTGCGATGGTGGTGAAAAGGGTATAATAATGGGGAAGCTTTGCGATATACTCGATGTAGTAAATAAGGGTCGTCGTGTAGAAATAGGTTGCGATGTTATAGCTGAGGCTCATGAAGAAGTATTCTCTGAAGGATTTGTTTTTGAATACGAATTTGTATTCAGTCAAAAGTTGCTTGAAGTCAAATTTTTCAAGAGTCATATCAAGAGAGGGTTTTTCTCTTGTTCGCTTGAAGGTGTTGTAAAGGCAGAAACCGTAAATTGCTGCAAGTATAAGACCGGCAATGAGCATTGGCTTGTTTGCACCTGAAGCAGGTGTGCTGAAGCCGAAAACGCCGAGAATTGCTGACACGAGGAAGAAAGAGGGGAACATGCCGAATGAGTTGAAGATGTAGCCCACGGAGTTATACTGTATTCTCAGATCGTAATCGGGTGCAAGCTCGGGCAGCATGGCAACGTGCGGAATGTCTATGATTGTGTATGCGGTTTTGTAAAGCATATAAGCAACGGTGTAGTAGATAAAGGATCTGACAGGCTGAGTTGCGCCGTCGAGGCCGTAGCTGTTCCACATCATAGCAAAAGAAAGAACGAACAAGGGCATACCCCAGAGGATGTATCTTCTGTGCTTGCCGTATTTTGAACGTGTTCTGTCGGTGATAACGCCCATGATGGGGTCTGTGATGGCGTCCCATACAACAGCGACGGTTGTAACAAGGCCGGCCCATTCAAGGTCGAGGTTTACAACGTCGGTGAGGAATTTCATGTAGTAAAGGCTTATAACGTAGCCTGCACCGGACGTGGTGATGTTTGCGCTGCTGTAGTTCATCATGGGAATAACGTCTTTTTTAAACGTACCCTTGACACCCAGCAGCTTAAGGATTTTTTGTTCCATTTTTATGCTCCTTTTTATTTGGTGGTATACTTGATAAGTTTATCATTTTAAGGCGATAAAGTCAACCTTTGAAAGTATTGGACGTGGCGGTACCGGCAACGCCCCGCCGCCACGTGAGCATGCTCAGGCCACCCTGCCTGCGTTTGCACCGCTGCATTTGCATGCTCACGCGTTTTTTCGCGCGTGGCGGTGGTTGTGCAGAAGGCAGGGCGGCTGCCCGCGGCGAAAAAACGTAAGCGCGTACGCGCTTTGGCGGCGGGGTGCGCTCCCGTTTTGTACGCGTTCACCGAAATGCGCTGAAAAATCCACTGACTCCGCTAAAAACGGAGTCAGTGGATTTTTTGAAGGTTACAGAGTTTTTCTGCCGAAAATGTTATTTCTTTTCGGCAAGTGCTTTGACAATTGCCGCAACGCTTTCAAGTTGATTGTCGTCCAGCTTTTTCAAGTCGTCAATTAGATTGTTTAGCTTTGCAGGCGTGGTTGATTTTGTGTCGAAGAAATCCTTTGGCTCTATTTCAAGAAATTCGCATATATAGAAAAAGCCTGACATTGACGGAAATGCTTTGCCGGTTTCGATGTTGTTGATATAACCGGGATTCTGACCTATTGAAAGGCTCATATCGCGAGCTGATACACCTTTTTGTTCTCTTAATTGAGTGAGGCGTGCCTGAAATTCGGTTTCGTACATACTTCACACCATCCTTTAAAAATATTGTATCCTATAAGATGGAAAAAATGAGTGAATGTATATATCATTTATCTTGCGTTGTGGGGTTGTATATGTTAAAATCGATTTAATATCGGATTTAAAAGGATAAGGTGAGAAGGTTATGCAGGAGAGATATACGGTTGCTTTTACAGGTCACCGTTGCATTGAAAGATTTTCTTTTGCAGAGGAAAAAGTGGAGCAACTCATAAATATGATAGATCGCGCCGATTTGTTGATATGCTATGTTGAGAAAAATGGCGGTGCTTGCCAAACAATGAAATATGCAGTTAAAAAGGGCAAGAAAGTTATAAACATTTGCACTCTGCAATAACAGCAAAAACCTCGGAGCATGAACACTCCGAGGTTTCAATGTTTTTACTGTAAATTATACTTCTCCGCTTGCAGACGGAACATGTACGCATACTTGCCGTCGAGCTCCATCAACTCCTCGTGGCTGCCGCTTTCAACAATTCTGCCGTTTTCAAGCATCAGTATTCTGTCTGCATGGCGTGTGGTTGAAAGACGGTGAGAAATGAAGATAACCGTTCTGTCTGAGCAGCCCTCGCTTATGGCTCGGTTGAGCTCGTATTCTGAAACGGGGTCGAGGTTTGCCGAAGGCTCGTCAAGTATGATGTACGGGCATTGCTTGTAGAACACTCTGGCAATGGCAAGCTTTTGCTGTTCACCGCCCGAAAGCATCATTCCGTTTTCGTCAAACTCTTTGAGCAGTATGGTGTCCGCTCCGTCGGGCAGCTCTTTTGTGAAGCCGGCAAGCTTCAGCGCTTCAAGCACGCGCTCGGAGTCATAGTCACTTGACAGTGCCACGTTTTCGCCAACGGTTGCGCCGAAAAGCTGGAAATCCTGAAAAACCGCCGCAAACCGTGCGCGGTGGCTGAGCACGGTTTCGTCACGGATATCTCTGCCGCCGATTTTGATTGAACCGCTTTTTACGTCATATAAACGCAAAAGCAGGTTTGTCAGCGTGGTTTTACCTGCACCGTTGTAACCTACAAGGGCGATTTTTTCATTGGGCTGAATCTCAAAAGACACACCGTTGATGCTGTCCTTTTCACTGCCTTCGTAAGCGAACGTGATGTTTTCAACCGTGATTTTTTCGCTCTTGCCGTTTTTGGCAACGTGCTTGCCATCGTTGATTTTGTTGTCTACCGCGAGGAAACTGCGGCACTTGTCAATCATCTTTGAACGCTCGGTGAAATTTCTGAGGCTGTAAACCGTAAGATACAGCACACTGCTGCCGATTTGAACTGCACCGTTGAAGGTTGCAACAAAGTCACCTGCAGACATCTTTTTAGCCACTATCGTCTGATAGCCGATGTAGAGGCTGAGGATGAGCATGAAACCCACAACCTGAACGGAGAATTCCTGCAGGAAGAAAAGTGAGTCAAGCTTTTTAACGTACCGCTTCTGTGTGTTGATTACGTCGTCAGCACTCTCGTTAAATCTGCGGCGCAGTAGGGGATAGATGCCGTTTGTGCGTATTTCACCGGCATAGTCAGGCAAATAAAAAATACGTGCAAAATAGTCGCCGCGTCTGTGCTTTTCGGTTACGTCCTCCCTTCGCTTTGTCTGCAGTGCGCCGGTATATTTGCCAAGAGGGATGAACAGAACAACCGAGACGAGCACGATCAGCAGGCAGATGGGGTCAATCGAAAACATGATTGCCGCAATTGCGGTGAATGAAATGATTTGCTCAATGTAGCCTCTGACAAGCATGAGCACGTTTCGCAGGTTGTCTGCCGTGTTTTCAATTGACAGAATGAAGTCACTGTAAAATCCCGGGTCGTCATATTTTGATAAATCGAGCTTTGCTGCTTTTTCATAGAAAATGGATTGGATGCCGAGGTCCATTTTTTCGCGCTCTCTGTGTACGTAAAGCTCGTAGAAAATGTTTGTGAACATTTCGCAGATTACAATCACGGCGAGCATTGCAACGATGCCGAAAATGATTTTCTTGGGGTCAGCGCCGTTTTGTACCTCATCGATTATGTATTTCAATCCGATAACAGATATGAGCTTGCTGGGAAGAGCGCCGGTTACTTCTTCAAAAATCTCACCAAAAACAAGCCACGGTGACACCTTGAACATGGTTTTCAGCATGAAGAAGATGTTGGAGAGCGTGCTGTGATTCAGCTTTTGTTTCTTCTTTTTCATAACAGCTCACCTCCTTCAACGTCATTGTAGCTTGATGCTTGAAGGGTGAACATTTCGTAGTAGCCTTTGCGGTCAGCCATCAGTTCTTCATGCGTGCCGCTTTCGCTTACTGTACCGTTTTCAAACACGTACACGCGGTCCGAAAGCACAGCACTCGAAAGTCGGTGTGAAATGTAGATGACCGTTTTTCCTTTGGTGGATTCAATGAGGCTTTCATACATTTTATATTCTGCAATCGGGTCAAGTGCAGATGACGGCTCGTCAAGTATGGCGAGGTCAAACTCTTTTGCAAACATCCTTGCGGCGCAGAGCTTCTGCTGCTCGCCGCCCGAAAGACCTGTGCCTTTTTCATCAAACTCACGGGTGAATACGGTCTCTTTCTGCTCAGGCATTGCCATAATGCGCTCGTATATGCCCGCGGCGCGAAGCGCATTGTCCACAACGGGGTGATCACTGTCAGTTTCGGTTTCGCGGCAGAGCACATTTTCATTCACGGTGAGAGCAAACACCTTGTAATTCTGGAATACGGTTGCAAGGCGCTCACGCAGGGATTCAACGTTGTATTCGCGGATGTCTGTGCCGTTGTAGAGGATAACTCCGCTGTCAGCATCGTAAAAACGAAGCAGGAGTTTGACAAATGTGGTTTTACCTGCACCGTTTTTGCCAACCACCGCAATGCTTTCACCCCTGCTTATACTGAACGAAAGACCGTTCAATGACGGCTTTTCAGCACCGGGGTAGGTGAAATGTACGTTTTTGAACTCAAGGGTCTCAAATTCACCTGCAATTTTGTCTCCGCATTTCAGGTGTGACTCATACTCCATGAATTCCCTGAGGTTGCCGAAGTATTCCGCTTCCTTGCGGATGTTGGAAATCGCATCGCTGAGTGTGTTGAGCACATCCTTGAGGTTGCTTACCGCGGTCATTATTACTGAGAAATCAGACACGGCAAGGTTTCGCTTTACAACAAAGCGGTACGCCGCGTACGAATAGGCTGAAACTACGGGTAAAGCCCTGCCGAAAACGCCGCCGATAAGCTCAAAGAGCATCATCTTGAAGCCGTATTTACTATAGATCGCTCTGTTTTGTTCAACTGCGGTTTTGAAGCGTGAGTGCATCACGTTGTAAATCCCCGAGGTGCGCATATCTTTTGCAAAATCCCTGAGGAAAACAGTACGCTTGACGTATTCCTTTGAGCGACGGTGAGGTGTCATTTCTCTGTCTCTGTTAACTTCAACCTTACCCTTTGCAATGCCTGCAAGCACAACTGCAACTGCAAAAAGCAGAATGAAAAGAAGGCGGAAGTCAATAGTAACAATGTATATAACAAGGAAAACACCCGTAAAGCCGCCTGCAATTATGTTTGCAAGCTGGTAGCTGAAATCGGTGAAGTGGTCGTTTGTGATGATTTCTGTTGCGCGCTTGTATTTGTCATAGAATTCGGGCGTTTCATAGCACGACATATCCACGCGTACGGCTTTTTGAAATATGCGGTCGTTCATGTTTTTATAAAAGTGCTTCATCCTTGTGCACACAAAATAGTCTGTGATGCAGTCTGTTGCTTTTGCAATAAGTCCTGCGAGCGCAAACAACGCCACAAGGAAAGCGTACTGCTTGAAAGTGCCGCCATCTTCAATGAGCTGCAGCAGCAGCTTCAGAAACAGAATCTCCTGAATGAAGCCGGTGAAAAACCAATGCGCCGTTTGTGTAAACACAAAGCTTGAAATCAGCCTCGGAGCACACTCGTGCACCGTACGGATTGCATATAATATGTTTTTCGATGAAGGTTTATTCTTGTGTTCAGGCAAACTATACTCCTCCTTTTTGAAAGAAGTAATGTAATATGGTTTATCAGTGTTTTTTAAAAACAAAAAGGTATTCGTGCGCTATTAGCAAAAAATTATATTTAACACTATTGGTTTTCCAATATCCAGTTGCTTTACAATTATGTTGCTCTTTGATAATCAGCTCTTTGAGTTTAAACCCTGCTTCCTCGAAGATACGCATAACGTCAAAAGACATCGGTATCATATGACCTTTTTGGCGTGTGTCACCCATAAGAACCGCACAGAACTTGTCCTTTTTTAGAACACGATAGCTTTCTGCCGCCACCTTTTTCATTTCCTCAAGAAAATCTTTTACCTTTAACAAAGACAAATCTTCAGGAATATCCTCGCTGTATTGAATAATATCAGCATAAGGTGGGTGAGTACAGATTAAATCAATGCTGTTATCCGGCACAAAATCAAGATTTCTTGCATCACCTTTGTGAAGATACACCTTACCGTTTGCGCCTTCGTGTTCAAATGCAGTTTTTTCCTTACAGCGAGCAAGAGCAACATCGTTAACATCTACACCGATAATATTTCGATTTAGTAATTTTGCTTCTACAAGAGTAGTACCGCCACCGGCAAATTGATCAAGAACCAAGTCGTTCTCTTTTGAATAGCGTAGTAGAATGTTCCGAGGGATGTATGGTGACCAATTGCCGCGCCACTTTGCATCGTGGGTTGCCCAATCACCACGTTTTGGAAACGACCAATGCGTAGTCATTTCTAACTCAAAATCTTCCGGCTCCCATTTATTGATTCTTTTGTTTTTCATATCAAACCTCATCAGGGACAGGTAAACCAAATTTATATAATGGTATATATTCAAAATAATAATGGCATCTTACGCTATGTATATAATCCAGTACATCTTTATATCGTGGATCTCTAAACCAGTCACTTAACAAATACATGTATTCAACATCTATATTAGCTTTAGACATTAGCTTTTGATATTGTTTTTTCTTAAAATCACAAGTTTGCAGTTTTTCGTCGACTGAACCTGCCACTTGTTGAAATTTACATTCTATAATGTATAAAGTGTTCTTGATTATTACAAAAATACTATCGTCCGGCAAAAGCTGTTTTGAAATGATTTTGGTCCAATCTATTTCAAGTTCCTTCAAAAAGATTTTATAAAAATCGTGCTTTTTAAATATTCTTGCAACCAATTCATTCTCATAATAAACCTTGTCTTTAACAACTTCATATCCTTTTTGCATGGAGAGGAATGTAGATAAATCGGTTTTTCCTTCGAAAACAAGGCCTGTTTTAGTGTTGCCGCCACCTTTTCCGTTTTTAATCATGTTTTTGCTCCTTAAAAATTACTGATTATTAACTCTTTAATTTTTCCCCTTGCTTCGCTATTACAGTTAATCATACGTGTTGCTTCAACTCGCTTGATTTTATGAGCAGAGTAAATCTTATCAAAGAAATCATCTTCTGTATTTGAATTCTTCGGATCGGAGTTGCTAACTACAACTTTTGCGCCTTTTCTGTGCATATCATCAACAAATCGTGCAAGTTCAATCTGTTCTTCATCATTAAACAAGTTCTCCGTATATGCAGTAAAACTTGCTGTGTCGGTTATCGGCCTGTATGGGGGATCAAAATAAACAAATGTATTTTCATCAATAAAGTCTGCTGACTTTCTATAGTCTCCGCATACGATAGTAACTCTCTGCAATTTTTTTGATACTGCTCTAAGGTTGTTTTCATCGCAAATCATCGGATTTTTGTATGCTCCCATGGGAACATTAAACAGACCTTTTTTGTTTACTCTGAACAGACCGTTGAAACAAGTTTTATTGAGGAAAATCATCAATGCCGCTTTTTCTATATGGACGTTTTCGTTTTCATTGACTTTTAAATCATTAAAACGCTCACGTTTTTCCAGATAATATGCTTTGCGTTTATCCGTACTGAGCGGAATATAATCAATCTGCATAGTGTAAAGCATTTCTATCAACGCATCAATATCATCACGAATAATGTGATATGTATTGATAAGTTCGGAATTAATATCACTGACATAAACTTCTTCTAAATCATATTTGCTGAGTATGTCAAATAAAACAGCACCGCCGCCGACGAATGGCTCAGCATATTTTGTGATGCTGTCGTCATTGAAGGGGTAGTACTGCTCAAGTTCTTTGAGCAACTGGCCTTTGCCGCCCGCCCATTTCAAGAATGGTTTTGCTGAACATCCAACGGCTTTCGAATGTCTTGTAGTTCTTGCATCGTGTGGCTTGTTTGAATCTATTGGAATTAACCACATGTTACCAAGCATGGTGGCGCCGGTTATTCTGTTATCACGACAAAGAGTGATAACGCGTCTGTGGGAAATGTTCCATTTCTCTGCGGCTTCATTTGCCGTCATATAAGAAAACATAAGTGTCACCTTCCGAAAATATTGTAATCATTATATTCCTAAGCTGGAATAAAAGCAATACAAAAACATGAAAATAAAAGAAAAGCGAGCAAAAACGGACGCTCAAAAATGGAGCGCCCGTATATGATTATTCAAACTCTCCCACAAAGTCAATCTCCTGCGTAACCCTCCGCAAAAAAGCGAGGCACTCCTCGTCTTTTGCGAGGAGCTTGCCGACTTTTTTCAGCGCGCGGAAAAAGCGCTTATCAAACACAATTTCCTCACTGTGCATCAGCAGGGGGCAGGTGTGAAAAGCGCGCAGGTCTTTTTCCACAAAGACCCTGCCTTTTTCGTCAACCGTGGGAAAAAACGGAAATATCCTGCACGATAACGGCCTTTCAGCTCTGTTGCAGCTTCCGTCGCACACGGCAAGGCGGTCACCCATTTGTGTGGAGATAACCCTCAGCGTGCTTTCCTCGTGAGGAAACAAGAGCATACCGGTAGTTGAGTCGCCCTTGCAGCACAGTCCGCCGCAAAGTGTGCCGCAGTCTGCCTTTAAAGGTGTGAGGTCACCGAGGATGCTGAATGCTTTTTTGTAGAGCTTGCCGTAATCTGTTGTTTTCATGCGAACACTCCGTTAATAAAAAACACTTTAACCATATATTCGGGCGAGGTAAAAGACGGCACTTCGTAAGGCTTAACATCCTTGTGAAGTGCCGCCTGAATGGGTTAAGAATTATGCAAAGTATTTTTTCCAGCTGTTGTCGGAAAGAATCTCGCCTTTTTCAATGTCGAAGGTGAGGTATGACTTTTCACCGTCTTTTTCCGTAATAATCTTGATGATGTCTGTGCTGATGTATTCTGCAGAGACAATTTTTTCGTCTGTTTTTTCAAAGAATTTTCTGAGCAAACCGCTTGCGGCGCTGTCATAGTCACCCGCATTGTCAGAAACGAAAAGAACGTTGCCGCAGAGGTTGTTTATTCTGCCGAGGAGATATTTCTGCTCATCTGTGAACTTGAGGTTATTCTTTCTCAGGAAGAATACGTCGGGGTCGTTCATCCACGCTCTGCCGTCGAGGTGGCGGCGGAAAATGGAGTTGTTGATGGCGCTCTTTGCGCTGAGCATCTCGTTGCTGACCTGAATCTTGTTATAGAACTTGCCCTGATATGTGAGGTCAACGTCACAACTGATTCTGCATGCATCACAGATGCCGAGTGCGGGACCGATGGGTACACCGCAACCGAGGAAGAGCTTGTCGCCCACACATTCGCGCAGGAATTCCATGGCATCGCACATGATTTCACCGCGGCACTTGCCGTGACGGGGTTTAATGCACTGGCTGTACAGGAAGTCGAGCTTAACCATGTCATAGCCCCACTCGTTGAGCACAACGTCAAACACGTGCCTGAGGTATTCTCTTACGTTTTCGTTGTAGATATCAAAGGTATAGGCTCCGCCCCATGCAATGCAGCCGACCATGGGCTTGCCGTTGTCGTTCATAATGAGCCAATCGGGGTGCTCTTTTGCCATACGTGACACCTTCTGGCAGTTGAACGGAGCGAGCCAGATGCCTGCCTTGTATCCCTTGTCGTGAATGGTGTCTGCAATGAATTTCATGCCTCTGGGGAACTTCTTCGGGTTATCGTCAAGCCAGTCGCCGATGTAGGTCTCGTAGCCGTCGTCAATCTGGAAGATTGAAACCTGATCCTTGTATGCATCAAGTCCGTCAAGGTCACGCAGGATGATGTCCTCGTTGATGTTCTGGAAGTAGTTGTACCATGATGTGTAGCCGCTCATGGAGCCTTTTCTTGTTTCGGGCATCTTCCACAGTGCAAAGTAGTTATCGAAAACTTCTTCGTAGCCGCCTTCAAAGTATACAATGTCAAATACCTGCCACGGCTCAGTAACAACCTTGCCCAGAAGGTCTTTGCAGAAATAGAAGCGGTTGGCATTCATTTTTACCTTGAAATATGTATAGCCGGTTTTCTCGCTGAGGGAGCCCCAGAGCTTTACGTTTTCGCCGTTTCTGACGTAGGTGTAACAATGGCTGTGGAATTCGCCGGGCTTTTCAGAATACTTGACAAACCACTGGTCACCCGTAAGCATTGCCATATGCTTTGTCTTTGCAGACATATTTGCAAGCTTGATATGACCCTTCTGAATGTCGGTGCATTTATATTCACGGGTCTTTGTCCATGACTGATATCCGCCGGCAAAGAAATTGTCGTTTTCTTTGAATTCATGGCTGAACTCAACACGGAAATCTACAAGCTCAATTTCCTTTTTGGGATTGAGCACAACGGTGAATCTTTCTGGAGTGTCGGTAACATCAAGGCTGTAAGCCTCATTTTCGAGCGAGCCCGAAATAACGGTTTTGCCGTTGTCGATATAAGTTATAAAATA